>CAYWTJ010000125.1:0-10551 GCA_964460225.1 uncultured Planctomycetaceae bacterium | reverse complement strand
CGCGTTCAAGGTGAGTCTGGAACTGCACCGCCGCATCCGCAGCCTCTTTCCGTTCCGCATGACCGCCGCGCAGGAACGGGTGGTGAATGAAATCGTGGGCGACATGCAGAAGCCCGAACCGATGCACCGGCTCTTGCAGGGCGATGTCGGCAGCGGCAAGACGGCGGTGGCAATCTATGCGATGCTGGTGGCGGTCGCGGGCGGGGCGCAGGTCTGCCTGATGGCTCCGACGGGGCTGCTGGCGCGGCAACATTTCGACACGATCACCGCGTTTCTGGCCAATAGCCAGCGCTCGAAGGTGCGGGTGCGACTGCTGCTGAGCGGGCTGAAGAAGGCCGAGCGCGAACTGCTCAAGGCCGACCTCGCCAGCAAAGGCACCGACATCCTAGTCGCCACGCACGCGGCGCTGCAGGACGACATGCTGTTCGCGGACCTCGGGCTGGTCATCATCGACGAGCAGCACAAGTTCGGCGTGGGGCAACGCACGGCGCTGGTGCAGAAGGGCGTGCGCCCCGACACGCTGGTGATGACGGCAACGCCGATCCCGCGCAGTCTTGCGCTTACCGTTTACGGCGACCTTGACGTGAGCGTGATCGACGAGCTGCCGCCGGGACGCAAGCCGGTGAAGACCAGCGTGCCGAATCCGCAGATGGAGGCGAAGGTCTGGGACTTCGTGCGCACGGAGCTGACGCAGGGGCGGCAGGCGTATGTGGTCAGTCCGCTGCTGGAGGAGAACGAAGAACTCGACCTCACCTCGGCGAAGGAGGCGTTTTTGCAATTGCAGCATCAGGAGTTCCCGCGCTTCAAGGTCGGGCTGATGCACGGCAAGATGTCGCGCGAGGAGCAGCAGACGGTGATGGCGGACTTCCGGGCGCGCCGGATCGACGTCCTCGTCAGCACGGTGGTCATTGAGGTCGGTGTCGATGTGCCGAACGCCAATACGATGGTCGTCCTGCACGCCGAGCGCTTCGGCCTCGCGCAATTACACCAGTTGCGCGGGCGCATCGGACGCGGACAGGAACAGGGGCATTTCATCCTCCTCTCGGACGCCAAGACCGACGAAGCGCGCCGCCGGCTGCTGGTGCTGGCCTCGACGAACGACGGCTTTCAAATCGCGGAAGAAGACCTGCGGATGCGCGGTCCCGGCGAATTTCTGGGTACGAAACAGCACGGCCTGCCGGAACTGAAGCTGGTGGACATTGCACGCGATATGACTATGATTATGCAGGCGAAGCAGGAAGCGCAGGAGCTGCTGCCGGAGCTGGGCAGCCCCCGCTATGCAGAGCTGCGCGCGGAACTGAAGAAACTGTACGGCGATTCCATCCCCGGTTTGGGGTGATCTTGAGGAACGGCGCGAAAGGAAGGCGAGATGTTACTGAAGAAAAATGACGTGGTTTTGTTTCAGGGCGACAGCATCACCGACTGCGGACGCAACCGCGAGGACGTCAACGGCCTCGGCGCGGGGTATGCGTACCTGACGGCGTGCCTGCTGAAGGCCCAGTATCCCGAACTCAATTTGCGGTTCCTCAACCGGGGCATCAGCGGCAACCGGGTCGCGGATCTCAAGGGGCGCTGGAAGGCGGACTGCATCGACCTCAAGCCGACCGTGCTCTCGGTGCTGATCGGCGTCAATGACACCTGGCGGCGTTATGACAGCAACGATCCGACCACCGTCGAAGCTTACGAGAAGAACTACCGCGCGATCCTGAAAGAGGCGAAGAAAAAGCTCGGCTGCCGCATCGTGGTGATGGAGCCGTTTTTACTGCCGGTGCCGCAGGACCGGATCGGCTGGCGCGAGGATCTTGACCCGAAGATTCAGGCCGCCCGCCGCGTCGCCGCTGATCTGGCGGATGTGTTTGTCGCCCTCGACGGTCCGCTGACGCAGGCGGCGCACAAAACCGGCGCGGCCTACTGGCTGCCCGACGGGGTGCATCCCAACGAAGCCTGCCGTGCCTTCGTCGCCCGGCGCTGGATCGAGGCGGTCGAGGCATAGCAGCCGCCCGGCGACCTTGCGGTTGCCGGTACGAAATGGCTCGTCCGTAGCGGGCTCCCCGAACCAACAGTGGCGAACACGGGCCTTCGCCGGAGGGGCTCCGGGCGTTTGGACGGAATATCCAGCCTTTTGCCGGGTTATTGCCGACTGTGGAGCGCGCATGGCGACGCGGATACGGTTCATCATCAATGCGCTGAAGAAAGCGTACCCCGATGCGGAGTGCGAGTTGAACTACAGCGGCGCGTTCCAGTTGCTGATCGCCACGATCCTCTCGGCTCAATGCACCGACAAGAAGGTGAACCTCGCCACACCGGCGCTCTTCAAACGCTATCCGACGCCACAGGCGCTGGCGAAGGCGAAGATTGAGGAGGTGGAAGCGCTGATCCGCACGCTTGGGCTTTTTCGCAACAAGGCCAAGAGCATCGTGACCTGCGCGCAGATGCTCTGCGAGACATTCGGCGGCGAGGTCCCGGCGACAATGGAGAAGTTGGTCACGCTGCCGGGCGTCGGGCGCAAGACGGCGAACTGCGTGCTGGTCAATGCCTTCGGCCAGCCGGGAATCATGGCGGACACCCACTGCCTGCGCCTGAGCGGGCGACTGGGACTGATCGCCGAAACCGAGGCGAAAGATCCTGTAAAGGTCGAGCTGGGCCTTAAGGCTCTGGTGCCGGCGCGGGAACAGGCGGCGTTCTCGCACGCGCTCATTCTGCACGGTCGCCGGGTCTGTCACGCCCGCGCGCCCGAGTGCGGGATTTGCTGTTTGCGCCGTCACTGTCCCTCTGCGGCGCGCAATTTTTAGGAGAAACTGGTGCGTGATCCGGACGACAACCGACAGGAACCCCGCGCGGAGGCGCTCGCGTCGCTGGAGCGGCGGCTGGGTTATGTCTTCCGCGACCGTTCCCTGCTGGAGCAGGCGCTGACGCACGGCAGCGTCTCCACCGACAAAACGACCAACAACGAACGCATGGAATTCTTCGGCGACGCGGTGCTGGACTTCATCATCTGCGAAGAGTTGTTTCGCGGTTTTCCCGAACGCGGCGAGGGGGAGCTGACCGAGATCAAAGGCGACATCGTTTCGCGCCGCTGCCTCGCGCAAGCCGCCCGCCGGCTCCGCCCCGACGAGGTGCTCCACCTGGGCAAGGGCATTACCCAGCACACCAGGGCCGGCAAGGAGCTGCCCACCTCGATTTACGCCAACGTCTTCGAGGCGCTGATTGCGGCGGTTTATCTCGATGGCGGCCTGCCGGCCACGCGGGAGGCGTCCTTGCGCTGGCTGGAGCCGGAGATCGCGCACTCACTCGATTATGCCCGCGGCCGCAACAGCAAGTCACTCCTGCAGGAATGGACGCAGAGCGAAAAGGCGGGAACGCTCGACTACCGCCTGCTCGCGGAGGACGGCCCCGAACACGCCTGCATCTTTACGATGGGCGTTTATCTGAACGACGAACTGGTCGGCGAAGGCACCGGCCGCTGCAAAAAAGAAGCCGAGCGCATCGCCGCCCGCAACGCCCTCGACCGGCTGGCCCCCGACTTCCTCCACGAATCCTGAAGCCGCGGAGCGCCCTTATCCGCCGCCCCCGCCACTTTATGCGATGCTCCGCCGGCCGCAAAAAAAACCGGCCGGGTAGCCCCGACCGGAAGAAGAACAAGCACCGAACGCGACGGATCACTCTTTATCGCCAGGATTCTTTTCCAGTTCACGGATGCGCAGACGCAACTTCTCAATCTCCCGCGCCAACGCCCGGAACGCCAGCAAATCGTTGCGCCGCGCCTTCGCGCGCTCAATCCGCAGCATGACCCAGCCCAGCAAGAGCGCCAGCCCGGCCACGATAAAGATATCCGCCCGCAACTTTCCATACATCACGGCGGGCCAGTACGGGTCCGGCGGCGCAGTCTCAACCCCCGGCTGCAACCGGTATGCCTTCGCCTCCTTCAAATGCTGCGTCTTCACCAGCATCGGCAGCACCTCCCCGCCAAACGGCTGCCACTGACGCTCCGTCGCCGCCTGATACGGGTACAAATCCAGCTTATCCCAGTACAGCAATCCCGCCAGCAAAATCACGATCCCCAAAAAGCTCAGCAGCGTAACCGTGTGCGGGCTGCGGTGCCCGGTGTCGATAAACCGCTCCAACTCCCGCGCCTCCGCCGGCGAGGGCGTTAAAATATCCTGTTTGCGCCCGCCATTGTCCCCCCCCGCCACCTCAGCGCCGGGAGTACCATTCGTACCGGCCGGCGAAGGGGTAGCGTCCGCGCAACCGCAAGAACACTTGCAACCGCCGTCAGTCCGGGCGCTTGCGTTGGCGGCATCGGTGGTATCGACTGATTTCTCATCGCTCATGGTGATTCCTTTCCAGCACGGCATCGCGCCGCTATTCTTCCTCATGCCCCTTTTACCTACGACGATCACCAGTTGCACAAACCGGCAACGAAGAGCCTTACGCCACATCCGAAAAAACCGCCCCGTACCGCCAGCCAGTCATGGGCATCGAACACCGCCCACAAGCTGCCGGGCGAACAGCGCGCCGGAATTCTCTCAGGTCATCGCCCCGGCCGGCTTTACTTGCCGCGCGGATGATCCTTCATATAATTCAGCACGGTCGTGTTGTAGCTGGCGGCGTAAAAATACACCTTGTCCACCAGACTGATCCGCTGCGAAGGGGTGATTCCCTTATCCGCCGAGAAGATCATCGTGTATTGATAATCGTAGCCGTATTCCTGCGCTTTCAACTTGCTGCCCCCCGGCACCACCCCCGCTCCGTGTTCATCCTGAATCGCCTTGAAGCGAAAGTCCCCCGCCATCAACGCGTTGCCCGCATCCGTCACCGGATTGCCCGTCAACGCCGCCGGCAGGGTCTGCTCGGTCACGCCGGCCGCTTTTTTCCCCGTTGCGGGATTGGTTGTCACCTGCCCGCAGCCGGCTACCAGAACCAGCAGAAGCAGCCCCCCCCACGCGCACACTGCCTGTTTCATATTCATCATGCTCTCCTTTGCAGGATGTCCCCACGTCCGCCGCCCGCCAACCTGCTCGCGCGGCATCAGTTCTTCGGTTCGCCCTGCGGCCAGATGATCTTGTGCAACTGCAATTGGAACCGCGCCGGCAGGTCATCCCACAGCATCCACTCCGCCAGCAATGCCGGTTCGACCTCGGAGTACGGCCCCGTCAACGGACTCAGCAGGATCTTGCACTTCTCGCCCAGCCCGTGCTTATCGATGATTTCGCGGGCGTATTCATAATCGGCCCGGTCGGCAATCACGAATTTTATCTCATCGCTCGGGCGCAGGTATTGCATGTTGTACCAGTTGTTGTGGCGGCTCATGCCGGAACTGGGGCATTTGATGTCCATAATCCGGATCACCGGTTCGCGCGCCACGCTGATATCTTCCGCGCCATTGGTCTCCAGCATCACAGTATATCCGGCCGCACAGAACGCCGCCGCCAGCACGGGAGTATTCTTCTGCAACAACGGCTCGCCGCCGGTGATGCAGACCAGCTTCGGCCCCTGCGCGTCGACCGCCGCCGCGATCTCGCCGATGGTCATGGTTCGCCCCGAATTCGGCTCGGCCGCCTCAAGGGTATCGCACCAGCGGCAACGCAACGTGCAACCCGCCAACCGGACAAACGAACACGGCATCCCCGCATACGAACTCTCGCCCTGCAGGGACCGGAAAATTTCATGAACGTTCAGCGTCAATTCGTCTTTATGCGCCATAGCACCGTCATTCTACCAGACTTGCCTGAATATGAAAGTCAAAAAAAAATTCCGGGTCCGCCGGCACAGGGCCCTCGCATTTCCGTACAACCGACCTCATCGGCAGAGCGGCCAGTTTTTCTGTTTGCGGACGCTCGTCAAAGTCCCTTGGGAAACGCCCCCCGGCGTCACGCAAAAAAACCCGTCACTTGGACGGGTTTTTTCTGAGCGGACGCACGCGCGCAAACCAAGGGAACTGGCCAACGCTGGTGTTTCCCACCGCAGAGCTTCTTCAGCTTGCAGGGGTGAGCTTGCGGGTGCCGCGGACGGCCTTGACGATCTTGCCGGCCTGAATGCAGCTGGTGCAGACCTTGATCTGCTTGGGAGCGCCTTCCACCAATGCGCGGACATTCTGAAGGTTGGGCTTGAAGGTACGCGGAGACTTGCCGCTGATCTTCGCACCGGAACCACCATCCTTCTTCTTCGCGCCGCGACGGCAGTACTGGGTCCCGAAGGTTGTTTTCTTTCCACAAATCGCACAGCAGTTAGGCATCTTAACACTCCCGCAATCGGTCTGAAAAATAAGGATCCGCCGGAGCAACGCAGCGTCCGAACCGGCAAGGGAAGAAGATTATCGGCAACCGACGCTCCATGTCAAGAGGACATTTTCAGACTTTTGCGCGGTATTCTTCTTCCGTTCCCCGCCGGCACGTTCGGCACCCCCGAAAACAAACGCGGCCGGCTCCGCCGGAGCCGGCCGCGCATTGCTCACACGTTTTCCATCAGGTCGAGAGTCCGCTGATCAGGCCGATCAGAGGCATGAACAGAGAGATCACGATAAAGCCCACCGCGCCGCCCATGCCGATAATCAACGCCGGTTCCAGCAGGCTCATCATGCCCGCCACCAGCGCATCCACGTCGCTATCGTAGGTATTGGCGACCTTGACCAGCATTTTGTCCAACTCACCCGTTTCCTCGCCCACCTCCACCATGTTCAGCGTCATCAGATCGAACTGCCCGCAGCGGCGCATCGGTTCGGACATATTTTCGCCCTCGCGGATGCCGGTGTGAATATCATTGATCGCCTCGCGGATCACCGCGTTCGGAATCGCATCCTTGATGATGGCCAGCGAGTCCAGCACCGGCACGCCCGCGCTGTCCAGCTCCCCCATGGTCCGGCAAAAGCGGGAAATGGTCGATTTCTTGATAATCATGCCAAAGAGCGGAATGTTCAAAAATCCCATATCGGTGTAATACCGCCCCGGCTCGGTCAGGCGCACGACCTTAAACAGGATGAACGCTGCCGCCGGAAGCATGCCGAACCAGACAAGCGCCGCGGGCACCATGCCCCAGTACAGCCCCGTCAGCGTATCCGCCACCGCCAGCAGCACCTTGGTCATGCCGGGCAGTTCCAGCTTCATCTGCAAAAACATCTTCTGGAAGCTCGGAACGATAAAGACAATGATGCCGGCCAGAATCACCGTCGCAATGGTCATCACCGCCACCGGGTAGATCAACGCGCCGATGATTTCCTTCTTCAGCTTCTCGCTCTTCTCGCGGAAGTCCGCCAGGCGGCTGAGAATCTTGCCCAACTGGCCGGAGGCCTCGCCGGCCTTAATCATGCTGGCGTACAGTTTGTCAAAGACCTTGGGCATCTTCCCCATCGCATCCGACAGGCCCGAACCGCCCTCGACCTCATCCTTCAGATCCATCACCGCGTTGCGCATCGCTCCCGGCTTGATCATCTGCTCCATGATGTTCAGTGCCCGCACCAGCGGCAGCCCCGCGTCCAGCAGGGTCGAAAATTGGCGGGTAAAGAGCGTCAGATCCTTCGGCTTGATATTCCCCGCCATCCAAGACGGCATGCGCTTGCGGCTCTCGTCGATCACCACCGACTTGCGCGTGGCCGTAGAGGAACTACCGCCGCCCTTCTGGCTGATCGTGGTCGGGAACAGCCCCTGCGCCCGCAGCTTTTCGCGCGCTTCGCCATCGCTGGCAGCCTCGATCACACCGTTTTTCTGCTTTCCCGTCTTGTCGACGGCTTCGTAGCCGAACTTTGCCATGATACGCTCTCCCGTTCCGCCGCGCCCCTGCCGGCACGCCGCCGTCTGATTTACACTCTACCACGCTCCGACGCGCCGCGCAATCGCCCGCGTCCATCCCGCCCCACTTTTTCGCGCCCGCCCGCGCCCGCCGCCGCGCTATTCGGCCCCGAGGGTCTCGCGTACCACCTCATCCAGCGTCGTGATACCGTCGAACACCTTCTGCAGCCCCGCCTGCCGCAGGGTGGACATGCCGCTCTCCACCGCCGCGTTGCGCAGCACTTCGGTCGACTTGCCCTGAATAATCAGATCACGCAGCCGCGCGTTCATGCGCAGGATTTCGTAAATCGCATTTCGTCCCTTGTAGCCGATGTTCTTGCAGACCGGACAGCCGGGACCGTAGTAAAAGTGCCGCCCGTCCATGTCCGCCGGATTCGCCCCGATCTGGTAGATTTCCTCCTCGGTCGGCGTATACGCGGTCTTGCATTCCGCGCAGATGCAGCGCACCAGACGCTGGGCGATGATGGACTCGATCGTCGCCGCCAGCAGATAGGATTCCAGCCCCATCTCCACCAGACGCGCGATCGTCGACGGCGCATCCTGCGTGTGCAGCGTCGAAAACACCAAGTGGCCCGTCAGCGACGCCTCGATGGCGATGCCGGCGGTCTCCACGTCGCGGATTTCGCCAACGAGGATTTTGTCGGGGTCCTGACGCAGAATCGCGCGCAAACACGCCGCATAGGTCACGCCGATCTCCGCGTTGATCGGACACTGAATCACGCCCGGCAACTCATATTCCACCGGGTCTTCGGTCGTGATGATCTTGGCCGAAGTCTCGTTCACCGCGTTGATGCAGGCATACAGCGTCGTCGTCTTGCCCGAACCCGTCGGCCCCGTCACCAGAATAATGCCGTTCGGCTTGTGAATCAGGTCCAGGAAGGTGCCCAGCACCTCCTCGCTCATGCCCAGACGGTTAATATCCAGACTCACCACGGTCTTGTCCAAAATACGGATTACCACGCTCTCGCCGAACATCGTCGGCAACGTCGACACACGCAGGTCGACCGTGCGGCCGCCCAGCGCCAGCGTAATTTTTCCGTCCTGCGGGACGCGGCGCTCCGCGATGTTGAGGTTGCTCATCACCTTGATGCGGCTGATCAGCGGCAGCGCCAGGCTGCGCGGCGGGCTCTGCAGCTCCAGCAGCGCGCCGTCGACGCGGTAGCGGATCCGGAAGTTGTCCTCGAACGGCTCGAAGTGGATGTCCGAGGACTGGTCGCGGATGCCGGAGAGCAGGACCAGATTCAGCAACTTCACCACCGGGACCGAGTTGGCCATGTCCTCCATGTCCTTCTCGTCCATATCCTCCTCGTCGCGGATCTCCATCAGGTTTTCATCGTCGCTGAGGGAGCTGAGAATATCGCTGTACGACTCGGTGCCTTTGGATGCGTAATATTTCGCCAGCGCCTCGCGCACGTCCTCTTCGGTCGAAACCGCACCCGAGACGTTGCAATTGAGCAGGAAGCGCAGCTCATCGATGGCGTGCATGTTCATCGGATCCGCCATCGCCACCGTCAGGGTCTTGGTCGCGTCGTTAAACGCCACCGGGACGATGCGGTAGGTTTCAGCCATCAGCGACTCGACCATATCGATGACGTTCTGCGGGATATCGATCTCGCTGAGCTTCACCACATCCATCCCCGCCTGCCGGCCGAGGGCGATCTGAATGTCGCTTTCAGTGCAGAAACCGAGCTCCTTGATGATGCGACCCAGCGCGCCGGGAGTGCGTTTCTGCTCCTCCAGCGCTTGCTGCAACTGTTCCTGCGTAATCACGTTCTGCATCAGCAGAAGCTCGCCCAACGGCATGCGTTGCGAAATGTTCACCTCGTGCTGAATTCCCTGCATGTGACATCCTTATGCCTGTATCGCGCTAATCCATGGCGCCATAATTTGCTAAAGAACCGCTCTGACGAAAGGGGCGCTCCAAAATCCCGCCCGACGCGGACGCCATCGCCGCCGTCCTCCTCCCGTCAGCCGGTTTCATCCGCCGTTCTTGGCGATCTTGTCCGCCAACTGGTCGGGATAATTGCTGCGCTGAATGGCATCTTCCTTCTTCACCCGCCCCGTCGCCCACAACTCGAAGAGGTGGTCGTCCAGAAGGCGCATGCCCTGCTTGGTCGCGGTCTGGATCACGCTGTCGATCTTGAAGGTTTCGTTCTCGCGGATCAGGTTCTGCACCGCCGTGTTGCAGATCATCAGCTCGTACGCCGCCACGCGCCCCTGCCCGTCGGCGGTCGGCAGCAACGTCTGCGACAGCACCGCGATCAGCCCCACCGACAACTGCGTGCGGATCTGCTCCTGCTGCGTGGTCGGGAAGGCGTTGATCAGACGGTTCACGGTCTTCGAGGCGCTGGTGGTATGCAGCGTGCCGAACACAAGGTGTCCGGTCTCTGCCGCCGTAATCGCCGCTTCGATCGTCTCCAGGTCGCGCATTTCGCCCACGAGGATGATATCCGGGTCCTGACGCAGCGCGCGCCGGAGGGCCTCGGAGAAGCTCGGGGTATCGGGGCCGATTTCGCGCTGGGTGATGACGCACTTCTTATGCTGATGCACGAATTCAATCGGGTCTTCAATGGTGATGATGTGATCCTGCCGCGTCTCGTTAATGTAATTAATCATCGAGGTCAGCGAGGTCGTCTTACCCGAACCCGTCGGCCCGGTCACGAGGAAGAGGCCGCGCGGACGGCCGCACAACTCCGTCGTCACCGGCGGCAGGCCGATCTGCTCGATGCTCAGCATGCTGTTGGGAATCTGCCGCAGCACCATGCCG
>CAYWTJ010000124.1:0-8632 GCA_964460225.1 uncultured Planctomycetaceae bacterium | reverse complement strand
CGCTGCGGACGGCGGAACAGATCACGGCGACCATCCGCGTGCGCAACGCCACGCCAGAGCGGCTGGAGCAGCACATCGACCGGCTCGCGGCAACCCTGAGCCATCCGGCAATCGGGCTGCCCTTCGCCGTCAGCGCCCGCCAACTTGCGCGCGACATCGCCACGCTCTGCTCCCGCGACGACCGATATGATTGCCTGGCGCATTATGTCATCTCTCCCGGCGAGGACCCGGAGTTGCTCTGCTCGGTTCAAAATCCGCCGCGCGTGACGACGCTGCTCTGGCTGGAGGATCTCGCCCCCTACCGCGAGAAGGCCGAAAAACGCCTCCGGCTGCAGATCAGCCCCCACCGGCAAGTGCGCGGCGCCCCTCTGGCCTGCCTCAATTTCGGTCCCAGCCCCCGCGACGCCGCTCTGCGCCGTCTGGCGCTGCGGGCGGGGTTCGACGATGCCATAATCACGGACGAACAAGGCAATCTGCTGGCCGCCGTCGACGCAAATCTGTTTGCGGTGCGAGGCGGGGAGTTGATTACCCCGCATCCGCAGAAGGAAGGGGTCCGGGCGGATGTGTACCGCGATCTGGTCATCGAATGCGCGGCGCGAATCGGGGTGATGGTCTATCAGGAGCCGCTGACGCCGCAGCTCTGCGCGGAAGCCAGTGAATTCTTTCTCGCCTCCTGCAAGTGGGAGATCGCACCGGTGCGGGAGCTGGGCGGCCGCCGTTTCGAGCGTTTCCCGCTGACGCTGGAAATTCTGCTTGCCTGCCGCGAACGGGCGGGAGAAATGCAATAACCTGCCGTTGCAAAAGGAGTTACATGGTTCCTCTTGCCATCGGGCGCAAACTGGCTAAAATGGCGGCATCGATATTCCTGATTTGCTTGCAATCGAACCATACCGGAGAGAGAAGCATGATTCACGGTTTGCGCGCACTGCGCGTTCTGGCACTGCTGGTTTTATCCGCGACAACCCTGTCCGCCGCCGATACCGGCAGCCTTCTGCCGTCCGACGACAAGCTCACCCCGCCGCAGTTGACGCTGCTCAAGAGCGTCCCCCTCACGCTGATCGACACCGACGCCGGCCTTGAACAACTGACCAGCTTCCCCGAGAAAGCGGGAAACGCGGCAGATAATTATGCCCGGCTGGAGATGCTCTTTAATGAAGACCGGGAAACGCCGGAATCCTTCAAGGTCAAGAAGCGGAGCAAGGGACTCAACGAGATTTTACGCGCGGTCAGCATAAAAGATTGCCGGCTGACGCCCGACTATTACCCGCCCATGACCGACGCCTCCGTCCGGCAGCCGGATATCATTGTCTTCATCGCCTACGCGCAAGCCATTTTTGAACTGGCGAAGGAACTGGAGGAAAAAGGCGACTTCAAGGGGGCAGGAGCAGTTTACCGCAGCGCGCTGATCTTCGGCTGGCATCTGACGAAAAATGCGCCGTCCATGCTGGTGCAGATGCTGGGCATCCGCATCAAGTTTGCCGCCGCCAAGGAGTACTCGCAATTCCTGCAACGCAACCTCGACATGAAACGCCACGAACTGGCCGAGCAGTACATCGATAAGCTCGAAAAGGCGCAGGAGTTATACAGCCGCAAGCTCAATATTTTCCTCGGCACCATGTACGGCTTCAACTCGCTCTTCTGCTGCATCCGCGTTGCCACCGAGGATGCCGATCCCGTCTGGCGGCAGGAGGCGGTGCTGCGGCTGGCGGTCTTCCGCCACGGCGTACCCGGCAGCGAAGGACAGATTCTGGTCACAAACGACGAGGCGCAAGGGTACGCCGACCGGGCGCTGATCTACGTCACGGAGAACGGTCAACCGGAATCGATCCGCAAACTTGCCGCCTGGTCCATCAAGCAACTGACCCCCGAAAGCTTCATCAAACTCCGGGAAAACATCTCCAAGGTCGCCGCGGAAAACGAAAAGAAAAAGTGATTTCCGTCCGGTAACCGCCTCGTTTTTTTCCGGACGTTTCGCCACATCAAGCAGGACATTCCGAATATGCCACTCCATCAATCCGCCACCTTTACCTGCCAGCTTTTGCCGCTGCTCGCGCTTGGGCTCGACTGGCTGATCGGTGACCCGGAGTGGAGCTGGCATCCGGCGCGATTGGCCGGGCGGCTCTGTCAGAGACTGGAGCCGACCGCGCGTTCACTGTTTTTGAACCCGCGCAACGCCGGTTGCGCAGCGGCGGCGGCGATCGTGTTCCTGCTGGCGGTCCCGGCGGGGCTTGCGGTTTGGGTACTCCAGCACTTCTCGCACCTGCTGGGGTATCTTCTGGCTCTGTTTCTGGTTTATACCGCTGTTGCGCTGCGCGATCTGTATGAACATGCCCGCGCAGTCCTGCAAGCACTGGAGGCCGGTGATCTGCCGGAAGCGCGCATCCGCGTCGCCCGGATCGTCGGGCGCGATACCGCGCATCTCGATGAACCGCAAATTGTGCGCGCCACGCTCGAAAGCATCGGAGAAAGCACCTGTGACGGCGTAACCGCGCCGCTCTTTTATGCGGCTCTCGGCGCAGTTCTCGGCGGGGCACCGCTGGCGGCGGCGTTCGCCATCGCCTACCGAACCGCCAACACCCTTGATTCCACCTTCGGTTACAAAGATGAGCGGTATTTGCATTTCGGCTGGGCCTCGGCCCGGCTTGATGATCTGCTGAACTTCCTACCCGCCCGTCTGAGCGCCTATACCGTCGTTGCCGCGGCGCTGGCCGGGGGATATGACTGGTCACGGGCGCTGTCGGTTTTGCGCCGCGATGGCCGCAAGCATGAGAGCCCGAACTCCGGGCTGGGGGAGGCGGTTTTGGCAGGCGCGCTGGGGGTTCAGTTGGGCGGAGAGAATCTCTATCATGGCGAGGCAAAGATGACGCCGCTGATCGGCGAACCGATTGCCCAGCTTGAGCGCAACCAGATCCGGCTTGCCAACCGGCTGCTCACGTTGACGGCGCTGCTCTTCGCCGCATTTCTCTTTGTCCTTGCCAGTCTGCTGCGCGCAGGCTGAAAAGCCCTTTCTGCACGCAAAGGTTTTCGCTGCAATGGAATATTACGACGGGCTGACCTTCCTCTTCGGCAATGCCGGCAACAAGCCGAATTCCGGATTGATTCACCTCTTCGGCCGGCAGTATTTCTGCCTGCAATACAACCACGGCGGCATTGAGACCATCCAGATGGGGGCGGAAGCCCCGGTAACCGCCACCGGCCCCTGCGTCCTGATAACCTATCCGGGCGCGGATTTCATCTTCGGCTGCCCTCCCGGCTCGACCTGGCTGCATAACACCATCGCCTTCAAAGGGCCGCTGGTCGAAGAGCTGATCCGCACCAAACTGCTCTGCCTCGACCGTCACCCACCGGTTTATCCGGTCCGGGATGCCACCGCTTTTTATGAGCTCTTCGCGCAATGCTGCTACCACATCAATCAGGGGGAACGCTATCATCACCGGGCTGCACACGCACTGGTCGGACTATTTCTGCAACTTTATGAAGAACAGGAGTTTACTACGCCATCCGGCGGACTTGCGCAACGGCTGAATGAACTGACCCGCGCCATCACCAGCGATCCGGCCGCCGAGTGGAATTTTCCGGCGGAGGCGGCCCGGCTGCATATTTCCTATGCCCATCTGCGCCGGCTCTTCAAGCAGGTCACCGGCATCTCGCCGCAACGTTACCTGCAACAATGCCGCCTCACGCAAGCCGGCGAACTTCTCCTCAGCAGCAGCCTGCCCATCAAGGAGGTCGCCTGCGCCGTCGGGATCGAAGATTTGCAGTACTTCACCAGAATCTTCCGGCAACACTACCAACTGCCGCCGGGGCAATTCCGCACCACGCACGGCATCGCCACACTTTAACCGACAGGCCCCGGGCTTCACGCTATCCCAACGCTGTCCGGCGCTCAAGTTTCGCGCAACTACAGATTCCGGCCGGCAGTTGCGCTGCTCGCCCGCAATTTCGCTCAAAACGCATTATTTCCCTTTGACAAGATACAAGTCTTTACACTATAGTACCGAGGGTAATCTTGGCGGGCGATGACCGATTTTCGCAAGGATGGACGAATGTCCTTTTTTAAATCCCATGTCAGCTTGCCCTATCAGATTGCGATTCCGGCGGGATTGCCGATTCTGCTGATTCTCGCCGCTGCATTCATATTCGCGCTGCCGGTTGCGCGTGATGGGTTTATAACGCGCAAAAAAGAAATGATCCGGAACCTTACCGATGTCGCGCTCTCGGTCATGGATGACATCAACCAGCAGATCGCGGCCGGCAAGCTGACGCCCGAAGAAGGCCGGCAGATGGCGAAGCAGCATATCAGAGCCCTGCGCTACGGCCCCACCGGCGATGATTACTTCTTCATTCTCGGTCAAAGTACGGCCATTCTGATGCAACCGGACAACCTGTATCTCGAGGGCCAGAAGACGGAGCAAATCCTCGACCGCTTGGGAAAACCCTTGGGGACGCGGCTGGTGGAGGCGGGAAAAAAGCCGGACGGCGGATACGTCGAATATGAGTGGGCCAAGCGGGGACAGCGCGCACAGGTTCTCCACAAAATTTCCTACGTCCGCACCTATAAGCCGTGGGACTGGACCGTCGGCACGGGGATTTATCTTGATGATGTGGAACAGGAGCTATCGGTTCTGCGCGACCGCGTTCTGCTGATTGCGCTCGCGGCATCCCTTCTGGCCGGCGCGCTCTGTCTGATTATCGTACAGCAGGCAACCAAATTAAAACGCGAGAAGGAGCGGTCGGACAGCGCGCTGGCCCACAATGAATACAAGTATCAGGTGCTGTTTGAAAAATCGCCTGACGCGACGCTGATTATCTCCACCGAACGGGTTCTCAACTGCAACCCGGCGGCAGTCAAGCTCTTCGGCTTTCCCTCGCGCAGCTCTTTGGTCGGCCGCTCGCTCGGGGACCTCTCCGAGCCGAAGCAACTGGACGATCTCCCGCAGAGGGAAGCCTCCCGCCTGCTGATCGAGCAGGTTCGGATCAACCACTACCTGCACTTCGAGTGGCTGCACCGCAGACACGACGGAACGCTTTTTCCGGCAGAGGTTTCGATCACGACGCTGCCGACGGAGGACGGTCTCTTTTTTTATGCGGTTGTCCGGGATATCAGCTTGCGCAAGGCGGCGGAAAAGGCGCTGATCGACAAGAATCTGCTGCTCCACGGCCTGATTGACAACACACCGGCGCTGATCTGGCTCAAGGACCGGCAGGACCGGTTCGTAATGGTAAACCGGCTGTTTGAGGAGACCTTCCACTGCAAGGCGGACGAACTTCTGGGGCAGACCATGGTGCCGGGACTTCCCGTGGGCCAGTTGACTCCGCTTCTTGCCTCCGACCCGACGATCCTTGCCAGCGGCCAGCCGCGCAGCAGCGATGAGGAAATCATCCTGGAAGGCCAACGACGCACCTTTCTCTGCCTGAAATTTCCGGTGGGTACCGCCGAAGGCGAATTCGGCGGGCTGTGCTGCGTAGCGACCGAAATCACGGAGCGCAAGCGTCTGGAACGGGCGATGCGCGATCTCAACGAAAATCTGGAGCATAAGGTGACCAGCCGCACCCGCGAACTGGAGCAGGCAAATCATGCGCTGCAAAGCTCGTTTGAACGTCTTCAGCAGGCGACGGCGCAACTGGTCGAGACCGAAAAGATGGCGGCGCTGGGCGAACTGGTTGCGGGGGTTGCGCACGAAATCAACACCCCGGTCGGCATCGGCGTTACGGCAGCCTCACACCTGCAGGAGCGCACCAGCTACTTCCAGAGCCTTTACGAAAAGGACGAGTTGACGCGGGATGATTTTGAGACCTACCTGAATCTCTGCCGGGAAAGCAGCCAGATCATCCTCAGCAATCTGCAGCGCGCGGCGGAGCAAGTGAACAGCTTCAAGCGCATCGCGGTCGACCAGTCCACGGAGGATCTGCGGGAGTTTAATTTTCGGGATTATCTGAATGAAATTCTTCTGAGCCTGCAGCCGCAATACCGGCGGGCCAAACACGCGCTCACCGTCAACTGCCCCGGCGATATCGTCCTGCGCAGCTACCCCGGAGCGTTCTACCAAATCTTCAGCAATCTGATTCAGAACTCCCTGCTGCACGGGTTTGAACACACCGACGCGGGACGGATAACAATTGAAGTCAAGGCGGCAAACGGTAAACTTTACATTGACTATAATGACAACGGCAAGGGCATCAAGCCCGAATTCCGCCCACGGATTTTTACGCCTTTTTTCACGACCAAGCGCGGGCATGGCGGAAGCGGACTGGGGATGCACATCACCTACAATCTGGTAACGCGCACGCTGGGCGGCACCATCCATTGCCACAGCCAGCCGGGATACGGAACAACCTTCGTGATTGCGGTTCCGCTGCGCCTTGGCGATGACGCAAGCACCCAGCCCCGCGATGCCGGAACAGGACAAGCAACATGACCCGACATTCCCCTCATCCGCACGCCCCCGGCGAAGCCCTGCGCTTCCGGGATGGCGTTTCGCGTTCCGAGAAAAACCATTCCGACGCGATGCCGTTTAAAATCCTGCTTGTCGACGACGATCCCGAAATCCACAACCTCACCCGTCTGGTGCTGCAGGGATACAGCTTTGACCGGCGGGGGCTGGAATTCATCAGTGCCTATTCCGCGCGGGAAGCAAAGGAACTGATCGGCAAACACCCGGACACGGCGCTGGTGCTGCTGGACGTGGTCATGGAAACCGAAGACGCAGGACTGGACGTCGTCCGCCATATCCGCGACATTCTCGGCAACAATCTCGTCCGCATTGTCCTCCGGACCGGACAGCCGGGGCAAGCTCCCGAGCGGGAGGTCATCCTCAATTACGACATTAACGACTATAAGGAAAAAACCGAGCTGACCGCGCAGAAGCTCTTCACCATGATTACGACCTCCCTGCGTTCCTACCGGGATTTAAAGTCCCTCGAAGAAAACCGCAAAGGGATGCTGGCGGTCAGCGAAGCGGCCGGAAAGCTTTTCGAGCCGCGCACCTTTCCAGCGCTCTCCGACGTGATTCTGCAACAGCTTTCCGCCCTCCTCGATACGCCCCTTTCCGCCGCGTCAGGTTGCTTCGTCGCGCGCGCACAGAGCGATGAGGAATTGCTGATCCTCGCGGCCACCGGCGTTCTACCGCCGGCCGGGAACGTCATCCCGCATCTGGAACAGGACATTCTGGAGCTGCTGCTGGACGCGACCCACAACCGCCGCTGCCAGTTCAGCCACCACCGGTATGTCGGATATTACGAAACCAAAAACGGCATCCGGCATATCGCCTACTTTCATGCGGCCCGGGTGCTCAGCGCCACCGACCGCCAGACCCTGACGATGTTCAGCGCCAATGCAACGCTGGCGCTCGACAACCTGTATCTCAATCAGGAGATTCTCGACACGCAGCGGCAGATCATCTGCATGCTCGGAGAAGTGGTCGAACACCGCTCGCGCGAAACGGGCAACCACGTCCGGCGCATGACGGAGCTGTCCTGTCTTCTGGGGAAATACTGCGGCATGTCGCCCGACGAACTGGAACTCCTGCAAATGGCGGCGCCGCTGCACGATGTCGGGAAAATCGGCATCCCCGACCACATTCTGCACAAGCCCGGCCGCCTCACCGATGAGGAGATGGCGGTGATCCGCACCCATACGACCATCGGCCACAAAATTCTCAGCAGCAGCTCACGCCCGGTCTTTGTGGAGGCGGCGCGCATTGCGTTGCAGCACCACGAACGTTGGGACGGCACCGGGTATCCCAACGGCCTGCGCGGGACGGAAATCGGTCTGAGCGGCCGCGTGACGGCGCTGGCAGATGTGGTCGACGCCCTCGGCAACAAACGCTGTTATAAGGACGCCTGGAGCAAGGAACGGATTCTGGAGCTGGTGCGGAAGGAAAGCGGCAAGCATTTTGCCCCGGACGTGGTCGCCGCATTTTTGGCGCATCTCCCCGAATACGACGCCATTACCGCTACCTTCCCCTCCCATATCGAGGACTGAGCCCCGGCCGGCCCACCATTCTACAAGGCATCGCAATGCTACCTTCGACATCGACGATCGGCCCCGACTGCCATGAGGTTTTTCTCCCGCTCCCGGACCATCCCCGGCATCCGTTCAAAAAAATCCAGTTACAAATGGCCGGCCTCAGCCGTCTGCGGCCGCCGTACTGGATTCGCCGGCCGGAGCAGAATATGCGTCTTCTGATGTGTACCCTGAGCGGCCGGGGGGTGTTCCGGGTGAACGGCTGCGACGGCGAATTTCTGCCCGGCAGCGCTTGGCTGATTACCGGCGGGCAGAGCGTCTGGTATGAAATCGCCGGGGCACATTGGGATATCTTCTGGTTCCATTTCTCCCCGCTCCCGGCCGATGCCCCGGAATCCCGGCTTTTGCCGGGATTTCCCCGCCTGCTGCCCGCCCTGATGCAGGGGTATCTGGATGAATTTGGCCGCTCGCGGCAGGACAGGGAGGATGCAAGCGAACAGTATGCGGATTTGATCGCCCTGACCTTGGAGCGGCTTCTCGCGCCCGGCGGCGGAGGCGAGACGCTCCCCGGGGTAAGCTGCATCCCCGATTTTGCGGCTTCCCAGCCGGCCGGAACCGACCTGCACCAGCTTTGGGCGGCGGTCGAACGGGAACCGGGCGCGGCAT
>CAYWTJ010000123.1:0-16361 GCA_964460225.1 uncultured Planctomycetaceae bacterium | reverse complement strand
GATGCCGGATGCGGTACGGAGTGTCAGGCAACACGCGCCGTCGCTTCTTCCCATTCGGCCAAAGCACTCCCGCTTACGGTAGCCATCGAGCCGATTATGCTGGAAATGTTCCGATCGGAGGCCGAGGAGCGCCTGAACACGCTGAACGAACAGATTCTGCGATTGGAGGAAAATCCGGCCGATGCAACAAGGCTGGAAGAGCTGATGCGTGCGGCCCACTCCCTGAAGGGTGCGGCCCGCATCATCGGAATGCAGCCGGTGGTAACGCTGGCGCACGCGCTGGAGGATTACTTCGTAGCTGCCCAGAAGGGGGAGTTAACCATCCGGCCTGAACGCGCCGACATTCTTCTTTCGGCCGTAGACGGCCTCGGACGACTTTGCACCGGCTCCGAGCAACGGCCAGAACCCTATCTCGCGCAACTGGCAACCTTGGCCCCGAATGCTCCTGCGGCATCAATATCGTCTGCACCTGCCGCACCGGAGGCTTCGTCCCCAGCCCCGCAACCCCGGGAAAAACCGCGGCCGTTTTGTGAGCCGCTACGTGCAGAGGCCATGCAAACCGGAGCGGCCGGAGCGGCCGCAACCGGAAAATGGATCGGAGCGCACCACGAAACACCCGACACCGAACAGGCTGCCCCCTTGGCAGCCGCGTCCCTTGCCGCGCCACCCATCACCGCCGTCCCCAGTGCTGGCGCAAAAACCGCCTTCAACGCCCCTACCGATCCGGCCGACGGCGTGGTGCGGGTTTCCGCCGGGAGCATCAGCCGGATTATGGGGCTGGCGGGCGAAACGGTCGTACAGTCCCAGAGTATGGAAACGCTTTCCGGCGGCATCCGGCAATTGCGCCGGTCGGTGGAGCGGCAACTGGATTTGCTGGACAAGCTGCAACTCTGAGCCGATTGCGCAAATGCCCCTCTGCTGCAGCAGTTGAGAGAGGCGACCGTCCGCACGCGGGAGTTGCTGCAACGCGGCGGCAACGAGGTTGACGGACTGACCCGCCACGCCGCCGAACTCTCTGGGCGTCTGTACCGTGAGGTACTCGGCAGCCGCATGCGTCCCTTCCGGGAAGGCATACAAGGCTTTGAGCGGATGGTGCGCGACCTTGCCCGGCAACTGGGTAAACGGGTTAAATTTGAAATCCTTGGTCTCGACACCCGCGTCGACCGGGATGTTCTGGCGAAGCTGGAGGCGCCGCTGACACACCTGTTGCGCAACGCCGTCGACCACGGAATGCAGACGCCGGAGGAACGCGCTGCCGCCGGCAAACCAGAGGAAAACCGGCTGGTTCTGCAGGCGCTGCACTGGGCGGGGTTCCTGACCGTCCGCATCAGCGACGATGGCAAAGGAATGGATCCCGACATGATCCGCCGCAAAATCCGGGAAAAAGGCCTGCATGATCCAACCACCCTCCCGCAACTGACCCAGCAGGAGCTGCTGGAGTTCCTCTTCCTGCCCGGGTTCTCGACGGCACAAGCGGTAACGGAAATTTCCGGCCGCGGAGTCGGGCTGGACGTGGTGCGCGAAATGCTGCGCACGCTCGGGGGGCAGGTGCAGGTCGAGAACCGTCACGGCCACGGCATGACCTTCCACCTCCGGCTGCCGGTGACGCGCTCGGTTGCGCGGGTTCTACTGGTGCAAATTGCCGGAGAAGCCTATGCCCTGCCGCTCAACCGCATCGACCGCCTGCTGCGCCTCGCCCCAACCGCCATCCGGCACCTCGAAGGCCGCGCCTATGTGCAGGATGATGCCGACAACATCGGACTGGTGGATGCGGCGCACCTTCTGGGCGTCGGCTCCGCGCAGACGGACGGCAGGAGACTTCCGGTCGTCGTGGTCCGCACCGGCGAGGCTCTGCGAGGCCTGATCGTGGACGCTTTTCTGGGCGAACGGGAACTGGTGGTCAAGCCGCTTGACCCGCGTCTTGGCAAGGTGCGGGACATCAACGCCCTCATGGTGCTGGACGACGGACAAATCGTGCTGCTGCTGGACGTGGACGATCTGGCGACCAGTCTTCACGGGCCGCAGGACGCCGGCGCGCTGCCCGACCACCCAAGCTCCCCGGCCCTTGCGGCATTCGGACAAAAGGCGGCGCTTCCTTCCCGGTGCAAAAAAAACATTCTGGTGGTGGACGACTCGCTGACGGTTCGTGAAATGGAGCGCCGGCTGCTTGAGGGTGCCGGATATACGGTCACGACCGCCGTAGACGGCGTGGACGGCTGGCTGAATGCGCGCGCGCAGACGTTCGACCTCCTGATCAGCGACATCGATATGCCACGCATGACCGGGCTGGAGCTGGTGCAAACCCTGCGCGCCGACCCGCAGTTTGCCCGGCTGCCAGTACTTCTGGTCTCCTACAAGGACCGGCCAGAAGACCGGGCAGCCGGCCAAACGGCCGGGGCGAACGGGTATGTGACCAAAGGCGGCTTTCAGGACGGGGATTTCCTGCGTTCGGTGGAACAACTTCTCTCTACGCCCCTCCCTGCCCCCCGGTAGGAAGCGCAACCTCAATACGAAAGAACAGTATGCGTATCGCGATTGTAAACGATTTGCGGATGGCGACGGAGATTCTGCGGCGAGCGGTGCTCTCGGGCAGCGGCCTGGAAATCGCCTGGACCGCAGCCGACGGGATGGAGGCGGTAGAGCGCTGCCGAGCCGACAAGCCTGACCTGATTTTGATGGATTTGATCATGCCTCACATGGACGGCGTCCAGGCCACGCGACGAATCATGCACGCCAGCCCGTGTCCGATTCTGGTCGTAACCGCGACGGTGGACGGCAATGTGTCGCTCGTCTTCGATGCCATGAGCTATGGCGCGCTTGACGCCGTCAATACCCCGACGCTGAACGAGGGCGGTATGCAGGGCGCAGAGGAACTGCTGCGCAAAATCGATCACATCGCACACCTCACCGGCGCTGCTCCCGCCCTCAGCACCGCCCTGCTCAGCCGGCTGCCGCGCCTGCTTCTGATCGGCGCCTCCACCGGCGGACCGGCGGTCATCGCGGAAATACTGCAACCGCTGCCACCGGACCTGCCGGCGGCTATATTAATCGCGCAACATGTTGACCCGGCATTCATCGGGGATTTCGTCCGCTGGCTGGGGGCACACAGCGGACGCCACTGCCAGCTCGCTCGCGCCGGAGACCGCCCGGAGCCGGGACGGGTTTACATCTCCGACAGCAGTGCCCACCTCTTCATCGGCCAAAACGGCGAATTGGATTATCTCACCGGGCCGGCGCACGGTTTTTATCAGCCTTCGGCCAACATCCTCTTTGAAAGCGCCGCACGGTGCTGGCCGCGGGCCGGAGCGGCGTTGTTACTGACGGGCATGGGCAACGACGGCGCGGCGGGACTACTGGAGTTGAAGCAGGCGCGCTGGCTGACGATCGCGCAGGACGAGGCGACCTCAGTCGTCTATGGCATGCCGCGCGCCGCAATCGAACTTTCGGCAGCGCAAGAGGTGCTGCCCTCGACGGCAATGCCCGCCCGGTTAAGCTCCTTTTTCGGCCGCGACGGAAGCACTGAGACCGCGCCGCCCCGTAGAAGTTGAAAAACCAGCGCGAATCTTCTGCGGATACGTTTTATTTTTTCGGTAAAATATACGATAATCACGTGTCGGCTGTATGAATGCAACCCTGCAATTTTCCGCGCGTTCAGAATAAGGGAGAGCGTGATGTCCCGTTTGGATACACAGGTGAAGAGCATTTACTCTCCGCGTGAGCGAGAGGTTCTTCTGGCGTCAGTTGCGGGCATCGTCTCCGGCCCCACGATCAACCTATTCCGCGATTTCCTGAGCAGTCTCGTTGAACGCAAACGCACGGTTCTGCTGGATTTTTCGGGGGTCACCTACATCAACTCCACCGGGCTTGGCAAGCTGGTGTGGTTTTTCGACCAGATCAATGAGAGCAGCGTCGGCGGCGGCATGGTCAACGTCAACACGGAGTCGCAGCGATTGATGCAACTGCTGGGGTTGCAGGAGGTGCTGAACGTCTTCCCCACGGTCCCCGAAGCCCTCGCCTGTCTCGACCGGGGAATCACGCAAACCAGCATTCCGGAAATCAGTGCGGCGGCGGAATCGGGGCGTTTCCGGATTACCTCCGCCCCCCAGCCGCGTCTGCCGGATGCGCGCATTCTGGTCGGCATGTCCCCCGACGACCCGCTGGCGAAGCTTCTGGTCCGTGCGCTGACCGGCGACAAGGGACATGTCCTTGTCACCAACAGCCGGCAGGTGATCCAACGCGCGATTGCCGACGGCGGCAAATTTGATGTCGCCATTCTGGACGCCAACCTTCCGCTGTACCAGCAGATTTGTCTGGACCTCAAGGTCGGCCCGCAGAGCGGCCTGCTCAGCATTATCAAGATTACCTCCACCGGATCGGCTCAAACCAATCTGCGCGTCTGCGCCGACGAGAACATCACCGAGCCGTTTGACATTCAGGAACTTTTCGCCCTCGCCCAATGCGAATATGACCGCACCCATCTGGAGTCCCTGCTCATCACCCGCGATGTCCAGTTGTCGTTCTCCAGCGCGCAATCCGCGGTCGATGAGGGACTGGCAATGCTTGAGGAGGTGATCGAAGGCAGCGGGCTGGAGGAGATCGAGGCACATAAATTCTTGCAGGCCGTGAGCGAAGCCGTGGACAACGGGCGTAAACATGGCAACAAAGAAGATCCCTTCAAGGCCATCCGGGTACAGTATATCCTTGACCGCGAAAAGCTGACGGTGTCCATCGAGGACGAAGGCGAAGGCTTTGACTTCCGCCGCCGGCTGGAACTGGTCAAAAACTTCACGCCCCTGCAACAAACGCGCATGATCGCCTATGACGAAAACCGCGCCGGTCTGGGAATCAACATTATGCTCAAGTGCTGCGACAGTCTGGAATATACCTCGCCGGGCAACATCGTCCGCTTGACCAAATATCTGTAACCGGATTCCTGACACGCCCGGCCATTGCCGCACCGACGGCAATGGCCGTTTTTTCTTTCCGCCATGCCGAACCGAATCCAATCACATTGCATGTTTCAACCACCGGCGTATAATCGGCCTGCTGCTTGCTCCTGCGACGCTACTGGAGAACATTTGCCCGCACGCATTCGCAAACCACAACTTCTCCTCGCGCCTGAAACACATGCGCTGGCGTCCGCGCTGGTATCTGCGGCCATTCCCCGTAATGAAGCGATCACATTGGCGGTCGCCGCAACCGCCCTCAGCCTCTACAACCATGTCGTCCGAACACCCGGCCAGGAGACATTCCACGCACCCGCCGCGGATTCCCGCGCTGCAGAGTCCGATGCCTTACAAAATCCCTCCGCTCAGGAGGCTGCCAATTTTTACGCGCAGATTCCGCATGCGATTCGTCCCAGCTCCGTAGCGCTGGTGGGCTCCCTCGCGGACGCGCAAACCGTCAACCGAGCCCTACACTACCTTCGCCGAGTTGCCACTGCCGCCCTGCAAACACACTCCGTTAGCGCGGCCAAAGGCGCGGAGCAAGCGGCATATCGCACCGCCCCCAGCACCCGGTCCACGGTGGCCCGCCTCCCGGGGGAATTGTACGAATGGCTACTGCATACGCCGTTGACCGACGATCCCGCAGGGCAGGAAGAACTGCGCGCTGGCCGCCTTGCCAGTGGTTCCTTCTATACACCGTCTGCGCTGGTAGACCGCATGGTGGCCCTGGTAGAACCGACCATTTCAGACCGAATTCTTGATCCCGCGATGGGATGCGGCTATTTTCTGCTGGGATGCATTGAGGCACTTTCCGGAGAATTGCCGCCGCCGGATCTGCAGAAATGGGCGACCCGGGCGCTGCACGGGCAGGACATCAACCCCGGGGCGGTTGCGGTCGCCCGTCTGTGCCTCTGGCTGCGGTTGAGCACACAGCAGACGCCGTTTCTCCCGTCACCCGAGCAATTCTGCGTTGCGGACACGCTGCTGCAGCCGCTCCCGATGAGCGGATACGACTGCGTCATCGGCAATCCGCCGTATGACGTGCTTACAAACTTCGCCCGCCGGCCGGAAAACGCAGCCTACGCCAAAGCGCTCCGGGACAGCGGCAACTATACCGACGCATTACAGGGGCAACTGAATCTGTATCGTTGTTTCATTGAACGCGGTTTGCAACTCCTCAAGCCCGCCGGCCGGCTCTGCTACATCGTCCCGGCGACTCTGACGGCGGACAAGACGGCCGGACGTCTCAGGCAGGAATTACTGGACAAACATGCAGCCGACCATTTTTGCTTCCTCAAGGAAAATGATCCGCGCTTCCCCGGCATCTGCCAGAGCACCGTCATTTTCCGTGCCCGCCGGGACGCCGGTCCCGCATGTCAAGTTGTAATCGACAGCGCCGGTTGCGCGACCCGCCTCTCCCGCAAGGAGTTGCGCGAGTGGGAATACCGCATTCCGCGCACCGGTGCGGCAGGTTTGCGCCTGCACCGCTGGCTGACTGAGCACTGCGCCGCGACCTTTTCCGACCTCTGCACCGCGCGTGTTGGCGAGGTGGATCAGACTGTGTACCGTGATTTCATCCGCAATGAGCCGACCGGGAGCATCCTTCTGCGCGGTTGTCACCTGCGGCCTTTTTACGCCGACCTTGGCGAAAACGATCCCTGCGGGCGCTACCTTGACGCCGAAGGCTTCCTCCTCCGCGCGGCCTCGAAACGCCAGCTTCTGGACAAGCTGCTCAGCCAGCCACGCGTCATCCAACTCGGCATCCGCAACCTCTGCTGCCGCCCCCGTCTGGTCACCGCCATCCTCCCGGCCGGGATATATTGCGGCAACTCGATCAACGTCTACCTGCCACGCGCAGGCACCAGCCTCGCTCTGCTTGCCGGACTCTTATCGAGCCGGCTATATGACCTGCTGTTTCGCCTCAACAGCACCAACAACAACATCAATCTCCACGAGGTCCTCCGGTTACCCGCCCCTTCGCTGGATCGCCCGGATCTGGTCCGCGGCATCGAGGAAGCCTATCGCTGTTGCGCCGAGGCGGCCGGCTCCGGCGGGGCGGCGGACGCCTTCAGGACAACACTCGATACCGCAGTTGAGGATGCGCTCTTCCTCCCCCATGACCTGAGAACGGAAGTCACGCATCTCGCCAGCACCAACCTATAGCGCAGCGCCTCCTCCGCGCTTCCGACCGGCCACTCTTTGGCGACCACGCCTTACCACGCAATCCATCTGGTTTTTACAGTACGCCCACGCCGCAAGAATCAACACAACCAATTTACAGACAGACGGTTACAGCGATCAAACAACATTGCACTTTATTCCCCCCGCACTCAACGCCGGGGAGAACCGGTCATTAATTGCGGATGTTTTCGGTCATAGTCCCCCTGCCCCTTGATTGCGCCGGCAACGACCGTACAATTCAGCCTATTGCCAATGGAGGGAACGGCCCGCGGCGCTTCGGCTGTCAACCGGAAGAATCTCGTTTATGAATTTTGGAAATTCCGCCTTCTGGCGTAACCGCCTGACCCGCTCCGTCCGCAGTTGGCGTCCTTACGCGCTTCTGGCGGTTCTGTCAGCAATGCTCTGCCTGCCCGGCCTCTTTGCTCTGCCTCTCACCGGATCCGCAGAGGGCTACGCAACCCAAATTGCCCGTCAGTCCGCACAGCGCGGTTTGAGTCTGCACCTCTCGTTTCAGGACCTTACACTTTCGCCCCGTCCGCAGGGGAATGTCTGGCTGCAAACGCTCAGCGCCATGACGTTTGGCAATATTGGAAGCGTCTGGCCCTATCGCCTTTTATCCTTTCTTGCTTTGCTGGCTACCTCCATTTTTATTTTCGTGGCTGGGCGCGCCCTGTTTACCCCGGAGCGAGGTCTGCTTTCGGCATTGCTTTTTTTAATTACTCCCGCCGCTTTGCTGGCGGGGCAGTCGGCTTTTTCCGCCGCTCTGGCAACAGCCCTGATCACCCTGAACATTACGGCGCTGATACTGGCGCAGCGGCACAACTCCCGGCGCCCCGGCGCATTGCCATTCTGGATGATTGCTCTCTTCTGGTTGAGTGCAGGAACAGGCGTTCTGGTGTGTGGCGTGCTCCCTTTGCTAACGGTAAGCGGAGTTCTTCTTGCCGTCAGGATAAAAGACGGCACTTTTCGGGGACTGCGCGGACTGTTCCCGTTTTGGGGCGTGTTGTGCGGTCTGTTGCCGGCGCTTCCTTGGATTTTTGCCCTGAAGGAGGCATGGCAATCGCCCCCGCACGGAGCCGATCTGGCGCGTCTCTTCTTTGGCGGAGATTATGTACCTTGGCAGTTGCCGGGCGGAAACTTCCTGCCGCTGCTTCTGCTGATCTGGCCGGGAATTTTCTTCCTGACGCAGGCCCTGTATCTGCTTCATCGCAAACGAACGCGCCAAGCGCTGCTCTGTATCGGCTGGCTGCTGCCGCCGCTAATGCTTACGGCATTATTGCCGGTTTCCGCCCCCTTGCTGATGCTGCCGGCTCTACCGGGGATCTGTCTGCTCTGCGCGGATTTCGTCCTCAGCCCCGAGCGAATGCCCACCAGCGGAATTTTGCGCGGTCTGGTCTGGACGGCGTGTCTGTTGGGGGCGTTTCTTCCGCTGCTGGCGTCTGGGCTGCTCTCAGCGGGAATCCATTACCTGCAGGCACAGCCGTTGATTGAACTGCTCCCCCCGTTTCTGGCGGCTATTTTTGCCACGACAGCCTGCTGGTATATTCATAAAGGCGCGCGGCTGCGCCTCTGCCTGCTCAGTCTGATATTTTCTCTGGTGGCAATCCCGCTGGTTTGCGCGGTGCTGCTGCCGGCGTTACGCACCAGCTGGCTGCCGCTGCAGGTCGCGCAGGAATATGGCCGGTTTTTCACCGAAAATCCCCGTTTGAATCGCGGCGACCACACCGTCAATTATCTTCCCTCCCGGTTGGTCTGTCTGGGAATGTATAGTCCGGAAATCGTCTTCTATACCGGCGCCAGCACACTCCTGACCAGCAACCCGATCGCCGCCGCCGATCAGATCCTCACCTGCCCCGGCGACTGTCTGGCGGTTCACGAAGACTTCAATGCCGCAGTTCTACAGGCAATGCAGGACCGCAGGCTGATCGTCACCGCCGCCGGGTCCGTCAGCGGCTTTTATCCGCCACAAGGCAGAATGGCGACGGTTTACTTCTATACCAGCTCCGCCCCGGCGTCTGCCTATGATCTGGACTACCCCCCGGAAAATGGATGGGGCGGCGGGGATACTTCCGCCGACACGGACCACGGGTCCCGGCCGTCCTCCGCTCCGGGAGACCATCCGTGAGCAAGTATTTACAAGGCCTGAATCCCCGTCAACGCGAGGTGGCCCAGACCATCAACGGTCCCGTTCTTGCTCTTGCCGGCGCTGGCACGGGAAAGACCCACACCGTCATCGCCCGCATCGCCAACATCATCAGCTCCGGCGTCGCGCCGGAAAATATTCTCGCGGTAACCTTCACCAATAAGGCCGCAGGCGAATTGAAGGACCGGCTCAAGAAAACCCTTGGCCGCAGCGCCGACCTGTCGAAAATGATCGCCAGCACCTTTCACAGCCTGTGCGTTCAGCTCATCCGCCGCGATGCTCAGGCGCTGGGGTACAAAAAGTTCTTCTCCATTGCCGACCAGAGCGAGCAATACTCCATTATCCGCAAAGCCGCGCGCTTCGTGCATGGCTGCTCAAAGCTGAAACCCGAAGACATGCTGGCGGAAATCAGCCGGCTCAAGAGCAAAGGTCTCACGCATGAGCAATTCGCCATGCGCGCCATCGATGAAGAAGAGCTTTCGCTGGCGAGTGTCTACCGGCGATATCAGGACGCGCTCCGGCTCTGCAACAGCATGGATTTTGACGACCTTCTGCTGAAATCTCTGGAGCTGCTGCAAAAGCACGCTCCCGCCCGCGAATACTGGCAAGAGCGTTTCCGCTATATCATGGTTGATGAATTTCAGGACACCAGCGATGTGCAGTACAAACTGGTCGGGCTGCTGGCGCAAAAATGGAAAAACATCTGCGTGGTCGGTGATGACGATCAGTCGATCTACTCTTGGCGCGGCGCGGTTCCGCAGAACATTCTCGACTTTCCCAGCAAATGGTTCGGCACGAAAACGGTCTACCTCGAAGAGAACTACCGGTCGACCAACGCAATTCTGAAAACCGCCAATTCGGTCATCGGCAACAATACCGCCCGCCACGCCAAAACGTTGTGGTCAAGCCTCGGCGACGGCCTGCCGGTGCGGCTGCTGGAGATGGAGGAGCAGGAGCACGAAGCGGAATATATCGTCGACGAGATCAAACGCAGCATCCGAGACAACGGTCGCCGGCCGGGACAGTTTGCCGTGATCGTCCGCGCCAACGCCCAAAACCGGCCGTTTGAAGCCGCGCTCAAAGCGGAGCAGATCCCCTACGAGGTAATCGGCGGGCAATCCTTTTTCGACCAGAAGGAGGTGCGGGACATGCTGGCCTTCCTCGCCAGCATCGACAACCCCGATGACGATGCGGCGCTGCTGCGCATCATCAATACCCCGGCGCGCAACATCGGCGAAAAATCGGTGGAACGACTGAATGAATGGAGCGGCCTCAAGCGGTGCTCTCTTTCCCAGGCGCTCAACCGCGCGCATGAAATCGAGGGGTTGCCGGCAGCTTCGGTGAAGTCCTGCACGGAGTTTGCCCGGCAATTGGGCGCATGGCGGGAACAACTGCAGAAAGACGGTCCCGGCCAGTTGATCGCGGCGATTCTGCGCGACACGAAATACGAGCAGGAACTGGAACACCTCTACGACGACCCGCTGCAACGTGCGGCCCGGATGGAAGCGGCGTATGATGTGGGCGAGAGCCTGCGGCAAGCGGGGGAGCGATTGGACCTCAGCGGATTTCTGCAGGAGGCGATGCTGTCCTGGCGGGAAAAAGGCGAGAAGAAGCGCGAACCCGATTCGGTAAAACTGATTACGATCCACTCCGCCAAGGGGCTGGAATATCCGGTGGTCTATCTGCCGGGGATCGAGGAAAAAATCTTGCCGCATCGCAACGCGGAGGAAGAAGGAACGGTGGAAGAGGAGCGGCGGCTGCTGTACGTGGCGATGACGCGGGCGCGTCAGGAACTGACCCTTTCCTGGTGCAAAACCCGCATCCTTCGAGGGCAAAATTCACCCAGAGTGCCAAGCCGGTTTCTGGCGGAAATCCCAACCGAATTGCTGCAAAAAAACGCACCCCGCCCGCTGGATGCCGATGCCAAAGCCGATGCCATGTCCAGCATCAGCCAGATGCTGGCCGACCTATGACCCTGCGCGAGTGCGCAATCGCGGCTCACCCGATTTTCTGATAAAATTTACCCGGCGTCTGCGCCACCCGCCCTTTCAATTCCAGAATCATGAGTGTCGCGGAAACCTCCCCGACACTCATGGCCACCTGCGAGCAGATCTCGTCAATGTGCTGCGCATCGCGCCCGAGTACCCGCATCACCGACGTTTCCTTGTGCAGCAGCGCATCCGCGCCGGGCAGCGTCAGAGGCGTTGCGCCGCTTCGTTCCGGCCTGACAGCCACGGCCCCTGCCGCAGGACTGCCTCGCTCGGCGGGAGGAACGGGAACATCCGAAGCGTTACCCTCCCGGTCGGCCAGAGGATCTGCCGAAGCAAGGGCCTCATTTGATATGCCGGAGAAAAGGTCGTTCTGCGGATCGGGCAACGTTGCGCGGGTGGTCTCCAGCACTTGCAGAAGATCGGCCAGGTCCCGAACCAGCGTCGCGCCGCTGCGGATCAGGCCATGACAGCCGGCGGCCGACTCCTGATCGATCCGGCCGGGAATGGCGAACACCTCGCGTCCGAGCTCCAACGCCTGCTGCGCAGTGATGAGCGCCCCGCTGCGAACCGGAGCCTCCACCACCAGAACGCCAAGCGACATCCCGGCAATGATCCGGTTGCGGCGCGGAAAGGTATCGCGGCTGGGAGCAATGTCCATCGGGAACTCGGACACGACCGCACCGGTCGCCGCAATCTCGGAGAAGAGATCACGGTTCTCGGGCGGATAAATATGCTCCAGCCCGCAGCCGACCACGGCAATGGTACGGCCGCCGGACGCCAGCGTGCCCCGGTGCGCATAGGTATCAATCCCGCGGGCAAGGCCGCTGATGACGGCATACCCCGCCCGCGCCAGACCGGCCGCGAAACGCTCCGCCTGCTCGCGCCCGTAGCGACTGGCTTGCCGTGTGCCGACAATTCCGACCGAAGCAGCATCCGAAGGCCGCAAGGTGCCTTTGACATAGAGCAAAAAGGGCGGATCGGCGGATTCCAGAAGCGGCTGGGGAAACGAAGGATCATCATACGCCACCAGACGTACGCCCCGGCTGGCGGCGAGTTCCAACTCGGGGCGCGGATCGATGCGGGCTGCCTCTTGAATGGCCTTCAAATGCGCCTTGTTGACGCCGGGAATCTGCTGTAAAGCGGCATCGGACGCGCCGAGAATTTTTTCGGAGGTGCCGAAGTGGCGCAGCAGACGATTGATCGTCACGCACCCCACCCCCGGCGCCAGCAGCAGCCGCACCAGATTCTCCACCCGCTCAACGCTCTGCATCATTTTTCTGCTTGTCCTCAGCGTTCACTCGCCACGCGGGAAGTTCCTCTCCCCATAAACTCGCATAATTTCTATCAAAGGCCGGGAATGCAACAAACTCCGTCAACGACATAAGAAAACCAGCTCATACTGATTCATCTCCTGTCATCCGACAAGTGATTCGATAGTTTCTATTTGCTGGTGTTTTTGCGGTAAACGTTCAATCCGACCACGGCATCAGAACCATCGACCTTCTGGTTGCCTTCGGTCGAGGCGATGATGAGCGTCTTGCCGGACGATGACGGCCCAAACTCCTTCGTGAGATCGACGGTGATCGTCAGAATATTCCCTTCCACTTTCATTTCCACATTTTTCATAATTCCTCCTCCAATCAGAACGCGAAATAAGGATAGCGCCCCCAATCAATCGCCGAAATGATTTATCTGCGAATTCGGAACCTCATGCGCTTCCGCATCCGTTTTTGCAACAATTTGCAAACCGCGCCCGCAATTTGAACAGCGCCCGTATCCATTCTCTGGCACATACATGACGTGTCTGCAAGTCGGACAAATGGTTGCGCCGACAAACGAAAGCGCCTTTGACAGTCTCCAATAGCGTACAAGCACCACCGTCATCGCCCACCCCGCAAAAAACGGGAGCGCGCCCAGAACCGGCGGGAGTTTGAAATGAAAATTACTCCCAAAGAATGCGCCGGCTCCCCCCAACAACAGCATAACCGCGCCGATCAGAATTGTAAAAACAACGCATATCTTATCCCAGGTCCCCAACAATTTCACCGGCATATGCATTCCCCCTCAACCCTACCTAAGACCGCGAACACGAACCGGCGCTATTCGTCGGAATTTTTCAGATGCTTGCTGATTGCCTGACGGGTCACGCCCAATAATCCCGCCGCCAGCGTCTGGTTGCCGCCCGTGCGACGCACCGCTTCCTTCACCAGCAGATGGCGAACCGACTTCAAGGGCGGCAGCGCCGGCAGCCCTTCCAGAAAAGCTCCCGCCAGTTCGTTCGCCTGCGCCGGTTCCTGTTGCAGCTTGAGATGCTTGCGGAAATAATCCAGCGACAGCGTCCCTCGCCGGCTATGGCTCAACGCCGCATTGATAAGAGACTGCATCTCACGCACATTGCCGGGGAATGGGTACAAGCCCAGAAAATGCGGCAACTCTTGCGGCACCTCCGGCACCGGTAGCCCCAGATCGACCGCCGCCAGTTGCAGAAAATGCTCCGCCAGCAGCAGCAAATCCTCCTTGCGGTCCCGCAACGGCGGAATGTGCAGGTGATACTGCCGCAGCCGGTAATACAGGTCGCGCCGGAACGTACCCTTTTCCACCATCTCGCCCAGATCGTGCAGGGTTGCCAGTACGAACCGCGCTCCGGTACGGCGCGGATCGTCACAGCCCAGCGGCGTGTACTCCTTCTCTTGCAGGAGCCGTAAAAGCTTCACCTGCGCACCAGCAGAGAGGTCACCGATTTCATCAAGAAAAACCGTGCCGTCGCCGGCCTTTTCGATGAGTCCCGCCCGCGCGGTTGCCGCCCCGGTAAACGCTCCCTTGAGATGTCCGAACAACGTATCGGTAAAAGCAGTTTCGTCGAGTCCGGCGATATTGACGGCCACGAACTCGCCCCGACGCCGCAGGTCGTGCAACGCGCGGGCAATTAATTCCTTGCCCGTCCCGGTCTCGCCGGTAATCAAGACCGGCTGGCTGGCCGGCGCGACGACCTCCATGTATTCAAAAAGCGCGTGCATCTGCGGGTTGTTCGTAAGAATATCCACAAACGCCTCGGGCCGCCGCAGCGAATGATCGGTCAGCCGTTCGCGCAGGGCGCTGTTTTCGCGCCGCAGTTCGCTCAACTCCAGCACCAGACGCACCGCCCGCACCAGTTCGCCTTCTTTGATCGGCTTGACCAGATAGTCGCGCGCTCCGAGCTTCATGCACCGCACCGCCGTATCCACCTCATTGACCGCCGTCGCAATCACCAGCGGAATCTCCGGCCGCGTCTGCCGCAGCCGCTCCAACATCTCCATCCCGCTCAGATGCGGCATGCCAAGATCGCAAACGACCAGATCCGCCCCCTGCCGCTCAATCTCGCGCAGAGCCTCGCGGCTGTCGTTGAACTCCGTCACGGCTTCATACCCATTACTGAAGAGCGCCATCGCCAGCGCCCGCGTTACCGCCGGCTCATCGTCGACCAGCACCAGTCCCAGCCCGCTCATGCCTGCACCGCCTTTTCCGGGTCATCGGGCAGCCAGACCGTCACGCGGGTCCCCTGCCCGGGAGCGGAGACAATGCTCATCTCGCCCCGGTGGTTGTGTACGATGCGGTCGCAGATCGAAAGCCCCAACCCCGTCCCGCCGGAGCTCTGCCGCGTCGTAAAAAACGGATCGGTCAGATGGCGCAGATGCCGCTCTTCGATGCCATGCCCTTCGTCCTCGACGACCACTTGCGCCCCCCCGCGCGTAGCGTCCCGGCGTAAAATCAGGCGCACGGCCTTATCGCGGCTCTCCAGGGCAAGACAGGAGTTCTGCACCAGATTGATGACCACCTGCTCAATGCGCATGGCATTGGCCCGGATGCGCAACTCATCGGCGGGCGCGGTGATGCTGAAGCGGTCCGTATGCTCGCGGATAAAATGCGCCAGCAGGGTCTGGGTCGAATCCGCAACCTTGCGCAGATCAATCTCGGCAAAGGATTCCTCGCCCCCTTGCCGGGCATAATCCTTCAGCTCACGCACGATTTTTTCGATCCGCTCCGCGCCCTCCAGGATATCCCCCGCCATCACCGGCATCCGCTCCCGCGCCAGCGCATAGGGTACGCCGCGCAGACGAAAATCCGGATGCGATTCATAGTATTCGTCCAGCACCGGCAGCGCGCTTGCCCAAGCCCCTTTCAAAAACGGCATGTTCAGCATGATGAACTGGGTGGGATTGTTGATCTCGTGTCCGACCCCCGAAACGAGCGTCCCCAACGATGCGAGCTTCTCCGTGTCCATCAGCTTGCGCTGCTGGCGCAGGTTTTCCTCCTGCGCCTTCGCGCGGGCCTCCATCTCCTGCCGCAGTTCATGGTTGATCCGCACCAGTTCGTCGGTGCGCTCCATCACCATATCCTCAAGCGTTTTTCGCTGCCGCTCCTGCGACAGTTCCAACTGCTTGCGCGCGCTGATATCCTGAAAGAATCCGCTGAGAACGCACGCCCCCGGAACCGCCGGGTGCCGTCGCGTCCGTCCTACGCCCTGCAGCCAGACATAACCGCGATTGGGTAGTTTGATGCGGAACTCGGTTGTGATGACTTCGCCCTCCATATTCCGGTAGGCTTCACTTCCGCGAAACACATTTTCCGCATCCTCCGGATGAATGTTCTCGCGCAAATAGGCCAGCGCCCCCCCCGGAAAATCCGGCGAACATCCCGTAATTTTATACCACAAATCGCTGGCAACCACCTTTCCGGAAGCAAAGTCCAGCTCGGCCATGCCAAGCTGGGCATTTTCAACCGCAAGGGTCATCCGCTCTTCGCTCTCGCGCAACGCCTTTTCGGCCGCGATGCGCTGCCGCTCGTTGAGCAGAAAATTTTCCGCGACATCCAGACGCACCGAGAGAAGATCCAGAGTAAAGGGTTTGGCAAGAAAATCATCCGCCCCGCCGCTCAGCACCGACTTGTAAACGCTTTGCGGCTCCTGTCCGGTCATAATCAGAACATAACATGGCGCATCGGCCTGCATTTTTTTCGCCAGCGCGCACAACGCCATTCCGTTCACGCCCGGCAGATTCAGGTCAAACAGACAGACCGAAAAGGCCGAACCGCTGCGCAGCAAAAGAGAGGCCTCCGTCCCGC
>CAYWTJ010000122.1:0-35188 GCA_964460225.1 uncultured Planctomycetaceae bacterium | reverse complement strand
CTGGTGACGGACTCCTATCTCGACGGATTGCAGGACCGGTTTGTCGCGGCGGCGGAGCTGGCGGCGGCGGCGGGGTTCGACGGGGTGGAGATGAAAGCCGTACACGGCTACTTTACCGGCAGGAATCGCTCCCTGCCGGCGCAACCTCATTGTCTGCCACCCGCCGTTGCAGGGCCTATTCCGTGAGCGGTTCGCTTCGGAAACAGGAAGGCCACTCAGGCAAGCCCCTTGGCTTTGGCGGCAGCGCGGCCTTTTTGCAGCTCGGGAGCGTAGATCGCTTTATCCCGCACCGGACAGCCGTTGCAGCCGGCCACATCCTTCATGATCTGACTGCACATCGAACAGGTCAGGCAGCACTTTTCCGGACTCATCGCGCCATGATTGAGGATGTCATTCACCGCCTCGGGATAGGCAAACATCTGCCGGCCCTGCCCGATCAGCCGGCACCAATCTTCCTTCACCAACCCCGCCGCGACATACGGCATCAGATGCCGCAGCCACGACAGCGCCGCCGTCGCCAGCGGAATCTTGCCGATTGCCTTCTGCGTCTGACGCGCGATGTCCTGAAAACGCACAATGCTTTCCAGCGGATGCTCCGGCGGTACCGGCGCGCCAACCCCACCGTTGTCAAACGGACGATTCATGTACGGAATGAAGCGCGGGTAACCGATGGAAAAATTAAAGAGCGGCATATTACCGAGCTCGCACAACTCCCGCGCAAAGCGCAGCGGCTCGGTAAGGTCGATCTCCTTACTTCCTTCCGTCTGTTTCACGCCCCAGCCGTAGGGATGCGCCGACGGCTCATGCATCGTCAGCCGCGCGGTCACAAAGTGGTCCGTCCCCATCCGCTGCGCCGCGCCGCGCGTGGCTTCCCGCACAAACCGCGTGCGATTCTCGTAGCTGCCGCCGTATTTGCCCGGCCGGGTGAAAGCACAGAGCATCTCACCGGTAAAGTAGCCGTGTACGGCTTTCATCTCCACCCCGTCGAACCCCGCCGCCGCCGCCAGCTCCGCCGCCGCGACAAACCGGTCCTGCAATCCGTCGAGATAGGAGTCCGTCACCAGCGGATATTTTTGATTAACCCCGACCGCCTTATCCAACTCGGGGTTGTGATGAATCAGCAGCGGTTCAGGCGTTCCGGCGGGTTTGCTCCAGCGCCCCGAATGCGTGATCTGCACCACCGTCACGATCTCGTGCCTGTTGGCCCGGTATGCCGCCTCGCGGGTTTCATCGACAAGCCGGCGGAATTCGCCAAGATTGCTTTTGGTGATCTGCAACTGCCGGGGATTGCTGCGGCCTTCCTCGCTGGCGACCACCGCCTCGAACCAGATCAGCCCCGAACCGCCCTCGGCAAAGCGCCGGTAGCGACGGAAGGTCAGGTCGCGCGGACCGCTCGTTTCCTCAATCGCGTCAACGCCTTCCATCGGTTGCACAATAAAACGGTTGGGCAGTTCCCACTTACCGATCTGCACCTTCTGTCCCAGAACGGAAAAATCGTCCGAAACCGGCAGGCTCAGTCGCAGAGCGTCCAGCTCCGTGCGCAGATCATCCACCGTCTTCAGGTTGAACCGCTTATGCTCCGCCATTCTCACAACTCCTTGCAGGACAAGTACCCCATGCTATTTCGTAAGCGCGACGCCTATGGCATGCTCCCACCCAGCACCCGAAATATGCCACCGTTGGCGGAATCAATGGTCTACGGTTTCCGCCGCCAGTCAAGGGCTGCGCGTAGCAGATTATCCATTCCTCCACCAGATACAGGGCACCAATGGGCGATCCATAGCGCAGGCGGCGGGTAGGAAGGACTCGTTGCCACCCTCCTGTTTTGCCAGACCGCCAGCGAAGCCCCCAACGCATTTCACCCCCGCGGGAAGGGATTCGGCGGGAATTGGTTGACACGGGAAGGGTTGCTGCATAAAAATAGAGTCGGGCGCGGACGAAAACGCCCCGACATGCGGCGAACCGCCCGGCGGTATCGCCTGCCTGTGTTTTCAGACAAACAACCAGCGGGCCTGCCCGCAGACATCGGGGGTGGAATGAGCAAAAAGGGACTGGGACGGGGATTGCGCGGGCTGATCCCGCAAGAGCCGCAGCCGGAAGAGAGCAATCCGGCGGCCGAAGGCGCGGACGGACTCCGGCAATTGCCGGTGGGCAAGATCTTCTCCTCTCGCTGGCAACCGCGCCTGACCTTCAATGATGAAAAACTCGCTGCCCTCGCGGACTCGATCCGCGAACAGGGACTGGTGCAACCGGTCATCGTCCGCCACTCGGGGCAGGATGACGGCCGCTACGAACTGATCGCGGGCGAGCGCCGCCTGCGCGCGGTCACCATGCTCGGCTGGGAAACGGTCAAAGCCTGCGTCATCGACGCCACCGACACCCGGATGCGCGAGCTGGCTCTGGTGGAAAATCTTCAGCGCGACGATCTCAATGCCATCGAAATCGCCCACTCCTATGAGCTGTTGCAGAAGGAAGAAGGGCTGACGCACGAGCAGATCGCCGCCCGCCTTGGCGTCAGCCGCGCCAGCATCACCAACACCCTGCGGCTGCTGAAGCTGCCCGAAGAGATCAAACAGATGGTGGCGGAAACCGTCATCTCCGCCGGCCACGCCCGGACGCTGCTGGGCCTCGGCGATGCGCTCTCGCAACTGGACCTCGCCAAACGGATTATCCGCGAAGAACTGCCGGTGCAGGAGGTCGAACGGATTGTCAAGCGTCTGACCAGCCCTGCCCCTGCCGGCGAGAAGAACCGCGCCGTGCGCGAAGAGGGCGCGGGACGCGACCGTTTTGTCTCTGACCTCGAACAGCGGCTGCGCTCACACCTCGGAGTCAAGGTCCGGATTCAGGATCAGGACGGCTCGGGCCGCATTGAGATTGAATATTATTCCCGCGACGACATCGCCCGCATCCTCGAACGTCTGGGACTGAACGAGGAGCTGTAACATGGGCATTCTGCTGATTCTGGCCGCAGAGGGCGGCGACACGCAGGCATCTTCCTTCGACTGGAAGATCCTCCTCGTGTTCGGCCTGGTGATCGGCGTGATGTTCATCATCCCCCGCCTGCTGCGCAAAAGCCGGCAAGAGCGCGAACTGCTGGAAAAACAATATAACCGTGAACTCAACGGCAACACCAGCGGCGTCCGCTTTGCCGCGGATCAAATCCTGCTGCAGGTCGTCGAGACCGGGCGCGAGATCAACGGCGTCCTCGACACAAAAATCCGCGTGCTCAACAAATTGATCAAAGACGCCGACGATGCCGCCCGGCGACTGGAGTCGCTGACCGGCGCAGCCGCGCTCCACTCCTCCGAACGCCTGCGATCAGGCAAAAACAGCGCCACAGCCACCCAGCCGGTCACCAACACCGCTCAGGCTGCTGCATTGGCCGCGCTCGCCTCTTTACGTGCCGCCGCCGGCAATCCCGCCGATCCGGCGACCCCGCTGCCCACGCTCGCAGAGGCCGCTGTCTTTACGCCCTCTGCCGCCGCGCCGGCGCCCCCTGCCGCCCAAGAGAGCGCCGACACCGGCAGCGGACGCTGGAAGGCCGACATCCGCAGCCGCATCCGCGCTTACGCCGAGGAAGGACGCAGCGCCGACGAGATCGCCCGCCTGACCCGGCTCTCCAAAGCCGAGGTGAACCTGATGCTCGATCTCTTGCGCAGCGAACAGGGCCACTGATTTCGGCGGTGCAAATCGCGCACTCCCTGAGAAAGACAAATTCCCTCACGCCGCGCCCGGGTGTTTACACATTCCTGACTGGACAACGACATCCTCACAGACTATAATGGCGGCGGTGCGGGAGACAAACGATGCCAATATTCCGGATTCTGATTCCGGCGCTGTTTTTACTCGCGCTGCCCACGCCGGCGGCAGAGTTTGCCGCCGATCGCATCGGGGCGGGGAGACCCGACTCGCTGCCGCTTGTGCTGGAATATCCCGTCGGACAGATGCGATACAAATTTCAATTACTGGGAAAAGATGATCTGGTTTCGGTCATGCTGACCGGCGGAGCAAAGCCCTGCTCCATTCTTCTGCTTCCGTCCGACCAGAACACTCTGGCGCTCCAGAGCCTGCAGGATACCAGAATCCCTCCGGAGAGCAGCGCGGGAGTGGCGCTCCTCTGCCAGTTCAAGCGCAATGCGCCGCCGGAGCATCTCGTTCTCGCCACCGCTCATCCGGCCATACTGCTGCTGAAGCGTTGGATTGATATTTCCCGAATGCCGGTTTACGTGGTCGTTCGCGGCGACACGCTGGAAAGAATCCTCCTCGACCGCCTCGGCGGAAAATATACGCAGGAAGCGCTGTTGAAGGTCAACCCCGGACTGGACCCGGATGTGCTTGTGCCGGGACAGGAAATCCGGATTCCACAAACCGGGGCCCCGCATGCAGCCGAGGAAACGCCGCCCGCCGCGCCGCCGGCAACCAAATCGGACAGAAAAAAACCAGCGCCTGCGCCCGCAGGCGATCAGAAGGGAGAGTCGCAATGAAGAATTTGTTGGACAAGGTCAAAGGATTCGCCGTCTGCGCGACCAAAGCCGGCATCAAAGCCTCCGGCAAGCTTGACCTCGGGTTGATTTATTCCGCCGAGCCCGTCGCTGCGGCCGGGGTCTTCACCCGGAGCAAGGTTGTGGCCGCGCCCGTCACCTTCAGCCGCAGAAACCTCAAGGCCACCAAGGGCCGCATGCGCGCCATCATCGTCAATGCCGGCAATGCCAACGCCTGTACCGGGCAGACCGGCCTCGACAACGCCGCCGAAACGGCTAAGCTTGTCGCCGCCGGCATCGGCTGCAAGGCCAACGAGGTGCTGATCTGCTCGACCGGCATCATCGGCGTGCAACTGCCGATCGAGAAGATGCGTGCCGCCGTTCCCGGCCTCGCCGCGCAAAAGGGCGGCAACGGCGCGGAATTCACGCAGGCGATCCTCACCACCGACCTCGTGAAGAAGACCGCTTCCGCGGGCGCCTGCGGCGGCACCATCGCCGGCGTCTGCAAGGGCAGCGGCATGATCGCCCCGAACATGGCGACCATGCTCGGTTTTCTCCTCACCGACATCGCCATTGAGCCGGCTGTCCTGCAGACCGCCCTGAGCGCCGCCACGGAGACCTCCTTCAACTGCGTCACCGTCGACGGCGACACCTCCACCAATGACACCGTCCTCTGCCTCGCCAGCGGCAAGGCCGGCAACAAGCCCATCAAGACCGCTTCCGGCAAGGATTACGAAGAGTTCCTCGCCGCCCTGAAGAAGGTCTGCTACGCCTTGGCAACCCAGGTCGCGCAAGACGGCGAAGGCGCGACCAAGCTCGTGGTCGTCAACGTCCTCGGCGCCAAGAGCGCCAAAGACGCCAAACTCGCGGGGAAGATCGTTGCAGAGAGCCCACTGGTGAAGACCGCCATGTTCGGCAACGACCCCAACTGGGGCCGCATCGTCGCCGCCCTCGGGCGCAGCGGCTGCGCCATGGTTCCGGAGAAGACATCCATCAGCCTCTGCGGCAAGGAGATCTTCGCCGCCGGCGCGCCCCGCCCCTTCAACGCCGATGCTCTCTCGAAGGCGATGAAGAAAAAGCAGGTGGTCATCGACATCCGCCTCGGCCTTGGCAAGGGGAGCGCCACCCTGCTGACCTGCGACTTCTCCTACGACTATGTGAAGATCAACGCCGACTATCACACCTGAATCCGGCCGCGTTCTCCGGCGGGCGGCAGGGGCCGATCCCCTGCCGCCTTTCGTTCCCCCGGCACAGGTCCGTGACCCATAACGCAAAAGGGCGGCGATGCGGCTGTATCTGAAAATCTTGCTGGCGTGTCTGACGCTAACGGCGCTGCTGCTGGCTGCGTTCGGGGCGTTCAGTTATCGCCAGATCGACCGTTCCTTCCGCGCGCTGGAGATCAGACGGGTACAGGAATCGGTTCTGCTCGCCCGCGACGTCATGCGCGAAGAACTCGACCGCATCGGCTCACTCTGTCAGGACTGGGGCAACTGGGACGACCTGTATGATTTTTGCAAAGGCAAAAACCCCGACTTTCCCCGCGAGAATATTCTGCCGCGCACGCTGGAGGTTCTGCGGATCAATTACCTGCTGATCCTCGATTCCTCGCGCACCACCCTCAGCGAAACCGCCATCACGCTGCCTTCGCTCAAACCGGCGCCGCTACCGGCCGCCTTCAAGATCCGTTTTCTGGAAGAAGGGTACTTCGATCATGTGCTTACGGGCAAGCGCCTTTCGGGATTTATGAATCTCGGCCCGTCCGTACTCGCGTTCACCGCCGTCCCCGTGCAGAAAACCGACGGCATGAGCGATGTACCGGGAGTGATTGTGTTCGGCTCGTTTGTGCGGGAAAATCTGGCTGTCCGCCTGCGCGAGCGGTTGGGCGAAGAATATTCCGTTCTCTCCTTCAAAGACCAGTCGTGGTACTCTGCGCAGGAGATGCCCGTCAACCTCGACGGCCGGGGCGTCGTCCCCATCACCACCGTCGACAATCACACCATCTCCGGGGCGCTGCTCTTCGGGGACATCAGCGGCATTCCGGCGTTTGCCCTGATCTGCCGCCAACAACGCGATATTTATCAATCCGGTTATGCGCTTTGGACCACGCTCATGAGCGGTTGGGCGGGACTGCTCCTGCTCTGCCTCGCCGGCATGGTGCCGGTTTATCTGTATCTCGCCACCGGCCGCCTGCGCACGCTGACGCGCCTGCTCCGCTCTTCGCGCGAGAATCCCCCCACCATCCCTCTCCTGCCGGCGCGAGGCAACGGGCTGACCTCCGAACTCACGGAGTCGGTCAACCATCTTTTGCTCCTGCTTCGAAATGCGCAGACGGCCTGCCAATTGGCGGAGCAGCGCTATCAGTCCGCCTTTTCCGCCACGCCGGACGGTCTTCTGATCTGCGATCTCGCCACGCGCAACATCATCGACTGCAACCGGAGCCTGGAGACCCTGCTGCAACTGCCGCGCGCAGCCATCCTCGGCCAACCCGTTGAACTTTTGTTTCCGGCCGACGACAAGTACCTCTATATGCTCGACCATCTCGCGCGACAACAGGAATTCCACGGCGAGTTGGAGCTGCGCAATGCCCTCGGCCAACGGCTGCCGGCAGAGTTTCGCACGCTGACGTTCGCCCTCGACGGCCGTCAGGTTTTGCAAGCGAGCATCCGCGATCTCAGCGCCATGCGCGAGGCACAGTTGCGCGAAGAGCGCATCCGGTCGGAACTCGCCGCCGCCAGCCGCCTGCGCTCCGAATTTCTTACCACGCTTTCACACGAGATGCGCACGCCCCTGAGTGCCCTGATCGGCTTCACCGATCTCGCCGCGGAAGCGCGTTCCACCCCGGAAGCGCTGGGCTGGCTGAAGAATATCCGGCGGGAATCGGTCCACCTGCTTGATCTGGTCAACAATCTGCTGGATCACTCCGCCATCGACGCCGGACGCGTTGCCGTCCGCGCCGAGAACGCCGATCTCCGCGCCTTCCTCCGGTCCCTCGCCACCGCGACGCAGGCGCTGCTGCACAACAAGAAGAGCGTCCGTTTTTTCCTGAATATCGCCGACAACGTCGGCCGCACCTATCGCTTTGACCCGCTGCGCCTGCGCCAGATCCTGCTCAACCTGCTGGGCAACGCCGTTAAATTCACCGCCCGCGGCTCGGTGACGCTACGAGTGGAAGCGGAGGCGCAAGAAGAGGCCGACCAGCTTACCTTCGCGGTCATCGACACCGGCATCGGCATTCCCGAAGAGGCGCAGCCCCATATCTTCGAAAGCTTCGTGCAAGCCAGCGAAAACGTCACCCGCGAATACGGCGGCACCGGACTCGGCGCGGCCATCGCCAACAAGCTTACCCGCCTGATGGGCGGCCAGCTCACCTTCCGCAGCACTGTCGGCAAGGGTTCGGAATTCACCCTCACCCTGCCGCTGCAGACGCCGGAACAGGCCGTCGTCACCGGAACCAGCGCAACCGCAGACCCCGGCGACATATCCCCGCCGCCCGGCGACGCCGCCACGCCTTCGGCTCTCACACCGCCGGAGCTCCCGACAGAGTCCGGCCACGCCGCGCAACCGGCCGCCACCGCCTCGCCCACCGCTACGACCGCGCTTATCCGGCGGCGCCTGTTGCCGGCGAACATCCTGCTGGTGGAGGACTACGCCCTCAACCGTCAGGTCGCGTCGGCCTTTATCCGGCACTCCGGGCACAACCTCTTTACCTGTTTCAACGGGCAGGATGCAGTAGCCAAGTGTCTCAAGCGCGACTTTGACCTGATCCTGATGGATGTCCAATTGCCGGTTCTCGACGGCATGGAAGCGACCCGCCAAATTCGGGCGCAGGGCCCCAACCGCAGTACCCCCATCATCGGCCTGACCGCCTACGCCGAGGCCGGCACCATCGCCGCCTGCCGCGCGGCGGGCATGAATGAAGTCCTTGCCAAGCCCTTCGCCAAGGAGGATTTTTACGCCATGCTCAACCGGACGGTCGGCGAGTTGCCGCCCGCGCAGGAGCAGGCCGCCAGCCCGGAGCAGTTGCCCCGGGAATACATCGTCCAGCATTTCTTCTTCGGCAAGCGCGAACTCGCGCAAAAAGCGCTCGATATCTTCCTGAAGGACGCCCAAACCCTGCTTGCGGCCATTGCCAAAGGAATCGATGACGGGGACACGGCGGTCGTGCAACATAGCGCGCATCAGGTCAAAAGCGGCGCTGGCTACCTCGGTCTCAGCGCGCTGCAGGATATCTGTCAGTCGATCACCGAGCAAGCCCGTACCGGCCTCGCCGACGGGCTGGATGTACTGCTAAAAGACGCCACGCTGGAGTACCAGCGCATCCGCACCCTGCGCGCCGTCCCTGCCGATCCTACCGATTCTGCCGATCCCGCGCCCTGATCCGGGCCGGCGAATCCCCGCCAAGTGGCCCGACAGATTTCCGCATGTAAAAAGAAAGAACCGGTCCATACCGGTTCTTTCTTTTTGCTCTTTCGAGACAAAACACATGACGGCCCCGCAGGCACCCCGAACACGGAAGTGAAGCGGTCTTTGCCCTGTTACGCCACCCCCGCGCATCGTGCAAAAAACGGCGCATTCCCCCACATCGCCCTTATTGCAAGGCTGCGGCGTAATTGCCCTCCCGGCTTCCGGCGGGCGCCCGGCCCGCCAGCAAGTCATGAAAAATCGCCGCAATCTCATCGGGCGAATACGCGCGATACAGAAAGTCCGCGCGCACATGCCGCAGGCCCAACGCCGACAACTCATTCAGCCGGCCGGCCAGACAGAGCGCACGGGTGCTGATCAGGGTCGTCCGGCAATTCCGGCTCAAAAGCAGATAACGCGCCCCATAGCTATCCTGAATTGCCAGCGGTTTTCCCGAGCACGCCGCACCATCACCCCGGCAACCGGTCAACGCCGAACGCGCGCAGGCCTCGCCGGTGAACAGCGGCACGTCCAGATACGCCACCAGGGACAACGCCTCCCTCAACGGTCGCCCGGTTGCGCCAGTCCGCTCGCCGCAGGCACGCAGCAGGGCGCGCAGATTCTCACCGTCATCCTCCGGAGAGCAGCAGAACCGCGTCACGTTCCCGTCATCCGTCAGAAAAGAAGCCGCCTCGGGGTTGAGCACATACAACGGCCAGTCAGCGGCAACATCCCCCCCGCCGAGTCCGCGCGCCAGTCGCAGCCCCCCCACATTTCCGGCCTCGAATTTCGTGAAGCCCAGTTGCCGGAACTCCTTCAGCAGCGGCTGCAGCTCCGCCAGATCCGCTGCGCGAAGAATCGCCGGCAACGACAGGCGCACCCGCTGCTGCCCCACCGTCATGCCAAGCGCCTGCATTGCCGGAAAAAAGTCCTTCGCCCCCTCGCCCCGGCATTCGTTCAGATCCACCACAATCTCTTCCAGACTCTCCAGCTCTCCCAGCGAAAGCCCGCCCAACTGCCTCGGGTGCGCGACCTTCAACGACCAGCGCAACGCCTTCGCCCGAACCTCCTCCTCCGCCCCTGCTGTCAGGGCCGGCTCAGCCGGCACCGGTGCGCTGTCTTGGCGCTCAGCCGGCAACAAGCCGGCCAGCCAGTCTTCACACGCCTGCTCCTGCTGCTGCTGCAAAGCGGCATACAGCTCCCGGCGCAGCGCGTTCAACCGCGAAACCGGCACAAACCGATTGTCAGGATTTCTGTACTGGAACTCACTCAATGCATACGGCGTATCCCCGGTCTTATCAAAGACCTGCCGGGCTGCCCCCTCTCCGCTTCCGGCCTGCCGCGCCGGCGTCCAGTCGCCCTCCAAGACCGCTGAAACCGGAGCGCAGCCGGAGACGATCCCCAGAGGCAACGCCAGCGCAGCCGTAGCGTCAGGCAGAAATTCCGCCGTTGCGCAAACCGTACCCGCGTCGATGGTCAGTCCCACCCGCACCGGCGGCCGGGGTGCGCAGGAACCGGGCTTCGGCAGCACCATCCGCAGATCGCGCTTCAGCTCCTGCGAGGAGGAACGGTACAGCACCGCCCCCTCCGGGATGTGCGGCGCGGCGTCCGGCAGCGCCACCTCCAACCGGGTTCCGGCCGGCACGTCATAGACGCGCGGAGTATATTCATCCTCCACACGATACAGCTCCAACACCGGGAACCCGTATGGGCGTGACTGGCCGGGCAGGTCCACCTGCAAGCCGTCGTGTCGCTCCAGCCCCAGCGTGGTCGTAAAGCGCAGCCGCCGTTCGCCCTTGACCACCCGCACCAACTCCGCCGTTCCCGCCACCGCGCCGCGATGTCCGACGATCTCCGCATCAATCGCCTGATGCCGGCCGTCGCTGCCGGAGAAAAAATCCGTCCACGGCCGGCTGAATACCGTCTGCACCCGCCGGCGATCCTCCTCAAAGGTTTCGTCAATGCCGCCGCCGTCCAGCAGCCGACGGTACATGCTCACTACCGTCGAGACGTAGAGCGGGCTTTTTTTGCGGCCCTCGATCTTCAGCGAAGCGATCCCCGCCGAACACAACTGCTGCAACTGTTGCGGCAGCGCAAGATCCTTCAGCGAGAAGATATGCCCCTGCTGCCCGACCGCCTCACCCTCCTGCGGCTCCTCCGAGTCAGGCTCCCCACCGGGGCAGCGGGAGAAGAGATCGCGGCAGGGATAAGCGCAACGCCCGCGGTTGGCGCTGCGGCCGTTGCGCTGCAACGCCGAGAACATGCACAGCCCGCTGTAGGAATAGCAGAGCGCCCCATGCAGAAAGGTCTCGACCTCAATGCCGCCCACCGCGCAAATGTCAGCGACCTCGGCGATGGTCAGCTCGCGCGCCAGCGTCACCCGCTTCACCCCCAACTCGCGCAGGTACTCCGCCCCCGCGCGATTGTGGACCGCCAACTGCGTGCTCCCATGAATCGCCAGGTGCGGAAAGTGCCGGCGAATCAGGCGCAGCACCCCGAGATCCTGCACGATCAGCGCATCCACCCTGCACGCGCTCAGGATCGCCAGTGTCCGCAGCAGCTCCGGCAGCTCTGCTGTTTGAATCAGCGTATTGACCGTCACATACACCTTCCGCCCGAGCTGATGCGCATAGCCGGCAAAATCCGCCAGTTCCTCCGAAGTGAAGTTAACCGCCTCCGCCCGCGCCGAAAAACGCGACAGTCCCAGATAAACCGCATCCGCCCCCGCCTGCACGGCCGCATATCCCGCCTCCGGTCCGCCCGCCGGAGCCAGCAGTTCGGCCCGCAAATTCGCCATTGCCCGTTCCTTGCTCATTGTCAAATTCTCTCAAAAAGTTAGTGCGTGATTTTGCAGACTCCGGCGACTGCGCGCCGATTTCCCTCGCCGCGAAGCCGCCAGCCAGACGGAAATGATTGATCCGGGGGTATCGCCCCATTGACCACGCGGAAGCGATACTTCATCCCCCGAAGAGTGATCGCGGGAACGCTCCGCTCCGCACTCGGTTCGTGCTTGCCGCGCCACCACCGACTTGCGGCGCAGATTAGAGCACCAGCATTTCGCCGCCGCCGGTAATAAGCGTACAGACCTCCCCCGCTCTGCCGGCCGAGGCCACTGCGCGCGCCGTCTGCTCGTCATGAAAACGACGCGCCAGCCCCGCCAGCGACTTCAAATGTGCCTCCGGGGGCAGACTATTCGGGCTGACCAACGCCAGCAACACTCGCACCGGCGAAGGGAGGTTCGGCAACTCATAGTTCCCCCCGCACCCCACCAGCAGCACCGGCTCCGTCAGCGTATCGGCATGCGCATGCAGCAAGACCGCTCCGGCCGTCAACTCCACCGGATACGAACGCGCCGAGGCCTCCAGCAGCGGCTGCAGTTCGGCCAGCGCCGCCGAATTCCCGGGAAAGGCCGCACGCAGCAGCTCCGTTAGCGCGACCTCGATTCCATCCTCCGCCGGCAGTTGCGCCGGCAGCAGTCGGATGCCCGACAGATGCGCCTCCTGCGACTCGTCCTCCAGCGGCTCCTCCGCGACCTCGCCGCGCAGTCCCGGATATGCCAGCAAGAGATTGATATTCGGGAAGCGCCCGATAATCAGCTCCGGCAGACGCTCCAGCGTCGGCGTCCACAACACCCCGCCCCGGCGTTCCACCGGCAGCAACAGGATGTCATCCTCGCGCACCTCATCAAACAACTTTGCCCGCAGCGCGCCCCAACTCTCCGCCTCCACCATCGCCGGCGCGCCGTTATCCCGCCCGGCCGTCAGTTCCTGCCGCAACGTCGCGCCCGCCAGCGACACCAGATACACCCGCAGTTCCGTCCCGGTCTGCCGCGCAAAAAACCGCGCTTCCCGGATCACCAGACTCAAATCCGGCCGGCGCTCCGCCAGCGGCGGGAACACCAGAAGCAGACGCCGCGCCGTATTCAGCGGCTGTTGCAGGCGGCAGAGATACAACCGTGCCGGACAGTTCTCCAGAAGGCTATCCATCACGGAGTTAAAGAGCGCCGACAGCGCCCCCTGCCCCCCCGACCAGCCCGCCAGAATCATGCTGCTGCGCAGCTCCTTCGCCGCGCGGACGATGCCGTCGGTGACGTTGAGATCCACCCGCACCCCCGGCGCGATCGGAATGTTCACTGCCGCCGCCATCGACAGACAGCGCGCCAGCAGCTTCTCCCCCTTCGCCACCGCCTCGCTGGTGTCGCCTTCATCGCGGACGATGGTAATCGGATGAATGATGCCGGGAATGGCGGTGTTGCGCATCAGAAAAGACAGGTCCAGCAGCCGAGCGGCCATGTCCGGGTTCGCCACCGGCACCAGAATCCGTTGTTCCACCCGCACCGGTTCGCTGCGTACGGTGATCTGCTCCGCCATCTTGCGGCCGTATTTCTCCACCACCCACATCCCCAGCGGAACGGTGATGAGGATCATCGCGATCACGCCGTTCAGGACCGCTTCGTCGAAAATTTTAAGCTGATAGCCGACCTGCACCGCCGCCAGAGCCGCCGCCGCCTTGCAGACGCAAAGCCCGAACATCACCTTCCGCTCGGCTTGGTTGTAACCGAAAATCTTTCCCGCCAACCAGGAGATGGTGTATTTGCAGAAAATGACCACGCCCACCATGACCGCCACGACAAACCAGCAACGCGGGTTTTCGATCAGCATGCGTGGATTGACCTGCATGCCCACCGAAATCAGAAAAAAGGGGATGAAGATGGTATGCCCCGTGAAGGTGACGCGGCTCATCAGGGCGCTGTTCTCCGGAATCAGCCGGTTGAGCGCGATGCCCGCCAGAAACGCGCCGATGATCGGCTCCAGCCGCACCGCGTGCGCGGCGTAGGCGCAACCGCAGAACATCAGCAGCACGAACATGAACTGCGTGCCGCCCTTCTCGGAAACCTTGAGGAAGAACCAACGCGCCAGCTTCGGCACCCCCCAGAGGATCAGCCCCACCAGCGCCAGCGTTCCCGCCAGTAGTCCAGCCCAGAACTCCCACCCCATGCTGATGTTCTTCGCCGCGTCCGCGATGACCGCCAACACCAGCAGCGCGAGGGTATCGGTGATGATCGTCGCGCCGACCGCAACCGCCACCGGCTCGGTGCGCGCAAGGCCGAAGCGGCTGGCGATCGGATACGCCAGCAGCGTGTGCGAGGAGAACATGCTCGCCAGCAGAATCGAGGTCAGCCAGCTATAATTCAGCACATACAATCCGACAAAGGTGCCGAACGCCAGCGGGAACGCGAAGAGCATCAGGCCGAAGGTAATGCTGCGGCGGCTGGAACTGGCGAAACGGGAGACGTCGATCTCCAGTCCGGGCATGAACATGATGTAGAGGATGCCGACCGCGCCGAACATGGTGATGGCGTCGCCACGTTCGAGGATGCCCAAGCCGTTGGGGCCGATCACCGCGCCGGCGATCAGCAGAATGACCAGATCCGGAATGCGCAGCCGCTCCGACAGAATCGGTGCCGCCAGCAGCAACACCGCCAGCACCAGAAAGATCAGAATCGGATCGCCCAGCGGTAACATCATCAGACCTCCCTGCCGCCGGTGCGCACCCCGCCGGCCGTCACATCCGTTTTATTGCGCCGCGACAGCCATAGCGCACAACCCGGCCGGCCCCCAGCGGGAAACCAATCGGTCAAAGCGGTACGATTATACCCTGCCCGGCCGCAAAATAAAGACAACAAATCCGCAAAATCACCCTCAGCCGCCGATCCCGCCCCGCCCGCAGCCCGAAGAACCGGCAAACCCTACGATTCGCGGTATGCGTTTGCCGCACCCACGCTCAATATCCGCCGAAAAACCCGCTTCCGCAGTTGCTATGCCCGCCGGGATGGATTACAATGCAACGGAGTTTCATTACATTTTGGAAGCTCACAGCCGATAAAGAGATGGGGACTTTCGTAAGACCGGGTACGCTATGGATTATTACTATTTGGTGCTTGAGATTCAGTTGCCGGAATCGCGGCCAAAGACGACGGCTTCGGACCGAATCCCCAAGTGGCCAGATCGAGTGTGCCTCTATCAGACCTTGCTTGCAGGGGATTTTACGGAAGCAATGGCCATCGCTCATACTTCGTTTCAGGATTTTTGTCAGGCAAACGACCTCACGGATGCGAAAATTTACCGGATCGAGCTATCTCTGGTGCCTTCGGACGAAATAGCGTATTACGAACGCTGCTCCCATGAGAAATCGGCCGGTGTCGTGGAATATGAGGAAATCGAGATCGCCAGAAAAGAACCCGATCCGGGATGGCAGGCGTGCGGATTGTTTCTTTTGATTATTGGAACGCTTGGCTTTTTCCTCAGCGCTCTACTAAGCAAAGCGCCATGGCCTGCCTTTTTTTGCGGGGCATTTGTGGCAATGGCGGTGTTCGGAGTGGTTTTGAACTGTAGAACAAAACGAAAGTCTGCCCCGAAAATTCCGCACCGTATGCTTTCGGACACGGGCGAGAATATGCAGAAAACTGGTGATTGAGCAGGCGGTGTATTGCGGCAGATCCATTCTGCCAGAAACGTAGCGCTCAGTGTTGAAAGGAACGCGATGTACATTTGCATGATCAGTTCGGAAATGGCGCCGGCGGCGAAGGTCGGCGGCTTGGGCGATGTCGTGAGCGCCCTCTCCCGCGAAATGATGAAAAAGGGCCACACCGTCGAGGTGATCATGCCCATGTACTCCTGCATGCGCTACGACCAGATCGAGGACCTGCACTGCGTCTACGAGGAGCTCTGGGTGCCGCACTTCGGACAGTGGCGCACCGAAAAGGTCTTCGAGGGCAAGGTCGCCGGCGTCCCCACCTACTTCATCACCGGCAACAACTACACCCAACGCGATGCCGTCTACGGCTATGACGATGACCTCTTCCGCTTCACCTACTTCTCCCGCGCGGCGTTGGAGTTCATGTTCAAGACCGGCCGCCGCCCCGCCATCCTCCACTGCCACGACTGGGCCGTGGGACTGGTGCCGGTGATGTATTACGAGACCTACGGTCCGCTCGGCTGGAACGAGTCGCGCGTGGTCTTCACCATCCACAACAACGAATGTCAGGGTCTCTGCTGGTACGGCGACAAGCTGCTGGGGATGGTCGGCATGAACTGCGGTTCGCTCTTTACTGCCGAAAAATTGCAGGATCCCGGAAAACCAAATTGCATTAACATGATGAAGGGCGCGATCGTTTACTCCAACTTCGTCACGACGGTTTCCCCCACTTTCGCGGGCGAGATGAAGACCAACGAAGGCGGGCGCGGATTGGGCAATCTGCTCAACCAGTACAACTCCAAATTTGGCGGCATCATCAACGGCATCGACTTCGATACCTGGAATCCCGCCACCGACCGCAAGATCGCCAAGAACTATTCCGTCAACGAGTTCGACGGCAAATACGCCAACAAGAAAGCCCTGCGCGAATGGCTGCACCTCGAAGACGCCTGGCGACCGATCATCTCCGTCGTCACCCGCCTGACGCACCAGAAGGGCCTGCACCTGATCAAGCACGCCATCAGAGCAGCGCTGACGATGAACGCCCAGTTCGTGCTGCTCGGCGAAGCGCCCGAGGCGGCGGTCAACGGCGAATTCTGGAAGCTCAAGCATGAATTGGAGGGCAACCCGCACGTTCATCTTTGGATCGGCTATCACGACGATCTTTCACACCTGATTTACGCCGGCAGCGATATGTTCCTGATCCCCTCGATGTTCGAGCCGTGCGGCTTGACGCAGATGATTTCGCTGCGTTACGGCACGGTGCCGGTGGTGCGCCATACCGGCGGCCTTGCCGACACCGTTTTCGATGTCGACCACTCCGGCCGGGGACTGGAAAAGAGCAACGGCTACAGCTTCCACGGCACCAACACCGGCGACCTCGACGGCGCGCTGGGGCGGGCGATTCACTGCTGGTTCGACCAGCCCGACCGGTTCCACCAGCTTGCCCTCAACGGCATGCGTTGCGACTATTCATGGAACACCCCCGCGCGCGACTACGAAAACATCTACAACTTCATCAAGGCCGACTGAAACCGGATACGATGCGGCCAATCCAGCAGGGCCGCCCCTGTCGCACAACCCTCCAGACCATGCAGAAACAAGAAAGCCCGAACCGTCAGGTTCGGGCTTGTGTTTTCTCAGGAAACCAGCCGCTTCCCGGCCGCGCCCTGACGCACTCCTGCGCCGTTTGCCCCGAACCAGAGTCGTTGTTACCGATCCGCGTCCCCGGTCTCCGGCGTGTGCCCCAACCGGGACATCTTCTGGAACGCATCGTTGCGCCGCATCAGTTCGTCATAGGTGCCAGCATCCGCCACGCGGCCGTTCTCCAAGAAGAAAATCGTCTCGCAATCCTTCAGCGTCGTCAGGCGATGCGCGACCATGATTACCGTCTTCCGGCTCGCCAGCCGCCGCACCGCCGCCATGATCGCCTGCTCCGTGATCCCGTCCAGCGCGCTTGTCGCCTCATCAAAAATCACTACCTCCGGATCGTGATACAGCGCCCGCGCGATGCCGATGCGCTGCCGCTGTCCGCCGCTGAGCTGCACGCCCCGCTCCCCGACCACCGTCTGCAAACCCTGCGGCAACCCCGAGACAAATCCATCCAGTTCCGCCAGCTCCAACGCCGCGCACAGGCGCCCCTCTTCCAGCGGCGCTCCGAAGGCAATATTCTCTTCAATGCTCGCATCCGCCAGAAAAATCGACTGCGGCACATACCCGATCTTCCGCTGCCAGTCGCGTAAACGCGCTCCTTCCAGCGTCACGCCGTCCACGCGCATCTGCCCCGCGTCCGGGAACAGCAACCCGAGCATGATCCCCAGCGCCGTGCTTTTGCCCGATCCCGACGGACCCGCCAGACCGATGGTCGCATTCTTCGGAATCCGCAGCGAAATGCCATCCAGCGCCGGGCGTTCCTTGCCCGGATAGGAAAACCGCACCTGCGTCAGTTCCACCGATTGCTCAAACGCCAGCAAAGGCTGTGCCGGTTCTCCGGTTCCCGCGGCATTCGCGTTGCCCTTGGCATCGTCGCGGCGGCGCAGACTCTCCATCAGGTCGGTCTCCACCATGTCCAGCGATGCGACGGCGCCCTTGAGGATCGTAAAGCAGGTGAACACCCCTTGCACCGCCGGCAGCATCCGGAAGGTTCCCATCGCGTACAGGGTCAGCACCGGCAGCGCGCCCGTCAATCCGCCCTCAAACCGCACCAGCACGATCACCACGCCGACCACGGTGAGGAAGAACGCGCTCTCGATGACATAGCGCGGGAAGACCGAATAGTAGCCGATCATCGCCTGCCCCGTGGCGTTGCGCAGCCGCGAAGCCCCCACCCGGCGCTCCCACTCCGCTTCGCGCCCGGCGAGCTTGACGTCCACGATTCCGCACAATCCTTCGTTCACTTCCTGCGAGAAGCGCAGAAAATACGAGGTGGAATCACGGCTGCAGGCCAGAATCTTCGGCCGCATCATTTTATAAATTCCCAGATATACCGCTGCAAGGATGCCCCCGCACGCCACGGACATTACCGGCGACACCGCGAACAGAAACAGCCCCAGCGCCAGCGCCAGCGCGAGACTGCCGAACATCACCAGCATATTCTGGATCGCCAGACAGACGGTACGCATTTCGTTGAAGACGATGCCGCCGAGCTTCGCGCTGTTGTTGCGGGTATGAAAGAGATAGTCGCGCTCGAGATAATTGCGGAAGAGCCGCGCGCAAAGATAGGATTCGCAGCTTGCGGAAAACGTCAGCGTGTAGTGCCGCAGCCAGAGGCGCGCGATGTTCAGACTGATGAAGATCAGCACCGAGCCGGTGCCCGTCAGCCAGATCATCGACTCCGGGGTGGTGCAGCCGAAGAAATCGAAGACCCGCACCGCCAGTGGATAAGCCAGCAGCTTCTCCGGGGCGGACACCACCAGCAAAAACGGCATCACCGAGCTGACGCCGCACAACTCGAAGGCCGCCGCGAAGATCGTCCCGATCTGAATGCCGAACAACCGGCGGCGGTAGGGGGCGGGCATAGTCAGCATGATGCGCAACAAACGACGGATCGTACCCATGTTTTCCTTATCGCGCCCGGGGCGCGCACGAAAAAAAAGCACAGGCGAAGAAAACGCGGCCACGCCACATCCGACGCAGAACTCCCGCCGGCCCCCGCGCCTCCACAAATCCGCGCGCCTGTAATGTCCTGTTATCATAGCCGGGACCGCCGGCAAAGCAAGCCTTGCCGGCGGTCGCAGCCGCGCCCCAGCCATCAGTCATTATTTCATTTTTTGCGCACAATATTTGATTGTCCTCTGCGGTGCGCAACCCCGGGCCAGCCCAACCGTCCGAACACAAACGCCCCCAAACCCTTACAAACAAAGAAGATCAAATATTCTTACGTTTATATTTTATTTCTGGCACGGTGGTTGAATACATTCTTCCGTTCTTCAAAAAACATCGTTCATCATCCACGAAAGGATACGATCATGAAAAACACCAGCAGCCGCAAGAACTCCGAAACCGCCAATCCTACCGATGGGGCCGACGGCAAGAAGAAGGCCCTCGCTCACGCGCTGGAGAGCATTCACCGCCAATTTGGCGACGAATCCCTGCGCACCCTCGGCGACGGCTCCGCCATTGCCTGCGAGGTCATCAGCACCGGCAGCCTCGCGCTGGACTCCGCCATCGGCGTCGGCGGCATCCCCCGCGGACGGATCGTGGAGTTCTACGGCCCCGAGTCCTCCGGCAAGACCACGCTGGCGCTGCATGTCCTCGCCAACGCGCAGCGCGCCGGCGGCGTCGCGGCCTTCGTCGACGCCGAACACGCCCTCGACCCGACCTACGCCCGCCGTCTCGGCATCAACCTCGATGAGCTTCTCGTCTCGCAGCCTGACAGCGGCGAGCAGGCGCTGGAGATCGTCGAGCTGCTCACCCGTTCCGGCGGGGTGGACATCATCGTGGTCGATTCCGTAGCCGCGCTGACCCCGCAAGCCGAGATTGACGGCGAGATGGGCGACTCCCACGTCGGCCTGCAAGCCCGGCTGATGAGTCAAGGATTGCGCAAACTGACCGCCATCGTCAGCAAGACCAACACGACGGTGATCTTCATCAATCAGATCCGCATGAAAATCGGCGTGATGTTCGGCTCTCCGGAAACCACCACCGGCGGAAACGCGCTGAAGTTCTATGCCTCTCTCCGGCTCGACATCCGGCGGGTCGGCACCAGCAAGTGCGGCGAGGAGGCGATCGGCAATCAGGTCAAGGTCAAGGTGGTGAAAAACAAGATGGCCGCGCCCTTCAAGATCGCCAACTTCGAGATTCTCTTCAATCGCGGCATCAATCATGAGGGCGAATTGATCGATCAGGGCGTGGAGTGCAAGATCGTCGACAAGAGCGGCAGTTGGTTCGCCTACGGCGGCACCCGGTTGGGACAGGGCCGCGACAAGTCCTGCGAGTTCCTCCTGCAGAACCCGGAGATCGCCGCCGAAATCGAGCGCAAGCTCCGCGATTGCGCCCTCCCCGCCGCGCAGGAGGAAGCCGAGGCCGGCGAAGAGGTTCTCGCCGAAGAGGCGGCCGCCTGAGTTTTCCCCGCGCCAGAGCCGGCCCGTTCGTGGTGTGCCCGTAGAATCATAACGGACCGGCGAAGAGAGTTGAAAACGGTTCTATCGTTCTTACCCAAATTGCCGCTCTGCGGCGAAAGGAGGTGCGTTTACTGAAGAGCATCACCCTTGTATGATTCCAGCCGCAACGCCCCCCGGCAGTTCCCCCGAGCTGCCTGTTGCCGGCCGGAGAGTCCTCTGCCGGACGCGACATTCCCCCGTTTGTCGCGTCCGGTTTTTTCAATGCCGCAGCGGTGCGCAAAAAAAACCGCCGCCCTCACAGCATGAGGCGGCGGCCGTTTTTCGCGCTGCGTCCCGCGCGCTTCAATTCTCGACCGCCGCACACGCATCCCGCAGCGCCAGCGCGAGCTGGTCGGGGCATGAAGTGCCGTTCTGGCACGGAATCCCCTCCAGCAGCCCGATCACTTCCTTTGCCTCCCGCCCCCGTGCCAGCGCCTGCAAGCCAAGATGATTGCCCGCGCAGCCGCCGATAATGCGGATGCCATCAATCCGATCACCGCTGAGGTCGACCTCGATCCGGCTGCAGCACGCCCCCGAAGCCGAGGTATCGTAACAGTAGGTCCGACTCATTGCAGGACTCCTCAAAACCGGTTTCAGACAACCGCCGGCCGACCGATGGAATAATAGCGGAAGCCCGCCTCGCTGATGATTTCGCGGTCGTACAGGTTGCGGCCGTCGAAGATCAGCGCCGCTTTCAACTGCATCTTCATGCGCGCAAAGTCCGGCGTCCGGAAGTCGTTCCATTCCGTGCAGATCAGCAGCGCATCCGCCCCGGCCAGCGCCTCATACGCGCCCTTGGCATACTCCACCCCGTCGCCGACTTCACGCCGGGTCGTCTGCATCGCCTCAGGATCGTATACCGCAATCGCCGCCCCGCGTTTCTTCAGCTCTTCGATCATATAAATCGCCGGTGCCTCGCGCACATCGTCGGTACGCGGCTTGAATGCCAGCCCCCAGACCGCGATCTTCTTGCCGCGCAGGTCCTTGCCCAGCACCTGCTCCATCACCGGCAGTAGCGCCAGCCGCTGACGGACGTTCACCGCATCCACCGCATCGCAGATCGGACAGGTCACGCCCAGGGTCTGCCCCACGAACGACAGCGCCCGCACATCCTTCGGGAAACACGATCCGCCATAACCGAGGCCGGGAAACAGGAACGCCCCGCCGATGCGGCTGTCGGAGCCGACGCCCTTGCGGACCAGCTCAATATCCGCCCCCACCTTCTCGCAGATGCAGGCCATCTCGTTCATGAACGAGATGCGGCTGGCGAGCAGCGCGTTGCTGGCGTACTTCACCATCTCCGCACTCTCGGGGTCCATCACCATCACCGGACGGCCCGTGCGCACGAACGGCGAATAGATGCGCTGCATCACCTTCGCCGCGCGCTCGTCGCGCACGCCGACCACGATGCGGTCGGGCTTCATGAAGTCGTTGACCGCCGCGCCTTCCTTCAGAAACTCCGGGTTGCTGACCACGCTGAATTCCTGCTTGGTGTTCTCGCGCACAATCCGGGTCAGCTCGGCATTCGTCCCGACGGGAACCGTGGACTTGATGATGACGGTGCGGTAGCCATCCATATTCTTCGCAATGGTCAGCGCGGCCTCGCGGATGTAGGCGAGATTGGCGGACCCGTTATCGCTCATCGGCGTGCCGACGGCGAGAAAGATCGCCTCCTGACCCGCCACGGCGTCGGCGGGATTGGTCGTGAAGACCACGCGCCCCTCTTCGATGTTGTGCTCCAGAATCTCGTCCAGCCCCGGCTCGAAGTGCGGACTCTTGCCCTGGCGCAGACAGGCGATCTTCTCCTGCGAGATATCGGCGATGGTGACGTGATTGCCCATCTCCGCCAGACACGTCCCGGTCACCAGTCCCACATACCCCGCGCCGAACACACCGATCTTCATTGCATCCCTTTCAGTCGCAAACGCCGGAAGCCTTCTTCCGGAACCGAAAAAACCCGCTCAGGCGAACGCCGCGGCACTCAGCGGCATTCCAGCCCCAGACATTCCGCCGCCACGACAAATGCGGCCGCGCTCCAGCCCATCATCGCCGGCATGGTGTACTCGCCTTTCACCTCGATCGTACCGGTGACGACGTTGTACTTCTCCCAGATATCCCCCGAGAGATCGAAGCAGCGCACCACCGTATCGATGTACTTGCGGGCTATGCGCCGCGCCTGCCCGGCGTAACCGTATTGCAGGAAAGCATCCATCGCAAGAATCTGCAAGGGCGGCCAGCCGTTGGGATAGTCCCACTGATAGACCAGTCCCGCGTCGTTTTTCTCGCAGGTCGCCAGGCCGTGCGCGCACTCCAGATGCGCCTCGACCGCCGCGACGGTCTTCCCCGCCTGCTCCGGCGTGGCCAGCCCCGCCCACAGCGGCTGCAGCGACGCCGCCGACAACACCGGCGACAACCGGTCATGGCGGCTGTCATAATCCAGAAACACGCCGCGCGCCTCGCACCAGCAATAACGGTGGAGCAACTCCGCCCGCCGCCGCGCCTGCGCCCGCCAATCCTCCGCCGAACGCCGGTCGCCCAGCTCCTCGTGAAAGCCGGCCAGCAGGATTTCGTTCTTATACATCAGGGCATTGAGATCAACCGGCGCGTAATCGAGGCAGCGCCGCTGAAAACGCGGATTGAAGTCCCACCCCGACTCCGCTTCGGCAATGGTATGCGAGCCGTTCTGCAATGCCACGTCCCGGTCGGCGTCCGGGCGCATCCCGAGCCGCTCAACGCAACAACTGCGGTACATCTGCTCCTGCGTCGCCTCGTCCGCATTGTGGCCGTAATGCAGCAACCCCATCGGCAGCGAACGGTGGTCGGTCCAGAAGCGCCACTCCTTCTCCAGCAATCCCACCGCCCGCCGCAGCCACTCGCAGTCCGGATACAGCCGGTACGTCAATTCCACCAGCGCCCCGAAATACGGCGGTTGCGAACGGTTCAGATAATACGTCCGGCTGCCGTTGGGAATGAACCCGAACTGCTCCAGCTCGTACAGGAAGTTTTCGCAGTTGTTTTTGACCTGTTCCCCGAACCCGTGCAACGCCAGTCCGCGCGAGGCGAAGTAGGTGTCCCAGTAGTACAGCTCCTGAAACGCATCGCGGGCGCACGGCACGGTGTAGGGAAACGGCAGACCGATCAGCGTCCCCGCGCTCTGCGTGTTCGTGCGGACCGTCTCCGGCCAGCGTTCCCGGATAAACCGGTTCACCTCCTCAAACCCCATGCGCAATCCTCTCATGTATATTCGACATCATCGCGCGGGCAATTCCAGCTCCTGCATCGTTACCCATTGACGATTTGTTTTGGACGCTGGCGCAGCCTCATCTATTGTCCGCAGCCATGTGATGGAGGTTAACTCCTGACTTCCGTTTTTGTCCGGCAACGAGAAGGAAAGCACAAAGTTTGCGCCGTTTAGTTCGAAACCCGCAGGCGGCCACTCAACCGTTTCGCCCGCGACTTGCAACATCGCAGGATGAACCGCAATCCCCCGCTCCGACAACAGAGCAAGTACCACATTTTTTGGCATGCGGGGATATATGGCTGTCGCATTTCGGTATTCCGGCGGCAGCGGTTGAGAAGGAGCGCGCATTCCCTTATCCTGCAGCGCCTCGGGCGCTGGCGGGATCTGGTCGCAGCCGACAATAAGCGCAAGGGATATCAGCCCTCCCGCGATATACCGCATTGACGACCTCCCGCAAGCCCGTAAACGCCGATTGTATTTCCGGGCGCTACAGCGCGCTCTGCACCGCGGATACGATCTTCTGCCCCGGCGTCACGCCGACGAAACGCTTCTCTTCGCGTCCGTCGCGGTAGATCACCAGCGTCGGCAGTTCGTCCACGTGATAATAATCGAGATCGATCATGTACGGATACATCACCTTGTTGTTCACCCCCGACGGCAGACGCTTGAGCGCTTCCTCGTACACCGGCTCCATCTGCGCGCAGGCCTTGCAGCCGACCTTCGCGTAGAACACCACCGTCACCCCCCGGCGCAGCTCCGGCGCGAAGTCCGCCGCCAGCATGTCCCCCGGCCGGCCCGTAGGCTTCGGCGCTTTGGGTGCCTCCGCCTGCTGTCCGGCGGCCGGCTGACCGTCCTTGCCCGCCGGCTGTTTCGCCGCACCCTGTTCACACCCGCTCACGCCCAGTACCGCCGCCAGCGCCAGCGCGCCGGCCATGTCCCGCCACCGATTCATTATTCCACCATGACTCCATATTCCGCCGCAATCCGTTTGCATTCGTTGTAGGTGTTGCGCAGATCCTTGCGGTAGGGTGCGTGCGCCTCACTGAAGGCTGTAAACGCCTCCGCGCCATCTTCAATTTTCTTGCCATCCATCCACTGCAGGGTCGCCGTCCAGACACCCCGATAAGCGGCGAACGCCTTGATGAATTCCGCCGGACAGCCGGTGGTGTCGATCTGGCCGAGGCTCTTGAGGTACTCCTGCCGGAAAGCCACGTAAGTACCGTCGTTGACCGTCCCGCGCGTCAGCTTCACCCGGTCACCGCTGCCAAGGCTGATCTCCTGCGCCATCACCCGCCGGATGTTGTCCGCCGAAACCGTCTTCTGGTTCTCCGGGTTCGCCACCGCCACGGCCGGAACCGCAGCGACCGCAGCGACCGGTGCGGCCGGTGCGGCTGCAGCCGCCGGTTGTGCTGTAGCAAGATCCGCAACCGCCGGAGCCGGGTTGCCCTGCAGAACCTTGCCATCGCCTTTTTCGACGCTCTGCTGAAGTTCGTCAAGATTGATGCCGGAGTCGCGGAAATGGCGCACCAGCGCTGCCGCTTCTCCCACGCGGATGGCGTTGGCGATCACCTCCATCTTGATGTACTCGGACTTGTACTGCTGGATGTGATCCGCGTTCTCTTTGTCTTCCTTCTGATATTCGTCCTTCTCCAGCGCGTCATAGTCCGGCAGATAGCCGCCGTCGGGCGCGGTGTACTTCGCCATCGGCACCAGCACCACGCTGGCATTGACGCCATTGGGATAGTACGCGCTGCCGCTGTGCAGGAATTTGAAGTCGTCCATCTTGAGGTAAATCACGCTCGCCCGTTCTCGCACGCGCGGCGACTTGGGCTGATAATTTCCCGGCAGAACCACGCCCTTGAGCATGGCGCCCTCCGCGAAGACCACCGCCCGGAAAAAATTATCCGCATTCTCCATCTTCTTCGCCGCCGGACTGCGCTTGTTCAGCCGGCCGTACACGATCACTTCGTTGTCCAGCTTCACCGAAACGCCCAGCCGGTCATCAAGCTTGAGCGCGGCCAGAATGTCCGTCAACTCCTCGCGGCTCACACTCACGCCCACCGTCTCGGTGCCGTTGAGAACAAACCGGTTCGCGCCTGCGTCGTAGCTGAGCGTCACCACGTGCGGAACGCCGACCGCCGAGCCCTCAACCATCACCCCCGCCCGCGCCGCCGGCATCCCCCAGCCGCAAACCGCCGCCAGAGCAACCACCAGCGCCGCCCGGCGCACCATCCGCAACAGATTTCCCATCGCTTTCCCGTTCCCTGTAAAAATCCGGCACTCCCGCCGTCCGGTTGTTCCTGTCAAAAAACCGCGCCGGTCGCCCCGGCCGCCGCCACAATCCGATTCAATTTCTATCGTAAATTGTACGTTTCGGCCCCCTCGATTTCCAGTACGTAATTCAGCACCTTTTTCCCGATTACAATTTTCCGGCGGGTGCTCAGCGGACAGGTGCGTAATAGATTGCCCCGGTCCACGGCGAAAAAAATCGGGGTTTTTGTGCAAGAAAATCGTCCGCCGGTTCCCGGTAAAGGTTTGCCGCTTTGCTACGTTAATACCTGTGCAGGCAAGGATGCCCGCATGGTTCACGCCGCTGCCACCCCCACAGGCAGCTACTCTCCATCGCGTTCAAGGACGAGTCTCAATCGGCCCCGTCTGGCCCCGGCCTCCCGCCGGGTCGGCGCGTGCGCAGCTACCAGGAGCCCATCATGTCCGTTATCGAAGAAACCGCCGTTGCCACACCTTACGCCTCAACTTCTACCGGAGCGGACGACCATCCCGCGATTAACGACGAATTTCGCAGTCTGCTGACCGAACTTGCCGATGCTCGCGCCAAGGCCGAGGAGCGCAATCGACAGACCTCCACCTTTCAGCAGATCTCCTCCTCACTGGGGGACATCACCACGAACCTCGAAGGGTTCTTCGATCCGTCGGTGAATCTCTACGCCCGGCTGAACCATACCGCCCGCCTCTTCTCCGAAACCACCGGCGCGCGCACGCAACTGCTCTCCACGCTCCAGGAACTCAGCGCTTCCGTCCCGACCCTCGCCGCCGGATTGGTGAAGGATTTGTTCGCCGTGCAATCCTCCCTTTCCAACGCCCTACAAAACGTCCGAACCAGTTCGGTACAGGTCGTTTACATGAAAATTGCCTTCTTTCAGCTCAGCTTTCAGGCCCAGATGAGCAGCTACCTCGGCTCCCTGTCCGGAAACAGCAACTCCTTCGCCGCATCCGGTTCAGATTACGGAAGTTATGAAACTTCCCCCACCACCCGCTTCGGACAGATGTCCCTGCAACTGCAGATGCAGGAGGTCGCCACCAGCTACCTGCAGACCGACAGCAGTTCCCTGAATCTCTCGCTGATGATGAAGGGGTCCTACTTTGGGGCTGACCTCCTGCTGGCCGCGATGGACCCGGTTGTGCTGGATCTGGGGGGGAACGGCGTGGACCTGAAACCCGTGGAAGATGGTGTCTTGTTTGATCTTACAGGAGACGGAAACGAAGTGCGCTGCGGCTTTGTCACGGGCGACGATGCCTTGCTGTTTCTCGACGAAAACGGCGACGGCGTCTGCACCAGCGGCACCGAACTCTTCGGCAATCAACAGGGCGATGCGAACGGCTTTGCGGAACTCGCCAAATATGACGGGAACACGGATGGCGAGGTAAACTATAACGACAATATATACCAGGACTTACGAGTTTGGAACGACAACAACGGCGACGGAACTTGCGAAAAAGACGAGGTACGCACCCTGCAGGAAGCCGGCGTTGCATCCATCGGCGTATCCTATGACAATGCAGTCAGTTACAGTGGAGGAAATGAAATCGCCCAGACCGGATTCTTCCGGACGCTGGAAGGAAAACTCCGGACAGCGGTCGACGCCAACTTCAACTACTACACGGCCTGACCCGCTCAACAAGCTATAGAGCTATAGAGCTCTATAGCTCTGTCCGAATTGACTCAATAAATCCGATCTGCTCGTTTGAATCGAATTCCCACTTTCGGCAGCGCCCCCTCGCTGCCTGCGGCGGCCGCCCTTGTGCGACCGTCGCCTTTCTTTACCCTCCGACATTCTGTTACCCCCCAATCATTTTCGTAACGAGCAGAAATTTCAACTTTTCTCGAAAAAAGGCTCAAGGGAATTCCCGGATAATCCGATTGAAGTTGAAGGTTGTATTCCGGATAATTGACAAGCAATGGTATCGGCGGCAAGCTGCGCGATACGCGGCGTGCGGACGGTTTTTTTACGACACACGACGCCTTGCCCTTCGAGGATGTGCCCTTGTATGTCAACTGCGAAGCGCTGGTGCTGCGGCATCATCGCTTCAGCGAAACCAGCCTGATCGTAACGCTGTACACGCGCGAGTACGGCCGGATCGACGCCCTGGCAAAGGGGGCGCGCCGCCTCTATTCGCCGATGCGCGGCCACTTTGACCTGTTTTCTCTGGAAGAAGCCACCATCTTTCTGCGCCGCCGCTCGGGGCTTGACCTCGCCACCGAAGCGGGACTGATCCGGGAGCATACCGGCCTGCGGGAAGACCCCAGACGCTTCGCGGCGGCGGGAATTCTGGCGGAAATGCTGCTGGGCGGCAGCCTCGCGCATGATCCGCACCCGGCGGCCTTCGACGCGGCGGCGGCGGCATTCGCGGCTCTGGCCGCCGGCAACGGCTACCGGCCGCTGATCGAGGGAATTCTGGATGTTCTGCGGGAATTCGGTTTCCTGCCGCGTCTGGAAAGCTGCCCGGTCTGCCAGTGTCCGGCTCCGCGCGCGGGGGTGCTTTCGGGACAGTACGGCGGCTTGCTCTGCGCTGATTGCGTGAAACGACGAACCCGCCCCGAACGCGCAAGCGTCTTACGGCCAGCGGAGACGGCGGCGCTGCGCCATCTGCTCCAGTCGCGCGGGAAACCGGCATTGGCGCTGCCGGGCAGCGGCTTGAATATCATCGGCGCGCTCGGGGATTACTGCCGCACGGTGCTCGATAAGCCCTGCCGGAGCTTCACGGTCTTCGCCTCGCTGCACCGGCGACAACCGTAAGGCAGAAGATTGACGACGGCTATTTCAGCGGCAAGCTGGCCGAGCCACGCCAGCGCAGCGCGTTGGATTGCTTTGGCGTAAGCAGCACACGAGGCGCTGGTTTCGTTCGGCATACAGGCATCCCCCGGAGTCGCGGGGGGAGTACATAAGGTGGATGGCATGAGAAAACGTCTGCATACCGCGCTCTTGCTGGCCGGGCTGGCATCACCGCTGTTGCCCGCGCAGGACAACTGGAATACGCCCATGCCGATGCAGGAAGACCACCGTGCGCGGATGTACCCCGGCCGCAGCGACACCCCGCCGGGCGAGATCGACTCCGGCGAAAAAAAAGAGGAGCCGGAGGAAGACAAGAAGGACAACAAGAAGAAAAAGGACGAACCCGCCCTGCCCTCGGCAAACATCAAGGACGGCGTGGCGGTGCGCAAGGTCGCGGAGCCGGAGGACAAATTCCTCTACCTCAGCGCGAAAAAACTGGAGTTGCAGGGCGGAGAAGCCATCGAAGACGCCATGTCGATCTACCGGATGGCGGTTCACAACGGCGCGCAAGGCCGGGCGCTGGAGGAGGCCTATCTGGGGCTGGCGCGCTGCGAATATGCGCAGGGCAACCACTGGCAGGCCTTCCGGGCGGTGGAATCCAGCTTCCCGAAGGAATTCGACCGGACGGCGCTGGACCTGCGGGCACGGATGGAACTGGACCTCGGAGAAAAACTGGTACAACGGGCGGGGCAGCCGGTTGACGGGGCGCTTGACAAGGACGGCAAGACGCTCAACGGTTTTCAGGCGGCGCTGCAGATCTTCGACGCGATGATCTACAACGACCAGAAGGGCCCGCTCATCCCGCGCGCCCTGCGGCGCAAGGCCTACTGCCTAACGCAACTGAAGGACTACGACGAGGCGGAAAAGACGTACTTCATCCTGCAGAACTCCTTTGCGTACTCACCGGAAAACGCGCCGGCGAAACTGGAGCTGATCGAGCTGCTCGCGCTCAAAACCAAGGGCGACGGCGGCATCAAGGCCCGCCGGCAGGAACAGGTGGTGGAGATGCTGCGCGAGGTAAAGACCGACCCGGGCAGCGACACGCCCGAGATCAAGCAGAAGATCGAGCAGGCCGAGGCGGCGGTGCGGGAGAATCAGGCGGCGGCAAGATTGCAGGAGGTGCGGTATCATCTGAAACGGGGCGGCGCGAAGGACGAGGCCGCGGCGAAATTTCTTCTGGAAGACATCCTGCGGCTGTATCCGGACGCCGAGTCGGCGAAGGAAGCGCAGAAAATGCTGGATAAACTGAGCGGCGGCAAGGGAGGCCGGAACAAATGAAGAAACTCTGGATTGCTACGGGATCGTTCCTGCTGGCCGCATTGCTGGCCGCGCCGGCCTTCGCGGCCGCCGACTGGGAGTGGAGCCGCGACAAGGGCTGGTCGCAGGGACTGGGACAGGCAAAACCCACCCCGGTCGAGCAGATCAACTTCGCCTGGTCGCTGGAGCAGGACGGGCAGTACCTCAACGCCACCAAGCAGTACTTCCTGCTGCTGAAGACCTACCCCGACAGCGACGAGGCGGGACGGGGACTGCAGCGGCTGGCGGCGTGCCTGTTCATGATGGAAAACTACTACGACTCCTACAAGGCGCTGGAACAGGTCATCAAGAGCTATCCGCTCTCGGCGCGCAAGACCGCGCTGGTCAAGCTGGAGTTCCTGATCGGCCGCAAGTTCCAGGAAGGCGCGCGCAAGGATCTGCTCAACGACAAGGAACTGCCCGTCGTCAGCCAGAACACCTCCATCGAAATCTTCAAGTCCGTGATCGAAAACGACCCGGTCGGCCCCTATGCCGGATCGGCAACGCTGGCGATCGCGGAGTGCTACAAGAAGCTCAATGATGTGCCGCAGGGGATCATCTACTGCGACCGCGTGCTCAACGAGTTCAGCCTGAGCACCGATCTCGTCGCCAAGGCCCGCGTCCTCAAAACCACTCTGGAGGTCATGCAGGGCAAGGCAAACATCACGCAGGCGAAAATGGTCATGAAACAGAGCGAACAGGCCATGGCCGAACAGGAAAAAAAGAAGGCCGCGGCCGGACAGAACGGTCAGCCGGCCGCCGGGCAACCGGCTGCCGGACAGGACGCGAGCGATCAGGACATCGCGCCGGTCACCGACTACAAATCCGAATTGAGCGAACTGGAAGAGCAGCAAGCCAAGAAGCTGTGGGATTCGGCGGAGTTCTATAAGAGCCGCGGCAGCCGCGACAGCATCAGCGCCTACAAGTTCTCGCTGGAGCAGATTGTGGTGCGCTTCCCCAACACCAGCTACGCCAGCAAAGCGCGCAAGATCGTCGGCTCCGTCAAGGTTCCGCCGAAGGACAACTCCTATCTCAAGATCAATCTGCCGCGCAAGCAGAAGGAACCGAACTTTGCCGTGCAGCAGAATACGCCCAACTACGTGGAACCGGGAGCGGTGCCGGTGCCGGGAATGGACGGCGGCAACGACAAGGATCTGGCGGAAGGCTCGTCGGCGAAGGTGAACCCGGTCGCGCCGCCGGAACTGCCGCAGGCACCCGCTCCGGCGACCACGAAAAACGGCAAGAGCGCCCAGCCGAAAGCGGCGTCCCCGATCGCGCAGGCCTCGGCCGACACGCCGGATCTGGACGCCATCGGCGGACTGGCCGGTGCCGGACAGAACGCCCGCGCCGATGCGACCCCGCCCGGCGTCAGCGGCGCCGGCCTCAAGCCCGGTGCGCTCCAGCCGGCCGCCGCAAACAAACCGGCCGCCAGCGCCGACGCCCCGCGCGCCGGAGCCATCGCCACGGCTCCCGCGCACGCTTCGGCCGATGCCCCCGCCTCGACCGACAATATGGCCGTGCCGGTCCGCCCGGTTCCGCAGGGAACCGACGGCATGGCGCCCCCGGACTCCGGTTCGAGCGCCATCCCGGCGATGATCCGCAAGAACCCGTCCGCTGCCGCTGTCCCGGCACGTTCGCCCAGCGCCGCAATCCCGGCGGCCTCGGTTGCTCCGGCAGCGCTGAAACCGGCAGCCAAATCATCCGCCGGCGTGACGCCGGCCGCGCCTCAAGCCACTGCGTCAACGGTCGCCGCGCCGGCCAAACCTGCTCCGGACCCGGCGGTAAAGGCCGCCGCCGACGCAGCCAGCAGCAAGGCGCGCACAAGCGCCAATGAAGCGGCCGCCAAGTCCGGCAGTTGGGAATTCTCGGAAGAGGAATTCAAATAGACGGTTATGCGACAAAATCCGCCCCTGCTTGCAGGGGCTTTTTTATGCCCGCATCCGCCAGAACGCAAAATTGCGGCAAAAAGGTCTGAAAGAACCGGGATTGATTCCGAAAGTGGGAAGTGTTATGATGTGTCGGGCGGGACGTCCGCCGGGGGCCGCTGCGGTCTGCCGGAGAAAGGCGACCGCGACGGATCATCCGGCCCTGTCTGGCCGGAAGCGGGAGGTTGTGAATGACCAAGCTGCATACGCTGCTATTGTTTGTCATCGGGGCGGTCGGAGCGTTCTGGCTGACGGGCTGCGCTTATACCACCAAGGGGCAGTTGCCGGAGAACATCAAAACCATTGAGGTCAACACCTTTGGAAACACGACCAATTATCTGAGTCTGGAAGGAATTCTGACCCGGGAGATCATCACACGGGCCAATCTCACCCCGGGCCTGAAGGTCGTCAACAGCAAGGGCGACGCCACCCTGACCGGTACGATCTACGAGGTGCGAAAGGTCACCTCCGTCTACGACGGCAACAACCAGCCCTCAGCGCAGATGGTTGTCATCAAAGTCCGCATCCAGTTGCAGGACAACCGCACCGGCGATTTCATCATCGCCAACCGCGAGATTGTCAACTCCCAGAGCAGCAGCAGCTCGGGCGTACTCCGCCTGGATGAGGGCCAGACCTGGACCTCGGCGCGGGACGCGGCGCTCAGCGAAGTGGCGAAACTGATCGTCCGCAGCTTTTACGACAAATGGTAGGGCCCGCGATCCACGAATAAAAAAAACTGGCCGCTCGGGGGGTGCCCCGCTGCGGCTTTTTTATTTCCCCCTCCGCTGCGCGGTCCGCATAAGCGACCTCCCGGCGCAAGGGATGCGCACTACGCTCCGGATGCAGCGGGGCGCTCTCACCCCGCGCCCGGCAATCCGCCCGGGCTCACGCCGGCCGTGTCTGGCCGTTCCACAGGCGCGCCGGAAACGCTGCCCAGTCTTGCCGGATCAGCACGAAATCAGTCCTGCAGCGCTTCAAGCTCGGTCAAGCGCGCCAGCCATTCCTCCTCCAGCACACGTTTCTCATCCTCCAGCTTGTCGATCCCGGCCTGAATCCGCTGCGCCTCCTGCCAGTCGCCGCACTGATGAACCTGCGCCTGCAGGGGCTGGATCTTTTCCTCCAGCCGGTTGATCTGCGTTTCAAGATTAGACGCCCTCTTCTGAAGCTGATAGCGCTGCCGCGCCGCCTCCTTGGGGTCGACCGCCGCCGTGCGCAGCATCGGCTGCACCCCGCCGGAGGGGCCGCTGGCGAGGGAGGCGTTCTCCAACTCGGCGTTGAGGCTTTCGAGATACATCGCAAAATCGCCGGGAAACTTCTTTGCCGCGCCCCCGCCGATCTCGACGACCTCGGTGGCGACCTGCTTGGTGAAGTCCCGGTCATGGCTGACGAAGATCACCGTTCCGGTATATTTTTGCAGCGCTTCGGCAAGCGCCTGCACGGTTTCGACGTCAAGATGGTTGACCGGCTCGTCGAGGACCAGCACGTTGCCGCCCTGCAGGAACAGACCCGCCAGACAGAGCCGCGCGCGTTCTCCGCCGCTCAGGACCTCGATCTTCTTATCCACATCGCTGTTGCCGCTGAACCGGAAGCCGCCCGCGACATCGAGCACCTGTTTCTCGGTGGTGTCGGCGGGCGCGAGGTGGCAGAGGTAGTCGCGCACCGTCTGGAGCGGATTGAGCGAGGCGTACACATGCTGGGCATAGACGCAGGGCTGGGCGTTGTGCGCCCAGCGGATCTTGCCCGCAAGCGGCGGCAGCGAGCCGGTGAGCGTGCGCAGGAGCGTGGTCTTGCCCTGCCCGTTGTCGCCGGCAATCGCCAGCCGCACGCCGGGATCGAGCGAAAGGTGGATCTTCGATGCCACTTGAAGGTCAGGATAACCGATGGAAAGATTCTCGCACTCCAGCACCGTGCTGCGGACGATCCCCGCCTCGGGCAGCCGGAGCGTGACACGACGGGTCGGGTCGTCAATTTCGTGCAACTGGATGCGGTCGAGTTGTTTCTGTTTGTTCTTGGCTTGCGCGGCGGTATTGGCGCCGGCGCGGTTCTTGTCGACGAAACGCTGAAGCTGCCGCATCCGGGCCTCCATCGCCTCATTCTCGCGCTTCTCGAACTCCAGCCGGATCTGCCGCTGGGCGATGTAGTCGCCGACGTTGCCGGCATGCGAGAACACCTTCGCCCGCGCCAGCTCCAGCGTGTGGTCGCAGGTCTGATTGAGGAAGGTGCGGTCGTGCGAGACGATCAGGCAGCCGCCGCGCCAGCCCTTTAAAAAGCGCTGCAACAGAAGCTGCGTGCGGATGTCGAGAAAGTTGGTCGGCTCGTCGAGGAGCAGAAAGTTCGGCTCATGCAGCAACAACGAGGTCAGCTTCAGGCGCGTCTGCCAGCCGCCGGAGAGCGCCTTCACCGGCCCCGTCAGCCGCTCGCCGCGAATGGCGAACTGCCCCGCCACCTCGCCGCAACGCCAGTCAGGCCGGCCGCTGTCACGCATCAGGAACTCCAGCGCGCTTTCGCCCTCGACAAACGGGTCATTCTGCCGCAAGTATCCCATTTTCAACGCCGGATAGCGGGTGATCTTGCCGAAATCAGGCTCTTCGTCCCCGGTGATGATCCGGCAGAGCGTCGACTTGCCCGCCCCGTTGACGCCAATGAGCGCCACCTTGCGATCGTCGTAAAAGGCAGCACTCACCCCGTCCAGCAGGACGCGGGAGCCGTAGGCCAGATGAATGTCGGACAGTTCCAGCAGAATCATGGTGCGCATTTCCACCTAAGGTTGCGGGCGTCAGCCGGGACACGCCCCCTCCGACGCCAGAGGCGCTAAGTGTAGCGGGAGCCTGCGGATTTGCAACCGCCTGCCTGCAATTTGCCAGAGCCGGCGGCGTATGGTATACTGAAGCCGGGAGCGGCGGACGCCGGACGCAACGTCCGGAACCCCGCGCGGGCGCATATGCGCCCACTTCGGACGGGAGGGCGGATCATGGATGCATTTCAGATGATCGCGGAACGCCGGATCGCGGAAGCGATGGAGCAGGGAGCTTTCCAGCACCTCAAGGGATCCGGCAAACCGCTGCCCAAAGATGAAGATCCTGGGGTGCCGGCCGAGCTGCACATGGCCTATAAAATTCTCAAGAACGCCGGCTGTCTGCCGCCGGAAATGGAGTTGCGCAAAGAGATCAATTCCCTTGCCGAACTGCTGGCC
>CAYWTJ010000121.1:0-5779 GCA_964460225.1 uncultured Planctomycetaceae bacterium | reverse complement strand
AGAGAGCAAAATCAATCCGACGCCCCCTTCCTTGAGGCGGTGTTGAGCGTCTTTGAGGCTGGAGACCATGTTCAGTCGTACCCCGCTCCCTGCGCCGAAGAGGAACTGGGCGAAGGTGGCGCTGAGGCCGCGCGTGCAATGCTCGATCAAGAGAATTCGGCTGGTTGTGGGCTCCATAGTTCATCCTGTTTCTGAAGAGAACCGCTCCGTGAAGCAGCTGCCTGTTGTACAATATCATGTCGCGCAGGTCTGGGATTCCGTATCCGCCGCAGGATGGGCGCATCCCGGCGCTTCCGGCTCCGCGGGGCTGCCTCCCGATCCGCAAGCGGAACGCCGGCACCATCCGGCACTTACATTATAAATGTGTCATGAATTTTGAACAGCGTAAAACACTTCCTATCCGTTGATAGTTGAGTTCACCGGCATGCCGGTCTTGGTTTGGGCATACCCGAATTCGTGCGGGGAATGGCGTTCATGCCTTGTGGTATGATTTTTGCCGCTGGCGTAATGCACGGGGGCCACCGCGCCCCAGACGTTTGAAACCGGGACATTCTCATTCCTTTCTGGGTGATTCGGACAAATTTCGCCGGTTTGCGCCTCGGTTGCGTGCGGCAGAGGGCAGAGGCGTGGGGTATACTATCGGCGGCTATGATCTTGTGTAGGAACGGAAGGAGCGTGGTAATGGGCGTTTGGACGCGAAGTGGGGTGTTGCTGGCGGCGGGGATGCTGGCGTTCTGCGGGCTGGCGTTCTGCGGGCTGGCGTTCTGCGGGCTGGCGTTGTTTGCCGGGGAGCGCGTCGACCTTGCGGGCGGGGGAAGTGCCGAAGTTTTGACGCTGAACAGTCCGCTGTTGTCGGTGGGAGCGGTCCCGGAACTGGGCGGCAAAATCATATCGCTGCGGGATGCGGCGGGGCGGGAATACGTCAGCCGCAGCAGCAAGCCCTATCAACCCCGAAAAACGACTATGTCGTTTGGCGATACGGAGTTTGATGGGATGGACGAGATCTTTCCGGACATGAAGGGGGGGGGGCTTGCGGTCGGTACGGCGTCTTTTCCGGTGCCTGATCACGGTTGGCTCTTCGGGCGGGGGTGGTCCGTGGCGCGGCTGGAAGCGAATTTTCTGACTCTGCGGGCGGATTGCGCGCCTGCGCCGGTTTTATTCGAGCGGACGATGCTCGTGACGGGCGATGTGTTGCAATTGCGCTACCGGGTGGAGAATCACGGGGAGGTCCCCTTGCCGTATTTATATGCGTTTCATCCCTTGTTTTCCGGCGGGGATGGCGTCCGGCTGGTATTGCCGCCGGGGCAGAATCCCCCGGTGGTGGTCAGTTGGTCCACAAAGGGGTTTCTGGGGAAAAACGGAACGCAGACCGATTGGCAGACCCTGCTGGGGGGAGCGCTGGAAGGCGGGACGTATCGGGCTGGCAGCAAGCGGTACTATAAATATTTCGTCCGGGGAATCGGTCAGGCGGCTCTGGCCTATCCCGGCGGAGCGCGCATCGAGCTGGAATGGCCGGCGCAAACTCTGCCGTACCTGGCGCTTTGGTGCAGCGAAGGCGGCGTCGGGGATCTGGAGCATATCGCGCCGGAGCCGACCACTACGCGCTTTGACAGCTTGTCGGAGGCGGTGCGCGGCGGCGAGGCGCGGACTTTGGCGGCGGGGGCGGTCGACGAGTGGACGATCCGCTTGCGGGTGGCGGCATCGGCTGGACCACTGCAAACAGGCATGAAGTAGCCTTCCCGCGCGGAGTTCCGGCGCGGCGAAGCTAATTGCGCAGGTATTCCTTGAGGGCTTCAATCTCTTCGTCGATGGCGCTTTCGCTGGAAACGGAGTTGCGGATCTCGTCGCGCAGCAGTTTCTGGAAGTAATTGCGGCCCCGGAAGAGGAAGTTGGTGATGTCCGATTCGCTGACGCCCATGGTTTGCGCCATTTCGCGGTAACTCATCTGGTGGGTTGCGCCCGCGCTTTCCAGAAACAACTCAAGGGCGCGGAAATATTGTTGCTTCTTTCCGCCGGTGCATTCCTCGCGCATTCGCTCCAGCGTGGTTTCGATCAACGACAGCGCCCAGCGGCGGTTGAAGGCGTCCTCGGCGGTTTCCTTGACGGCGAGTTCGGGGAGGATGAAGTCCTCGCCTTCTTCTTCGGTGGGGATGATGATGTTCAGGCGCGCTTCGCGGCGGCTGCGGCGGGCAAGCTGCTTGGTCAGGAATCGGTTGACCGTCACAAGGACGAAGGTGCGGAACCGGCCGCGTTCGCGGTCGGCGGTCGAGACGAAGTCCTTCTCCAAAAATGTGGCGAAGTAATCCTGCGTCATGTCCCGCGCTTCGTCGTGTCCCAGCCCGCGGCGACGAATGTACTGGTACACCGGCTTCCAGTAGGTGCTGCAGAGGCGGGTCAGGCACTGTTGCCGCTGACCGCCGTCCTGCTCCTGCGCTCCCAGCACCACGCTCCAGGCGGTGGTGCGGAAGTGACTGGGTCCGGATATTACGTCCATCTCCGCCAAGGTCAGTTCCTCCCTCATGCTCCGTTGCGCGATGCTGCTTCGGCCGCGCGTGTCCTGCGGGCGCAATGCTCCCGCTCTCCTTATCGTCCGGACGGCGGGTTTGAATTGAGCTTTTTCAGCAAAATCTGTGCGAGCGCATGCTCCATCAACAGGCGTTGGCCGGTATCGACGGCGGCCTGAAAGTTCCGTGCGGCCTCCGCGTTTTCCTTGAGGGCGAAGGTCCGCAGGCCGAGATAAAACCGCGCTTCGCAGATTGCCCGCAGGTCTGACGCCTTCTGCAGCGCGTTCCGCTGCTCCGCGAGCCCGATGTACAGCCGACCCTTGCTTTCGCCTTCCGCGAAGGGGTCGCCGGCCGCCCGCAATACGTCCGGAAGACGGGATTCCCCGAGATAATAGCTGCCGAGCGCGGCCAGCCAGGGCTTTTGGGCGGGGGGGACGAAGTCCTTGCCCAGCTCCGCTTCCCCTACCGGCATTCCCGACATTTGCAGCGCAAAGTAACGAAGGAGCTTGAGGGACGCGCGGTTTTCCGGGTCGAGGCGCATGGCGGATTCAAAATCGCTTACTGCATCGGCGTACTTCTCTTGTGCCAGCCGAGCCATGCCCAGCCGGTACAGATACAGGGGATTATCGACATCGGGATCGGCTCTGGTCGCATCCCCAAAATACCCTTCGGCCTGCGCCGCGTCGCCCAGATACATCTGCGCCACCCCCAGCCGGTAGAGGATCAGCGGATTGCCCGGCGAGAGCAGGAGCGCCTTGCGGTAATCCTCCAGTGCCAGCCGTTCTTCGCCCATCCCTTCGTGGACGCTGCCGCGGTCGACGTAGCTCCAGGCGTCCGAGGGGCTGATCTCGATGGCGCGGTTAATGTCTTCCAGCGCCGGTTGCGGCTGGTTGAGGAACCGGTACAGGACGTAGCCGCGGTTGCGCAGCGACCAGATGAATTGCGGATTGATCTTGAGCGCTTCGGAGTAGTCCGCCACCGCGCCGGAGTAATTTTCCAGATCCTTGCGCGCATCGCCGCGGTTGTGGAACGCCGAGGGGCTGTCGCGCCGGGAGGCGAGGTATTTGTCGTAGGCCGCCAGCGCTTTTTTCGGGTCGCGCCGCTGCGGACTTTTCTGGAAAATCAGGCCGCGCAGGTACCAGATGTCGCTGAGGGCGGGATTGGCCTTTTCAATGCGGTCGCAGCGCTGAAGCGTTTTGTCGAAGAGGGCCTCCGCCAGTTGTTCGCGCTCGTGATAATCCGCCTGTCCCGGTTGCAGTTTGAGATATCGGTCGGCTTCGGCAAGGTCGACGCGCGCCTGTCCAAGCTCCGCGTACTCGTCGTTGGAGTTGTACTTCTGCATGCGGTTGAACATCTCGCGGGCGTTTTCCGGGTCCTTCTTCACGTCGTAGTACAACATGCCCGCTTCGTACAGCGACATCAGATACGACGGGTCAAGATCGAAGGCCTTGCGGTAGTCTGCCAGCGCGCCGTCAAAGTCATAGATCAGTTGCTGCGCGCGCGCCCGGCGCTCGTATGCTTCGGCGTAAGAAGGATCTTTCGCGATGGCGTCAGCAAAGAGCGCCAGCACCGGCGTCAGCAACTGTTTTTTGTCCGGCAGCGCCTGCGCGCTCTCAATGGCGCCGCGCGTCTTTTCGTATAGGTCCAGCGCCCGGTCCAGCGCCCGCCGCGCCTCGTAGCGCCGATTGACGCTGAGGCGGCGCGCGGTTTCGGCGTCGGCGCGGGCGCGTTCGAGGTCAGCCTTTTCCTGCTCCACCCGCTCCTTGCGCGCGACGGCCGTCTGCTGCTGGCAGACCGCCAGTCCGGTCACTGCCAGCATCGCCAGCAGTACGCTGCCCGCAATCACCGGCCGGCGATGGCGGCGCACGAACCGGCGCGTCATGCCGAGCAGACTCTCTTTGTACGCCGCGACCGGCAGCAGATCCATGAACCGGACCAGATCGTCGGCGAAGGCGTGGACGGTTTCATAACGCGCGGCCGGATCGTCGGCCATGGCCTTGAGCGTGATTGCCTCCAGATCCGGCGGGATGCTGCGGTCGCGTTCGCGGGGGGGGGAGGAGCGGGTAGTTGCGCCAGGTTTTGCGGTATTCGCGGTAGCCGATCTCGCCCACCTCGCGCGGATGCCGGCCGGTCAGGAGACGGTAAAGCAGGACCCCGAGGGAGAAAATGTCGGCCCGTTCGTCGAATTCTTTCCGGTCGAGGCGTTCGGGGGCCATATAGTGGATGGTGCCGCCGGCGACGGCGTCGGCGCGGGATTCCTTCTCGCGCGCAAAGCCCCAATCGATGACGTAAACTTCACCAAAGGAGCCGAGGGAGACGTTGCCGGGCTTGAGATCGAGGTGGAGTACCCCGCGGGCATGCGCGAAGCTGATGGCGTTGAGGACCTGCAAAAACAGACTGAGCAGCCGCAGCCGCGCGTGCCGCAGTTCGCCGGGGCCGGCGGCGTACAGTTCGTGCAGCAGCTCTTCCAGCGAGCGTCCCTCGATTTTTTTCATGACAAACAACGGACTGTCGAGGTCATCCTGCGCGAGATCGTAGGTCGGCAGGATGTTGGGGTGCTCCAACCGGCCGCAAAGCTTGGCTTCCCGCACCAGCAGTTTTTCCAGAGCCTGATCCTGCCGGTTTTTCAGGGCCTTGATGGCGACGTCGCGATCCAGCAGACGGTCGCGGGCGCGGACCACGATGCCCTGCCCGCCCTCGCCGAGGATATCGCAAAACGTATACCGATCACCGTAGTCGCGGTCGGCTACGGTGTCGGCATGTGCGTCGGAGAGCAGGTCGGCAAAGACCGCCCCCGGAACCTTCAGCAGTTCGGGGGAGACATCGCAGGACTCATCGGCGTTGTCGGGAATCCGTACTTCCGGCATGGGGTCGGCTCCTGTGCGCGCGGTGCTGGCCGCTCGCCTGAATCAATCAAAGTTCGCCTTGATCCCCGACCGGCCGGGGCGCAGGCCGGCCGCCGGCAGGTGCGGCAGCATGCCGAGGCCGAGGCAGCGTGGCGTGGCGAGACCGGGAAGGCGTTCGTCGAAGAGGACTTCGGTGATCGAACTGGTCGGCAGAAAAAAACCGCCCCACATCGCCGGCAGCGGCACGCACAGCAGATGCGCCAGCCAGGTCAGGCCGAAGCCGCCATGGCAGAAAAATGCCACGCGCTCACGGTTCTCCTGCGCTACCCGGTAGGCGCCCCCGTCGCGTTCATAACCCAGCCCGGCCAGAAACCGGTCGGATTCGGCGCGGATGCGCGCTACATCGGCCAAAATGGCGTCATACTCCTG
>CAYWTJ010000120.1:0-3427 GCA_964460225.1 uncultured Planctomycetaceae bacterium | reverse complement strand
TCCTTGTCGATGACACCCTGTTCCACCAGCATTTTCAGCCCCGCCACGCTGGCGGCGCTCGCCGGTTCGCAGCCCAGCCCCTCGCGGGCGACCCACGCCTTGGCGTCGATGATCTGCTGGTCGCTGACGGAGCGGGTTACGCCGTTGGTGCGCTCGATGGCGCGCAGGCATTTTTTCAGGTTCACCGGGCGGTTGATCTCGATGGCGCTGGCGATGGTGTGCGCCCGCTCGCCGCGCTCATCCAGCCCGGCGTAGTAGTTCTTGATGATGCTGTTGTCCGGGCGACCGCCGTTCCACTTCAGGCCGTGCTGATTGACCAGCCGGTCGAGGGTGGGGGCGCCGGCGGAATTGATGATGGCGATGCGGGGCATCTTTTGAATCAGGCCCAGTTCAAACAATTCGATGAACGCCTTGCCGAAGGAGGAGCTGTTGCCGAGATTGCCGCCGGGGACGACGATCCAGTCTGGGACGTTCCAGTCGAACCCTTCGAGCACGCGGAACATGATGGTCTTTTGGCCTTCGAGGCGGAAGGGATTGACGGAGTTGACGAGGTAAATCCCCTCCGAGGCGCAGACCTCCTGCACCCGCGCCATCGCGTCGTCGAAGTCGCCCTTGATGAGCAGCGTCAGCGCGCCGTAATCCAGCGCCTGCGAAAGCTTGCCGTAGGCGATCTTGCCATCGCCTATGAAGATGATGGATTTCATCCGCCCATCGGGTAGGTCGGGACGGCGGTTGGCGGCAGCAAAGGCGGCCATACTGGCGGAGGTGTTGCCGGTCGAGGCGCAGGCGGCGACCTTCGCGCCGACCATGTTGGCGTGGGTAAACGCCCCGGCCATGCCGTTGTCCTTAAACGATCCCGACGGGTTGAGCCCCTCGTATTGCAGCCAGAGATTTTTCACGCCGGTGTAATCCGCCACCACCGGCGAGTGCCGGAGCTGGGTGTGGCCTTCGCTGATGGACGCGATGTACTTCGGGTCGCTGAAGGGCAGGAGCGACCGGAAACGCCAAACGCCGCTGGAACGGCAAATCCCGCCTGCGGTTTTCTGATAAGTTCCGAGGTCTTCCGCTTTGTTCGGAAGCGTAATGTGGTTCCAGTCATACGCGACGTCGAGGAGTTCCCCGCACGCCGGGCATTTGGATAAGATTTGGGTTATATCAAAAGTCTTTGCACAATCGGGGTTTATGCACTTTTGAAACGCGACTTCCTGGGACATCACACACCTCCTTATTATTTCATTACATTTTATCTATATTGGCCGGACAGTCAATAGCAACCGGAAATGATTGCTGCCGCTGCGGGCAAGAAAATGTTTCCGGGACGGCATATCCCTTGACACATCGCGCTAAATGGTTATGATCTTGAACCTTGCGGTATGCCGCCCCTCCGAATGCGCCGGGGGTGCGGCGTTGTGTTATGCGCAGATGATGCGGAGATCGAAATTGGCGCTGATCTCGGAGGACTGTCTGCGCAGGGTGCAGGAAGCCACCGATATCGTTGCGCTGGCCGAGAGTTACGGCCTCAAGCTCAAGCGCACGGGGTCCAGCTTTCTGGCGCTCTGCCCGTTTCATAATGAAAAGTCACCGTCGTTCAACATCAACCCGCAGATGCAGATCTTCAAATGCTTCGGGTGTGGGGTGGGCGGCGGAGTATTCAAGTTTGTGCAGCTGATGGAACGCTGCGAGTTCGTGGAGGCGGTGGAGCTTTGCGCCCAACGCTCCGGAATCGAGCTGGTCTATGACGGCCGGACTTCGCCGGGGCAGAAGGGGCAGGGAGACGACCCCCGCAAGGCGTTGCGCTGGGCCAACCGGATCGCGTTCGACTACTTCCGCGCCTCGCTGGCCGATCCGCTGGAAGGCAAGGTGGCGCGGGATTACCTGCTCTCGCGCGGCTTTACGCAGGAGACGATCAACGTCTGGGGGCTGGGCTGGTCGCCGGACCGCTGGGACGGATTGCTGCAATATTATATGCATGAGGTCGAGAGCCGCGGCGGGGCGCACAAGAAGGACAAAGCGCTGCGGGTCGGCATCGAGGCGGGGATTTTTCGCCATAACGACGAGGCGGACCGGACTTACGACGCCTTTCGCGGCCGGGTGATGTTCCCGATTTTGGATATGCAGATGCGCCCGGTGGGGTTCGGCGGGCGGGTATTTGAGGAAAAGCCGGAGGCGGGGGGGGAAGTATCTCAACACCTCCGAGACGCCGCTGTTTCAGAAGCGTTCGCTGCTCTTCGGGCTGAACATGGCGGCCAAGGAAATCGGGCTGACCAAGACGGCGTATGTCGTTGAGGGGTATGTTGATACGATCATGTGCCACCAGTACGGGGTGCGCAACGTCGTGGCGACCCTCGGCACGAGCCTGACGGCGGAGCATGTGAAGCTGCTGCGGAGGTATATTCAGAACGAGGGGCGGGTGGTTGCGCTCTTCGATAATGACAATGCCGGACGCAAGGCGACGGATCGTGCGATTGAGATATTCATGGAGGAGGGGGTCGCCCTCCATGTATTGCAGAATTTAGAGGTGAAGGACGCGGGCGAGTTTCTGCCGAAGTTCGGGGCGGAGGCGTTTGTCCAATTCCTCGGTACCGCCAAGGACAGCTTTTCGTATGTGCTGGAAAAGCAGCTCGGGCAGGACTTCGCGGGGGACTACGGACGCAAGGCGGCGGCGGTCGAGGCGGTGATGGATCTCGTCAACCGTTGCCCGAACGCGATTCGCCGGGAGATGATGCGCCAGCGCGTGGCCGAAGTGGCGGGCGTCGACGAGGCGAATCTGCCCAAGCCGGAGAGAAAAAAAGATCCGGCGCGGCCGCCGTCCAATCAACGCGGCCTGCAGGCGGTGAATCCGGCCGGGCAGGACGGGCAGGGGGGGGGCTACGCCGGCTGGAGGTTTTTCCGGTCAGTCTGCGCCGGGTGGTTTCGGCGGCGCGGGGCGACGGGGCGACCGGAAGTGGAAGAAGAAGTTGCAGCCGGGCGAGGTGGACCTCTCGGAGGTCGTGCCGCCGCCGGTGATTCTGGACCCGCGCCGGGAAGGGCGGATGCGCGCCGAGAAGCGGCTGCTGCATTATATCTTTGAGGACGCGAACTGGTGCCGGCGAGTGTGCAGCGAGTATCCGCCGCAGGAATGGTTCGACCACGGCGCGCACGGCGCGGCGGCGATTCTGCGGGATGCCTGGCAGGCGTCGCTGGCGGAGGTGCAGAATGCGCCGGAGCGTCCGCCGTTGCGGCCCCGTCTGGAGGAGGTACTCCTCAGAGTGGTGGACGAGGAGGTGCGGGAGCGTCTGATCGATCTGATCGATCACGACAAGGCCGCGCAGATGAGCGAAGAGGAACTGACGGGGATGCTCAACCGGGTGCGGATCGAGTCCCTGGAGGAGCGCAAGGCGGCGCTTGCGGGACGGCGGCACGCGGCGGAAGCGGCGGGCAACCGGGA
>CAYWTJ010000119.1:0-3824 GCA_964460225.1 uncultured Planctomycetaceae bacterium | reverse complement strand
CCACCGGCGTCCGGAAGATCTGGCTGCTGGCTTCCAGCGGCTGCGCCTTGAGACTGCCGAGTTTCACCGTGCTGATGTCACACCCCATGCCATTGTTGATGAAAGCGGCCTTATCCGGCAGCGTACTAAGCCCCAGCGCATGATACCCGTAGCGCCGCACCAGCGCCGGCTGGCTCGCCACGATGCTCTTGACCTGCGTCCAGCTCGGCTTGGTCCCCGCATCATCCATCGCATACAGGTCCGGCGAGGCGAAGGGATATTTCGGCTGGTGGTTGAAAATCGCCAGCGCTCCGTAAGGGTCCCAGATCGCGAGATAGTAATAGTCCTTGTACACATAGACGAAATAAGTCTTGCTCAACACAATTCCCGAATCCGGCCGGAAGCTGCCGGGGTCCATGTCGTCGAGAGCCTTGAGCAGCGTGTAGAACTTCGTCATGTCCTGCTGATTGCCGGGATTGAACTCGCCGATGACATAAAACCCGCAGGAGCTCTTGTTGCCGTCGGAAATCGTGATCGAAGTCACGCTCTCCGCCGCATCGCTGTCGGGCGCGGAGTCGGCAAAGGTGGAGTAATACGTCCAGAGCGGATTTTCGTCCGAAGTCAACGAGTTATTGTACAGGGTGTAAGCCTTGCGCATCAACTGCCACTGGCCGGGATAGAGCATCGAGCTGATTTGCTTCGCATACGGCGAGGTCCCGCCCGTCAGCGCGTACACATAGGGCCGCACCGCTTTTTTCTTGTCATCGGTGGAATACATCTGCCCGGTGTTGAGGTCCAGATAGCCGCCGAACGCCGCGTCGCCGCTGGCCTGCGCATAGGTCGTCGGCGTGCGCGGCGGACAGGCCCAAAGCAGATTGTTTTTCGCCAGCAGATCCCATACCGTGCTCTTGGAAAAGCTGGTCCAGAGCCCGTCATCGGTCCTGAAGGAGTTGCTCTTGCCGTTGTACTGCGTCGGAATGGACGCCAGCGGCACATACCCGCTCTTCTGCAGCTCCTCCGGCAGCGGCGCGTCCGACGAGTTCACCATCAGCCCCCGCAACCCCAGCTTGCGCAGGCTCATGTCCTGCAAATAGCCGCCGACATTGGTGATTTCATACTTGAAACGGTCCCACGGCTCCCCGAACGACTTCCCCTCAAAGGGGTACTCCGTCAACCGGTGAAAGACCCGCCCTTCCTCGCCGCCCGGAGAACGCCAGCGTTCGCTCGGGCTGAGCGTGGTCAGATCATGAACCCGCGCCCGCGCGTCGTTGGCCGCGATCCAGCCGATCTGATTGTTGAATTTGTACTCCAGCACCACTTGCTTCCCGCTCTGCCAGGCGCGCAGCTTATCCTTGATGGTAATCGAAAACGGCCACATGAAAGAAACGGAATTGAGCGCGGTCGAAAGACCGCCCGGCGCGGACACCGGCACCGGGCGGCCATTGATGGACGCCGTCTTGGCCACCTTCTTGCCGCCAATGGTCACGGAGCCGTCCGCCCCGACCTCGTACTTCTCGCCGTTGAGATAGGTGACGGACTTGCCATCGCTGCCGGTGGCGTCCTCCGAAAGATATTTGTTGGTCGTGCCGTCGCTGTTCACCGTGTCGGAGCCGGAGTAGGCCATCACGATCTTGCCCGAGGAGTCCTTGGCATACGACCGGATCTCGTGGGTCGTCTCCTGATTGTAGTTGATCGTCAACTCGCTGACGAGGTACATCGTGCCGGTATAGTAGACCGGCGAAACCTGCCGGTTCACTTTTTGCTTCTTGTCGTTAAGCTCGACAATCGAAAACGCCGGCTCGGTTCGCTCCAGAAACGGCGAATACCGTTTCTCGTCGATCAACAGTTCAATGTGCGTCAGCGCATCGGCATCCTTCCCCTTGGTCGTGTCGGGCTGGTCGAACAACACATGCCATTGGTTGTAGGTATACCCGTCGTGCGCCTCGTCAATGACCACGTGGATCACATCCATCTGATAGGCGGGGTCCGACTCGCTGGTCATGCGCCAGCCGATCGCGCTTTCACCGAGATTGGTCGGATTATGCTCCATCACCACGTCATGATACGACCCGCCCTCGGGGTAGAACGACCAGGCCGGATTGCGGGTGTTGCCGGGCTTGGGATAGATCGCCAGCCGCAACGGTTTCTCGTCATCCTCGCTGGCGGCATTGTAGAAGAAATTCGCGTGCGCGGTCTGGTACACCTGATTGCGGATCAGAAACGGCTCCAGCACCGCCAGCAGCCGCTCGATCTTCATCAGGCGCGTGTACCACTCCTTGCCGGTACTGACCCAGGAGGTGACAAAACTCGGCTTCACCGCCGCCGGCAGCACCGCCCCCGCCGGCAACGCCGGCAGGCCCGTGGAGTACGCAGCGGGATTGTACCAGACATAATCCAGGGAGGTCTTGGTGTTCTTGCTGATGTTGTTGACCGAATCGGCCAGGGCGTTGTAGTAGATTGCCGCCGCCGCCTCGTTCACCCAGGCGATCTGCGACATGCAGTCCGCCTGCACCGCCGCCGCCGAATACGCCGCTGCGTCCGTGGCGTTCTGCAGGCGCATCTGGTCGCTCGAGACTTCCCCCACCCCGACGATCAGGCCGATCATCACGATCAGCACCATGATCGTCAGCGCGGTAAAGAGCATCGACTGCCCCGACCGCTCCCGCCAGAATCCGCTCCGTTGCCTGCCAAGCATCGTCATGCCCATGATCTCACCATCCATCGCATTTGTACTGGTAAACATCCGAGTCCGCCGATACATCCGACACCAGCGCGTCCCGGCGCATCACGTGCTGACGGGTCAGAATCAGGTACACCCGCCCGTTGGCCGAGACCCAGGCGCTGCCGTTCTCCTCCGTCGCGCCGGCAAACCCCCGCCCCTCCGAGGCGGTGGAGGTGTGCGTAATCATGGCAATCAATTTGTCAATGAAGGGGAAATGCAGTTCCTGCAGGTAGGACAAGCGCACCGTAACCACGCCCGAATTTTCGCTGATCGCAAGGTGGACCTTGTTCGCGGTGGAGGCACTGCCGCGCAGATCGCCCCAGCCGGGAACGGTCACGGCGGCGGCCGTAGCGTCCAGCCCCCAGCCGGGCGGCGAATCGTTTAGCGTGTGGCTGGCGATGCCCAGCGGCGCCAGCATGACCTGCGCGACCGGCTTGACCAGTTTCACCGTCGCGTCCGCGTCGCCGGAGTAATTGACCAGCGCGGCGCGACAGCAGCGGAACGCGGTATAATTGACCACCAGCGACGACACCAGCAGAAGCATCAACTGGATCAGTCCGAAGGTCAGGAACAGTTGAAAGGGGAATGCGATGGCGAACTCCGCCAGCGCCGAGCCGTCCGCGCCCCCCCGCAACCGGGGGAACCCGCCGCGCCTGGTGCCGTCATCGGCCAGAAAATCAGCCGCTATCCGCAGGATTCGGAGCAAACGCATCGCCCTACCCTTCCCGAAAAAAATCACCGTTTCTGAACCGGACGCCCGGCTTCCGGAGCGCAGCGTCTTCGCCAGCCGCTACAAAAACGGCAGCGGCATCCGGCCCTGATAACTCCAGATCGTCCACAGCACGCCCGCTGCAATGGCGACGGCATACGGGATGCAGACCGGCGCCCCCACCTCCGCGCTGTCCTCCTCCCGCCAGCGCCAGCGCACCAGACAACGCAGCAACCGGCGCAACGAGTGGCGAACCTGCCCCTGCCACACGATCATCACGACCGCCAGCACGCCGCCGGCCAGCACGATGTGCATCAGCGCCCAAAGCGCAAAGTACGTCCCGCTGAGCGCTCCGACCCCCGCCGCCAGCTTGACATCCCCCGCCCCCATTCCCCGCGCAAGGTAGGCGAAGAA
>CAYWTJ010000118.1:0-18004 GCA_964460225.1 uncultured Planctomycetaceae bacterium | reverse complement strand
TCTTCGACTTCGCTTCCGGCACCATAAAGACTGCCGCCGCGAAGATCAAGAAGATCGACGGAAACGACGGCAAGGGAAAACAGGTGGCGAACAACATTTTCCGCCTGCTGCAGAAGGCGGACCCCAAGCCGTCGGATGAAGATGCGGCCAAGATGCAGGCATTGCTGGACCGTCTGACGAAGATCGGCTTCACGCCGAACACCGTCACCGGGAAGGAGCTGGAGGAAGAGGCGACCTCGAACTAACGTCTTTACCGCAGATTCCGGTGCGGCGGGTAACTGTCTGCCCGGGCTCCTTGCTCAAACAAAAACGCCGGGTGACTTCCGGCAATGGTCTGGATGCGTACCTTTTTTGATACTTACAAGACTCTGCATGGTGGAGGATTCAGGATGAAATATGCATTGGCGCTGGTGGTTTTGGTACTGACGTTGAGCGCGGCAAGCCGGGCGGCAGATCTCCCGGACGCGGCGTCGATCAAAGGCAACGACCTGGTGATCGCCACCCGCGAGGGCGAGGTGAAAAACGTAACGGGTTATGTCGCCCGCAACACCTATCTGGGCGTCACCCTGCAAAAGAGCAAAACCGACGATAAAAATCCGTTGAACATTCCGGCCGCGGCGATCCTCTATGTGTTTTACGAAGAAGCCAACAACGAGGCGTTCATGGATGGCCTGAAGGCGTACGGCGCCAAGAAATATGATGATGCGCTGGAAAACTTCAACGAGGCGGGAGCCGCGCTGACGGGTCTGACCGTTCCCGCGCGCAAGGAGGAATTCCTCCAGAACGTCAACTACTACTCCGGACTCTGCAAGTATCATCAGGGCGATTTCAAGGGAGCGATCGACGCTTTCGACCTTTGCCTGCGTCCGCGCGAAGCCATTTTCAAGTTCCAGGCAGAGTACTACTCCGCTCGCAGCATGGAAGGGATGGGCGACTACGAAAAGGCCGAGAGCAAGTATGGGCAACTGATCGGTTCGGTGTATCCGAAGCTGCTGGAGAAAGCAACGTGGGGGCAAAAGTGGCTGCAACTGTCAAAACTCGGCCAGCAGCGGGCCAATCTTCTGCTTAATGCCCAGCGCGACGGACAGGAGAACAACGTATCCAAGGCAAAGGACGCTTTTGAGGCGATTCTTAAAGAATCCGGCGATAAGATTGACGAAGAGACGATGAACGACGCCCTGATGGTTCGCGTGGCGGCGGAAAAATATCTGGCTCGCAAGACCCCGGCCAAGTACGCCGATGTCAACAAGCTTCTGGACAAGCCGGTGCGCGATGCGGTTATCCGCAATGATCGCGCGGCGCTGGCATGGATGTACTGCGACGTGGCAGATAGTTATTTTGGCCTGATGGAGGCAGAGACGGACGCCGCCAAAAAGAAAGACCTGGCCGAAAAGGCTCGTTTTGAGTATATGCGCATATGGATGACAACCAACGCCTCCCTCGCCAATCTCTGCAAGGCATATTTCCGGACCGCGAAACTCTGCGAGTTTCTGAAGGACAAGGACTGGCAGGCGCGCGCGACGCAGGCCTACCGCTATGCGGCGAACGGCCGGTTTAAGGGGCAGATGCTGAGCGAGGAGGCAAATACCGCCCTGAAGGCTCTGGAGGCGGCGGCGGGCGGCGACAAGCCGGGAGAAAAGCCGGCGGGAAAATAACGCACAAATCTTGCGAGGGTTCAAAAATATCGAAAAAACAATGGTATTTTTTTTGAATTTTCGTAAATTGAATAGCACTGGATGGAATATTAGATAAGATATCGTGGCGCCTGTGTCGACCATGCAGGCGAACGCAACGGTTCTTCCGCATAGGTTCCGATTTTGAAGGGGTGGCAGATGAGCAGGAGAAATTTCTGGTTGGTTCTGGGTATTCTCACGGCGGTTCTGACGCTGGTTGTGGCCTCCGGGTCATCGAATGGTTTCGCGGCGGATGATGCTGCCGCTGCGCCCGCTGCGGCTCCGGCTGCCGCTGACGCTGCAGCTTCAGCGCCCAAAACTGCGGATCCTGCCAAAGCAAAGACATCCTCCGTTCCGGAAACACCGATCGACATGATCATCGCCTCCGGTACCATCGGCTGGATGATCTGCCTTTTGAGCGTAGTGACCTTGGCGCTCGTGATCGAAGCGTTCATGTACCTCAAGCGCGAAAAGCTTCTGCCCGAGGATCTGCTCAACGACATTACCGCCGCTCTGGATAATGGCAACTACGAAGAAGCTGTTGAGATCTGTCAGGCGGACGACTGCATGATGACCCGTATCATTGGCGCCGGGCTGGCAAAAATGCCCAACGGATTTGACCGGATGGAAGAAGCGATTGCGGAAGAGTCCGACGTACAGGTAACGCTGCTGCACCAGAAGATTGGCTATATCAGCCTGATCGCTGGCGTGGCGCCCTCGCTGGGTCTGCTCGGTACGGTTCAGGGTATGGTGATGTCCTTCGGCATGATCGCAACCAACCCCCAAACGACCTCGGCCGACCTTGCCGGTGGTATTTACGTCGCCCTGATGACCACGCTGGAAGGCTTGGTGGTTTCAATCCCGGCAACCGTAGCCTTTGTGTTCCTGCGCAACAAGATTACCAAGCTGACGTTCCTGACCAGTGTGATCAACAATGAGATTCTGGACCGGTTCCGCGGCGGTGAGGCGGAAGCGGAAGAATAACGGCCTGACGCTGACGGAAATAGTCGGTGCGAATCTGCAGAGGCAGTCTGAATTGGCAGGTTCGCGTGACGCGAGATGACTGGATGAATGCGAGGTGAGCAGTGGGCAAGAAAATGAACAGGCCGGATCCGTCGTCCGTAAGTGACGCTGGCGGGTTCGATATGACCTCCATGATTGACGTGACGTTCCTCCTGCTGATCTTCTTCATGACCTGTACCGAAATGTCGGACTCGTCGAAGTCGAAGATGCAGGTCACGCGCGTCGACAACGGGGAGCCGGACGACGTTCCCCAGCCGGGTAGGCTACTGATCAACGTGATGGAAGACGGGAAGGTTCAGATCAATGCGTATGACTATACGGAAAAAGCACTGAACGATGTACTGAAGTCCCATTACCAGATGAGCGTAATCAACCCCGGTGAAGCATCGGACAAGCCGATCATGATCCGTGCGGACCGAAGGACGAAATACAAAGACGTGCAGCACATCATGCAGTTGTGCATGAACAATAAACTCTGGAAAATCTCCTTCGCTGCGCTCGGTCCGGATCCGAACCATTGACTCCGGCTCCCGGAGAGAATGGAACAGGGCTAACTTCGTGCCAGCAAAGCGGTAATAGGATTGCGGGAGAGTACCGTGGCAAAGATCAAGAGTAAGGTTCAGGATGAGGTTGCAACCTGTTTTACATCCATGATTGACATCGTGTTTCTGCTGCTGATTTTCTTCATTCTGCAGCCGTTTAAAGAGACGGAACTGAAGCTGAACGCCAGTCTGCCGCAAGACGGTCAACCGCAACAGCAATCGACCTCGGAGCCGAAGGTTGACATCAAAGTTCAAATTATGCCGGTGATATCGGATGCCAACAATGCGATCTATGTGATTGACGGCCAGAAGGTCGGGATGGCAAGTCAGGGGGTCTATAAGCGCATTGCCGGTATTCTCGTCAAGAAGAGCAACAACGACAAAGAAGCCCCGATCTCGATCCTCCCCGCCAGCGATGTGCGCTTTGAACATGTCCTGCGCGTTCTGGATGCCTGCTACAAGGCCCGGATGCCGAACGTCAAGTTCGGATTCGGCGGGTAAGCGCCCCGGCGCTGTCATCGGGCGCACCGGTACACCCTGCAAAATGCAAGTATTCGGCGCCCTGCTTTCAGGGCGCTTTTTTTTTGCCAACCTCATAGCCCCTCCCCGCAACGATCCAAGGATCGCAGGCCTCTTGCCGGTCTGGCAAACACCTTCCGGCGCCCCCCCCTGCTTCGGCCAAGAACTTGCCCCCTGCGAAAGCTGCCCATCCGAGAAGCGAACGAACAAGTTTTGATGCATCCGGCTTGCACGCTATTTCTATGTGACTATACTTCAAGGTAATTATGCGGCGGCTCCAGCACAATTTAGGCAACGGGAGAAGGATGGGATACGTCGGGCGAGGGGGCGAAAAACTGGCTTGGGCGCTGGACACCTTCCGGGTGAATCCGGCCGGTTGCGTCTGCTGCGACCTTGGCAGCAACGTCGGGGGGTTTGTAGATTGCCTGCTCCAGCGCGGCGCAGTCCGAGTGTACTCTGTCGATACCTCCTACGGCACCTTGGCTTGGACCTTGCGCAATGACCCGCGCGTCGTGGTGATGGAACGCACCAATGCCTTACATGCGCAGATTCCCGAGCCGGTTGACCTTGTCACCAGCGATGTGGGCTGGACACGACAGGAGAAGGTGATTCCGAAAGCGCTTTCCCTGCTCAAACCGGGCGGCCTCCTCGTCAGCTTGCTCAAGCCCCAGTACGAAGCGGACAAGGATGATATCGAACACGGCAAAGGCCGGGTGAAAGAAGCGGCTTTGCAGAGTATTCTCGCACACGTCACCGCCACAGCTCAGGGAACGGGACTTCCCCTGCGCGGCCCGGAGCTCGCTCCTTTTCTTGGCGGAAAAGGGAAAAACCCCGAATATTACTTCGTCCTCGGCCCGAAATAGGCCTCCATGCGCAAGCCTGCCAAACCACCCAAAACAGCCACCACCCCACTCGTCCGGCAACACGTGATCGCCGCAGACGAGCGGCTGCCGCTCACCTGCGCACGCAAGGGAATCTGTTGCCATAACAAAGCCGTCTGGCTCAATCCGTGGGAATTGCACACCCTCGCAACAGCGGCCGGCATCTGCCCCCGTATTTTCCGCGACCAGAAAACCATCGGCGGCATCCGGCTGCGAATGGACGGCCCCGCCGGCTGGAAAGCGCTGCCGGCCTGCTGCATGTACGACCTGCTGAGCGGTTGCCGGGCGCATGCGGGACGTCCGCTGGCTTGCCGGCTTTACCCGCTGGGCAGACGTCAATCCGGGGAACGGGTTGACTATGTCTATGAGGGAGAACCATTTCCGTGTCTGGAGGGCTGTGCGGAGGTCGAAAAACTCCCGCTGCTGACCTTGGAGGAATATCTGGCCGGGCAGGAGGTCGAAGAAGGCTTGAGGGCGCAGGAAGCCTATCTGGAGCTGATGCAGGATCTGGCGGAAGGGGCGCTGGTACTGCTGCTGGACTCGGGACTTGCCGCCAGCGGCGACCGGGAGACCCTGCCACTCTGGAAAAAATTGGGGGCGTTGTCCCCGGAAGCGCGCGCCCGCATGCTTCCGCCGGAATGGTATGACCGTCTGACGCTCGCGGAATCCCTCCTGCCGAACCAGATAGAGGTGGCAAGCGGCGGCGAACACAACCCACCGACCATACCGGCAAACCCGCGTGATTTTGTAAAGGCCCAGCACGTTGCGCTGCAACAACGCGCGCAGGAATCCTTCTCCATGCTCACCTCGGCTCCGGCGCTGCGCGAAGCCAGCGGGTGGATGATGGCTATGGCCTTGCACATCGGGGCAAGCCTCGGGATTGAAACCTCCGAATTAGCCGCCCGCTGGATCAATACCGCGCGAAAAAACGGGGCGCGCAGCTAAAGAAGAAGCCGTGCAAGACGTTACCCCCATCAGAAAATATGGAGGGCGGATGCCTTTCGCCGGCATCCGCCCTCCATGTCATCTGCTCCCCGCATGGCATAACTCAGGCGGTGACACCGCTGGAGGAATCCCCTCCCGAGGAAGCGGCGGAACCGGAGCTGTAAGAGCTCTGAACCTGCTGGTAGGACGCCTGATAGTTGACCGAGCTGCTGGTTTGCGACCCGTTGGCAGTATTGACCGTGGTGCTGAGGCTGCTGTAGCTGGCGCTGTACTGATAGGCACTGACGTAATTCTGAATCTGGGAATACACGTCATCCCGGCTGCTGTCGCGCCCGTTCTTCACAAAGTCATCAAGTCCGCCAAAGACCAATTGATGCGTCTGATCGATCTCGTTTGAGGTTTGCTCGGGCAAATCCCCGAGAATACCCAGCGCCTGATCGAAGCCCTTTTGAATCGCCGCCCCCATCATATCCGCGAACGCACCACGCCCCTCCTCGGTATCGCCATACTGCTCAAACTGGCTGCTCTGGCCGAAGAAGCCGAGAGAAAAGTCCAGAATCCGCTGCGCTGTCTTCTCGGGAGAAAAGAGATCGGCAAGCGTAGACATCAGGTCGCTCGCGCCACTCGTCCCATCCGCCGAACCGGCTGCGTCGGTGGCAAAGGGATTGTAACCGCTGCCGTTGCCGGAAGAAATGCCAGCCAACTCGAAGCTGGCGCTCAGGCTGAGGCTCATGGAGGTGCCGGTAGCCGCCCCGGAAACCGAGGACACCGATTGATAATTCAACTCAAATTGAACCGAAATACTAAGAGAACTGATGCCAGCGGACGACATCGCGGCGGCAAGTTCGTCGGTGCTCCCCAAGCCCATGCTCTTTAACAGTTGATCGTTCATAGACTTACGAAAATCTTCCAGTATGCTTTTGGCATCCAGCGCGCTTCCGGAATCATCCGCATCGTTATCCGACGCCGCTTCAGCGGTTGCATCGGCGTCCGTATCCTCTGCGGTCGAGTTTACCACGCCCCCCGATGTCTTCTCCGCCTCGTCTGAGGACTTGACGGCCTTGCTGCCGCTGAGGCTCGCGGAAAGGCTGCTGGCATAGCTAAGTGAGTTGGAAATATTGATCGAAGACATGACGATCCTCCCGAACGAAATGCCGACCGGCCCGTAGGCCGGAAAGAAACCCGCGCAACGGCGCACATCAAGCACCGTCCATCCCCACAGATGAACATTGCCCTGGAATCCTCTGTGTTATTAACGTCAGCTTCCGATAAAACTTCACGAAAAAACACAGCCGGATCTGATTTTTCTTGAATCACCGCCATATTGAGTATAACCTATTGTTTTTGCTTTGGTTACCGTAATTTCACAACTTGTTCCGTAAAAAGCTCTCAGATGTGGTCTGTTCTTCCGCCGCGGAACGGATATGATAGTCAACCGGAGGCTGGATACCGGCTCAGAATTCCGCCAGGAAGGTCCGCGGGTCGCGTCCGATAACCAGTTGCAGAAGTTGAAACTTACTATATGGCACAGCTGCCCCTCGGCACGGGGCGAGCTGCCCTTTTTTTTAGAAGGTGTTCCATCATGACGGACTGTACTAAACTTGCGCCCTTTGTTACGAAATTGGCTGGCGTGCGCGCACTCGTAATCGGTGACGCCATGCTGGATCATTACATCATGGGAAAAGTGGATCGAATTTCCCCCGAAGCGCCGGTTCCGATCCTGCGCGTCACCAGCGAGTTCAACCGGGTGGGAGGAGCGGCGAACGTTGCGGCGAACCTGACCTCTCTGGGAGGGCAGGCAGCCTTGCTGGCGCTGGCGGGCCGGGGCGGAGAACTTGACAACGATGGCCGGATGCTTGCCGACACCTGCCGCGAACGCGGAATCGATGTCCACCTGCTGCCGGTGTTGCCCTGCACGGTTCGCAAGGCGCGGTTGGTAGCTGACCGCCAGCAGATGTTGCGCGTGGACTGGGAACACCCCTACGGCAGCCAGACCGCGCAACCCTTTTCGCTGACGGCAGCCGACCGGATTGTCCGGCGCGAAACACTGGCCCCCCTGCTGGCGGATTGCGATGTGGTGCTAATCAGCGACTATGCCAAGGGCATGATTGATGGCGAGGTGGTTCACAAGCTGGTGGAAAGCGGCAAGCCTGTGATTATCGACCCCAGACCGCAGCACCGCGACCACTATCGCGGCGCAACCCTCATCACCCCCAACCGCAAGGAAGCAACGGAGATGCTGGGGGTGCATGAACGCCTGTCGGGCGAGGAACTGGGACGACGTCTGGGCGACCTGCTGGAGTGTGACGTGCTGGTAACTCTGGGCGAGGAAGGAATGTGCCTCTGCCGCAGGGGAGAACGGGCGGTAAGCATTCCGACGCGGGCGCGAGAGGTGTACGATGTCACAGGGGCGGGCGATACGGTAGCGGCGACCTTTGCGCTGGCGATCGGCGCGGGTTGCAATATGGTGGACGCCGCGCACATGGCAAATGCAGCCGCGGGCGTCGTCGTCGGCCGCGTGGGCTGTGCCTCGGTCACCCCCGACGAACTGACCCAAGCCCTGCTGAGCAATCCGGAAGGCGCGTGATTCCTCCGCCGCAGGATTCCGGAAAAACGATGACAGAAACCGGAAAGCCTTTCCATTCTCGCTCCGGGGAAAACGGCGAAAAGAATAAAAGCGTCCGACGCGGCAGCATGGCCCGTCCATAGGCAGCCAAGTTTTTGCAGGCGGGACAGGAAAGAAACGGTCGGCAAAACGGACGCATCGTCCCTTTCAGTGAAGATAGGCATTCTGATGAAGAATCAAATTCCGGCGATCCTCCGGACCGGTGCGGCTGCGATATTCCTCTGGGTATCAGGGATGTGGCCGTCGCCACTGACCGCCGAGGAAGTGCGCTTTACGCCGGAAGAGCAGACAGTGCTCACGAAAGCGCAGGAATTTTCACGCGCATTTGAGATCGTGGCCGAAAAGGTCCGGCCGGCGGTCGTCAATATTCAGGCCGAACGCCCCGATGTGCCCGTCAGTCAGGGAGCAGGAGTTATCGTCGACGAACGCGGCTTCATCCTCACCAACAGCCATGTCGTCCACGCCGCCGCCACCATCACCGTCCGTCTCACCGACGGGCGCGAGTTTCCGGCCGAACTCGTCGGCGACAGTCAGGAATCCGACATTGCCGTGATCCGGATTCAAGCCCCCAACCTTGCCGTCGCCCGGATGGGGGACTCCGATCTTTGCAAGGTCGGCTCGTGGGTGCTTGCCATCGGCAACCCCTTCGGGCTGGAGTCCAGCGTCACCTCCGGCATCATCTCCGCCAAGGGCCGCAGCAACGTGGTCAAGCTGGAAATCGCTGACTTTATCCAGACCGACGCGCCGATCAACCCTGGCAACTCCGGCGGTCCGCTGGTCAACTTGCAGGGGGAGGTCATCGGCATCACCGCCGCCACCAACCGCGGCAGCGAGGGCCTCAGCTTCGCCATCCCCGCCAACCTTGCCCGCATCATCATGACCGGCATCATCTCGCACCGCCGCGCGACAACCAGTTATCTCGGGGTCGTCTTTCAGCCCGTCACCTCCAAGATCGCCGAAGCCTTCGGCCTGCCGGCGGCGCACGGCGCGCTCGTTACCAAGGTTCTCGCCGGCACCCCGGCGGAAAAGGCGGGTTTTCTGGCCGGAGATGTGATCGTCAAATACGGCAAGCGCGAGGTGCAGGACGACAATCAGTTGCGAACGTTCGTGGCGACGACCAGCCCCGGCGAAACGGTCCCGGTGGAGTTCTATCGGCAGGGGCAGAAGCAGAACGGCGAAGTAAAGGTGGAAGCGCTGCCGGAGGAGGTCGTGATCGCCCGCCGCAGCCAGAAATTGCTGGAAGACTTGGGCGTACTGCAACTGACCACACTGACCCCGGAACTCATCAGCCGCTTAGGATATGAAAAAGAAGCGCGCGGCGTACTGGTGGTCACCCTCAAGCGCGGCAGCCCGGCCTGCGAGTTCCTTGCCCCTGGCGCACTCATCCTGCGCGTCAACGACCAGGAGGTCAACACCCCCGACGATATCCTCAAGGCTCTCGGCGGGGCGGCAGAGGGAACGGCAAACGTGTTCTGGCGCTTCGGTGAATACTACGGCAGCCGTCGCATCATCTTCAAATAGCCCCCGTCCGCACGCAAGACGGGATGCCGAAGCTAACCGGCATCCCGTCTTTTTTTTTCACAAGCATGCTGCCGGAACGAGTCTGCGCTCATGAGCGGCAATACCGGTCCCTGTTTTCAGCCTGTCGAGTTGCAGAAAAAAGCGCGAACTGTTCGTACCGCAAAAAGCCCTGCGCAATCGTTGTAACTACGCAGGGCACTGCCACTCAATGCCGAAAGCTCCCATAACGCGCCCGCTATGGTCGCCGCTATCGACGGAAATGTCCGCGTCCGCCGCCATAAAACCGACCGGACTCCCTCCCCCCGTCCGACCGAAAGTCATCAAACGACTCGCTCCGCTCATTTCCGCGTCTGCGTTCCACCGCTTCCCGGTCAAGATCGGAAGTATCCTCTTCCCGCCAGCGCGCCCCCGACGAATCGGCTTCCCCCATGCGATCACTCTCACCGCCGCTCGCGCGCCGCGCTTCACCGGCTGCCGGCTGACCCTCTCCCTCAGGACGCACATTGTCGCGCCGTTCCTGCGGGGCGTCCTGCACACTGCGCTCCCGGTTCTCCCATTGCTGCCGGGCCTCATCCGCCCCTCCCTCCCCATCGTGCCGCTGTTGCGCGTTGTCCGGCTGCGAATGCGTCACGGGCTGCCAGTTGTCATTGTTGTATTTCTGCCAGCCGCCGCCATCGGCCTTGCGGTACAGATTGCCATCCCGGCCGACATACACATCCCCATCGGCAGCTTTGGCGACCCCGGTCGTGTTTCCGCGGGCCGATTGCGCAACCACCGCCTTTGTCCCGGCCGAGGTCTCGATGCCGCCGACGGTTCCGCGCGCAGTGGCGTGATACCCCGCCTCGGCCCATCCCTGCCCGTTGGTGACCGCCGCCTTGCCCCACGAGCCATAGACCGAGGAACCGCCCACGCGACCGGCAGCAAAACCGGTGCTGGGATTGTAGGCGATACCGGCGGCAACGCTGCCGCGCGGACCATAGGCATATGCGCCGCGGGCGTAGGCGCCCGTCGCGGGATTATAAATCGCCCCCCGCCCGGCACCGCCATAGGGGCCATAGACGTGCTCCGATCCAGAGCGTATGAAGTTGCCGTTGTAGTAGCTGAAGCGCACGCTACAGCCATAGGAGCAGAAGTACCCCGCGGAATGATACGCGCACCACGGCTCATCCCAGTTATGCCCGATAGCGTAGCCGAGACCGAACATCACCAACCCGGCGGCGATAAATTCGCCGGTATATCCCGCAGTATAGCCAACCGTCACCGTCTCGGGGGTGGACTCATAAACCGTGACATACGTGACATTATACAGAGGGTTGCTGGGGGGAATCGTGTAGATCGCCTGCGGAACCGCTGGCGCCACCGCCCACGGCCCGCTGGCGGAACCAGCGACAAACCAGACGCCGTCCGAACAACAATAGTAGGAGTCTCCAGCGCGAATGACGGCATAGGGTGTGTTGACCGCGTAGAACAGAGACGTTCCATCAATTGCGGCAAAAACCGGCGTTCCCCAGTATGAGACCGTGATCGCCGCCTCTGAACGCTTCACCGTCGCCTTCTTCGGGACGGATGCCAGCAGGACAGCCGCTTGCGCATCCGGCGTGCCGGGAACCGAAGACAAAACAAAAGAATGCGGGTCATCCTGCGGAATGCGTGCAAAGTCCGCCGGCAAAGACCGAGTCGCCTCACTCCAGGGACCATTCAGCGAGGGCGCACGAAACCAACGGCCGGCGGCCAGAAGGTAATATTCAATCCCATCCTTACCCGCTTGCATAAAAACATCGCTTTCTGTATTGCTGACGGCAAACAGGCTGGTGCCGGCGATCGGCTCAAACTGCGGAGCGCCGGCCGTGACAATCAATTCCGCCGGAGTCAGGCTCACCACAACGGTCGGCACCGTCGTCGCCGGTGTACCCGGAATGTTCTGGCGCAGAGCTTGCCAGTTGTCATCTGCCGGTAATTTTTGTAGCCCCACCGGAAGCGTTCCGGCGGGAGTCCACTCCCCCTTCTCCAAATTCGTCGTGGTCAGCCAACTGGTTCCATTGAGCAGATAATAACGCGAGCTTGCCGGATCCAGCAGCAAATCCCAATTGGTATTCGTGGCGAACAACAGCCCTGTCCCGTCAATCATTTCGAACTTCGGCTTGCCCAGAAATACGACAAGGATCGCCGGGGTTTGGGCGAAATATACCGGCGGCGGGCTGAGGTCTGCCGGCGTCTCGCGCTGTACGGGCGCCCCATGCGCGACGGCCAACGTCTGATCCAAGGAAACCCGGAGAAAGCTCCATCCCGCGACCACGCCCCGCACCACCGCCTCGCAACGGTTCGCCAGCTCTTTTTGCGTCTGCGGAAAGTACACCTTCTGCGCTTGAAAATCCGAAAGCAGAACCTCACGGTCAGGGTGATTCACCAATGTCTGCGCCTGAAGATAAACCGCGCCGAAGACCGGGGGCTTATCATCCTGCGCCTGCACCGACACGGCACACTTCACCTTTAACGTTTTGTAGTCCTTCCAGTCGTCAACCTGCGGTTGATAGAAGGTCACATTCCTTCCGTCCACGACAAAAACCTGAGGCCAGGAAAGCCGCGCTGCGGCCGGCGCAACCGCTGCGGCCGCATCCTGCGCCCCGATTGTTTCCGCCCCGCATATGCTCCAGAAAGAAATTAGCCCCAACATACACAGCCCGCACCAGAATATCCGCATATCAAACTCCTGAATGAATGACTGCACCGGGCTGGATCGCCCAAATGATCGCAAGCCATTTACCAAACGTCGGGAAATCCCCATCGTTACGCCGATTATCGGGTTCCGGGCGCGAGGCAGAAGAGATGTTCCCTACCGCGCAAGAACAGAAGACCGCCCGCACAGGCCGGCGAGGCTCCGCCGCACTCCTCGGCAAGCTGCAGTTCCCCCAGCAAATGATACTCCTTCTGCGCGGCAAACAGGCGCAACCCGCCCTTATTGTCAACCAGAAATACGGTTCCGCCGCTCTGCACCGGCGAAGCAAAAAAGGTCGCATCAAACGTCTGCTCCCAGAGCTGCTCGCCGGTCGCCGCACTCAAACAGCTCAGAAAGCCGGCAGAGTTGGCGCAAAACACATACTCGGCATTTGCAAGCGGACTGGAGGTATCGGGAAGGTTGTCGGGATACCGCCAAACCACGTGCGTCTTGCTGATGTCGCCCGCACCGCCGGGACGGATGGCGGTCAGATTGCTGTACTGCATCGCCGTGAAAAACAACTTGCCGTTTGCAGTTGCAGTCGGTGCGACCTCGCCGCTTAGGGACTCGCAGCGCCAGAGCTCCCGCCCCGTTGCCGGATCATAGGCAATTACAAAAGGGGCCGCCGTCGTGAGCAGACGCGCCCCTTCGCCGGCATCCAGCATTACCGGACTGCTCCAGGACATTTCGCCGGAACGGGGAGTCTGCCAGACCGGCTTGCCGTCAACAATAGACAGCGCGACCAGCTTGCGCCCTGCCGCATTATCCCATTGCGCAATCACAAGGCCATCGTAATACGCGAGACTCGAAGCGTAGCCATAGTGGTTCTCCGGGACGCCGAGATTGACCGACCAGAGCAGATGCCCGCCGAAGTCCGCCGCCGCCACATCGCCGGTTGCAAAAATAGCGCAAACCCTCCGGCCATCCGTAATCATGGTCGGCGCGGCAAAGCCTGCATCGCCCCCCAGTGCCGCCCGCGCCTGCGCATCCCCTCCGGCCTGCGGAATTTTCAGCGTCCAGAGCAGCCCCCCGTCCTGCGCGGAAAAGCAGTAGATTTCCTGCGTGTCGTGGCTGGTTGCGCCGGAGAGAAACACCCGTCCGTCCCACACGACCGGAGAGCCCATCCCCGCCCGCGGCACCTTAACCTTCCAGAGGATCTGAATCTTCGACGCAACGGCCGCCGGCGCAAGTGAAGCGGGAACGATACCGTTCTGCAACGGCCCGCGAAAGCATGGCCAGTTCGCCAGCCACTGCTCGCGCGTCGGACGGTAATCCGGCGCAATCCCCTCAGCAGGCGGATTCTTTGCGGCGTCCGGCGCGACAGACGCAACCGCATGAGCCGGCGCATCTGTGGCCGCTCCCCCCGTTGCAGCGACAGGACCGGCAGGCTCCGATTGCAACGCCAACCCCAGCACCACAACACAGAACCCCGCAACCGCAACCAACGCCCAGGCAAAGACGTTTTGCCGCTGCGACGATCCCGGAACGGCCGGCACACGAACCGAAGGCCTGCGTCCCCGCTGCGCCAAATGATAGGACAACAGCAGCAACGCCAGCGAACCGGCAAGAAGAAAGCTCCCCGTGCGACGAAATTGCATTCGGTCGGCATACTCCTGCCGGACAACCAAATCATATTCCCGCAGAAACCGGCGCAACTCCGGATCATCCGGTGCTTGCTGTACCTGCTGCTTCCAATCATCCAGCCCGGTATTATTCAACGGATCGACCTGCAGAAGGGCACGCTGATTGAAAAGCAACAACACTCCGACTACCAACGCGAACAGCCCGGCCGCCGCCGCCACACCCAGCAGCGAACGCCTGCGCACCTCCCGCAACAATTCCGGCGCTTCGCGGTCGTTCATTGCAATCCCTTTCTGTCCGCTGCCGTCTGCCGCGTTCCCGAGCCCTCTCCCTCCTGCGCTGACCGTTCTTGCGGCGTCAGGGGCGGGTCATTCTCCAGTCGTTCCGGGTCAGATTCCGCGCCATCGCTGCAAGCGGCATCTTTTTTCGTTCCCCGGCTGGCGATCCGGTTGCGCGGACAGGATTCAAAGCATCTTCCACAGGCGAAGCAATGCTCCGCCGCCGCTTCATAGACCAGGCGTGAGCGCCGTCTGGCAAGTCCGAGCAAACCGAGTCCCGCGATCAGCCCCAACATCCCCCCCGTCACGGTCGCTGCGATATTGATCCGCTCCTGCACCTGACGCGCCCGCGTCTGCAAGTCTTCCACCGACGTATGGGTCTGCAAAAAAGCGTCGGCAACCTCCCGCTGCTGCGGAGTCAAATCATTCTGCGCCAACCGCATCACCTGCGCCCGCGCAACCACCGGATTACGCTCCGCCACCACCCCGCTCAACCGGTAACCGCTCCACGCCCCGAAAAAAATCAACCCCGGCAGCAGCAACGCGGCCACAACCAGTCCGCGTCCGCCCGGGGTCGCCGGCTGCTCCGGCGGCCGTATCGCGCCGTAAGGACAAGCCGTTGCGCAGGCGCGACAACGGACACACGGCTGCGGCGTAATTCGAACCGGCTTCCAGGCCAGACGCGCACAGGCGGACAACAACGCACCATACGGACAGACGTAGCGACAATAGGGGCGCCCGATTACCGTCGAAAGGAGCAGGATCGCCCCACCCGCCAGCAGCGCCTCCATCGACCCGCTCAATCGAAAAAAAGGCACGAACGGGTCATGTTCGCAGATCAGAAACGCGGTATTGGTGAACGCATACAGGACCGCCAGCCCGAGAAACAACCATGGCCCAATACGCAGAATCCGGTCCAACACCTGCGGCACCGCCAGCGGCCGCACCAACATCACCTCCTGCGCCGCACCCAGCGGACACACCCCAGCGCAGAAGACACGACCAAACAATAACGTCAAAACGGGCGGCAGGAGAAAGAAAAGAAGCACCACCGCCGGGATCGCCCCCCCCCAGCCCCCAGCGCCCAGCGCCACATTCTGCACGCTCCCCACCGGACACACGCAGCCCGCCCGCCAAAACCCGAAATAGGCAACCGAACACGCCGCCAGCAGCAGCAGACCGCTGCGAGAACGCCGCCGATGCGCCAGCCAGACCGCAGCCAAAAGCCCCAGAATCAACAGCCCGAGATCAACTGCCTGCCAGTAATCCGCGCGCGGAGCCGGCACCTGCGTCAGCGGCCGGACATAGCCGGATTCAAAGTCTGGCCGGGGAAAACGCTCCGCCGCTTCGGCACAAATACTCCAGACCGCCGCCAGCAAGAGTAGAACTTTACGCATCGGTCTCCTCCACCCGTTTCAGCAGATACGGCGCATTTGCCGGCACGCGCACAAATGCGTCCGCCGGACAAACCCGGGCAATGGCGCAACGGTTGCAATTCAGGCAGCGGTCGTGCCGGACCTGCAAATACAGGCTGCCATTGCCGAAGCGGGTACAGCCGCGGACGCAGCGTCCGCAACCGACACAAAGCGTTTCATCAATGGAGTACTCATAGTACGGGTCTTCGACGAAGGTGCGCCGGATCGCGCCGACGGGGCAGAGTTGACTTTCGGCCGCAGTATCGCGCACCTTTGCGCCCGGCTCCAGATATCCCATGCAAAGATCGCAATAACCGCAGACCGCATAACTATGCACGCATTTCACTGCCGACTCACCGAGTACGCAACTGTCGGCGCAACGCCCGCACTGGATGCATTTATGCGGATCAATCTGCCACACCGAGCGGCGAGCCTGAATGCGTCCGCGCGCCAAGGCCGGCAGCACACCAAGGCCAAGCGCCGCCATACCACGCACAAGCCAGCGCAACACCCCCCGCCGGCTCACCGGCCTCGCAGGCTCACTCATGGCCGGCCATCCCGCCGGGAGCCGGACGCCCCAGCCGTACCTGTTTCAGCGACAACGCCTGCGGCGTGCCGCAATCCTGCAGCGCGTCGCATCGCGCACAAATCCCATCCGACACGCAGGTCTGCCCCAGCAACCGGTCACTCTGCCGCAGAAGCGCATACCCTCCCCCCGCCAGTCCACCCAGCGCACACAGCCGCAACACCGCGCGAAAGAATCCCCGCCGGTCACACTGCGCACTCGGTTTATCGGACGGATTTGTTCCGGTTGTCATATCCAGCCTCCTTTTTCCGGTACAGACGCACCACGCCTGTGAGCGGATCCAGCGTGGCTATGCGTCCCTGAGGGTCAACAGCAAGATCGAACCCCGGCGTCATTTCGGCAAAGCCCGCCGGCCCCGCCACCAGTTCCCGCAACCGTCCGTCCGGCTCATAAACCTTGAGGCGCGGCACGCCTTTTTCAGCGGTCACGATTCCGCCGTCCGGCAGCACCGCCAGATCAGTGGGGTTGCAACAGCCGACAAAGTCTGCCGGTGCGGATCCGGCCTTGCCCCAACTCCCCAGCAAGGTATCATCCAGCGCATACTGTCCCACCTGATGCGCCCCCGGATCAACGATCAGCGCCCGTCCCTCGGCCGTAAACGCCACATCAAAGTGCGGACTCGGCACCAGCAGCGGCAGCCTTCCCGGCGCGGCACCTGCCAGTGTGCGCAGATAGCGCAGCGCATCCCCTTCGCGCACGTACAGCAGGACATGCGGCCCCCGCATGTCGGCCAGCATAAGGTGCGTGCCATTGAGCGCCGCCGAAGTAATTTGCGCCCCCTCAGGCAAGGCCAGCCGCACGCCAAGCGCCTCGACCGGCCCGAATAACACCTGTTTACTCAACGCCACCGCCAGCACATTGCCATCCGCCGCCAGCGCGAACGCCTCATCCGGCATTTCCTTCTCACTTCGCAGCTCTCCGCCAGCCGAAAAAACGCGGAGTCTCTGCTCACCTGCCACGACTATTCGCCCATCCCCCAACCAGGCCAACGCATGCGCTCGTTTCAAACCGCTGGAAAACAAAAGCTCTTCGCTGTACCCGCCCCCGCTCACCGCAGGCGCAGGCGTAGACCGCGGCGGATACACGGCGTCCCGTTTTTCGTCGCTGCCGCGAAACAGCAGCCAACCGCAAATGCCCAACGCGCCGAGGACGGCCAACGTCCTCAAAAATCCGCGTCCGCCGCCATGCGCCGGGCCGCCCTCTGCGGTCATGTCATCCACGCCGGACGACGATACACAGCGATCCGGATCCTCCCGCGTCATTTGCCCGCCTCCGGCTTAGCCACGTCCAGACAAATCATTCGCTGCATGTCGCGCACCAGCAACCGCCCCTGCACCAGCGCCATCGGCCCCCACGAATCCGAGCCCTGCAACACCCGCGCCCGCGCCAGCCGCCGGTACGCCTTTGGCGTCGCTTCCGCCAGCGTCAGCGTACCACTGTCATCCAGCAGATAAATCAAGCCGTCGGCAATCAGATACGGCCCCAGGCCGAAGGTATCCGCCGGCCCCGAGGCCCAGACCGGATTGAGGTCGGTGTCCAGACAGAGCAGTTCCTGCCGGGGCTTGGGCAGCACCGCATAGATATGTCCCTGATACAGAATCGGCGTCTGCTGCTCGGAGCCGAATTCACGCGGCCGGGTACTCATTGCCAACCGAGCCTCAATCTTCCCCTCCTGCCCGGAAAGCTCAATAATTCCGC
>CAYWTJ010000117.1:0-7460 GCA_964460225.1 uncultured Planctomycetaceae bacterium | reverse complement strand
GCTTAACTCATAAATTTGATTACTTTTGAACATTTTGTTTTATCGCTCATAAAATGCAGACTATTCGTTCAATAATGAGCACCGGCAGGCTTAATATATCCCCTATAAATTGTTCTATCAGTATCACCTTTCCGCTACCATGTAAATACCAAGGACTTGCGAGAAATCGCAGGTCCTTGTTTTTTGCCAAAACACCCCATTTGTACCCTACGGGTGGTATAACATCTTAACGATGTTGGACTTGCGAGGAATTTTGAGCTTCAAAACCCTCTTTGCAAGGAGAACATCATGGCAAGTCTCGTTAAGCGCGGTAACATCTATTACATCCAGTATTACCTCGGTGGCACACAGCGCCGGGAGTGTTTGAATACCAATTCCCTACAGATCGCCAAAGAAAAGAAGCGGCAATACGAGTCAGCTGAACTGACCGGCGCGGACAATCCCCTGCCCGCCCAAACGCCGATTGCTGATGTCGTGAGCGACTACGTCCAGCGCGTGCGCCTCATGAAGACCGCCAAGAGCGCCCAGACGGACATCTATTATCTGCGCGAGATGTTCGGTGAGGTCTGCGCCGAGGTCGCCTGCACCAGCCGCACCCGCAGCGAGGAGAAGCAAAGGATCGCTCCGGTCTACCTGAGAATATCTGCGATTAGCCCCTCAATACGGCCTTGAATCAATTGTATTGCGCTCATGAATTATTCTACTGGACGGCTACCACGTAAAAACCAAGGACTTGCGAGAAATCGCAGGTCCTTGGTTTGTCCCCAAATGCCCCTTTTTCGCTGTTTTATACAAGGCTGCACCGCGATTCGAAAGACCGGGAGTTTTCTCCCGATGAAAATTTGCCCGCCGGGTCTTACCGACGGACGTTTATGTTTCTACGCAGGTCTATGTGCCGCACCATTTTTCCGGTTTCCTGCCCGCACCCCAGTGGTGCCCCTTTACAAGCCATGCGGAAACTTGCAAAATGGGCGGCACACATGAACGTTTAGGAGAGATCATGACCTGCGCGACCGCCATCAACCTTCCTTATCTGCACACGGGCGACGACTCACTCGACAAAGCGTTCCGCATGGCGCTGGGCGATCTGCTCGGCAACGTGTTGCCGTATCAAGGCGGCCTTCTTGATGCCCCCAGGCCCGTCATCATTGCCGGACTTGATTACGTCACCCCATGGACCCGCGACGCCGCGATCAATTCGTGGTTCGCCGGCTCCCTGCTGATTCCGGACATCGCAAGGAACACCCTGTTGGCCGTGATCGAGCGCGACCGCCAGCGCGGTCTCATCATTGGCGGGGAGTATTGGGACGCCATCATCTGGACGACCGGAGCCTGGGACCACTACCTCATCACCCGCGACCGGGATTTCCTGAACATCGCTCTGGAGGCGACCCGCAATACGCTGGCACTCTTCGAAGAAGACGAGTTCGACGCGCAGGCCGGTCTTTTCCGCGGCGGCGCGTGCTTTCAGGACGGCATTGCCGGTTACCCGGACTTCTACACCGCCCCCGGAGCAGGCAGCGGCATCAAGGAATGGCCGGAGCGCAACGCCGCCACCCGCCCCGCTCGGGGCCACGGCCTTCCGATGTTCGCTCTCTCCACCAACTGCCTGTACTGCCACGCCTATGTACTCGCCGGACGCATGGCGGAAGCGGCGGGACAGCCGGCCGATCCGGCATGGGCCGCCAAAGCGGACGCGTTGCGGGCGACGATCAACCGGACCTTCTGGGACGAGACGGCGGGCAATTATCATTACATGACCGGCCCCCACGGCGACTGCGCAAGTCAGGAAGGTCTGGGCTCGGCGTTTGCGATCCTCTTCGGTATAGCCGACAACAGACAGGCGGCACGGATTGCGCAAACACAGCACGTCGACGCCGCAGGCATCCCCTGCGTCTGGCCCGGTTTCGCGCGGTATGCACCATGGAACCATCACAGCCGCCATGCGGCGATGGTCTGGCCGCAGGTGCAGGGGTTCTGGGCGCTGGCGGCTTTGCGGGCGGGCTGTCCCGAACGCCTCGCCTTCGAGTTACGCACCCTCGCACAGCACGCCAACCGCGACGCACAGTTCACCGAGATCTACCATCCGCAGACCGGCGCCATCGACGGAGGCATGCAGGAACGCGGAGCGGACGGCATCGTAAACTGGGAGTCCTGCCGCCGGCAGACATGGAGCGCGACAGCATATTTGGCGATGATCCTGCGCGGCATCTGCGGTTTGAACGCGACGCAGGAAGGTTTGCTCCTGAACCCCATCCTTCCCAAGGGCATTCCGGCGCTGCACCTGCGCAATCTGCGTGTGGGCAACCGCACCCTCGACCTCAAGCTCAACGCGACCGGAACCCCGAAAATTCATATGGATGGTAAAAAAGTTTCGCGGGCGCTGCTAACCGGAGAAGAACTCGATGGCGCGGCCGGACACAGCGGAATCGAAATTACCGTCGAAAAGTAAGATAACGTATTTTGGCGCGCCTATGCGAATCACGAACGGAAGATCCGCATACCGTTCTTCCACAACGAAGCCTTCGCGGACTTACTCTCTACGCCGAAAATGTTCGACGGAAGCATATCCCAAATGATGCGATCAGGTAAACCTGCTTCACCCGGCGGTCGCCGCAATCTACCCGCTATTGCGGGAGGCCATGCAATCAAAAAACAGCAGGACTCGATTGTGCCGCTTCATGAACGGACAACAACCTTGATAACGGGCTGCCGAAACAGATCAATTACCAGAGTCAACGGATCGACCGCGCTCCTGCAACAGAAAGATTGTTTTGTCGTGCGCGGTTGTTGGGAATGAATACGGTCCGGAATTAGCCCGCGCCAACAACGGCTGCGCACGGGAACGTCCAAACCAGAGCTGACGATTCCGGGCGTGTCCTCCTTGCTTCAGAAATGAAAATAGCCCCTCCATAAAGGAGGGGCGCATGTCCGGCATGAACGTTCCATCAACGCAAAAATGCAATCCCCATCACGGCTGTTTTAGCTTCTGCTCCAGCATTGCAATTGTGACCTCCAGATGCGCCCATTCCTTTGATACGATTTCAACCTTTTTTTCTTTGTATAGGATGGTCATCTTCAAGGTCTTTGCGACACCAGGAGCGGGATCTCCGCCGAAGGTTTCAGAGGCGACATACACGGAAAGCGTATTGTTCTTGACCGACGCATTCAACTTCTCGGTTACGTTCGCCCAGGCTTCGTTTGCGCCGAATTGCGCGTTCTCAATGACAAATAACGGTGCTGGCGATTCCGCCGCGCCAACCATGTGCAAAGCAAAGAATCCCGCAAAAAACATCATCCAATATGCCGCCATCTTTCTCATCTTCACTTCCTCCCTTTCAAATAGAAACTCTGCCGAAACACGCAACGATCGGTTTGTATTGCTACAAAATCAACTATATGCGAAAACAGTGGCATATCGGCGCCGTGCCATTACGCCAGCGCCAGCCCCCCGGTCCACCGCAGCGACAGCAGGAATGGTTCCGGGCGATGAGTTCCGCCCATTCCAGACCGGTCGAACTGCGCTACCCGTTTATTCCTGAATGAGAATCGGGGCAACGAGAATGCCGTTGGGATAGCAACGGTATTCATAACAGAAAGCATCGCCGCGTTGCCTCCAGATATCGGGACCGACCAGCGTCGAGCGGAAGGTCTGATGAAGCGCGCCAAGGCTGTTGCGGCGACTGGTGTATAATTTCAGATCGAGTGCATGCCGGCCGCACGCAACCGGACCTAACGGGAGCTGGAACGGCGCCTGCACAAGGTCTCCCTTTTCTTCCCCGTCAAGAACCACACTGACCAACGTTCCGGCAAAGCCGGAAAAGGGCACATCCCGGGTTGCGTGATTATCCCGGATTTCAACAGGCACACCATATCCGCTTATGCGGGAGGGAATGCGTAAATGCGTGTACGAACTTTCGGCAAGTTCTATTGTCGTATGATACAAAATCGTTCCGCTAAAAAATGGCAGCCCCTGCTGGGTGATGTCGCCCCACGACAACGCGGCGACCGGCCGCGTAAGCACGCCCGAATCCGCTGCAAGACGAACCCCGAAATCACCGAGGAGGTAGAACGGCTCGATCGTCGAGGCGGCATGATAGCCGCGACTCAAGACCAGCTCATGCGTCCCCGCCTCAAGACGCGGCAAGCGCGTTCGCCGAATAGCCTGATCGCACCAGTAGCCGCAGTCGCGGAACTCCAGAGGCTGGCGATCAAGGACGCCGGTCCAATCCGCCAACTGCTCCCCCGCAAGCTCGCATTCCTCAGCCGGAAATTCGCATTCAATGGTAAAACATAAGGACACCATTCCAACAACCTGACGGGAACAGACGCTGCACCACGGCTGCGCGCAGACGTCCTGCCGGACCGGCAGCGCAAACCGGCTGCGCACTTCCCGGTCGATGCGCAACACCTCTTCCTGCGGCCGCCACGCGGCATCCCCACTCATGCGCCACCGTGCCAGATCCAGCGGCAGAACATTGGGTTCGCTCAGGGTAACGGGAATCGTGCGCCCCTCGACCCGCGTGCGGCGAACTTCCTCCTCGGGCGTTCTGTGTCCGGCAACCGGCTCGAATAGGTTTTCCGTGCCGGAACCCGCCGGTGCCAGAAACAGGAGGAGGTGCCCATGCGGATAGAAGGTATGCCGCAGGGTCGTTGTTGGGCCGTCCGTCGTTGCCTCCCGGCGGCTGAACGTCCCGTCCGCGGTATTCATTTCAACGACCCGCCACGATCCGGACAACCGGACGATCGTATCAATGGGAGTGCCAATCCGATCGGTATTCGAAATGAACAGAATCCGGCTTCCGTCATCCAGCTCTCGCATTTGATACAGCAGCGAATCGGTCGGCTGGTTGCTCTCTCGGTTGATCACCGCGATCTCCCGGAATTTCTCCAGCGCATCCAGTATCGCCTGCCGGGAAAAAGGAAGTCGGGGACAGTCGCGGAGGAGCTCCTTGAGCGTCGCACCAGCAGCGGCGTCAACCAATTGCGGAGCGGTCCCGGCCCAAAAAACGGGAACGCCATGCGCGGCGCAAGCCTTCAAAAACCCGACCGTCGAGGAGCGTAGGGTCAGGCAGGGCGGGACGAGAATCGCACGGTACGCCATTTGTCCGACGACCGCCCGGCCGTCGTGCGGATGCGGGGTCTGATCCGGCAATACGCTTTCACTGATAAAATCAAAATCCAGCAGCCCCTGCAACAGATATCGGGTCAACTGCTGAAAATCATCCTCCATCTGCCGGCGCAAGCGCGCGGTTTCCTCCTGCGGCCCGCACGCGAGCCAGTAGGATTCAATCGGATGCACGACGCCGATGCGGCAACACGGCTTGCCGGCGCTCAAGGCGACATTGACCCGCGCAAAGTGATCCGCGATCAAGGGATACTTTTCATGCCACGGCGACTGCTCTCCGATCGATGCGGGATAATCGCGCTTCGCCTCACCTGCGAGCGACATCAGCGCATGATGGGGAATGCGGACATTCACGCCGAGGGCTGCCTGCCAGTCTCCATGCCCTTTGTGACAAAAAAAGGGAAAGTCCCAATCCGTCACGCCGTCCAGCTCCGACGCCATGCCGCTTTTCCCGTTTTGCCGGCAGATGCTCTGGCACTGTTTGACGGTGGTAAGTTCGACCGAATCGCATAGCACATCAACCCCCGGAAGATCAAAATAGGGGTAATGGCGCATGACATCGCCCGTGTTGGCGGTTTGCGAATCCAGAAAATTCTCGCCGAGCAAATGGCCGCAAAACTTCAGCTTGTGCGCCCGGCACCAGCCGGAAATCACCCGCGAATAACCGTCGGCAAACAGCCGCGCAACGTGTTCATGATAGCGGTAGCGGGCCTGCGAATAACCGGCCGCGCACTCCCAGATCACCTCCGGCAACGTCCGGAACACATCCGCCCCATATGCATCCTGATAACTCACCGGCAGATGATCGGTGAAGGGAAGTTGCGCCACATCGCCGGTTGCATGAGCATTTTTAGGTAGCTGAAAAGAGCCATGGCACGGCTCATCCGTAAAAATGCCGGGAACCGCCCCGCCGAAGTCCCCGCCGACGGCCCGGCGATAGACCTCATGCGTCACCTCAAGAAACCGCTGCGTCGCCTTCGGATTCAGACAGTCGACGTAGGAGTGATGGTTGAACCACGCCGAAGGGGCCGCAAGCATTCGGTAGCACCACATCTTGCGATATCCCGCCGCCGCTGCCGCATCCGGAGCGCAGAGGTGGTAATCGCACAGCCGGCCGCCGTCATCAAACTTGAGCTGATAGCAGCGCAACCATTCGCGCCCGCCTCCTGCCGCATCTGGCGCGGGCGGGACATCCACCGTAATCTGCAGATAGCGGCGGACAAATTCCGGATGGTCCGTAACCCGCCCGCCGCCATACCCCGAGGGATAGCGGTCTTCGTCGTAGAGCCAGACGGACAGGCCGTATTTCTTCGCCTCGTCGATGCTCAGGCGCACCATATCCAGATATTCTTCGCCCAGATATTCCGTAGAAAGCCCGGTGCGCGAATGGATGAAAAAACCGCCCATTCCCATTTTGTGGAAGACGGCGATCTGCCGGAGGATCTGCTCCCGGTTCAGTTCTCCGTTCCACCCCCAGAACGGCACATCCCGGAGAAGGGCCTGCGGACGCTCGAATCGTTGGCGGAACTCTGCGGGGGGGATTTCGAGGCTCATGCGGTAAATTCCTTAAATGGCTGGCGGAGCGGGCGGAACCGTACAGAGAGCGCGCGGCATTGCCGACGAGCGGGCGCGGCTGCCCGATGCCGCAAATGAGCGCTTATGCGGCCATGCTACTTGCCGCCGTACCAGAAGACGCGGGAGGCGGCATCGGTGTAGTAGCTCGTCGACGGAACGGCGGGATACTTCACCAGCGCGACATGAAAATCCAGAAATAGAAAGTTGGTGCCGTACGAATGCGAGATGAGGCCGTACCCGCTGCCGTCCGGATTTTTGTAGCAATAGGTATCCGGATAGCAGGTTGCCTGTCCGTACACCTCCCCGATCAGCATATTCTTTCCCGGCGACCGGGCATACGAAATGGGATTGAACTTTGTTTGCGACGCCGCCGAGGTCTTGCTGGCATACGGCCACATATGATTCATGCCGTACCGGTAGTAAGTCGCCATGACCCAGCTCGGGGTAGCCGGCCCGCCCGTAGTCACCGGCGTTTCGCCGCAAAAGAAGATCGTCGCCCGCAATTTCTCACTGTACGGATTGTACGGCGCCGAGGCGAGCGGGGCGACTCCGTACCCCCACAGCGAACGGATCCAGTCGAGGTGCGTATACGTCCCGTTCTCCGGGTCCATTGCCGGGCCGAGCATCGTTGCGGGAAGAAACCGGTTCCAGTCGTCCAGATACAGGTTCAGGCAGATGCCGACCTGCTTCTGATTGTTGGTGCAGGACGCGGTTCTGGCCTGCGCGCATGCCGACTGCAGAGAGGGCATGAGGAGGG
>CAYWTJ010000116.1:0-7571 GCA_964460225.1 uncultured Planctomycetaceae bacterium | reverse complement strand
ATCATAAGAGCGCTCCGGATTTGCAAGGTTTTGCGGTTGAAAGTACTGCTACCCTGCAATTTTACACCGCCGCAATTCGCTAATAAAGTTCATTTCGCCCTTAAAATCTCACAGGGAATCGCTTTTTCAGGGACGACTATTTCCGGAAGAACCCGGCAAGGCTGCTTGCGAAGGCCTTCGCCGGCATCTGGCAGAAGAAGGGCGCGGATATGCTGGAGAAGGATTTGAACGCCGCCGGGATCTCTGTTGTCCCCGGCGTATCGTCAGCGGTATGAAATTTGAACGGGAGGGATGCTACTGGTTGCCGAAAAGGCACCCGGCGCTTCCCCACGTGGGGGAAACCAAGCGGGGCATTTCCATGGTCTCCGCGTGATTGTCCAGAAATAAGGTGTTGCAGCGCGTGGCGTGACGGGGCAGGGGGCGGCGGTTCGGGTCCCACTTCATCCCCCCACGGCAGTTGCCGGGGGCGGTGTTCCCCCAATCGTAGCCGTAATTGAAGCCCTTGCCCCCGTTTTTGGGCGACGGGTCCGAGAACGGCAGTGCGGCATAAGGCTGCCAGTCCGCCTGAGCTTCCACCCAGTCCGCCGGGGCTGCTGCGGTGTTGGAGATGCTGCCGGCCTCGGTCAAGATTAACGTGCGGGAGGGGGCCTTGATCAAGTCCACGTTGCAGGGTCGTGTTTCGCCCGGCATCAGCAGAAACCCGCCGTAAAACATCTGGCGTGTATAGGACCAGACCGCACCCGCAAGCGGATTCATTCCGAATGCCGGCTGGTCACGGAAGTTGCCGGCCGGGCAGAGGAAGACGTTTTCCGAGACTCCGGCCGTCCGGGTCAGCTGGTCTTTCCATGTGCCCCCCGCGGAATCCTGAACCTTCGGCATGGCAAAACCGCGCAGGCCGGGAATGCCCGTCAGTGGTGTTTCATGAATCACGGTTATGAGTGCCACGCCCTGAACCTTCAGGTTGTCGGAACAACTGATGGTTCGGGCGGTGCCGATGGCACCCGAGATCAGGTACGCGCCGCCCCCGATCAGCAGCATTACAATGAAGAATACCACCAGAAGCTCAATCAGAGTTAATTTTCGCTGAATGGGCATATTCTCTCCCGGAGTAGGGGGACCTGGGATTCGCTGTCCGTCCCGCAGTATACCGGGCGCTATCCGGATAAACAAGCCGTTTTTCCACTTTTGCCGTAAGTGTGGCTGCCGGCGGCATTTTTAGGGGTGAGCCACCGGACGAAGCAGGGCTCTTTTTTATTGCGGGGCGGCCAGTGCCGAGGCGACGACCTGACTCAGGTCGGAGCTGCGGAACGGCTTTTCGAGGAATCCGCAGTACTCCGTATTCTCGATATCACTCAGATCATCCGCGCGGGTAAATCCCGACGACAGGACGATCCGGCAGCCCGGATTGATTGCGCGAAGTTGCCTGAGACAGTCGCGGCCGCTCATGCCAGGCATAATCAGATCCAGAATGACGAGCTGAAAGGCTTCCGGGCTTTGCCGGTACAGTTGCAGGGCTTCTTCGCTGCTGGCTGCGGTTTGAACGTGATAGCCGAGTTCCTCCAGAATCGCTGACGCCGTGGCCCGGATGATTGCCTCATCGTCAATGAAAAGAATATGGCCCTTGCCGGCAATCAGCCGGCTGCTGTCTGAGGCGGCCTCCGTCTGATTCCGGGGTTCGTACAGGGGCAGGCGTATTGTGAAGCAGGAGCCCGAGCCGACCGTGCTTTTGACGGTTATTTCCCCGTGGTGCTGCTGCACTGTGCCGTAAACAGCCGCCAATCCCAGCCCTGTTCCCTTACCCGGCTGTTTGGTGGTGAAAAAAGGTTCGAAAATCCGTTCCAGATATTCCTCCCGGATGCCGCAGCCGGTATCGCGAACCTGAATTTCCAGATAGTCCCCCGGCTCCAACTCGAAGGAGCTTGCTGCGCATGCCTCCTGATTTAAATGTACGGTACAGGTGTGGATGGCGATGGTCCCTCCGGCCGGCATGGCTTGTGCCGCATTCAGGCCGAGATTCAGGAAGGTGTTCTGCAACTGCGCGTCATCGCCGGTGATGGTGCTGCGTTCAGCCGCCAAATCCAGGGTAATGTGGATGCGTTTGTCGACGGTTCGCTCCAGCAGTGCGGCGGCCTCCTCCAGCGGCGCGTGGGCGTCGATCGGGGTTGAAAGGGCTTTTCCTTTGCGCGCAAAGGAAAGCAGCTTTGTGGTCAGATCGCCGGCGCGACGGGCGGCGGTAATGATTAGCCCTGCATATTCCGCCGCGAGCGGGTCGCTGGCGCACCGGCGGTGGAGCAACTCCGCGCTGCCGAGTATGCCGCCGAGCATATTGTTAAAGTCGTGGGCAACCCCTCCGGCCAGTTGTCCGATGGCGTCCATCTTCCGGCTCTGCAGCAGTTGATCCTGCAAGGCGTATTCCGCCGTGACATCCCGGAATACAAGCACAACGCCAATGATCTTCCCCGATTCGTCGCGGATCGGCGCGCCGCTGTCCGCGATCTGGTACTCCTCGCCGGTATGGCTGATCAGGACGGTGTGATTGGCAAGCCCTACAATTTCGCCCGTTTCCAGCACCTTCCAGACGGGATTCTCCGCCGGCAGCCGCGTGTCGGCGTTGATGATGTGAAACACCCTGTCGAGTGCCGCTCCGTAGGCGTCCCCCTGTGACCAGCCAGTCAGCCGCTCGGCAACTGGGTTCAGACGCGTGACCAGACCTGCTGTATCGGTGGCAATTACGGCATCGCCGATCGAGTTCAGCGTCGCTCGAAGGTTTTCCTCGCTCAGGCGTAATTGCTCCTCCGCCTGCCGGCGCTCAGTGATAAACCGTGCCTGCTGGACGTTCTGGTAGGCCATATTTGAAAGAATTCGCGCCAGATCGTATACCATGTCGGCGATCTTCCGGAATCGGGCGACCGGCATGGACGGCACTTCCCGGAACGCCGTGATGAACTCTGCTTCGTCCGCTCCGATCCGTTTGGCGTATTCCCGCATATGGTCTTCCGTCTGTGTTTCGTCGCGGACCTGCCCGATTAGCCAGTTTGCGATATGATGGTCGCCAACAACAATGCTTGCGCCGCCGTCCCAAAGCCCTCCGCTGAGACAGGGGCAGACGTTGGGACCCGTGTTGTTGCGACTGCCGAGGGTTGCGTCGGATTTCATGCAATTGGCGCAGCCGAGGCGGGTGGTGCGAATAACGTCGCGGCAGAGGCGGCAGAAGTTACTGGCGCGCGTCAGCGGCTCGCCATCGGGCGTGGTAATAATCGATGCGACTCCCGTCGCCGCCGAAACCAGATCTTGAATATGCTGGATTTCCTCAATGGAAAAGAGGTCGGTGAAAGAAAGAGATTCGGCGCAATTCAGCGGACGGGTCAGGGCGATCAGGCGCCGGCTTGCCAGTTGCTCCGCTTCTTTGCGTGCCGTAATGTCGTTGTGCGTTCCGACCATGCGCACCGGACGTCCGGCAGGGTTGCGTTCCGCGACGGTGCCGCGGTCGAGAACCCAGACCCATGAGCCGTTCTTGTGCCGCAAGCGCAACTCGCATTCATAATGGGCTGACAGACCGTCAAAATGCTGCTGTTGCCGCTCAATGCTCCGTTTCAGATCCTCGGAATGGCAGAGCGTCGCCCGTGTCTGTTCGGTGATCGGTTGTAGCTCCTGCAGGGAGTAGCCCAACATGGTGGCCCAGCGTTCATTGACCTGAATTTCCCCGGTCGCAAGGTTCCAGTCCCAGATACCGGCTCCTGTTCCATCGATGGCAAGCCGGAACTGCTGTTCACGGTCTGAGATGGCTTGTTGCGTGGCGTATTCCTGCGTCACATCCCGGAAGACCAGAACCACCCCGGTGATGCTCCCGTCGGTATGCCGGATCGGTGCCCCGCTGTCTGCGATCTGATATTCCGCTCCCGTCCGGGAGATCAGAATCGTATGATTTGCCAGCCCGACGATCCGCCCCAGCGTCAGTACCTTTTGCGCTGGGTTTTCCACAACTTCACGGGTGGCGGCGTTGACGATCCGGAAAACTTCGGGCAGGGATGCCCCGGACGCTTCTTCCGTGCTCCACCCCGTCATCGCCTCAGCGATCGGATTCAGCCGGACCACCCGTCCGTGATCGTCGGTAACGATGACGGCATCCCCGATGGAATCCAGCGTCGTGCGTAGCCACTCCTCCCCGCGTAGCAGGGTTCGATGCGATAGTTCCAGTTCCCGTGTATAGCGGTTCAGGTTCTCGGTGGCCGAGCGCGCCTGCCGCCGTAGCACGTGCAGCCGGATCAGGCACCATAATGCGAATAGCGTCGCCGCGCCGGCAATCAGGGCAGGCAATGCGGGGTAAAATGCACCCGTTTCCTGACGGGAAGAAGCCACATGCCCCGAAATCACCCCCTGAATTTCACGTTCGGATATTTGCTCAAAACCAGATTCGATTCTTTGGAGGGTCCGTTCATCACCGGCGCGGACGCCCGCTTGCAGCCAGCGGACGGAGAGCGGGGTGGCGCCGAAGCGAAAAGCCTCGCCCCCGGAGTACCGCGACAAGTAATATCGCCCAATCTGTTCTTGGCAGGCAAAGGCCGGAATCCTGCCTGCAATGGCAGCTTTGACCATATCGTCCGTGCCGGCAAATGTGGCAAGGTGAATTTGGGGATGTCGCTGGCGGAGCTCATCCTCACCGGGAATGCCCCGCACTACGCCGAGTGTTTTATCGAGCAGGTCTTCCGGCTCCAGCAGGCCGCCAAGCCTGGCGGGAAAGAAGATGCCGAACGGGAGCTCAAGAAGCGGCCGGGAAAGAGCGAGGCCCGCCGGAACCTCTTGCGGGGCAAAAACGCCTGCAAGCGCCTGCCCCCGGCCAGCCAGCAACGCTGGTGTCACCTCGTTGCGGGGGACGAGGATCAGTTCGAGCGGCGTGCCGGTTTTCCGGCTCCAGATCCTCCAGAGATCAATCGTAATTCCTGCCGGCTGGTTGTCATCATCAAGATAAGAGAATGGATGCGTTGATCGGTCACAGATGACGGTAATCGCGGGAAATTCCTGTGCATGTACGTCGCTTGCTGCAGGGTAGGCAGGGAGGATCAGCAGGAAAAGCGTAAGCCGGAACGCGACGAGGATGCGGCAACTACTGCTGTGGCGAATGGGATTTCGCGTCTGATGGTGCATAATGTGCGAACCTTATTTTGCCAAAGCAGCGAAAACCGCGCAGCCGTTGTATTGCGCTATACCATAGAAGGTGTTACACCAAAGGAAGCGAAGAGATCCATCGCGCAACGCGCGCCAAAAGCTGCCGATGTCCCCGGCAATGCATAGGCTGAAAACGGCGTCAGCCTAATTGAGAAGTTCGGTTTTGTCAAGCTGAATCATCGGTGGAATATCGGGAAAGAGCATTGAATCCTCCGATGGGAATGCTATAATCCCCACCCGGTAGGAGTATTATGTCGGGTTGTGATCATAACCGTTCATAAATGCCACCTTGGCTCAGTTGGTAGAGCAGCGGTTTTGTAAACCGCAGGTCACCCGTTCAAGTCGGGTAGGTGGCTCCAGTTAAAGCAAGCGGTGTCAAGGAATTACCTTGACGCCGCTTTTGTTTTGTGGTAAAAAGCCAGTAAAACTATCCGGTAAAACCACCTGGTTTTACCGGAGATCGAGACTCAATTACCGGAGGATGGTCATGGCGCGCCCAAAGAATCAGCACCCCTCACCGTATATCCGGCTCAAGGGCGGGAAGTGGATGCCCGGCTGGGAGTGGCAGGGAAAGAGCTACGAGTTCTCAACCGGCTTTGCGAAGGATGGTAGCTGCTCATATCCCGGCGCAGATGATGGGGAAGATACGGGAGCACGCTGATTCCCTCCGGAGGTGGGTGCGCATGCCGTCGTTGGCACAAGCGGCAGAGTAGTACCATTCACTCCCGGCGGAGAAGCAGGGGATTGCCCGGAGTATGGTGTCTGCCGCGCGCTCTCCTCTTGGGAGGGACAAGGGGAGCACAGCCGCGCGGGAGGCGGTATATCTGTTCGTGGACTGGCGGGAGCCAATCTTCCGAACCGTGAGCGACATCCATATAATGGTCGAGAAAAACTGGACAGGGGAATAAGCTCGATTTTCCGATCAACCATGTGCGACATCAGAAAGCAAATCATGCGTAAAATCTATTGCCGGACGTCGGTGGCACTGCCGGGAGAACGGGCGCAGGTGCATCTGGCTTATCCTCTGCACTGGGTAACCCGGATGCTTACGCTAATCCATTTCGTGATCAGGTAAATCATTCGTCCACCATTTTTGAATGAAAACACATGGCGATGGTCTGTACTAAGCACTATCGTGCTCCTGTAGACCGTTGGACGCTTACTATTTTCCTGATCTGCTCTACAACCCGCCCGGCTGTCTTTCCATCCCACAATTCAATGCATGGACGCGTTTTCTTTTCCATAATGGCGGATTGGAGAACCAGATGGGCTGTATCCACGGATACAAGTCGATTAGTTCCTTTTGTTACAGTAGTTGGACGCTCTGTATTCTCCCGCAGCGTCAGGCAGGGAATGCCGAGATAACTCGTCTCCTCCTGAATGCCTCCAGAATCTGTAACTACCGCCCGGCTATCAAGGACCAGTTTCATAAACGCACAATAAGGCAGGGGGGGGAGCACACTGATCCTGGGGCAATCTTCCAGTTGACGTAACAGGGCGAATTCTGCCAATCTGGCACGGGTACGAGGATGAAGCGGAAAAACAACAGGCAGAATCTGGGCACATTGTGCAATGCACTCGCAAAGCTTCCGCAGACGCTCTCGTGTATCGACATTACAAGGACGGTGAAACGTCACAACAAGATAACCGTCTTCGTCTGGTTCAAAAATGAATGGGTATTTGCATTGCCGGATGGAAGGCATAAGCATCTCAAGCGTATCAATCATGATATTACCAACGCAGACGATCTTTTCAGGCGGTATGCCCGCTCTCAGAAGGTTTTCAACGCCATCCAGAGAAGGCGCCCATAGATAGTCGCAGATTGAATCGGTAACAATTCGGTTGATCTCCTCCGGCATCGTCCGGTCGAAAGAACGCAACCCGGCCTCGAGATGAGCAACAGGAATGTTTAGCTTTATTGCAGCAAGCGTTGCTGCTGCTGTCGCATTGACATCACCTACCGCGATCACAAGATCAGGATGGTCGTCCATCATACATGCCTCATAACGCTCAATCACTCGACCGGTCTGCTGGCCGTGCGTGCCACCACCGACTCCTAAATTCACATGCGCAGCAGGAAGTCCCAGCTCAGTGAAAAAAACACCCGACATCTCCCTGTCGTAGTGCTGCCCGGTGTGTATGATGCGGCCCTGAATCCATGGCTCATGGGCAAAGGCGTGCCACAAAGGAGCAATCTTCATAAAGTTTGGCCGTGCCGCTGCGACAAGGTCGATTTTATAGGCCATTTTTATCCTCTATGGTAACTAGTGCCTAATTGCGCAAATTAGCGATAGTATTCCGAAGCTGCGAACCTTTTACTTCACGCTTGCGCCATACAAACGGACGCGCCTGCGGATTATAGACCTCAATGAAGTCCTCAATCGCCTGCCGTAACTCCGCCGTAC
>CAYWTJ010000115.1:0-24950 GCA_964460225.1 uncultured Planctomycetaceae bacterium | reverse complement strand
TGTTGTCATACCAGCGGTCGGCGTCCGTCAGCTTTTCCGCCAGCGCGCGTGCTTCGGCCGGCGACTTGCCCCGCAACTCGGCCGCGAGGAAGAGCGCTTTCGCCTCCACGATGGACTTCAGTTCGCGCTCCACATCCGCATCAACGTTCCGACCATCAAGGGCAAGGAAAAGTCCGGCCTCGACTGCTCGCAACTCAAGGACGAGAACGGCCAGTTGATCGTTCAGGATCTCGCCAAATGCGCCAGGAACGGCGGCGGTTTCTATACCTACTACTTCATCAAGGGCAACGAAGGGGCGCAACCGAAGCTTTCCTATGCGGCTCCGATTGAAGGCACCGACCTCTTCGTCGGCGCCGGGCGCTACATCGACGATATCGAGAGGGACAAAAACCGAATTCTGAAGGACCTGATTGCCAAAAAGCAGATCGTCACCGAACGGCTCGGCGGCATCAAGTCCGCAGTCGTCGCCAAGATCGCCACGGAAAAAGGCCCGATCGTTGAAGGGGTACACAAGGTCCGCGAAAAATTCCTCGGCTACGCCTATCTGATCCTCGCGCTCACGGTCATCGCCGGCGGCGTCTGCAGCGTGCTGATTGCGCTCTCCATCTCCCGCCCCATCAGCCGGATTGCCGGAGCGCTGTCCCGACTCTCGCAGCACGGCTGTCTCACGACCACCCTCGATCAGGCGCTCTCGGACCGCAGCGATGAAATCGGACAACTCGCCGGCGCCACCGGGCAAATCATCCAAAGCAGCCGCGAGGTCAGCCGGCTGGCTGGCGTACTGGCGCAAGGCAATTGGAATGTGCAGGCCCGCATCCGCTCAGAGGAAGACGAAATGAACCGGAGCCTGCAGGCGATGATCGAGCGCGTCCGCCAGACCCTGTGCGCAGTCCGGGACTCGGTCGATCAGGTCGCCAACGGAGCCGGGCAGGTCAACAGCGCCTCGCAGTCCCTCAGCCACGGCGCGATGACGCAGGCCTCGAGTCTGGAGGAAATCACCAGTTCCCTGACGGAAATGGGCAGCCGCACCTCGCACAACGCGGACAACGCCACGCAAGCCAGTCAGCTTGCCGCCCACGCCAAAAGTGCCGCCGACAGCGGCGTTCAACGCATGCAGGCAGCAACCGGAGCGATGCAGGGGATTCTGAAGAACTCCCAGGAAATCACCAAGATCGTCAAGACCATTGACGGCATTGCCTTCCAGACCAATCTGCTGGCCCTTAATGCCGCCGTCGAAGCTGCCCGCGCCGGAAGCCATGGCAAGGGGTTTGCGGTCGTGGCCGAAGAGGTGCGCAACCTCGCCGCCCGCAGCGCAAAGGCTGCCGCCGAAACCGCCAGTCTCATCGACAACAACAACCGCCAGATCCATGAGGGCGCCAAGACCACCGACATCACCGCCGAGGCGCTCAACGAAATCTCGCGCAACATCAACAGTGCCTCCCTTCTCGTGGGCGAGATTGCCGCCGCCAGCACCGAGCAGGCGCAGGGCATCGCGGAGATCAACAAAGGGCTGGCGAACGTCGACCAGATCACGCAGCAGAACACCGCCTGCGCGCAGGAAACCGCCAGCGCCGCCCAAGAGATGAACAGCCTCGCCGCCGACCTGCAAAAGGTGATTGCCCAGTTCACGCTGCAAGCGGAAAAGACCGCGCCCCGCCCCGACCGGGCAGCGTCCCCGCGCTCCGCTCCACTCCCGACGCCGGACGCCTCATCCGCCGCGGTCATCCGTCCGCAACAACAGATCAAACTCGACGATGGCGAATTCGGGAAATTTTGAGCGCGGCGCTCCCGGCCTCCAGCGCAATTCGCACCCGCAAAGAGCAATTCAAACGGCGACCTCCCGCAAGGCCGCCGTTTGATTCTCTTCACGACCTCAAAACCTACACACCAGCGCCTTCTTGCCCGCTTTGAGTCTGAGTTTCCTTGCGCCGGTGGAGGTAATGATCGCGGAAATCACAAGATCTCCTTTCGAGCCTCGCATTCCCTCCCCCCTCATTGCCTCCTTCGCTTTACCCCCCCCCAGACGGCCACCCAATCAATTCATACATATTCGAACAGAACGCAACAGAGATAAATACCCCGTTGAATCTATTTCATACTTTCAGGTTGTTTATTAAAACAAAAATTCCATAATAAACGAGCCATGCACCTGAATCACGAATCAAACACCTTCTGTCGACATTTATGTAGGTGCATATTGTTTATTTATTCATTTTTGTCGCATTGTTGTGTCCTTTTGGAAGGTATTACCGAGATTGAACCTCTATCTGCAGCTGCGTGAATACGTTAGCGTCTTGTCCAGAAAATGGCATGAGGTTTGTTTGTTACGGCGAATCTGATCGATTCACGGCTATGATTTCAGAAATGGGAGATGGTATGAAACGAACCTTTTGCATGCTGGTCGGCCTCGCGGCATGGTCCGGGCAGACGCTCTTCGCCGCAGATGACGCAGCCGCCGGGCTGGCAGCGCTCACCAAATCCACGGACGCGCTGTTTCTGCTGATGGGTGCGGTGATGATTCTGGCGATGCATGCCGGCTTCGCCTTTCTGGAGGTCGGGTCTGTGCGGCGCAAGAATCAGGTCAACGCCCTCAACAAGATCATCTGCGAGTGGGGCTTCTCCACGCTGGCGTATCTGCTGATCGGCTACACCATTTCGCGCGGCGTATCCTTCCTCGTCCCGATCAAGGACCAGATGGCCGACAATGGCATCGTCTACATCAAATTCTTCCTGTATCTGGGCTTTGCGGCCTGCATCCCCGCGATCATTTCCGGTGGCGTGGCAGAACGCTCCAAGTTCTGGACCAACGCCATCGCCTGCGGCGTCTTTGTCGCCATTGTATACCCGCTGGTCGAGGGCTTCACCTGGGGGCAGTTCAACACCCTTCTTGGGAGCACCGAAGGCTGGCTGAGCAAGACCTTCGGCGCGCCATTCCATGATTTCGCCGGTTCGGTGGTGGTCCACGCCGCCGGCGGCTGGCTGGCGCTGGCTCCGATTCTCCTGCTGGGTCCGCGTCTCAAGCGTTACAACGACGATCCGTCCATCAAGATCAGCAGCATTCCCTTTCTGGCCTTGGGAAGCTGGATTCTCATCATCGGCTGGTTCGGTTTCAACGTCATGAGCGCGGGCGCGATCACCTCCATCACCGGCCTTGTCGCCATCAATTCGCTGATGGCCATGGTCGGGGGCACCATCGCCGCGCTCTTCATCTCCAAAAACGACAGCGGCTTCATCCACAACGGCGCTCTGGCCGGGCTGGTCGCCGTCTGCGCCGGCTCCGACCTCTTCCACCCCATAGGCGCACTGGTTGTCGGCGGCGTGGCTGGCTCGATTTTCGTCTTTCTCTTTCATCGGGAGACCGAGGTCTGGAAAATTGACGATGTCCTGGGAGTCTGGCCGCTGCACGGGATGTGCGGCGTCTGGGGCGGCATCGCGGCGGGAATCTTCGGTCTGCCGGCTCTGGGCGGCGCGGGCGGCGTATGCTTCTTCTCGCAGTTGATCGTGACCGGCGTCATTGCCATTTTCTGCTTTCTCTGCAGTTTTCTGGTCTATGGCGTACTGAAGGTTACCGTCGGCATCCGCCTCAACGAGCACGAAGAGCGCATCGGCGCGGATCTCTCCATTCACAGCATTGAGAGCAACCCCGAGGAAGCCTACTGATTTCCCCCCGCGCTGACCGCAGGCACGGGGGATGCCGGGCCTGCTGAAAGAGCCGCGCCCTTTTCCAAACACGAGGAACCTATCCCATGAAGATGATCACCGCCATTATCCAGCCGGAAAAGCTGGAGGCCGTCAAGAAGGAGTTGTACGCGGCCGAGGTGTACAAGATGACCGTCAGCCGCGTCCGGGGCTGCGGACAGCAACGCGGCTACAGTGAGCATTACCGCGGTCAGATCCATTCGGTCGTCCTGCTGGAAAAGATCGCCGTCGAGATCGCCGTAAACAATGAATTCGTCGAGCCCACGATCAGAGCCATCATCAAGGGGGCAAAATCCGGCAACATCGGCGACGGCAAGATCTTTGTCACGGATCTTGAGCGCTGTATTCGAATCCGCACCGAGGAAGAGGGGGGACCGGCCATCGGCTGACCGCCGACCCATCGTAAATCTCCCTACGCGCCCCAAGGGGGACGGCAGGCGCCGTCCCCCTTGCCGCAATCCACCGAAATCGCCAGCCCGGCGGGTGACGGCTTCGACGCCTGACGTCCCGGTTTCTTAAAAAAAAATCGCGCGATCCACCGAAGGAATATCCCCCCGCTGCGACAGGTAAGTCTGCCGGATCGTTATGAACTTGTCCGCCCGCGGGCGGTAGCACACGACATTTCCGCCACGAGGGTATAGGATTTCATCCGGCTGTGCGTATGATCGCACCAGTAAGCGGAGCCAAACAACTAAACGCGGTTTCCCCGCCCCTGAGAGCTTGCCATAAGCTTCCCTGAGCTCTATCCTCCTCGGGTAATACCATTAGCTCACGGAAAGACAACAAGAACATGGACTTACCATCATTGAAAATCCGCGGCCTGGAGTCGCGGTTTCCGGTCATTCAGGCCGGGATGGGGCTCGCCATCGGCAATGCAGCCCTCGCCGCGGCCACGGTGAAAGCCGGCGGGTATGGCGTCATCTCGACGGTGGGTGTCGGGGTCAAAAGCGAGGCCGTTCTGGACTACACCGGCTACGCCAACCGGCAGGTAGCGCTGGAAATCGCCAAAGCGCGGGAATTGGGTGCCTCGACCAATCTCGGTGTCAACATCATGGTCGCCACCTCGAATTATGAAGATTTGGTCAAGACTGCGGTCAGCAGCAAGATTGATTTCATCGTCTCCGGCGCGGGTCTGCCCACCAAGCTCCCGCAATTGGTCGGCGACGCGGACATCGGGCTGGTTCCGGTGATTTCCGGAGGACGGGCATTAAGGGTGGTACTCAAATCCTGGGTGAACCGCTTCCACCGCAAACCCGATGCCGTGATCGTCGAAGGCCCGCGCTGCGGCGGCCACCTCGGATTTTACCCGGAGGAACTCGCCGCCCCCGAAACACGTTCACTGACGATCCTCTTTCATGAAATCAAAAAGGTAATGGAAGATTTTGACTGCGGCGATGTCCCGATGCTTGCCGCGGGCGAGGTCGCAACCCGGCAGGACATTGAGGCCCAGCTCGCCATTGGCTACAACGGCGTGCAGATCGGAACGAAGTTCATCACGACCGAAGAGTCCGGCCTCGCCCGCGCCAGCAAGGAATATCTCATCAACGCCACCGACGATCAGGTCGTCATCATCACCAGCCCGGTCGGTATGCCGGTCCGTGTGCTGCGCTCTCCGCTGGTGGAGCGGGTGCTGGTCGGAAAGCGCGAGAAATTTCCCTGCAAATTCCACTGCCTGCGTCCCTGCGATCCCGCCACGGTGCCCTTCTGCATTGCCAAGGCCTTGCTGCACACGGTGGAAGGCGATATCGACAACGGCCTTTTCATGGTGGGCTGTAAAGTTTCGTCGATGAAGGACATCTTTCCGGTTGCGGATTTTTTCAAGACATTGGCATAACCCGCTCCGGTGTCCTCACATCCAGCAAATGATCTCTGCCAGAGTGCGGAGGTCCTTTGTTTCCGTCCGGCGGTTTTTCTGAAATTTAATGGACAAGCACGACCGATGGGGTATAATCTCGACACATTTGTATGTTCCCGTTCGGGTGTGCAGGCGTTTGCTTGCGGCGCGGATGCGGGCGGCATCATTGAACAAGGATTGTTCCGGCATGGATCATGTGGATGGCGAAGAAAGCAAGCCTCCAAGTAGCAAGTGCGCAGCTTCTTTGCGGGCTGTGAGTTGGGTTCCGACCATTTCGGAGTGCGGTGAATTGTAAAATCGCCGGGACGCGCGTCCGGGCGTTTTTTTGTTTCCAATCAGGAGGTACTTTTTTGAACACGCAATTGCTGGCGCAGACGGGAATCGCCCTCGCGCTGGCGTCGGGGGGGCTGCTGGCGGGTGCATATGAATCGGCGCTGCAGGAATTCAGCCGTTCCAAACTGGAAGAGCTGCTGACAGAGCGCAAACGGGCGAAAAACAGGATTCTGGCCCGCATGGTTGACAACGCCCCGCTCTTCCGGGTCACGGCCGCCTTTGTGAGCGCGCTGTTTCACGGCGGTTTTCTGATTTTCAGCGCGTACTTCTGGGTTCTGCCCCGTCTGGGCGCTCCCGAGTCCGCTTACCTTGCCTTCATAATCGCCGCCTTGCTGCTGCTGGCGATGTCCACGCTGCGGGCAGCGGCGGAAGCCGCGGGCGAATTGAATGCGGAACTCCTGATTTACCGAGCCGCACTCCCGGTCTGGCTTCTGACCGTTCCCTTCAGTCTCCCCTGCCGGTGCGGTTTGGCGCTCTGCCGCCTGCTGGCGCGCGGTGCCGGCTTTCACATCGAAAAAACACAGGAAGACCTTGAGGAAGAGGTTATCGCGGCAGTCAATGACGGCGAGTTGGCAGGCATTGTCAACGGCGGACAGCGCGACATGATCGAGCGTGTTTTCGATTTTGTCCGCACCGATGTTGCCGACATCTTCACGCCCCGTACCGAAATGCGTTCGCTGGAGGTGGATGCCGACCTTTCCGAGGCGATTCTTCTGGCGCTGGAGTGGGGACACTCCCGACTGCCGGTATACGAGAACACGCGGGACAACATCGTCGGCATTTTTTACGTCCGGGACGCACTGAAGTTCTGGCAGGAAGAGAAGAAGCCCACCTTACGCGAACTCTTGCGCAAACCGCTCTTCGTCCCCGAAACGAAAAACGTTGTCGAGCTATTGCAGCAATTGCAGCGCACGCACACCCAGATCGCCATCGTGCTGGACGAATACGGCGGCACCGCCGGATTGGTCACCATCGAGGACGTGCTGGAGGAGATCGTCGGGGAAATTCAGGATGAATACGACCACGAAGAAGGCACGGATTTGCTCAAGGTCACCGAAGCCGGGCACATTCTGGCCGACGGCCAGATTCACGTCAGCGACATCAACAAAGCGTTGGAGGAGGACCTCATCCCCGAAGACGATGACTACGAAACCATCGGCGGCTTCGTGCTGGACAATCTCGGGCATATTCCCCGCACCGGCGAGGAATTTCACTACCAGCAATTGCGCGTCAAGGTAATCAGCGCCGACGAGCGCCGAGTCCGGCGGGTCGAGATCGTCCGCGCCCCCGGCGACGCAACGCTGAACTGATCCCCCGCCGGCGTGTCTGGCGCAGAAACAGCACGTGCGCCATCACGCCTGCGAAAAAAAGGATTGCCGGACCTGCGGAAGGCGGTTATACTTCACCCGTCGCGGCTGCCGGCAGGTGGCGGACATTCCGGCCAGAAAGCCCTCAGGAGCGCCATCATGCAAACACGTGTTCAATCCCTCCGAACGCTGGCTGCCTGCCTTCTCGGCTTGTACGCCTCCCTTGCGGCATCTGCCGTAGCTGACGAAACGACAGGCATGCGGCGTTCGGTCTCGCTGGTAACGCTGGACGATTACGCTCCCTTCTGCTTCGCCAAGACCGGCCGCAGCAATCAGGGGCGCGAGGTGATTGCCCCCGGCGCAGACTCGGACTATCTGCAGGGCTATTCCTGGGATGTCGTGCGTGAAGCCTTCCACGCGCAGGGATATTACATCGTTCTCGACGCGGTGGCCTGGAACTACGCCGAAGCCGCCGCCCGCCTCGGAAACGCCGGCGAGCAGATCTCCGGCTCCGGCCGCGAGCGCAGTTCCATCAGCGTCAGCTTCGGGTTTGGCAAAGCCAATATTTTTTCCAACGCCGAAAAGAAAACGGCTCCCGGCGCGCTGCGAGCCGACCTGCTCTTCCCGGCCGTGCGCACCCCGGCGCGGGAGGACGTTTTCGCTTTTTCCGCCCGCCCCGTCGACCGGCTCTCCGCCGTCTTCTATCTGCCGCTGAACTCGCAGATGCAGTACGACGGCGTGAATACCCTCAACGGCAAACGGGTCGGAGTTGTCCGGGGCTGGAGTTACGGCTCGCTCTTCGACAACGCCGACGGCGTGAATCGCATTGAGCTTGATGACACCGAGACCGGCTTCCGCCTGCTGCGCCAGAACCGCCTCGACGCGCTGGCGGGTTACGGAACGGTCTATGACCGGGAACTGAAGAAAATCGGCTGGTCGGCGCATTTCCGCAAACAACCGGCCGGCTATGTTCTGGATGAATTTCTCTGCGGGATCAAGGACTCCGGAAGAACCGGCGAGTTACTGGCCGCGTTCCAGAAGGGACTGGCCGCCCTCACCGCCAGCGGCCGGGCGGACGCCCTTGCCCGCAAGTGGCAGATTGATCCGACCGTGCGCTGAACCACCCGGAACCTCATCCCCCGCAAACCGGAAAGCATCAGGATGGACGCCACCCCACTCTTTGAAATGATTGCCAGTCTGCGCCACCCGCAGACCGGCTGCCCTTGGGACCGCAAACAAAAGCTGGCAGACCTGATCCAACCGCTGGCAAACGAGGTGCAGGAATTGCGGGAAGCCGTCGCGGAAACCGATCCCGCACACATCCGCGAGGAGTTGGGGGATGTACTCTTCAACGTCTGCATGATCCTGCGGGCGGCGGAAGAGGAAGGCCTCTTTGCGCCGCAGGAGGCGATGCAGGGGGTTATTGAAAAAATGATCCGCCGCCACCCGCACGTCTTCGGCGCGGCGCGCGCGGTGACGGAAGAGGAAGCGCGGGAGTTGTATCAGGAAGCCAAGCGGCGGGAGAAACGGACGTGACCACGATTCCGCCGGTAATGATTCTGGCGCTGCTGCTGGCGGCCGGAGTCGGTTTGTATGTGTTTCTAAAACACCGGACAAGCAACCCAACCGGGCAAGATCGCAAGCGCTCGGACGCCCCCCCTGCCGGAGCTGCCGCGCCGGAGGACAATCCGGCCAAAGCCGCCGCACTGGATCAGTTCCGGGCCGCTCACGCCGCCGCACGCGACAAGCGCAAGCAGCTTCAAAAAACCGTAGCGTCCGACCCCGCCCGCGCCACCAAAGCCATCCGCTCCATGATGAAGCGCTGACGCAGAGGGCAGCGGGTCTCAAGCAGAGAAATGAATGTGATGCCCCGATGAGAACGCCCACTGCAGGTTGTAACCGCCGCATGGCCCATCAACGTTCAAAATCTCGCCCGCGAAATACAGTCCCCTGCACTTGCGGCTCTCCAGCGTCTTGGGACTGACCTCATCCAGCGCCACCCCGCCGCGACAGGTCATCGCCGCCCCGAAGCCCTCGGTGCCCTTGATCGCCAGCGGGAACGCCTCCAGCAACAGCAGCAGCTTGTGTTCATGCTCCGCCGTCAGCGAGGAGACGTTCTGATCCTCGCCCGCGCCGGAGGCCTCCAGCACCCGCCGCGCCAGCCGTCCGGGCAGGAACCCGCTCAGCAGCGACTCCACCCGGTTGCCCCCGCGCTGTTGCCGCCATTCCTGAATCTGACGCTTCCAATCCTTGATCTGCGTCGTCAACATGACCGCCAGCGCCACCGGCCGCCCCGCCGCATGCGCCGCCGCCACCTCACCGGATAAATCCAACACCGCCGGTCCGGAAACGCCCTTATGCGTGAAGAGCAAATCGCCGCAGCGTTCCGCAATTTTCTTCTTGTCCACCCAAAGGCTCACGCGCACATTCTTCAGGCTGATGCCAGCCAGGTTCGCCAGCAGTTTGTCGTTACAGAGCAGAGGCACCAGCGCCGGCACCGGCTGCACGATCGTATGCCCGACCGTCCGCGCCAATTCCAGCCCCGAACCGTCGGAACCCAGTTCCGGCCGGCACATCCCGCCGCAAGCCAGCACCAGCTTCTGACATTGAACCGCCTTGCGCGCGGTATCCACGCCGCAGACCGCGCCGTTAAGCAGACGGATGCCGGTGACCTCGCTATGATAAAAAAACTTGACCCCGGCCTTGCGGCAGGCACCCATCAGGGACTCGAGGATGTCGCGGGCGAACTCGGATTGCGGATAAACGCGCCAGCCGTCGGGAGAATAACTTTCCACGCCAAGATGATGAAAGAAACGGCGCAAGGCGGCACTGTCGAAGTCGTAGATGCTGGAGCGGATGAAACGTGCGGTTTTATCGGGGAACTGTTTGAGAAATTCCGGCAGCGGAGAGAGATTGCAGAAATTGCAGCGGCCACCGCCGGTCGCCAGCAGCTTCTGCCCCGGTCGGGCCAGACGCTCCAGAACGATCACCGGCAGACCGGCTTCTGCGGCGCTGAGGGCGGCCATCAGACCCGCCGGCCCGGCCCCAGCGACAACCACGCCCGTTTCGTCCGGAGGTTCGTTGTCCACAGCGTTGCCCCTTCCCGCAGACCGGACCGCAACACCAGGCGGCAGAAAACCGCAACCAATGCGACGGCGCGTTGTTTAACGAAAAACTCCTGCCTGAGAACGGCAGGAGTTATACGATATTTGGTGCTGAGACCCAGACTTGAACTGGGGACCCCCGCCTTTTCAGGGCGATGCTCTACCGACTGAGCTATCTCAGCGACAGGAGAGGCATTCTACGCCGCCCGCCTCGACAGTCAAGACCTTTTCGCTTCCTTTTTTTCAGCCCCGACATTTTGTGTTCCCGGCGCCCGGAGCGAAAGCGGCCCCGCCGGCGAATCCTACTTGCCCAGCCCCTTGATCGCGGCCTTATAGTTTTTGACGGTGATGGCGATTTCCGAACTCCGGTTGCGGGCCATCCAGAGCTTGCGGAAGGTCACCAGCAGTTTTTCCTGTGCGCCCGCCAGCTTCCTGCGCGCAGCCGGCGTATTGGTCTTGCCGGTCAGCACCGCCAGTTTTTCCGCCGCAAACCGCAGGCATTCCGCAGCAAAAATCCAGTACGGCAGAACCCCGCGCGGGTCGGCTCCACGCTGTTTGCGCCAGCCCTTGAGCTGCGAAAGAATGCCATCCAGCTCTTTGACGTTCGCCCGCCCGAGTTGCGCATCCAGCACGCCTTTGCGAACGCTGATCTTCCCTTGTACGCATTCGGTAATCTCGAATTCCTCGCCGTGAAAGAGCTTGCAATCCGGCATTGCGAAGAATACGTGACGCAGCAGGCTCTGATAATACCCGCTCACGCCGAGGAAGCTGATCTCGCCAAGGCGGTCCAACGTGGCAGCGGCCTTCTTCGAAATTGCCGGCGGGAGCTTGAGAAAACTGCTGACAAACCGCTCGCTGTAGTCCGTCTGGTCGGCTCGTGTATTCCAGCTCTGTTCCGCCCCGAAAACAGTCTCGGGCCAGGAGCATTCAAGGAAATTGTAATGTCCGCCGTCGCCCCATTCGGTGTTCAGAATCCCGCGTGCGCCAAACTTCTTCGCCGCCGCCGCGAATCCCGCCGTGTTGGCCCGCGCCTGCGGAATCCGAGGGAAGAACGCCACATAGGTCGAGGTCGACGGGCAGGCCATGAACGACAGTCCGGATTTTTTGAAATCTTCCAGCGTCTCGAACTTATGATTATAGCCGTAGCCCCAGTCGAGGACGATCACATCCTTCGGCAGCTTCTTCAGCAACTCCGGGTGATGCCGGATGATATCCCCCCAGAACATCATCTGCTTGCCATATTTCCCGCAGAGTTCGTAAAGCTTGAGCAGGTGCTGCACATACAACTCGCCCTTGCCGATCTTCTTCGCCAGATCGTAGCTCTGACCGCAGCCGAGATCCCAGGTCTCGTCGCAGCAGACGTTGAAGCGCTTCGACTGGAACAGGGGCAGAAATTCCGCAAACAGGGAATCGAGGAACGAATACACCTGAGGATTCGCCGGCGACAGCGTCCACGCCTTCAGCCAACTGCTCGCCCAGACCGGAATATCATCCTTGTTGCGGTAATTGCCGATGCCGTAATCCTCCGCGAGGTGATGATATTGCGGGTGCTTGAGCACCGAGGCCAGATGCCCGAAGGTCGCCAGCGACGGCACGAGTTCCACGTACTGCGCCGCGGCATGGGCGTCAAGGGTCAGGATGTCCTGCGCACTCAGCGGGGATGCCCCCTTGCCAATGTCCGGATGCCCCCGGAACGCAAAGGTATGCTCGATGTACAATTCCAAATGGTTCATCTTGTGCGCGGCCAGCAGATCGACCAGCTCCAGCAACCGGCTCAACTCCGGCACCCGCCCGCGCGCCAGGTCATAATAATACCCCCGGTCCGCCAGATCCGGCGCATCCGAGATATCCACCCCTTGCAGCTTGCTCCCCGATTGCGCCAGCAACTGCAACAAGGTCTGAGCCCCCCAGAACGCGCCCCGCGCGGTAGACGCACGCAAATAAATCCCCTCAGCGGCTACGCGCAGCCGATACCCCTCCTCGGGCAATTTCGGATCAAACTCGAAGCGCAGGTCATACGAACACGCGGGAGCAGCGGCTTGAATGGTCGCCCCCCGCAGAACCTTGGCGACGGCTTGCGCGGCCGGCAGCCAGGCCGCCGCAGGGATGCCGATCGCCGGGCGGGCAGGGATTGCGAATACGCCGGAGGTTGCTTTCAACGACTGTGGCTGCGGAATCAGAACGGGATTCATCTTGCACCTTTCCAATGGGGAGGATAAAATAATCAATCATCAACACCGCTCAGTATACCCGGTGATTTCAGGTAATAACATGGAAAGAACGCTTAGCAACCTTGAATTATCGCTCATTCCGGAATTCCCTCTCCGGGAGGTCCTCCGCAGCAACTGCCCGCAGACGCTGCCGCCGGCCGCGCAGATGTGCGGACTCTGGATTTTTCTGGTCGGCATTTCCTCCACCTCCTCCGGCGGGGTGGACCTCCGGCGCTCCAAACAGCGCGAATTCGGCTACTATTCGCTGGCGCATCTGCACGGCGGCGGCGGGGTTCATTGGCGGGCGGAATCCGGTTTGCAACTGGCGCAACCGGGAGACGTTGTTTTCAGCCTGCCCGGAGAGCGCCACATTTACGGCCCCCGGCACGGTGAGGAGTGGCGCGAGGACTGGCTCGCCTTCACCGGCCCCCGCGCCGACATGCTGCGCGCAGGGGGGATGCTGGAAAGCGGAGTGTTGAAGAATGCCCTCGCCAACCGCCGCGTGCGCGACATCGCCCGACTGGCGCGTGAGCAGACCTACGAGGGGTTGCTCCGGGCAGCCATGCTTCTGGAATTGCTGCTGGCGGATCTGCACCTGAGCTGCCAACAACGCAGAACCGCCGGCGCGCTGGAAAAGATCCAATTCCTCGCCGGCGAGATCGACGCCTTCCCTGAGCGCGTCTGGACTCTGCCGGAAATGGCCGCCGAGGCCGGAGTCAGCGTGAGTCATCTGCGCCGCCTCTTCCTCAATGCCTTTCAGACCTCGCCGCATGCCTATCTCGAGCAATCCCGTCTGCGACGCGCGGCCGCGTTGCTCTGCGACTCCGCCCTCCCGATCGCTGCGGTCGCCGAGCACACCGGCTACCCGGACCCATTCCATTTTTCCACCCGTTTTCGCCGTTATTACGGGTTTACGCCCACCACATACCGTCAGTTGTCCCGGAATGGCGGCCGCCCGTCCGCTCTTGCCGAGCGCCGCGACACTCAGGCAAAGAAGGACTGACACGCCACAAAGACTTGCGTCTGCCGGGAAAATCCGGCATAATCCTGCGCATGAACGCGGACGAGCACCGGGACACCAGCCATCGCCCGTGGGGGCGGATGAGCTTCCTCCACTGCGGAGGGGGGCCAGCCGTGGTATTCCTGCATTCCGCCGGACGCAGCGCCGCCGATTTCGCCGGCCTCTTCCCGTGGCTTTCGGATGTCCGCCGCTGCCTCGCGCCCGACCTCTGCGGACACGGCGAAAGCGACCTCCCCCGTCACACCGTCAACGTCAACACGCTCGCACGCGACATCTACGACTGGATCATCGAGCAGTATCTCGGCCGTTGCGCGCTGGTCGGCCACGGCATCGGCGGCGTCATCGCGCTCGAACTCCTCCGCCGTTACCCCGAGTCCGTCGGCAAGATCGTGCTGCTCGACACCTTTCTGCCCGACGGGCGCCGCAACGAACTCTTCGACGAGGATCTGGTCCCCGAGTATAACCGCGCCCGGCTCCTGCAATTCCGTCAAACGCTCTCACGCTGGCCGGTGGCGTATTGGGAGGATTTCCTTCGTACCGCCCGGGCCTACAGCGGTCGGGATTTCCTCCGCGAAACCACGCGCGAAATTCTCTTCGTCAATGCCGACCGCCGCCGCACCGGCCTTCCCGACGGACCCGCCATCGGCCTGCCACGCCGGCCGAATATTCATCTGCACTGGCTCGCTGCCCCCGGCCATTACTTCCCCGTTGACGCCCCCGATGAAGCCGGCCATATCCTGCGGCGCTATCTGGTCGACGAGACGACCGACTTCTCACCCGAACCTCCCGGCAACGCGCTCGGCCCCGACGACAACACTCCGCCACCGACCCTGAGCGAATTGATGATGCGGTAGCCGCAAAACGAGCATGTTCCATCACGCCGGAAACAAAGCGGCGGGACGTCCATCGGACGCCCCGCCGCTCAAAAGAATGGGCGCAATGCCGCAGGCGCTTATTTTGCCTTGCTCATCTTAACGAAGGCCGACAGCAGACCGGCGGTCGAGCAGTCGTGACACGACAGATCCACCTTCTTGCCCGCCAGCAGCGCAACCTCTTCCTTATAGATCGCGCTCGCCAGCACCTTGCCCAGCTCCACGCCCCACTGGTCGTAGCTGTTGACGCGCCAGATGATGCCCTGCACGAAGATCTTGTGCTCATACATCGCCACCAGAGCGCCGAGGGTGAAAGGATCAAGCTTCTTGACCAGAATCGAATTGGTTGGACGGTTGCCCTCGAAGACTTTGTGCGGCAGCAGCTCCGCGATCTTCGTCGCCGGCAGGCCCGCCGCCTTGAGGTCAGCCGCGACCTCCTCGGCGGTCTTGCCCTTCATGAGGGCCTCGGTCTGCGCGAAGAAGTTGGCGATCAGCTTCTGGTGATGATCCCCGATCTTCTGCTGCGGCTGCGCGTGGGCGATGAAGTCGCAGGGAATCAGCTTGGTGCCCTGATGGATGAGCTGATAGAAAGCGTGCTGGCCGTTGGTGCCCGGCTCACCCCAGATGATGGGACCGGTCTGGTAGTTCACACGCTTGCCGGTACGGTCGATGTACTTGCCGTTACTCTCCATGTCGCCCTGCTGGAAGTACGCGGCGAAGCGGTGCATGTACTGGTCGTACGGCAGAATCGCGTGGCTGGCGGCGCCGAAGAAATTGTTGTACCATACGCCCAGCAGGCCGAGAATGACGGGAATGTTCTTCTCGTACGGCGCCTTCAGGAAGTGCTGGTCCATCTCGTACGCGCCGCGCAGCAGCTCGTCGAAGTTCTTGAAGCCGAGCGCGCAGCAGATGGAGAGGCCGATGGAGCTCCAGCTCGAATACCGGCCGCCCACCCAGTCCCAGAACTCGAACATGTTCGCCGTGTCGATCCCGAACTCCGCGACGGCCTTGCCGTTGGTGGAAAGCGCGACGAAGTGCTTGGCGACCGCCGCCTTGTCCTTGAGGGTCTTCAGCAGCCACTTGCGGGCGGTCTCGGCGTTGGTCATCGTCTCCAGCGTCGTGAAGGTCTTGCTCGCGACGATGAAGAGCGTCTCGGCCGGATCGAGGTCCTTGGTCTTCTCATAAAAATCCGTGCCGTCGATGTTGCTGACGAAGCGCACCTGCGGCCCCTTGCCGGCGTAATTCTTGAGCGCCTCGACGATCATCACCGGGCCCAGGTCCGAGCCGCCGATGCCGATGTTGACGATGGTCTTGATCGCCTTGCCCGTGAAGCCCTTCCACTTGCCCGAGCGCACCGCGTCGGAGAAGGACTTCATCTTCGCCAGCACCTCGCGCACCTGCGGCATCACATCCTTGCCGTCGACGAGGATCTTGCCCTTGCCCTGATAGCGCAACGCGGTATGCAGGACGGCGCGGCCCTCGGTGAAGTTGATCTTCTCGCCCGCGAACATCTTCTGCGCCCAACCCGCCACATCCGCATCCTTCGCCAGCGCGAAGAGCAGCTTCATGGTTTTGTCAGTGATGCGGTTCTTGGAGTAATCCACCAGCACGTCGGCGAACTTCAGCGAATATTTGTCGAAGCGGCCGGAATCCTTCTGGAACAAATCCCGCATCTGCAGCTTCGCCATTTCCTTCTGATGGGACGCCAGATCCTTCCACGCCTTGCTGGAGGTCAGCGCCGCCTGTTTCTTACCCGCTTTGCCCGTGCTCTTCTTCGATACTGCCATGCTCTTCTCCTCCTGTGCGGCCAATGCCCCGGACTCATCGCCCGGTTCCCGGCCCGTTGAATTCCCGCCGTCATTCTTCCCGGCGTCGATAATCTTTCCAACCCGCCTTCCCGACCCGCGCGCTACCTGCCGCTTGCGGAATAGTTCCGCGCCGCCGGGTCAAGCCTCCCCAAACAACTACCGATCCGGCTGGCCGTCGCTGAGTTTCTTGACCCACGCATCGCGGGTCTTGGCGTAAAAGCCGTCCTCGCGCATCGAATCCAGCGCCTTCTGCCAGTCCTTCACAACGCTGTCGGGAGTATCCTTGTTAAACCCGATGTACAGCGGCGACTGGAACGCGACAAACACGCCTTTGAACTTGTCGGCGGAGATGCTGCGGTTGTCCGCGATCATCCGCGCCTTGAGGTCGCTGGCGATCCAGAGATCAATCTCCCCCGACAGCAGCCGGTCGATATTCATGTCGTCGGTCTGGGCGATGCGCAGATTGTTGAAGCCCTGTTCGCGCAAAAACTGCCCTGCGATGTCGCCGTCGTAGGTTCCGATGCGGTACGACTTCGCATCGTCGAGGTTGACGATATTGATGTCCTTGTCCGCACGCGCGAAGAGGACAAAATCGGTCATCCCGATCTCTCCCACGAGCTTGAGCTCCTTCAGCCGGGTCGGATTTTTTCCGATGGAGAAGAGGGCCGAATTCGGGGTCTTCAGCAGCTCCTCATAAGCCTGCTGAAAGATCATCGTTTTGATCGGTGATTTATTCCCGACGCGGCGCTGAATCTCACGCACAATATCGACGCAAAACCCGGTCACCTCCTCCTTGCCGTTTTTCTTGGCGACATAATTCTCCGGCGGATAATTCTCCGTCATCAGAACCAGATCCGCCGCCAAAAGTCTCCCGCCCATTAACAGTACAAGCCCCAACGCCATCAACACGACCACCGTTTGTATTTTTTTCATGCCCGTTCTCCACGAACAGAGGTTGATAAAAATTTCAGATCAACGCTTCATTGCCGTCTGTAATGTCGTCCCGCCAAACGAAACCTTGACGTATCCTTCATCGGCCACGTGAACGATATCCCCGATATTATCGCGCGTCAGCGCCGGAATTTCGCCACCCTCCGCCTTGAACTCCAAGCGCCACACCCAATCCGGTTTAGTCGCACTGCGCATCTGGAACGAATACGAAGTAACCGCACCAGAGCTGTCCTTGTACGTGCAGTACTCAACTTTCGTTCTCCCGCTCGACGAAGCCACGGTATCGCCGGTGCCGCGTTCTCCGGTCATGTACGCCATTCCAACATTAGCCGCCATCGCCACAACAAGTCCGCAGACAAAACCAATCAGATACTTTTTCATGTCCTCCCCTCCCCATACATGAATGCAATCTGACGCCCGCATTGAACAAAGCGGAATCATAACAACCGCAGACCGTCCTTGATTTCGAGGTTCGCCGGGCACTTCTTCACGAACTCCGCTTCATCCAGCGCGAAGAGAGGCGATACTTCGATGTTGATCGTCACATCGCCCTGCGCGTTGCGCGGAACGCTCTTGCCCGCCGCCTCCAGCCAGCGACCGGCCTTGTTCGACAGAAGCTGCCGGCACGTCGTCGGGGAATCCAGCCCTACGCCGTTCTTCACCGGCGCGAACTCCTCCTCGCGCGCCACCTCCAGCGTCACGCTCGCGGTCGTCATCGGCAGCGCGTCGAAGACGAAGGTCTCGAACTTGATGCCGTTGTTCTTCTCGGGCTTGACCGCCTGCCCGGCCTCGTTCACAAACGGAATCTTCTTGTTCGCCACGTGCCACGGCAGACGCGCCTGCCCGCCCACCTCCGCAACGAAGTCCGTCGAGATGATATGGATCGCAATCGACCCCGCCCAGAACTTGAGCTTGCCGTCGGCGGTCTTGGCGTGCATCTCCGCGTCGCTCATGTCGCAATACTCGATGACCGTGGTCTGCCCCTGCGCGATGCAGATGTGCCCGACCTTCTCCTCGGGATACGCCTTGTCGAGGATCTTGCTCGACATCTGCGCGCCCGCCTTCGCGTGGAAGCCGATGAACGCCGGATCGATGAGCGTCACCAGCGGGTTATCGACCTGAAAATAGCTCAGGTACTTGATGCCGCGCTTCTGCATGTCCGCCAGCGCGCCCCGGTTGCAGAGCGCCCACAGGCAGCCGCCGTGGCCGTCGGGGTTCACCGCCAGCTCGTCCTTGGCGGCGAGAATCAGCTTGTAGCCGTTGTCCACCGACGGCACCATGCGCTGCTTGAAGCAGAGCACGTTCTGCTTGCCGAGGCCGAAGTAGTCATGCTTCTCGAAGAAAGCGACCGTATCCTCGTGGTTGAGGGTGCTGGTCATGATGTACCACGGAATCGACACCCCGTAGCGGCGGGAGGCGGCGAGGATCTTTTCCGCGTGCCACTGAAAGAGCGTCTTGTCGCTGCACGGGCCGACCGAATAGCACCCCTTGGGGCCCTCGAAGCCGAGGCGGCTGCCCTGCCCGCCCGCGACGAGGAATACCCCCACCTCGCCCGCGCGCAGCGACGCCTCGCCGATTTTGGCGGCGTCCGCGAAGGCCTGCTTTTCGGCCGGGGTTTGCGGGAGGCGGATGATGGGAGCCGGCGTGATATCGGTGGGGATGGTGATCTCCTGCTTACCGTCCTTGAGGAACTGGCAGCGGGCGGCGAGCCAATCGAAATCGACCTGCTCGCAGGATTCGATCAAACGCGCCTTTCCGGCCTCATCCAGCGAGTCCCAGAAACGGAACACATGCCCTTGCCCTTTTTCCTCGAACAACTTCCGCATTTCCGCCGCACCCATCATTTCTCCTTGCTATCAGAATTCGGTTAAAAATCCGTACCGTTGACCTTCGTACTCGCAACACTCAAGCGTTCCGCTTATTCTTGTTCGGCGGCACCCGCTGCGCCAGCGATCGCCTCGTCAGGCAAATCCTCATCATCCTCATCCTGCACCGAACAGCGCGTCAAAATTTCGTTGGCGTACGCCAACACCGTCCAGTAAATCCCCAAAGGTATCGTCACCACCGATGCTGCGAACATCCACCAATGCGCATAGATTGCCACCCAGACCCCACCTGCAAAGTCTGCCATGTTGAATCCCGGCGACGTTAAGACCATCTCGCAGATACTTGCGATGGTCCACAAAATGCCAAGGACGCCCAACAGGAATATCGCCAAAGCAAGACACAGAACAACAAGCCCCCGCCAAACGCGCCGCTTCATCAGGAACGCAATCGAATGCCAAATCAGCATCCCCATTAAAACCAACCCTATCAAACCTTCCACCGTGGATATTGGTGACACATGACAAGAAATCGGCGTCTGCGGAACAGAGCTAAGTTTCGGTTCAACTTGCGCGACCGCCTCATGCGGCGGCGCTTGTTTTACAGCTTCCTGCGCCAAATTGCCATCCATCCCCAGCCCTCCCCCGAGCGTTCCCTGCAACAACGTTTCGAAATCACGCATACACAAGAAAAGCATCCCGGTTAACGCGCGCGCCCCTCTGGCTTTGCCGTAGCATCGGATGACGTGTCGCGCTCCTCATCCTGCACCGAGCAGCGCGAAAGGATTTCATTGGCATACGCAGACACCGTCCAGTATATCCCCAGCGGAATCGTCACCACCGAAACCGCCAGCATCCACCAGTACCCTGAAATCGCAACATATAAATATCCAGAAAAATCAGCAAAGACGACCTGCGGATTAGTGGCCATGACTGCCGCTCCTTGTGCAATCTCGTGCGCGATTCCCACAGCCGACAACAGTGGAAGCGTACAGGCGAAAGCAGCAAAACGTAAACAGCGTATCGGCGTTCGACGAAACAAGATTAAAACGGCATACACCAAAATAATAAGCAGAAGCCCTACCCCGATGAGCTCCGTCGTTTGAGACGGTTGGATCTCACTACTCAGCGGCGATTCCGGAACCGCACTTGCTAGCGGCTTGGGCAGAGCAACCGCCTCTTGTCCGGCCGCATCTCTCGAACCTTCACGCGCTACATTCCCATCCATCCCCAGCCCTCCCCCGGCATGAGCACTCACCAAACGGCATCAATATTACGCCTCAGCGTTCTGTGACATAACGTCCTTATTTTCTGCATTTTTTGCGTTTGCTCTCTGCCGGCGCCGGTTTCGGACAAACACCCAAATCGCCAGCGGAACCGTCATAAGCGAAATCCCGAGCATCCACAAATGCCCCTCCAGAACCGATGCAATCCCGGCGGCAAGCACAGCGGAATTTGCGCTCTCATCGTCAATGATACCCCCAAATGCCTGAACCATCCCCAACGCAATTCCGAACAACGCATTCACCGGCAATACAAGGGCGAACACAAGGAACCAGCCACTTCCGCACAGCGACCGCCGCAATAGCATCCGCAGTCCCAAGGCCGCCAAGGTTAGCGCGAGAAGCATTCCGGATATTTCCGTCACGCTCCACGTAACCGGCGGGATCACCTTCATCGCCACGACCGCCTCATGCGGCGGTGCGTCCTTCACACCGTCCTGTGGCGAATTGCCTGCCATACGTCGCCTCCGCCCTGCCCCCCGCTCCTATCCGCCGCGAATCCGGAAGTTTCCCGTCCCCCGATCTTGCGCAAAGGATTTGCGAAAATCCGCGACATGATTATACTGAATGGACCTTTTTACTCAAGCAGGAGACTTGCTATGCGTTCTCGTTTTTACATGTATGCCATCTTTACAGCCGCCCTGCTCCTCGCGGCCCCCGGCGCTCGCGCCGCCGACAGCGAAGGCATCAAGGTCGCCAAAGCGCTCTCGAACGCCTACGCCGAGCTCGCTGATAAGCTCACCCCCGCTGTCGTCGCCATTGAGGTCAACCGGGATGTGAGCGAGGAAGAGGAGCTGGAACAGCTTCCCTACAACCTCCCCCCGGAAATGAAAAAGTACTTTCGCGACAAGATGAAGCAGCAGCAGCGCGCCCCCCGCAACCAGCCCTCCGGCATGGGCAGCGGCATCCTCATCGATGAAAACGGCACCATTCTCACCAACAACCACGTGGTGCAGGACGCCACAAAAATCAAGATCAGCCTCATCGACGGCACCGCCCTCGACGGCGAGGTGGTCGGCACCGATCCCAAATCCGACGTCGCCGTCATCAAAATCAGCAAGCCAACCCGTAAATTCCCCTTTGCCGTCCTCGGTGACTCCGACAAGGTCAAGGTCGGCAACATCGTCCTCGCCATCGGCGCGCCCTTCGGTCTCAAGGAATCCGTCACCAGCGGCATCGTCTCCGCCATCAACCGCAGCCGCGTCGGCGGAGGCGGCGATCTGGGCACGGTCATGTACAAGAACTTCATCCAGACCGACGCCACCATCAACCCCGGCAATTCCGGCGGCCCGCTGGTCAACCTGGACGGCGAGGTCATCGGCATCAATTCCGCCATCAATACCGCCTCCGGCGGCTCCGATGGCGTCGGCTTCGCCATCCCCTCCAACATGGCCAAAGACATCATCAAGGAACTCCTGACCTCCGGCTCGGTGACCCGTGGCTGGCTCGGTGTTTCCATTCAGGATTTCACCCCCGAAATGGCCGAAGCCCTCGCCACCCCCGGCGTCAAATCCGGTGTCGTCGTGATGCAGATCTTCCCCGGCACCCCGGCCGCCAAGGGCGGACTCAAGTTCGGTGATGTCATGCTGACCTACAACGATTCCGTCCTGACCGATGCCACGCATCTGCAGAACCTCGTCGCCAAGACCCCGGTCGGGGAGTCGGCCAAGATCGAAGTGCTCCGCGGCGGCGATAAGGTCACCCTGAGCGTCCCCATCGGTCGCCAGCCGAAGAAACTCGCCAACGGCAAGAAACCGGATCTTGAAGACGAAGGCGCTCCCGCCGCCGGTGCCGGCGAGAGCTACAAGAGTGAGCTGCTCGGCATTTCCGCAATCGCCCTCGATCAGGCCGGCAAAGAGGAACAGACCGCCTACAAGGGACTTTCCGGCGTTCTCATCAGCGACATCGCCGCCGGCAGCCCCGCCGATGACGCCGGCATCCCCAAGGGTGCCCTGCTGATGCTCATCAACCAGAAAAAGATCACCTCCATAGCCGACCTCAAAGCTGCCGAAGACGGCCTGAAAGGCAAAACATCCGTGCTCGTGCATATCCAGTTCGGCGATGATCCGGCCGTTCTGACGATCGATCTCACCGCTCCGAAGAAAACGACGACGGAAAAGGGAAAATAGTGAAGTAACCCGTTGACATACTGGTGCATGATCGCTATAAAATAGCGGTTGTTCTTTATCAAAGAAGTGTTACATGCAGTTCATCATTTTACAGCAGTGCTCAATGTGATATGATATTGCGTGGTGTTAAGGTTTGATATTGCAGAGGTTTTATAGAGCTATAGAGCTCTATGGCTCTTGTGAGCAACCAAGAATACAGAACCGGCCAGTTCTATTTCTTCGTTCTCGTCAAACTGAAGAGACGGTTGTGATACTGACTGATTTACAATCAAAAGACTGCCCCCTCGTCTAATGGCAGGACGAGTGACTCTGGATCACTTAGTCAAGGTTCGAATCCTTGGGGGGCAACCAGAATTCAGAAGAGCTTAACTCACATCGAGTTAGGCTCTTTTTCTTTACCCTGAAAGGACTTACAAAGACAAACACCAGCGATTTTAGGCATGTTACCACGTGTTATAGCGTGTTGCCAAATGCACTGGTTTACTGCCGGTGGAACGTATTCATTCAGTTCCCACGCGGCCGAGAGAAGGAGTTCCCGCTCGGCTTCAGTCAGCACGGGTAACGCGCAGAGGTCGCCCTGCATCGCCGTGTAGCCAACCGATGGCGCGCAGAGGAATAGCCCACCTTCGCCACGCGTTTCAATCAGCGTCAACAGCACCCGCCAGTTGCCGGATTGATCTTTGGTTGGCTGGTAGTGCTTGCCGAACCGCTCGACCGTGGGCTTAGCGTGATAAGGTCAAACTTTGCGGCAAGCGCGCGTATTTCTCTGATGCGCTTGTTGATCTGAATATCCGTTGAGGTGGTTGCGGAGTAGTGGGTGCGCCACAACTCGATCAGTCCTGAACTTGTCCCGACTGGCGGCTGATCTCCCGCATCGGGCTGCTCAACGGCGTCCTTCCCGATCCAGCGCGCGACCGCCGGAATGTCGAGCCAATCTTCCGGCCAGTCGATCTCGCCACGCACCGCGAGGCGTGCTTTGTCCCGGCATGTCTCCGCGCTACTGCTATCATCCTCCGCATAGCCGGTTGAGAACTCGTAACTCTTTCCCTTCCACTCCCAGCCGAGCATCCACTTACCGACCTTCAACCGGATATACGGTGATGGGTGTTGATTCTTTGGGCGCGCCATGACAATCCTCCTGTAAGTGAGTCTTGATCTCCGGTAAAACGAGTGGGTTTTACCGGATAGTTTTACCGGAGATTTGCCACAAAACAAAAGCGGCGTCAAGGTAAATCCCTGACGCCGCTTGCTTTATCTGGAGCCACCTGCGGGATTCGAACCAACGACCCTCTGCGATGTAAGGCGATTGCTCTGGGGAGTTTCTCCAGCTCGGAAGAAAAGGCTTGCGCCGCTGAATCATTTTCATAAAATACGCCAGTGTTGACGCTCTGATCAGCAACAACTGCGTTGTGATCAAGCGGGCGTGGCTTAGTGGTAAAGCTCCAGCCTTCCAAGCTGATCATGCGGGTTCGATTCCCGCCGCCCGCTCCACTCTTCATCAACGATGCAAGCCTTTGTTAATTCAGGGCTTGCATTTTTGCTTGCTACACAGACTTCTTGCGATCCAGAATGGTTCAAAAGTGACCCAAGATGACTCAAAATACCCCCATTTTGACCCTGCTTACTGTCCGTTTTACTGTCCACTTTTACAGAGGAGGTTGACAGCGAAACGTCATCCGTTCCCGTCCGCTGGTAAGCCTCACCCGTCAACAAAACAGGAAGCTTAGCGAGCGCAGAGGTCTTATCCTCCAGTGACAGATGCGTGTAATACCGGAGAGTCAAATCCATGGAACTGTGCCGCATAATTCGCATGGCGACTTGAGGTTGAACCCCACTTTTCGCCATTCGGGTTCCACAGGTATGACGCAGGCTATGGAAATCGAGGACTTCTCCGGCAGAGTTCTTCACCTCAATGTCGGCAGCCGTGAGATCCATCGCCAGCATGCCCCCACCTTCCCGAAGCCACATCCCAAGGAATGCCCTCGCCGTCGGTAGAGCCGGATTTTCCTGAAAATACGCCATGAGCAGAGACGCCAACTCAGGAGAAAGCGGGAGCATATCCGTCTTGCTGTTCTTGGCGTTTTCAGCTCGAACCGTCACAGTCGGCGCAGGTGTGAAGCAAAAATCCTTCCTGCAGAGGGTACGGACTTCATTCCAGCGCAATCCGGCCTCAATTGCGAGCTGATAGACCAGTCGACGCTCATGCCCGGCAAGACCATGCTGAACCTCTGCTTGCTCGCAATAACCAAACAGCCGGATAATCTCATCTTCAGCCATCCCCCGGCGCTCATAGCGGCGATCAGCAGCCTCATTCAGCTTCGTCAGGCGTTGATCGTGCGGACAAAATCAAAGCCACCATAGTCTATACGCAGGCTAACGGGGCGATCATAAATAGTCGTCCCTGAAAAAGCGACTCCCTGTGAGATTTTAAGGGCGAAATGAACTTTATTAGCGAATTGCGGCGGTGTAAAATTGCAGGGTAGCAGTACTTTCAACCGCAAAACCTTGCAAATCCGGAGCGCTCTTATGATCTCAAAATCCTCGCCCGAAAGTCA
>CAYWTJ010000114.1:0-7521 GCA_964460225.1 uncultured Planctomycetaceae bacterium | reverse complement strand
ACAAAGAAGATGCAGAGAAGGTAGATTGCGTAGAGGACGCCCCAGTTGCAAGACGCCCGGAATCAACCGGCCGCTGCGGAAGAGGGAGGCCAGCAGAATGACGCTCGACAACAGGGCCAGTCCCGCCAACAAAAAGGCCAGCGCCCCAGCCCCGAGTCGATCCCCCAAAAACACATCCCGCGCCAGTCCCGCCAGAAAAAAAGCCGGCAACATCCCGCGACGCGAACAATGAAGCGCAACCTGAAACGCGAGCAGGAACAGATACTCCCCCCGCGCGGACGGAATCTCCAGACAGGGCCCAAGCGCCATCTGCAGCGCCCCCGTTATCAGCAGCAGGAAGAGATAAAGCAACCAACCCATAGCGTTATCCCAACGCCGGAGGAAGAACTTCCCCGGCCGGTTTTTCGGGGGCGGCAGGGGCGGTTCCCGGCGCAACCGGCGGCTGCGCCGGCGGTACGACCGGCTGCCCCGGCGTTCCGGGCTGCGCCGGAGAACGCACCCCGGCGGGAGGCTGCGCGTACCCCGAACGCAAAGGGGTCTGCTTCTCCTCCGCGCCCAGTATAATCACATCCTCAAGCTGATTCAGATTCGCCGCCAGCTTGACCGCCGCCTCCAGAGCGCCCTGTTCCCGTCCACGACGGGGAGAATCGAGCAGTTCCCCGATCAAGAGCCCTTCGGGCGCTTTCCCCGTCAGGCCGGAGGTAAGAATTTTCTCGCCGGGTGCGGCGGTGGTTTGCGCAACGTAGAAAACCGCTATCACCCGCCCGCCCCCTGCCCCGCGCACGGTGCAAAGGTCGCGGCTGCCCGAGGCCCGTCCGGCCACGACGCATCCCGGATGGCTCGCGAGCATGGCAACGCCGGAATTCTTATCTGCTCCCGCCACTAAGCCGGCAAAGGCACTGCCCTGCGCGAGCAGATAATCCTGCTTGACGCCGTCTTCGGTGCCGGCAGAGAGATAAACCTCCGGCGCATCACGGCTCCCGGCGAATCCAAGAATCGTGGCTGGAATGATGCGGGTGAGGGGAAACGAAGACCGGAAATCGCCGAAATTGCGCATCTCTCGCCGGAGAGCGGAAAGTTCATTCTCCTTCTGCACCACCTGACGCGACAGCTCCTGAATCTGGCGTTGCGCAGAAACCTCGGCGGTAAAAACCTCTGGAACCTGCCGGAGCTCACGGGCGGTTTGTTCCGATTGCGACCAGAGGGAATACAACTTCAGTCGGCAATTCTGCAGGAAATCCGCCGGCAATAGAAACAGCAGTCCCGCCAGCACGAACAACCCCACCGCCATCGCAAGATCACGTCCCATTCCTCATCCCCGGCATATACGCCTTCTTACTCAATGCCCGTTGAAATCACGAATGCGGCACGCCCCGTTCTGCCGCAGGCTCAACCCTTGCAAACACCGCCGGTTATGCGAGCGACGACCTCTTGCGGCGTCAGACCGGTCGTATCCAGCAGCACGACCCCGGCCCCGGCCTGCGCCAGTTCCAGCGCATCCTTCATCGGCCCCACCGCATTGTCCGATGCATCGCGTTCGAGGATGTCCCGCAATAGCTGCTCGTATTCAACCGGATGGCCGCTCTTCTGGTAATCCGCCAGCCGCCGCCGCGCCCGCTCCTGAGGGGTAGCCGTGACAAAAAAACGCCAGCGCGCCTCGGGCAGAACCACCGTCGTGATATCCCGCCCCTCCATGACCGAGGGCTGCGCCGCCGCCATCTGCCGCTGCAACAGCACCAACCGCTGCCGGACACCGGGCGCGCGCGCGGCGAAGCGGGTCTTGCCCGTTACCTCGGGGGTACGGATCGCATCGGAAACATCTTCGCCGTCAAGCAGCACCCGGGCGCCGGTTTCGTCGAAGCTGACCGCCGCACCCGCGGCAATCTGCGCCATCGCCTGCTCATCTTCCAGATTTATCCCGAGCCGCAACGCCTTGAGCGCAACCGCCCGATACATGGCTCCCGTATCGATATACAGGAACCCCAACTCCTGCGCGACCGCGCGGGCGATGGTGCTCTTTCCGGAACCGGCCGGGCCATCGATGGCAACCGCGTCAAAACTGGTCCCCATCAGCAACTGCCCTCAATCTTTCGAATGCGGCGTGAGTGCCGTTCATCGCCGGAGAACGGCGTTTCCAGCCAGGCTTTCAGGATTTCTTCCAGCGGATCGATGGTGGCATGCCGGCCGGAGAGTACGAGGATGTTGCTGTCATTGTGCTCGCGCGCCAGTTTCGCCACCTCGCGGCTCCAGCACAGGGCGGCGCGGATGCCGGAAAACCGGTTGGCGGCATAGGACATGCCCAGACCAGTGCCACAGAGCAGAACGCCCCGGTCGCACTTGCCTCCCTGCACGGCTTTCGCCAGCGGAATGGCTATATCCGGATAGTCGCAACTGTCGGGACTATTGACCCCGAAATCCTTGACCTTGTAGCCAAGACCTTCCAGAACCTCCTTGAGTTTTTCTTTCACCGGGAAAGCGGCGTGATCCGAGCCGATGGCAATCATCTGAGTCATATGTGGTCTCCTTCCGCAACCGGAATTCGCCAGCCCATGCGGCGAATTCGCAACCAACGCAAACCATTCGCGCATCCGCAACGGTTGCAAATGCGTTCTTGGGATGGACAAGCGAAAAATACCTGGGATTTCTGCCGTCCAAGATGACGTATCTTACATGGGATGCAGCAAAAAAACAAGTCCGGCCTCCGGATGCGTCCGGGGTTTCCCGACAAGCCGCAAGTTCCTCCGACAGACGTGGAGCATCGATAAAATAATTGCGGGAGCGGCCAAAGGCGCGCTCCCGCAGCTTGCAGTATCGCTCTACGGACGGATTATTCCAACACGAACTCCACCGCTTCCCCGGCGGTGGTGCGCAGCAGGAACTTGCCCGGCTCCAAAATCGCCTTGCCCTCGCAGTTGACGTAGCTGAGATCGCGTGCAGGATCGATTTTGATCGAAATGGTCTTGCTCTCACCCGCCAGCAGCTCGACCTTCTCAAAGCCGATCAACTTCTTCTTCGGCTGTGTGATCGTCGCCTCGACATCAGTGATATACCAGAACACGGTTTCCTTGCAGGAACGGCTGCCGGTATTCTTTACCGTCACCGTCGCCGTAAGTTTTCCCGCCTGCTTCAGCCGGGGGGCGCTGAGCGTCACCGGACTATACTCAACGGTAGTATAGCTCAGGCCGTGTCCGAACGGAAAGAGCGGTTCAACGCCCATATCCTTGTAATAGCCTTGCTTATTGTCGCGGGCGAACTGTCTCTGACCGTAGAAGGTCGGGATATGTCCGGTCGTGAGCGGGAAGGTGATCGCCAGCCGCCCGGAGGGGGAAAGATTGCCCAGCAGCATATCCGCCACGGCTGCGCCGCCGCGATGCCCCGGCTGCCAGATGTACAGAATCGCCTGCGCCAGCGGCACGGTGGTGTAGAGGTCCATCGGCCGGCCGGAGCTGATGACCAGCGTCAGCGGCTTGCCGAGTTTTCCGACCTCACGCAGCAGCTCTTCCTGCACGCCGTGCAGGCGGATATTGGCGCGCGAACAATCCTCGCCGGTGGCGTTCACCGGCTCGCCCAGACAGACAACCACGGCGTCCGCCGCCTGCGCGGCCGCAAGCGCGTCGGCAAAGCCGGAGCGGTCATCGGTCTCAAAATCACAGCCCTTGGCGTACAGCAATTCGCAACCGGCGGGAAGCTTTTCGCGCATCCCCATCTCGATGGTGGTCATGTGCTCTTCTTTGCCCATGCCGCCCCACATGCCCTTCATGCAGCCCCTGTCGGCCGCGACGGGGCCGAGCAGCGCGATTTTCTTCACCTCTTTTGCCAGCGGCAGAACCCCGCCATCGTTCTTCAACAAAACGAAGGTTTCCGCCGCTGCCGCTTCGGCCTTCTGGATGTACTCCGGCAAAAGGGTGTATTCGGAAACCGGAGCCTCCGAGGCATAAGGCTGCTCGAAAAGGCCGATGCGGAACTTGATCCGCAGCACGCGGCGCACGGCCTCATCGACCACCGCGAGGCTCAGCCTGCCGTTCTTCACCAGTTCGGGGATGGTAAGGAACGAAGCGTCCGCCATCTCCATGTCGTTGCCGGCGCTGAGTGTTGCGATGGTCTGTACGGCCGGATCGGCGCTGAACCCCTGATTGCCAAGCTGGGTGATCGAGGCCCAGTCGGAGACCACGAAACCGTCAAAGCCCCAGCGGTTGCGCAGCACTTCGGTTTGGGTGTAATGGTTGGCGACCGCCGGCGTGCCGGTGATGTCATTGAAGGAACTCATCAGGGTCATCGCCCCAGCCTTCACGCCCGCATGGAAGGGCGGCAGGATCGTTTCCCAGAGCGTCTGGCGGGAGATGTCGCTGTAGCAGTAATCCTTGCCGCCCTCGCAATAACCGTAGCCGCAGAAGTGCTTGAGGCATGCCGCCATGCTCTTGCCGGGAACAAAGTGATCCCCGCCCTGAAAGCCTCTGACGGCCGCTTCGGCAAACCGGCTGCCGACGTACGGATCTTCCCCGAAGCCCTCCGCCACGCGGCCCCAGCGCGGGTCGCGGCAGATGTCCACCATCGGCGCAAAGGTCCAGTTGGTGCCTTCGGGAGCGGATTCGAGCGCGGCCACCTCGCAGCCGATGCGGGTGATTTCGGGATTGAAGGAGCAGGCCTGCGCCAGCGGAATCGGGAACATCGTGCGCTGGCCGTGAATCACGTCCATACCCCAGATGATCGGAATGCCGAGGCGGGTGTTTTCCAGCGCCTGACGCTGGAACTCGTTGCGGGCCTTCGCGCCATGCCAGAAACCAAGGATCGAACCAATGGTCGGACGATAATTGCTGTTGCCGACGTTGTTGGGGTTATCACTGCCACCCGTGAAGGTTTGCATGATCTGATCGGTCTTTTCCTCGATGGTCATGCGCGAAAGCAAATCCTCCACGCGCTGCTCGAGGGGCATTTTCGGATTGCGATATATCGCATCAAGCGCGGGCTTGGCGGTGAACCAGTCCGCCGGGCGGACCGGAGCTTTCTTGACAGCAGGCTTTTTCGCTGCAACGGCGGCCTTCTGCACAACCTTCTTCGCTGCAACCTTCTTCGCCGAGGTCTTTTGGGCGACCTTTTTCGCTACTTTTTTGGCGGCTTTACCGGCGGCGACCTTGCCGGCTTTCTTAGCAACTTTTTTGGCCGTTTTCTTGGCGCCCCTGGCTGGCGATTGGCCAGACACGGCCTTCTGCGCGGGCTTGACGGGCTTGGCGGGCTTGGCGGACTTTGCTGCCTTGGCCGCTTTCGGGGCGGCCTTAATCGCCGGTTTTCCCGACTTGGAGGCGGGCTTTGCCTTGACCGCCGACTTGGGGGCAGATGCGGGCGCTTTCTTTACCGGAGCCGCTTTCACGCTCTTCTTCGCGGGCACACTCTTGGTTTTCTTAGGGGAGACCTTTTTTGACATGAACAGCTCCTTGTAAATGGTTGCGAACACCGGACAAGAATATCTCCCGCCCGGATTTATTCAACAGATTTTCCCTCTCCAACACCGATTGTCTCGCAGGAAAACAACCTCCCCAGACAAGACACTCCTCGATGAGCCCGCCACCATTCCGCACGCGAGAAGATTCCCGCAAGAAAACATGACCAGACCTGTTCCCTCACGCCGTCCCGCGTCATCAATGTGCAACCATGCAATTGTATGATATCAGGACCAATTTCAACCGTAATGTGCACAGACACGATCCATGCCAACGTTGGCAGTTGATGAGGAAGGGGCATCCTGTTGCTTGGAGTCCTTGAAGGACGGGGACGCCGCAGAACGGACTGAATTCTTGTCTCTGTTCGGCCGATATGCCAAGAGGGCTTTGCGTTTGCGATAGCCATCCATCATAAAAACCATACTACGACCGGCGGAACGACTGCCTCGGCACCGGTTTTGCCGCTCCGCGAAAGGACAAACCATGGATCGACTCTGGGCGCCGTGGCGCCTGCAATACGTGACGGCGGCGGCCCCGCAGAAGCCGGGCTGTTTTTTCTGCAACGCCTGGAAGGATACCGGTTGTGAAGCGGAGCATCTTCTGTTGCATCGGGGGGAGCGGACGCTGATTATGCTCAACCGGTATCCGTACAGCAGCGGGCATCTGATGGTTGCTCCGGCGCGGCACTTCGGGGATTTTGAGGAGGCGACGGCGGAGGAGGCGGCGGAGATCTGGTCGCTGACGGCGCTCTGTAAGAAGATGATGCGCCGGGCAATGAAGCCCGAAGGCTTCAACATCGGAATCAATCAGGGCAAATGCGCCGGCGCGGGGGTACTCGATCATCTCCACGTCCACATCGTCCCGCGCTGGAACGGCGACACGAATTTCATGCCCGTGATGTCGGACGTCCGTGTTATGCCGCAAGCTCTGGAGGAGTCGTGGCGCATCCTGCGGGAGAACCTGACCGCAGTACTCAGCGAAGAGAATTAACCGGGCTTGAGAGAGCCGGACAAGGGAGATCTCGATTTGACGCAACAGAATCCGCGGGCCGCCGGACCAGCGACCTATGCGATGACCGATGAACGCAGCCGGGGACGCCTGCATGACGAGCAGGAACACCCGTATCGCGGACTGTACCAGCGCGACCGCGACCGGATCGTGCATTCGACCGCCTTCCGGCGCCTGGAATACAAGACGCAGGTCTTTGTCAACCATGAGGGCGATTTCTACCGCACCCGCCTGACGCACACCTTTGAGGTCTCGCAAATTTCGCGCACCTTCGCGCGCATTCTCGGACTCAATGAGGATCTGACCGAGGCGATTGCCTTGGCGCACGATTTGGGTCATACGCCCTTCGGACACGCAGGCGAAACGGCGCTGAACCACCTGCTGCGCGCCGAAGGCGGATTTGAGCACAACCTGCACGGCTTGCGGGTGGTCGACCGGCTGGAGAACCGTTATGCGGGATTCCCCGGACTGAATCTCTCGTTTGAGGTGCGCGAGGCATTCATCCGTCACCACACCCCGCACGACCATCCCGGCCTGCCCGCCGAATTCGCCGGCTGCGGTTCTCCGCTGCTGGAGGTGCAGGCGACCATCATCGCCGATGAAATCGCCTACGACAACCACGACATTGACGACGGGTTGTACAGCGGGATTCTTGAGGAAGAAGCGCTGCGGGAGCAACCGCTCTGGAAGAAGGCCATTGCCAGTTTCGGCTCCGGCTACGACGGACTGACCCCGCAACTGCGGCGGCTGGAGGGCGTGCGGCGGCTGATTAATCTGCTGGTGACCGACGTCTACGACAACTCGCGGCGCAACCTCGAGCGGCTGAACATTCGCACGGTGGACGATGTCCGGGCAGCGGCGGAGCCGGTACTCGGTCCGTCACCGGAGATGGCGGCGCTCAAGCGTGAGCTGGAGACCTTTCTGCGCCATGCGTTCTACCGGCATTACCGCGTAACGCGAATGGCAGAGAAGTGCAAACGATTCCTGTGCGAGATGTTCACGGCGTATGTTGACGACCCCCGTCTGCTTGCCACGCGCTATCAGGATCTGATCGCGGCCGGGACAGAGAGTCCGC
>CAYWTJ010000113.1:0-26379 GCA_964460225.1 uncultured Planctomycetaceae bacterium | reverse complement strand
TTCTTGAGAGCATCGCGTTCCGCCTGCAGGGCGTTGCGGACACTGTCGGCTTGCGCGAGCTTGGTGCTGAGGCTTGTTTCCATCTGCAGCCGGTCTGTCTCGCGGGTGTGCCAGGAGAGAACCGGGGTCAGGACCATCAGCACGCAGGCGGCGGCGGCGATGGCGACGCTGTACGACGAGCGACGGGCACGAGCCGCTGCCAGCTCCTCGAAGCGCACACAACGGCCGCTTTCCTCGCCTACCAGTTCGATCAACTCCTCCTTGTCGGCCTGCAGGTTCGGCAGGGTCTCGTTGGCGAGGATGTTGTAGTCCAGTTGCATCTGATGCAGTTCCTGCGCCCGCGCCTGCAATTCGCTCTCGCGGGTGGAAAGCTCCTCGATCTGGCGAACGTGCTGCTGGGCCTGTTCGCGCAGCCGGGCGGCTTCGCCTTCGTGTTGCTGGAGCGCTCCGGCAAGCTCCCGGTTGTGCCGGACCAGTTCATCGGCGCCGTGGTTGAGATCCTCCAGTTGCCGGCGCAGATGCATCACCTCCTCGCTCTGGGAGCCGATGATGCCGGCGTTGTTCTGGATGGATTCGCCAAGGCGGGCGACCTCCTCGTTGAGGCGGATGTTCTCGCCGTGTAGCTGCTCCAGCCGGGCGCGCTGTTCGCAGAGCAGGTTCTGCGTGCGGGCGATGACCATGCTGTCGTGTTCGGTCTGGCTGGCGGCGGCTTCTTTCGCATCCTCCACGGCGGCAAGCTGCCGGCCGAGAACGACGACGGTTTCGTCGCGGTCATTCAGGTCGTGGAGTAGCCGGTTCTGTTCGAGTTCGCGCATCTTGAGGCCATCCTCCAGTTCATTGAGCCAGCCGCGCAGACGGGCGAGTTCGCGGGTCGATTCCTCGGCCGCGGCAACCACGCCGTCATCGACGGTGACGAGTACCGGCTCGGGAGCCCAGTCGTCCTCGGCGGGGCGGGCGAGTTCATCAAAATCCGCGCACGGGAGCTGCGGCTCCTCGGCCTGCCGTTCACGGGCGAAGCGCTCGAAATCGGCGGCGATGGCACGGGCCATGTCACGGTAGTGCGCGTCCTGCTGGCGTTCTTCCGCTTCGGCCCGCTGTTGGGCGGTGAGGGCGTATTCCGGCTGGAAGTGCAGCATGCCGTCCTCTTCCGGCTCGGCGGCTTCGCACTCGATCAACGTCAGTTCCGGCGCGACATAGGTTCCGTCGCTCGGCTCGACGCTGTCCTGTCCAATGAGCGCAGGCGCCTCGTTGGTCGGTTCGATGCCGGCACGTTCGTAAGCGTCGATGATGAGGCCGGCGGACCGCAGAATTTCATCGGCGTGGCCGCTTTCCAGCTCAATCTCGGCCGGTACCTCCTCCTCATCGCTGACGGAACGCTCTTCGGCGCAGGGGATATCTTCCGCCTCCAGACGGAAAGCGATATCCTCCTCGATAATCAGCGTGAGGGAGTGGTCACGTTCCATTTCCTGCTCCAGTCCGGCCAACACCGTGCGGGGGGCGTCGGAGGCAGCTTCCGCAACAACAGGCGCAGCGTCCGCCGCTTCTGCAACGCTTACCGCGACGTCAATGTCCACGATCTCAGTGTCCGCAGCTTCGGAAGCGTTGTTGACCTCCGAAACGGATTCGTCGAGTACGATCTCCACCTCGGCAAGTTCGGGCAATGCGTCTGCGGCGTCTGCGGCCTGAGGCGGAAGGTCGAAGAGTCCGGCCTCCTCGCCGGCAGCGCCGGGAAGTTCGGGAATCAGATCCGCATTGGGGCTGGGGAGCATGCCGGTATCGAGCTTTTCCGTCTGCAGCAGGACTCCGACGGCGCGGCGGGCCTTCTTTTTGGGGGCAGCGGGCGCATCTTCCTTTTGCGCCAGTTCGGCCATGATCTGAGAGCGCAACGGCTCTTCGCGGCTGGCGGCCAGCGCATGCAGGCGCTCGTCGGTATAGCCTTTTTTGCGGTACTCCCGGATGATGGACTTGGCGGATCTCATGTTCTTTCTCCATGATTGCCGGTTTCTGGCGGGACGCATGACGACAGCGCCGCGCGGGATGACCGGATTCTTCGAGGTTCTCTGTAGCTTTATCGGTCCTTGCGCGGAGCGAACTTTAGAAAACTCATGCGAAATTAGTTGAAACTTTTATGGGAAAATCGTTCAGCGCACCGAAAAACAAAGTCGGCGTCTTCGCCGGAGCGGGCTTTCGGCTTGAGGAGCGTTCTGCGCCGGGGCGGGGGCGTTGCCTTGTGACGGCGAAAGCCGCGCTTGCAGCATTTTTCCTCTGGCGACACGCAGGCGGGTTTGGTGGGGGATTGGAGAAATTGGTATTGGACGGCGCGACGGGCGCGCGGTATTCTAAGACCATGTGGCAACCTGCTGGGCATGACCGGTCGTTTGCCCTGTCTGGCGGGGGGCGCCCGGTTTCTATCGCGGTGCTTGGCATTGGCTGCGCTGTTGAGGCGCAAACTATGGAGAGGATATGATTAAGCGATTGGCGCATGTGTGCATTCAGGTATCGGACATCCAGCGGACCATAGAGTACTATACCAAAACACTGGATTTGCCTGTGGTGTTCCGCTTCATGCGCGGCGAGGCGGTGATGGGATGCTACTTTGATCTGGGCAACGGGACGTTTCTGGAGGCGTTTGAGAGCGAACGCCCGTGCGGGATCACGCACTTCTGTCTGGAGACCGACGACCTTGATGCGTTCCTCGCTGAGATGGCGCGCAAAAATGTCCCCTGCACGCCCAAAAAAATCGGTTGCGACCACACATGGCAGACCTGGCTGCGCGACCCCGACGGCAATGCCTTTGAGGTGCATCAATACACCCCGGGCAGCCTGCAATTCGAGGGCGGCGAGGTGCAGGTGGACTGGTAGCGCAGTGGAGGCGGGGATGTCGGTGGTCGAGGCCAAAGGGAGTCGGAAAATGAACATCTACGAGATAGAAGTGAAACGGGCCGACGGGGAGTTGCAGACGCTGGCGGAATTTTCCGGTCGGGTATTGCTGATCGTGAATACTGCCAGCAAATGCGGCTTTACCGGGCAGTACGAGGGCTTGCAGAAACTGCACGAAAAATATGCGGCCGCTGGACTTGCGGTGTTGGGGTTCCCATGCAATCAGTTTCTGGGGCAGGAGCCGGGCAGCGATGCCGAAATCCAGCAATTCTGCAGCCTGAACTATCACGTCGCTTTTCCGGTATTCGCCAAGATTGAGGTGAACGGGCCGAATACGCATCCCTTGTTCGTGCTCCTGAAGAGGGAAGCCGGCGGCCTGCTGGGAAGCGGCATTAAATGGAACTTTACAAAGTTTCTCGTCGACCGGCGGGGGAAGGTGCGCGAGCGATATGCTCCGGTCACCGCCCCGGAGAAACTGGAGGCCGATATTGAGCGACTACTTGCTGAGCCGGGCATATAAACCCCGCATTCCTGACCGGCTGGTGCGGAATTCGCTCAGTAAATAATCGTTAGTCGCATAACGATGTTACAAAGGGGCTTTGTGTAACGTTATCAGACTGTTGGTGCGTCGGGGAAGGGGAGTGCTTCGTGCGATGGCGCAGGATGGATTTTCGGTATTTGTTGATAAATCGAATGCCGCTCGGGATAACGTGTGGGCGGCTGAGGCGGAAAATCCGGTTTTTTGGTGAAAGTTGAGAGAAATAAAACGAAAAATAATGGACGCGAGTAAAATGCGAAAGTGCCGTGAAATACGGCGTAATCGCACGCCCCGCGATTCGAAACCCGGAAATTTGAAGGGAATTATAAGAAAAGCGTAAAAAAGGTGTTGCGGCAGGGACGGATTTGCATATATTACGCATCTCCAATCGCTGGTTATGGAGCTTTCAAGCGCAGCGCAGTTGCCGGTGCGAACTGGAAGTTCTCGGAGATCAGATCGCGCAGTTGGCGGCTGATCCGGGAGCTTTCGCGGCAGTGGCGAAAGCTCTTTTTTTATTCGTGCGGCAAGGATGTGTAAAGGTTGAGGCCGCACGGGTGTGCGCCCGGTGCACTAAGACGCAGGCCGGATGGGGGATGATCCCGGACGGCAAAACGGTAATCGACCATAGTAAGGGAACGCGCAGAAAATGATTGAGTTGCCTGTTTATGACCGCAGCGGCAAGGAAGTCGAAAAGATTCAGTTCGACGATACCTGCCTCGGTAAGTTTATCAACTACGAGCTGATGCATCAGGCTCTGGTGATGTTTCAAGCCAACCAGCGCACCGGCACCCACAGCGTCAAGACTCGGCGCACGGTGACGGTTCGTAAGGGCAAGCCGTTCCGCCAGAAGGGCACGGGGCGCGCCCGTATGGGCTTCGGCGGTCGTGTCGGCTCCAAGGGTGGTGCGGTTGGTCATGGCCCGAAGCCGCGTGACTACCGGAAGGATATGCCGAAGAAGGCGCGTCGCGCCGCTTTGCGCAGCGCGATCCTTGGCAAGCTCCGCGATGGCGAGATCAAGGTGGTCAGCGAGCTGAACTTCAGCGCGCCGAAGACCAAGGAGATGGCGACCGCGTTCAAGAATCTGCAGATTGAGAAGAGCGTTCTGGTGGTGGTTCGCCAGCAGAATGAGATGGTCTTCAAGAGCGTGCGCAACATCGCCCGTTCCGAGGTCAGCGAGCTCTCCGGTCTGAACGTTTACAATGTGCTCAAGCCCCAGCAGATCCTGATTACCAAGGATGCTCTGCAGGCGATTCCGCAGGAGTTGAAATAATGGATCCGTTCCGCGTCATCAAGCGTCCGTATATCTCCGAGAAGGGGCATAAGGCTCAGGACGACCAGAACACCCTGACCTTCCTCGTGGACAGCGAGGCTACCAAGGATGATATCCGCAACGCGCTCAGCAAGATTTGGAATGTGCAGGCGGTCAGCGTCCGGACGATCATCACCAATGGCAAGCGCCGCCGTTACGGCCGCAGCTATGGCATGACCTCGCCGGAGAAGAAGGCGATGGTCCGCCTTGCCGAGGGTCAGACGATTGAGGTTTTGAAGTCCTGATCAAAGGTGCCAGACACGCAGTTCGCTTGAGAAACCAATAGCCATTTGGAGCGATAACATGGGAATTAAGAGATTTAATCCGGTCACTCCGTCCCTGCGCAACATGACGCAGCTTGATTACGCGGAGATCACCACCGACCGGCCGGAAAAGACCTTGGTGAAGACGCTGGTGAAGCACAGCGGCCGTAATAACCGTGGTCTGATTACTTGTCAGGATAAAGGCGGCGGTGCGACGAAGCGTTACCGTATCATCGATTTCAAGCGTCTCGACCGTGACGGTCTTGAGGCGAAGGTGGCGACGATCGAGTACGATCCGAACCGTTCCGCGAATATCGCGCTTCTTCATTACACCGACGGCGTCAAGCGTTATATCCTTGCTCCCGAAGGGCTGAAGGTCGGGATGCGGGTGACCAATGGCGCGGGTTCAGAGCCTGAAGTTGGTAATTGCATTCCGCTCGAAAATATCCCTCTCGGTCTGCATGTTCACAATGTGGAGCTTAACCCGGGGCAGGGTGGTAAGCTCGGACGTTCTGCCGGTATGTCCATCACCTTGATGGCGAAGGAAGGTTCCCACGCGATTCTTCTGATGCCTTCCGGCGAGATGCGCCGCGTGAACATTCGGTGTCGTGCTACCATCGGAGTGATTGGTAATGGCGATTACTCGATGGTAAAGATCGGCAAGGCTGGTCGCCACCGGCACATGGGGGTTCGCCCGCACGTCCGTGGTTCGACCAAGAACCCGGTGGACCACCCGCTCGGTGGTGGTGAGGGACGTCGTGCTGGTGGTAAGCACTTCTGCAGCCCGACTGGTGTCTATGCCCGTGGTGGCAAGACGCGCAACAAGAAGAGCCGCTCCAATAATATGATTATCAGCCACCGCAAGAAGTAACCGGTCCTGACACGGAGAGTAAGAGAAAATGGGACGTTCCACAAAAAAAGGCCCTTACGTCGACGACAAGCTGTTTATGAAGGTGATGGCCCAGAAGGATGGCGGATCACGCGATCCGATCAAAACTTGGGCCCGTGCTTGCACGATCGTTCCGGAATTTGTCGGCCATAACTTCAATATTCACAATGGTCGTACCTTCATTTCGTTGTTGGTTACGGAAGCGATGGTGGGCCACAAGTTGGGCGAGTTTGCACTGACGCGCACTTATCGTACGCACGACAAGGGCTAATGGTTATCCGTTACAACAGCAGCGAGGCTGTGATAAGCGCAGCAGGGCTGTATAAGGAACAAGAAGATGGCATACATCGCCAAACACATGCATGCGCCGGTCAGCGCACAGAAGGCTCGTCTGATCATTGACATGATCCGGGGCAAGGATGTCAATGAAGCGCTCAATATCCTTAAGTTCTGCCCGCAGCGCTCGGCCAAGATGATTTACGCCGTGGTTTGCAGTGCGCAGGCCAACGCCGAGAATCGCGGAGTGAAGGATGTTGAGGGTTTGAAAGTGACCAAGGCTTGGGTGGACGAAGGGTTCAAGATCAAGCGTTTTCGTCCGCGTTCCCGGGGTATGGCCAATGGCTACGTCCGTTACCGCAGCCACCTCTGTGTCGAACTTGATGTTGTTGAATAGTTTGCTTAGGAGAAATCGTGGGACAGAAGGTACATCCTATCGGCTTTAGAACTGGTATCACCCGTGACTGGGATTCGCGGTGGTATGCCGATAAGCAGAACTTTGGCCGTTTCCTCTGCGAAGACCAGAATATCCGCAAGTATATCCGCAAAAACCTTGCTTTTGCCGGAATCGCCAAGATCGAAGTTGAGCGTACCGAGACTGAGGTTGAGGTCATTATTCATGCTGCGCGTCCGGGTGTGGTCATTGGCCGCCGCGGTTCCGAGGTCGATAAGATTCGCGGTGATCTGCAGAAGATTGTGAATGGTGCTACCGTTCAGATCAAAATCCGTGAGGTTTCTCAACCTGAACTCAATGGTCAGCTCGTGGCCGAAGGGATTGCGGAACAGATTGCTAAGCGCGTGAATTATCGCCGGGCCATGAAGAAGGCCGTGGAGTCCGCAATCAACTCTGGCGTTTATGGTGTGAAGGTCCGGGTCGCTGGTCGTCTGGGCGGTGCGGAGATTGCTCGTTCCGATGGTTATGCGGTCGGTAATCTCCCGCTTCAGAAGTTGCGCGCGGATATTGATTATGGATTTGCCGAGGCTGCTACCACTATGGGCAACATTGGCATCAAGGTGTGGCTCTACAAGGGTGACATTAGCACGAATAAGGAGAATCAATAATGCCTCCGGTAAAACTGCCCAAGCGCGTTAAGCATCGCAAGATGCATGCGCGTAAGATTCGCGGGCTGGCGACGACCAATAACGAGGTGAGTTTCGGCGAGTTCGGGATTCAGTCCCTGGAAGCCGGCCGGATCACATCCTCTCAGATTGAAGCGGCGCGTGTAGCGGCCAACCGTATGCTTGGCAAGTCCGGCAAGATTTATATCCGGATATTCCCCCAGAAGTCCCAGACTGCTCAGCCCTTGGAAACGCGTATGGGTAAGGGCAAGGGCGATGTGGATTACTGGTTTGCCGAAATCAAGCCCGGCACGATTCTTTATGAGATTGCCGGCGTGACCGAGACTTTGGCGAAGGCGGCTTTCCGCAGCCAGGCGTACAAGCTCCCGGTTAAGACCTGCATGACCAAGAGGAGACATTCTGTATGAAGGCCGGACTGAAGGCTGGTGAGTTCCGCGGGCTGGATGAAGCGGCTATTCTCACTGGCATCAATGACAAAAAGAAGCAATTGCTTGAATTGCGCTGTAAGGTTGCGGTTGGCGATGAAGTGAATCCCAACCAGATGCGGGTCATCCGCACGGAAATTGCCCGGATGATGACCGTTCTGAATGAGAAGAAGGCCGGAGGTAACCAGTGATGAGTGAGCAAGTGACCCGCAATGCCCGCCGTACGGTAATTGGTACGGTTAGCAGCGATAAGATGGACAAGACCATTAAGGTCGAGGTCAACATTCAGGTCGAGCACCCGGTCTATGAGAAGCGCATCAACAGCCGGACCGTATATACCGCTCATGACGAGAAAAACGAAGCCCAGGAAGGTGATCTTGTGGAGATTATGGAAACCCGCAAGCTCTCCAAGACTAAGTGCTTCCGCCTTATCAAGATTCTGCGCCGCGCTCAGTAAGCGGGCGGATATCCAGGAGAATAACCGTGATTCAGATGCAGTCCATGCTGGACGTCGCCGACAATACCGGTGCAAAGGTCGTAATGTGCATCAAGGTGTTGGGGGACTCGCAGCGCCGTTACGCCTCGGTCGGCGATATTGTGGTTCTGACGGTCAAGAAGGCGTTGCCGACCTCGACCTTGAAGCAGGGCAGCGTCTGTAAGGGCGTGATTGTCCGTACCCGCCGTGCGGTGAAGCGTGAGGACGGTTCCTCGATCCGCTTTGACAGCAACGCGGTGGTGATCGTCGATGGTGATGGCAATCCGAAGGGTACCCGTATTTTCGGCGCTGTGGCGCGCGAACTGCGGCATAAGAATTTTATGAAGATCGTCTCGCTGGCCCCGGAAGTAATCTAAGCCGGTCGCAGGCAAAAGCGGCGCGATGGGAAGCTCTTAACGAAGCGGAGTTCGAAGGAAAATGGCCCAGAATAAAACTGTTTACAAGACCAAGCTGCGCGTTGGTGATACCGTGCAGGTTATTTGCGGCAAGAATGCTGCTGGTCTGAAGCGCAAGCTGGGAGAGGGGGATAATCCCCGGGATCGTCAGCCGCGCGGCAAGATTCTCAAGATTAATCTCGAGACGGGGCGTGCGCTTGTGCAGGGACTGAATCTTGTTTACAAGCACAAGAAGCCCACCGACCGGAATAATCCTCAGAGTGGCGGCCGGATTCAGCAGGAAGCCGGTATTCATCTCTCGAATCTCATGCTTGTGGATGCGTCCACGGACCGGGTAACCCGGGTGGGCGTGAAAGAGCTCGAGGTGGTGAAGGATGGCAAGACGAAGGTACGCCGCGTGCGGGTCGCCAAGACCAGCGGCGCTGAGATTGCGGGAGGCAAGTAATCACCATGTCGATGATTTTAGATCGTTACAAGAACAGTGTGGTCGCCGCTCTGCAGTCTGAGTTCGGGATCAAGAATGTGAATGCGCTGCCGCGTTTGCAAAAGGTGTGTCTGAATATGGGGTTGGGCAAAGCTATTGATGATGCAAAAATGGTGGATGCTGCCGTTCGCGATATGAAGACCATTGCCGGGCAGATGCCGGCGGTATGCATCTCCAAGGTTGCCGTCAGTAACTTTCGTTTGCGCGAGGGAATGCGTATCGGATGTCGGGCGACCCTTCGGAATCAGCGCATGTATGATTTTCTGGATCGCTTTATCAACATTGCGACTCCGCGTATTCGTGACTTCCGCGGTCTGAAGGCTACGTCTTTCGATAAGGCTGGCAATTATTCCATCGGCCTTGATGAAATTTCAATCTTCCCTGAGATCAATGCCGATGTCGCCGATTATACCTTCGGTATGGATATTACCATCGTGATCAGCAACAGCACTGGCCCGGAGATGAGCCGCCGTTTGCTCGCTCTGCTCGGGATGCCGTTCGCTGACAGCAAGAACAACTGATAGAAGGAGCAGGAAGTGGCTAAGACCTCTCTGAAGGTTAAATGCAAGCGTGCGCCGAAGTTTTCCACCCAGGCTTATACCCGCTGTGAGTTGTGCGGACGTCCCCGGGCGGTTTACCGGAAGTTCCACATCTGCCGCCTCTGCTTCCGGAAGCTTGCCAATCAAGGTGAGATTCCCGGTGTGAAGAAATCGAGCTGGTAGAGGCTGATTCTTCGGGTTTGTATTTAAGATCTGTGATCGAATTTTTTACAAGGTGGAATCTGCAAAATGAGCATGACCGATCCCATTGCCGATATGCTGACCCGCATGCGCAACGGCCTTGCCCGGAGAGAGGCGAGTGTTGTGATGCCTTCTTCGAAGGTGAAGCTGAGCATTGCTGAGGTCCTCAAGCGTGAGGGCTTCATCGAAGGGTTCGAGATTATCGAGCGTCCGGTGCAGAACGCGCTGAAGGTAGACTTGAAGTATGGTCCCGAAGGCGAGTTCATCATCCAGAAGATAGAGCGCTATTCGCGTCCGGGTTGTCGTAAGTACCGTGGCGTCTGCGATATTCCGCAGGTGCTTAACGGTTTGGGCATCGCGGTGGTTAGCACCAATAAGGGTGTGCTCTCGGATCGGGAGTGCCGCCAGCAGAACGTCGGCGGCGAGGTTCTCTGCACGGTCTACTAATCGCTTTATTGCACAGGAAAAACGAAATGTCACGTATTGGCAAAATTCCGGTTGAGATTCCCGCTGGGGTGACGGTGACGGTCAAGGGCGATCAGATCGTTGTCAAGGGTCCCAAGGGTGAGTGCAAACAGATGCTGGTTCCCGGCGTGTCTGTGGTGGTCGAAAATGGGCATGCGCAGGTCAGCCGTGATAGCGACAGCAAACCGCATAAGTCGTTGCATGGTCTTTACCGCGCGCTGATCAAGAACATGGTGATTGGCGTTACCCAGGGATACGAACGTCGTTTGCGTATTGTCGGTACCGGTTACCGTGTCGAGTTGAAGGGGCGTACGCTCGAAATTACCGCTGGCTACTGCCATCCGGTGAAGATTACCGCTCCTGCCGGTGTGGATTTCGAGGTTCCGAAGTCTACCAGCCGTGAGTATATGGAATTCCTCGTAAAGGGGATCGATAAACAGGCCGTGAATGAGTTGGCGGCTGTTGTCCGCCGGGTTCGTCCGCCGGATCTTTACATGGGTAAGGGAATTCGCTATTCCGACGAGACGCCGCGTAAGTTGGAAGGTAAGAGCTTTGGTTCCTGAGTACCCGGTCGGATGTGGTTCTCGCCGAGTTCGGGGCAGGGCTGCCTGAGTGGTTGGCATATTCAAAAAGCAGCTTGACCGTTGGCAATGGTTGGCTTTTGGAGTCCGGAAGAAGATGAATAAGAATATCAAGAAGCAGCAAGGCCTGAAACGCCGCCACTTGCGGGTGCGTAATAAGGTAGAAGGAACGGCTGGAAAGCCCCGCCTGTTCGTATTTCGCAGCTTGCGTCACATCTACGCTCAGTTGATTGATGATACAGCCGGCCGTACGTTGGCTATGGTGACCAGCAATACCAAGACTTTTGCCAAGAACGGCAGCAATGTCGAAGGGGCAAAGGAAGTCGGTACGTTGATTGCGAAGGCGGCTCAAGAGAAGTCTGTGTCCGAGGTAGTTTTTGACCGCGGGGGTTATAAGTATCATGGCCGGGTGAAGGCTCTGGCCGATGCCGCCCGTGCTGCTGGCCTTAAATTCTAGGAGCGGGAAGTGCCTGTAAACGAAAACAAAGCGGACGACAAGTCCTTCGATGGTGAGGCCCGGAGCCGTCAGCGCAGTGTTCGCGGACGTGGCAGGGGCGAAGGTGGCGAGGGTTCTGCCGATGGCAAGAAGCGTCGCCGCGAGCGCAAGGAAGAGAAGGTTGAGCGTGATACCTCTGAGACCCTGATTGACATTTACCGTTGTTCTGCGACGGTTAAGGGCGGGCGCCGTTTGAGTTTTGGTGCTCTGGTGACGGTCGGCAACGGCAAAGGTAAGGTCGGAATTGGATATGCCAAGGCCAAAGAGGTTCCCGGCGCCATTCAGAAGGCGATCAAGGCCGCGAATGCATCCTTGAAGCAGTTCCAGTTTGCCGAGGGGGATACTGTGCCTCATCAGGTGATCGGGCGCTTCGGTGCTTCCCGGGTGATCATTATCCCTGCGCGTTCCGGTACGGGTGTGATCGCTGGGGCCGCAGTGAAGGCGATTCTGGAAGCGGCTGGTTTGAAGAACGTGTTGACCAAGAGTATTGGCAATCCCAATACGCGTAATGTTGTCAAGGCTACGATGAATGCTTTGCAACAGTTGCGCACGAAGGATCTGGTTGCCAGTCTGCGCGGGGTTGCTCTCTAAGCCGGAGATTTTTTCGGCCGTTGTGATGGATGCTTACGCTTTAACAAGGAATTGGCACAAATGAATATTACCGAAGTTAACAGCAAGGTGAAGGCTGGCAAAAAGCGCAAGCGCGTTGGGCGTGGTGCGGCCAGTGGCTGGGGTAAGTCTGCCGGTCGTGGTCATGAAGGTGCCGGTTCCCGCCGCGGCTACAGCCTCAATAAGGGGTTTGTCGGTGGTCAGACTCCGATTCGGCAACGTATCCCGAAGCGGGGCTTCAATAACTTTGAATTTCGCGTCGAATATATTCCGGTCAATCTTTCTTGGATTGAGAAGAATTTCGATGCCGGTGCCACGATCGGTTTGCAAGAAATTGCCGGAAAAGGAATTAAGCTCACCCGCGGCAGTTTGATTAAGGTTCTCGGAAATGGTGAGATCACCAAGGCGGTGAACATTTCCGCTCATGCGATCAGCAAGTCCGCTCAGGAAAAGATCGAGAAGGCGGGTGGGACGGTGACGATTCTTGTCGTTCCTGTGACTAATGCCGCTGAAAATTCTGACCAGAAGGCTTAAACCTGATGTTCGAGACGATGTCGAAGGTGTTGAGCGTGAAGGAGTTGCGTGGTAAGATCGTCGCGACCTTGCTTCTGCTTATCGTCTTCCGGGTAGGTAAATTTATCCCCACCCCCGGCATTGATTATAAAGCCGTCAACGACTTCATGAAGGAGATGTCTTCAGAAGGCGGAGCGGTGGGCACCGTTTTTACTATGGCGGATATGTTCACCGGCGGTATGATGAGTGCCGGCTCTATTTTTAGTTTGGGGATCATGCCGTATATTACGGCCTCGATTATCTTCCAACTCTTGGTTGCGATTTGGCCTACCCTTTCACGTATTCAACATGAGGGTCCGGCGGGTCGCAAGAAAATCACACAATATACTCGCATTGCAACGGTTTTTCTCTGTCTGGTTCAGTCTGCAATCGCCTGTAGCTTGTTAGTGAAGAGTGGAAGTGCGGGGGCGGGTAAGAGTTTTGTTGCGGCTTCTGCTGCTGGTCCTGAGTTCTTTTTCTACGGGATCATTGCCCTGACCGTAGGAACGGTCTTCCTGATGTGGTTGGGGGAGCAGATTGAAGAGTTCGGCATCGGCAACGGCATGTCTTTGCTGATCATGATTGGTATTATTTCCGCGATGCCGATGGCTATCAGCGATACAATGCGGGATTTTGGTTCCGCCGATGGCATGACGCCCTTTAAGTTGAGTGTAGTAATCGCTCTGTTTGTATTGATGACCTTGGCGGTTGTGATGATTACCCTCGGAACGCGCCGGGTGAGCGTTCAAGCTTCCAAGGCGATGCGTGGCCGGAAGGTGTTTGTCAACCAGCGGCAGTTCCTGCCTTTGCGCGTGAATCAATCTGGTGTTATTCCCATTATCTTTGCTCAAGCGATCATGTCGGTTCCGATGTACGGCTTTAGTTGGATCGACGCGAAGTACAATACGCATCTTTCGGGCTTTTTTGCTTATGGTGCGTTTTGGTACACCATCCTTTATGTCCTTTTGATTGTATTCTTCTGCTATTTCTATACGGCGATTACCTTTAACCCGAATGAGATGGCGGACAATCTTAAGCAGAGCGGGATGTATGTTCCTGGGATTCGGCCGGGTAAGAGAACGGCGGAACACCTTGAGAAAATTATGACCCGTATTGCGTTGGCGGGCAGTATTTTCCTCTCGTTTGTTGCCATTACGCCGCAGTTTATCACCAGTACGATGCATGTCCATTATCAGATTGCTGGAATGCTCGGCGGTACCGGACTTTTGATCGTCGTTGGTGTGGCTCTGGATGTTGTGCAGCGTGTCGAGAGTTATCTCCTCATGCGCAATTACGAGGGATTCGGCATCGCTGGCGGCCGGATTCGAGGTCGGCGCGGGTAAAAGGGATCTTCCGCGTGTTCATTGCCGGAAGTAGCGGGGGAGGGGCGGAAATGGAACGTCCGATTCTCAAGACTCCGGAAGAAATTGGCAAGATGAGGATCGCCAACCGGATTGTTGCTCAAGCACTTGACCTGGTTGGAGGTATGATTCAGCCCGGCATCAGTACTTGGGAAATTGATCTGGCTGTTGAGGCGTTAATCCGTAAGGCGGGAGCGATTCCGACATTCAAGGGCTATCCTGCTCCAGCTTCCGGAATTCCTCCATATCCTGCGAGTATATGCGCTTCCATTAATGAAGAAGTTGTTCATGGTATACCGTCCCGGCAGGTAATTTTGCAGGACGGTGATATTATCAGTGTGGATATTGGCACCCTGATCGGTGGTTTTTGCGGGGATGCCACGCGTTCGTATGCGGTTGGAAATATTTCAAAAAAAGCACAGAAACTACTGGACACCTGTCAGCGTTGTCTGGATAATGCGATCCGCGTTTTGAAACCCGGCGTGATTATGACTGAGGTTTGCGCGGCGATCCAGAAGGAAGCGGAAGGGAACGGGTTTAGTGTTGTCAAGTCCTTCGTTGGTCATGGGATCGGGCGGGAGATGCATGAGCCGCCCCAAGTTCCGAATTATGTGACGCGGGGAGGACGGGATACGAATATAGAACTTCCGGTTGGTACGGTTCTGGCAATTGAGCCAATGATCAACGCAGGGCGATCTGAGGTGTTGGTGAAACCCGATGGTTGGACTGTGATTACCAAAGATCATTCGCTTTCGGCTCATTGGGAGCATACCGTAGCGGTGACGGCCGGTGGTGCGGAAGTTTTGAGTGTTCTCTGAACTGGATGGTGTATGCCAAAAGAAGAATCGATAACGATTGATGGTGTGGTAAAAGAGGCGTTGCCCAATGCGCGTTTTCGTGTTGAGCTGGTGAATAAGCATGTCGTACTTGCCCATATTTCCGGAAAAATGCGTCAGCATTTTATCAAGATCCTTCCGGGTGATAACGTAAAGGTTGAACTTTCCCCTTATGATCTGACCAAGGGGAGGATTACTTACAGGAGTTAGCAATGAAGGTAGGTCCCTCGGTGCGCAAGCGGTGTGAGCACTGCCAATTGATTCGTCGTAAAGGTGTGCTGCGCGTTATTTGTAAGGCCAATCCCCGTCACAAGATGCGTCAGGGATAGTGGCAGACTAGGAGAGTACGAATGCCCAGAATTTTCGGTATTGACATTCCCAACGATAAAGTTGTGGAAATTTCCTTGACCTACCTTTACGGGATCGGGCGCAAGACCGCTCTCGATATCTGCAAGGCGGCCAACATCAAGCTCGGTACACGCGCCAAGAATCTCACCGAAGATGAGTTGAGCCGGATCGCCGGTATTCTCGATAAGGAGTACATTATCGAGGGGCAGCTCCGGCGGCAGGTGCAGCAGAATATTGTGCGCCTCAAGAAAATTGGTTGCTACCGTGGTATCCGTCATGGTCGTGGTCTGCCTGTGCGCGGTCAGCGCACCCGCACCAATGCAAGAACCCGTAAGGGCAAGCGCAAGACGGTGGCGGGCAAGAAGAGTGTTAAGGCGATGCGCTGATAAGCTGCGTATTTGGAGAACGATAGAATGGCTAAGAAATACCGTAAGAAGAAGGTTAAGAAGAGCGTTGGCAAGGGAATCGCTCACGTCAAGGCCTCTTTCAATAATACGATCATCACGATTTCTGATATTTATGGCAATTCTCTGGTTTGGTCATCTGCCGGTACCTGTGGCTTCCAGAATAGCCGTAAGAGCACTCCTTTCGCTGCTCAGCGCACTGCGGAGCAGGCTGCTGAGAAGGCGGTTAAGATGGGGATGCGGGAGCTTGAGGTGCAGGTCAAGGGGCCGGGCGGCGGTCGCGAGAGTGCGATCCGTGGACTTCAGGCTGCTGGTCTCACCATTAAGGCGATCGAGGACGTTACGCCGTTGCCGCACAACGGCTGCCGTCCGCGTAAGCGCCGTCGCGTGTAGTTGACGGACTGCTGTGCCGGAATCGGTTATCATTTGCGGAATGCTTTGCGTCGCGTCGGTTGAAGCCAATGGCGAGGAACGGCGACAAAAAGGGGAGAGAATAGATGAGAATCCGCTGGAAGGGTTTTGAACTTCCTACACATGTAATTCTTGAAGAAAGTACGAATTCGGCTGAATATGGCAAGTTCGTTGTTGAGCCGTTTGAGCGTGGTTATGGTGTGACTCTCGGTAACTCCCTTCGTCGTATTCTTTTGAGTTCGCTTGAGGGTGCTGCGCCGGTTTCGCTGAAAATTGATGGCGCACTGCATGAATTTTCGTCAATTCCCGGTGTTTACGAAGACGTGATTAACATTGCGTTAAACGTGAAGGGGATTCTCGTTAACTATGAGGGGACCGCTCCGGAGATTCTCAAAATTGAGAAGTCTGGCAAGGGGCCGGTTACTGCCGGTGATTTGCGTGGGTGCCCGAGCTTGAAGGTCATCAACCCTGATCTTGTTATCTGCACGATTGTGGATGATAAGACCACCTTCCGGGCGGAAATTGAGATGCGCAAGGGACGCGGCTTTATCCGTTCCGAAGATTTTCCCTGGCAGATCAACGATGAAGTCGGCGTGATTCCTTTGGATGCTTCCTTCTCACCGATTCGGCGTGCTCGCTGGCGTGTCGAGGAGACGCGCGTCGGTAAGATGACGAATTATGATAAGTTGATTCTTGAGATTTGGACCAACGGTACCGTTAGCCCCGAAGATGCCCTCATTGAATCCGCCATTATTATGCGAAAGCATTTGAATCCGTTCGTTAAGTTCGGTGAGCTGGGAAATGAAGTGCCGCGTGAAGCACCGGGTGCCGTGGCAACGATGGAAGTTGAGGCAGAGGACAATGAGCTTGCGGAGAAACTGGATCAGCCGGTATCGGTCCTTGATCCCAGCGTCCGCGCCGCGAACTGCCTAGCTGCTGAAGGGATTAAGACGATTCGGGATCTGGTGAGCCGTCATGAATCGGATATGCTGCAGGTACGTAATTTCGGCAAGACGAGTCTGAAGGAAATCAAGATGAAGCTTGCTGAGCGCGGATTGTCCTTTGGCATGGATGTAAAATAGTTCGAACGATGTCGCGTGATCTGCGAATTTATTGGTTCTGTTAGACTGTTCCGGAGCAACCACGCCCGGCGGTCCAGTAAAGAGAGAATTTTATGAGACACCTGAAAGCCGGTCGTCACCTGAACCGTACCTCCAGCCACCGTGATGCCATGTTGAGCAATATGGTGAACAGCCTGTTTGAGCACGGTCGGATCATCACAACCCCTGCGAAGGCCAAGGAAGCGCGCCGTCTGGCTGAGAAGATGGTTACGCTTGCCAAGGTGGATTCCATTGTTGCCCGCCGGCGTGCGATTGCGATTCTCCACAGTAAAGATTCGGTGAAGAAGTTGTTTACTGAAATCGCGCCGCGTTTTGTAAAACGGCCGGGTGGTTATACCCGTATTCTCCGCCTTTCTCGTACGCGTCTGGGTGACTCTGCCCCCCAATGCATCTTCGAGCTTGTTGATTACAAGCTTGAGGAAAAGGCCGTCGAGCCGGCGACACCGGAGGTGGCAGCGGAAGTTGCCAAGTAGTATTAGTCTCGTCTTTATTGCTTACAGCCTTTGCTTTGCAAAGGCTGTTTTTTTATGCCATGAAGTCAAGGACATGCGCCAGTGAGCCAGAGCAAGCGCTGTCAGGCAGAGGCACTCCGGAATATTTCGCGTAGCGGGCGAATACTCGCCGTATAGCCACGCACGCACTCCCTCGGAATAACCGGACAGGAATGGACCGCAGATTTCGGATGTGGTTTAGAGTCGCTTGGGCGGGGGATATTCCAAACCAAAATTCGTAGTCTACCGGTAAGGCCTCGATCTATAGAGGGGCTGGAGCGACAGATCCGCAGGGACGCTTCCTTGCATACCCTGACTGGCGCAGAAGAAAAGCCGTACCGCCATTTGTCCGCAGGTGGTGAATGCCGCCGTTGGTCTGTGGGTTCACCGAGTAACTGGCGGTAAAAATGGTCTTCCTGAGCCAGGGATGATTCCCCTTTGCTGGTCGTCACCTGTTGCGGCAATCTGGCATCCCGCAGGAATTTTTTAACGCCTTCGCGACGATCTCGCGCCAAATAGTGCAGTTGTGGATCAATCGCAAGATCGGGGATGTGTCGGTTCCCTTGTGGAATCATCGACGCGCGGCCTGATTGGCCGTTATCACGTGTTGTTATAACACGTGCGAGGATTGCCCTCATCCCTATTGTGAACGTAGTCGCGATGGTAGTAATTGTGCGGCTTGCAAGACTGCGCGAGATCGTCTGCCGTCGGAACGGTTATGTTCCAGAACGCAATCCCCTCTTTCGCGGCGAACTCCCGGAATGGAGTCCCTCCCCCCTCGGTGCGCGCTCAATGACGGATACCGCACTCCCACCGTGGAGTTATCATGCGATTGGCCTACTGATACCGAACAGTTTTTAGTGGACATTTGAACCTGATGGCAATGCAGCAATGCTCCGGTTTGTGCTTGCGGGAATGCGATTGGACATACTGCGTCTGCCCGGTGTGCGCGGGTAGCCCCATGTCGTTTGTAATAGTAATGATTTCTTGGCGTCCATGAAATCAGTCCGCAGGGAATAGGTGGCTGGGAGGCGCGGGCGGGCAGCGGGTTGCATAAATGCCCCCGATACAGTATAGTTAAGAACGCTTACAACCACAATCGAGGAATAGCGATGGATGAATTTGAAGAACTCAAGGAGCGCCTGCATGACGAGACTCTGGAGGATGAACTGACCCGTCTGCGCTGGCGCAAGGCCAACGACAGCACCTTTACGCTGCATCATCTGCGAATGATGATTGATAGTGAGTGCCGCCGGCAGGACGAGGGCGCGCGCGACCGGGGCGATATCCATCATATCGAGAATCAGGCTCGGATGGCGGCAATGGAAATTCTGTATCACGAGTGGCGCAAGGAATCCGCATGCTGATTGCGCACTTCTCCGACCCGCATGTGCTGTTTCTGCGCCATGCCTGCCGGTCATTGCCGAGCGGCAAGCAGCTATTGGGCTTGTTTAACTGGTTGCTGCGAAGGCGGCGGGTTCACCGCCGGCGGCGTCTGCGCGATGCGGTGGAGAAGTTGCTGCAACTGAGGCCGGATGTGGTCCTTGTCACCGGCGACCTCTGCCAGTTGGCATATCCCGGAGATTATGAAGGGTTCGGGAGGCTGTTGCGGCCCCTGACGCAGGCGGGCATTCCCGTTCTTCTGCTGCGCGGAAATCACGACCGCTATTCCCGCTCTGAGCGGACCCGGCGCGCGTATCTGGCCTTGCGCGACGGGCTGGGGCTGGGGTTATGGCGGGAAGACGGCTTTGCGGAAAAGGACGGCGTGGAGTTCGTTCCGCTGGATTGTGCCGTGCCGACACCGCCGTTTGAATGCTGGGGGGAATTGACAGCCGCTGAGGTCGAGCGTTTGCGCCACAGCGCGCTGGTTCGCGGCCGGCAGGCACCGGCTCTGGCGCGGCTGGCGTTCGGGCATTTCCCGCTGCTGGACGCCGGCGGAAGGCCGCTGGCGCGCAAGATCGGCCTGAAGAACGCGGAGCTTGCTCTGGCGCTGTTGCCGGAGTTGGGGGTGTTGGGTTACTTTTGCGGGCATCTGCATCTGCCGTTTACGGTCGGGCTTCCGGGCGGAATTCCGCAGTATTGCTCCGGTTCTCTGACCGCCAGCGGGCTTCTGCGGATTATGCGACTTGACAAAAGCGCGGAGCATCCGCACCGGCTGCAGGAGGTGGCCACACACACCTTCGGTTGAGTCGGCGCGTCCCTGCTGCCGCAGAAGTTGCAGAGTTTCCGGTAGAAGTTACCAACATTTGTGCGCATGGCAGCGGGTATGGCCGATATCACTGATGCCGGTCTTCGTGGAGCCGGCGGTCTGCCGTGTTTCGCGGTAGCGTGACACCCGAACAAGGTTACGGAGTGCGACTATGCGTTATCTGCCCTTTCTTGCCCTTGGTTTGCTGGGCTGCGTTCCGAATCCGGATGTGCTGGTCATGAAGGAAGACCCCGCGCAGGCCGGACAGCGCGACACCGACTTTTTCATTAACGGCAAACTTGCCTCGAAGGAGACCTCCGGGGTACAGGACGGACATCGCACCAATGTCTGGCGCTACTACGAGAAGGGCGTGCTGGTGCGCGAGGACACCGACACCAACTTCGACGGCAGCATTGACACCATCAAGCATTTCGATCCCAAGAGCGGCACCGTGATCAAGCTGGTGCGCGACACCAACTTCGACGGCAGCTTTGACAGCGTGGTCGAGTACGATGACAAGGGCGTGGCGACCCCCGCTCCCGCTCCGGTCAACCTGCCTGCGACGAGCGGTCCTTCCGGCACCCTCGATTCGATCCGGACGCCGGATGAGGATTATTCCGCGCATGCAGCGCAGGCCCGCAAAAATGATCCGATCCGCCAGCCGGCGCGCAACACCCCGTCCGCTTCGGTTTCGGATGACGAGGCCGCCGCTGATGCGGGTCAACCCGCTCCGGTTTCGGGCGCGAACCGCCCGGCCAGTCTCAAAGAGTTGATGGGCAATGATGCGGCGGTCGATACCTCCGCCCTCAGCGGCGATGATGCGGATGCCTCCGCTCCGCGATCCTCCGCCAAGGCTCCCGCTGCCGCAGTGGAAGATACCGTCGACGGGACCGTGATCCAGCGGATCACCCCGCCCAGCCGGTTGAACACCGTCACCCCAGCCACCACCGGCCGCGGCGTGGTTCCGGACGCAACCTTCCAGCACCCGTCGGGAAGTCTGGACGATTGAGTTCCCGCCCGGCGGATGTCGGGCGCGTACCGAAGCCTTTCTCAGCACCCCCTGTCAGACAGGGGGTGCTGATTTTTCCTCATGCCGGATAAGAAGATACAGATGGTGCGGTCGATTGCCCGGAATCTCGGCTTGACACACGGCCGGTTGCGGGTTAGAATTCCTCCTGTCAATCTTAATCGTATGACAACCGATCGTTCGCGCGGGAAGGCGGGGTGGCTTGCCGGTTTCGCGGCGGACCTTTTTGATGAGGGAGATTTCAGCATGGCAGAGTTTACCGCTACCCTTCCCAGCCTCGGCGACGACGCCGGCGATCACGCCAAGGTTTCGTTTACCTACATCAGCGAGGGGGACAAGGTCGGGGAAGGGGATGATCTGATTGAGATGGTCACCGACAAGGCAACGTTCAATGTTCCTTGTCCGAAGGCGGGAACGGTCAAGAAGTTGCTGGTCAGCGAGGACGACACCGTCAAGGTCGGCGAGCCGATCTGCATCCTTGAGGTCTGAAGAATTCCTCGGACGAATCACCTGCAGCCGGGATGTCCTCCCGGCTTTTTTTATTGTCCTCCCGGCGGTCGTTCCTGCAACCTTTCTGCGGCGAAATCTTGGGGATGCAGGGATGCAAGCGCTTGCTTCGCCGGTCCTTATGTGTATGATGTCGTAGCGCTATCGGTTTACTTTGCCGCCGGAGTGCTTCGCGGTTGCGGCGTTTGACCGCCCGCAGGATTTACCGGAAGGATATGCAATGCCCAATGATACCATGAAAAAGATCGTCTCTCTCGCCAAACGGCGCGGATTCGTCTTCCAGTCCTCCGAGATCTACGGCGGGCTGAAGGCCTGTTATGATTACGGCCCTCTCGGCGTCGAACTCAAACGCAACGTCAAGGCTGCCTGGTGGCGCGACATCGTCCAGAAGCGGCAGGATGTCGTCGGCCTCGACTGTTCGATTATCATGCACCCCGATGTCTGGAAGACCTCCGGTCACCTCGCGGGCTTCAGCGATCCGCTGGTCGACTGCCGCAACTGCAAGGAGCGCTTCCGCGCCGACCATGCGCCGCGCCGCGACGCCGGAACGGAGACGCATTTTCACGAGGGCGGCAAGAGCAGCGGCAAAAAGATGACCGGCGTGGTTGGCAAACAGGGTTACATCTGCCCCGTCTGCGGCTGCGGCGACCTCTCCGATGAGCGTCAGTTCAACCTGATGTTCCGCACCAGCCTCGGCCCCGTCGATCCGCTGCAGGAGATCCTCAATAATTTTGATGATATGTCGAGCCTCGACAAGGACGCCCGCAAGGCGCGTCTGGCCGAGATCATCGGCAAGAGCGCGGTCTATCTCCGGCCCGAAACCGCGCAGGGCATGTTCGTGAACTTCAAGAACGTCCTCGACACCTCGCGCATGAAGCCGCCGTTCGGTATCGCGCAGCAGGGCAAGAGCTATCGCAACGAGATCACCACCGCCAACCTGACCTTCCGCACCTGCGAGTTTGAGCAGATGGAGCTGGAGTTCTTCGTGGAGCCCGGCACCGATGAGGAGTGGTACCTCTACTGGCAGAAGGCCCGCAGGGAATGGTATACCAATCTGGGCATCAACCCGGAGAAACTCCGTCTGCGCGAGCATGAGCAGAGCGAGTTGGCGCATTACGCCAAGGGCTGTTCCGATGTCGAATACTTCTTCCCCTTCGAGAACGACGAAAACGGGGAAGGGGAGTGGGGAGAGCTCGAAGGCATCGCCAACCGCACCGACTACGACCTCACCAAACACTCGCAGGCGACGGGCAAGGATCTGTCGTACTTCGAGACAGAAACGAAGAAGCGGTACATTCCGTATGTGATCGAGCCTGCCGCCGGCGCTGACCGCGCGACTCTGGCCTTCCTCTGCGATGCGTTCCGCGAGGAGAAGGTCTCCGAGGGCAAGGGCGAGGACGATTACCGCACGGTGCTTGGCTTCCACCCGCGCCTTGCGCCGGTGAAGGTCGGCGTGTTCCCGCTGGTGAAGAAGGACGGGATGCCGGAGAAGGCGGACGAGATCATGCAGATGTTCCTCGGCGAGGGGATCACCGCGTTTTACGATCAGGCCGGCGCGATCGGTCGCCGCTATCGCCGGATGGACGAGGCCGGGACGCCGTGGTGTCTGACGGTGGACGGCGATACGGTGAAGGACGGGACGGTCACGGTGCGCGACCGCGACACGATGCAGCAGCAGCGCCTCAGTGCCGCCGAAGCGCTGGCGTTTGTGAAGGAACAGTTGAAATAGGGTGTTGAACGGTTTTCAACCGATTTTTGGGATTTGATTTTTTCCGGTAACGATCTGTCTGAAAGGGAGAACATGGAATTCAAGAGGCGTCTGGTTCGGGCCAACAAGCGTGCGGATGCGGTGGCGAAGAAGGACAATGGATTTATCCGGATCAAGATCCGCGGCCGCAAGCGCTGGGTCAAGGTCGATAAGTCCGAAAAGGCCGAGTAGTCCCGCGCTGTCAGAAATAAATCAAACCCGTCCGGGCCGTTGGCTTCGGACGGGTTTTCGTTTGTGCTCGCGATTCTGCGGTGGAAATTACGGTTTGGCTTTTGCGAGAACCAGCGCTACGCTGTCGCACTTCATCGAAAGCGTCAAGTTTCCGCCTTCGAATGTGAAGGCAGTGGATCTCTGCAGGTCCTGTTGCTGCGGATTGTTGTAGCCGTTGCTGGTGGTGTCGTCGATGAGATAGACCTCCGCCACGCCGCCCGCGAGCGCCTGCCCCAACCGGAGCGTGACCTCCTTGGTCATCGGCTTGTGCAGGTCGTTGACGTGTTTGGCGTTCCAGACGATTACGCCTGTCGTTGCCTTGCCGTCGTCGGCGGCGAGTGCTCCGACATATGGTTCCGCGTCGGGGACGGTGACGGCCAGTTCCCGCTTGCCGAGTAAGGCGAACATCTTGAAGACGTTCCATGTCGGATTTTTGGTGCCGTCTGGGGCGATGAGGCCGTTGCGGCGGTTGCCGTCGGCGGCGATGAAGAACGCATGATACAGCACGCCCCCGTCGAGCATGTATTTGATGGATGCGGCCTGCTGGGCGGCGGCGTACTCGTTGGCCGAGAGCGGCGTGCCGCTGTCGGGCAGCATCGGGTTCCACTCGTCAATGGCGAGCGCGGAATTTTTCAGGTTCGGGTACTGCGCGGCGTGCTTGCGGGCGCGGTTGATGTAGACCAGAAAGTCCTCCGCCATGATGCCGTAGTGGTGCCAACTGAGAAGATCGGCGCGGGTGCCGGTCTGTCCGCAGCGGTCGATGAAGCGATGCAGCCAATCCTGGTGTGCGAAAGAGGCCGCCCCGAAGCGGATTTGCGGATACACCTCCGCTGCGACCTTCGCCGCCCGCTGGTAGAGCTGGAAGAACTCCTCCTCGCTGCCCATCGAAAACTGCGCCACCCCCGGTTCGTTGCCGAAAATCCAATACCACCCCGCGATGTCGTACTTCCCCTTGCAATGCTTGATGACGGCGGCGAGGTAGGCATCCCATTCCGCGAGCCGGTTCGGCGCGCCGAGATAGATCGGGGGCTTGTAGTCGTTGCGAACCTTCTTCGGGTCGGGTTGCTCCACGAACTCCAACGGTACGAAGCACAGGCTCATTTGCGGGACGGCTCCGGTCGCAAGCGCGGCGTCAATGGCCTTGTCCAGCGTTTCCCAGTTGTATTGCAGCGCCCCTGCGGTATCGCGGCGGATGATGTTGTAGCTGCTGAGGACGTTGTGAATCCGGATCACCTTCAGGTTCAGTTCCTTGAAGGTCGGATTCGAGCGGCAGACGCCCTGAATGTTCGGCAGTTCCCGTCCCGTCGGTGCGCCCACGGTGATGTCGACCTTCGCCTCGCCCGTGGTCGGCCGTACGCGGTAGCCGCTGACGGCGGTCGCAAGCTTCGAGAGGTCCTCGCCCGGCACCATCCGCCGCACGGTAATGTCATCGACCCACACCCCGCCTTTTTCCATCAGGTCGATGCGCCCTATGATGGCGTTGGTGGTCTGCTTGGTGTTGAGCTTCATCGTCACCAGAAACGGCTGCCACTGGTTGCGCACAAAGAAGTTCGCGCTGGCGGTGCTCTTGTAGTCGCTGGAGAGGAGGAAGAGCCGGCATGCGACCGGCTCCTCTCCCTGTGCTTTCATATATGCGCTGATGAAATAGGTCTCCTCCGGCGCGGCCGGCACGGGGTCCGACTGAATGATCGTCGGCGCGTCGCCGGTCTGCGAAATCAGCCGCAGGCTCTTCTTACCCTCCTTCACCTCCTGCTCGTCGAGCACGAAGGATGCGTCGTCGGCCTTCTTGCCATAATGCGCGCCCTTCTGCCACCCGGTCGGCAGGTTGCCGGTCAGCCCCTGCTCGAAGCCGGGATTGGGCAGAAGATTCCCGTCCTTGACTGCTGCTTTTACGGGTTCCGCACCCGTCGCGGCATTCGAGACCGGCGTGCCGCCGCCGGAGCTGGTGAAGAGTGCATGGTCGGCCCAGAGCGTTCCCGCCTCCAGCAGGTCCACACGCACGACGTAATCCAGCTTCTGGCTTTTATTGATGACCGTTAGCGGGATCGTATACGCCGTCCACGCGGTTCCGACTTCGACCGGCTTCATGGCGAAGTGCTTGTAGTCGCTGCTGATAATCATCAGCTTTGCCGGCGTTTTTTCCCGGTCTGCCTTGAGGTAGATTGTGAACGATAGCTTGTCTGCGATCTTTACCGTGAATGGAACCGACTGCACGATTACCGGCACGCTGGAATCAGCGGAGGTGAGCTTGAGGCAGGACTGTCCTTCCTGCGCGCCGGCGGCGTCCAGTCCGAAGGTTGATCCCGGCGAGAACTTGCCAAAGTGCTTGCCTTTCGTCCACCCCGCCGGCATGTCGCCTGTCAGCGGTTGTTCGAAACCGGGGTTGGTCAGAAGATTCTCCTCGCCTGCCGCCGTGCCCAGCCAGAGCAGGGGCAGCAGCGCCGTCAGCACAAGCGTCCGCATCCATCCAGTTCGCATAACAACTCCTCTCTCGGGAAAAATCAGTCCGCTTCCGGAGTCCATCCGGAGGCGACGGTCACAAACAAGCCTTGCACATGGTTGTCGAGAAACAACGTGAGCGCACCGCTGGGGTGGCGGTTGAAATCGACGTAGGTGTTGACGAGGATGACGTTCGAGGCGCGCTTGACGCCGCCGGTACTGACCTCCGAGAGCAGGCGGCCGTCAAACAGAAAGTACGTCGTCGCCGGGCGCGGCGTGCCGGTAAGTTTGAGGGTCCAATAATACGAGCCGCCGTAGGGGCCGTTGCTGTCGTCGTCGTCGAGTCTGCCGTTGAGGGAATAATTGTCGTATTCCAGCATGGAGTTGTCGAACTCCTTCGCCGGACAGACATAGGCAAATGGCGCCGTTGCCGGAACGTCGAGGTAGGGCGCAACCTTCTGGTGAAAGGTCAGGCGGGGAGCGTAGCCGTTGTTGTCGTCGGCATATTGCGCGTATCCCAGCCCCAGCATCTTGAGGTTGTTCCCGCATTTGGCCTGCAGGGCGAACTGGTTGGCTCTCTGCAACGCTGGCATCAGCAGCGCGGCCAGGATGGCGATGATGGCGATTACCACCAACATCTCACAGAGCGTGAATCCTCGTTTCGTCCGCATGCTGTTCATGATTGCTCCGCCTTTTTGTGTGCGCGTGGGCTCTGCAGGCTGCGGCGGTTTTCCCGTTCGCTTTCCGGTTTGCCGCCATGTGTGCAATCGATTCTGCGCTTCTGGTAATA
>CAYWTJ010000112.1:0-7538 GCA_964460225.1 uncultured Planctomycetaceae bacterium | reverse complement strand
CCATGAAGGTGATCTTTGCCATTTGTGATATCTCCAGTTAGGTTTATACTTGCGTCACGATGACGTTTTCAGGTATATTATCCTCTATCTCGCCGATGTAAAGCCCGCTTTTTTTGATTAGGTTTATCAAATTGTGATTACAGATGAGTGGTTCTTGCGGATACACACGCAGCGTCCGCTGACAAATTACATGCGTCTGAGCTCGGTCGGCTACGAAACCCGCAGCTCGGCGGATTATCATTTTGAGGGGCGTTTCCGGACCAGCGACCGCCATGCGTTCTTTCAGTTCACCTTTGCCGGGGAGGGGATCTTCCGCGACGGCGCGGGCGAGCACCGTATGACGCCGGGGACGGGATTTCTCTGTCGTGCCAACGATCCCGGGTACGAGTATTATTATCCGGCTGCGGCGCAGGAACCGTGGCGTTTTCTTTGGATCGCCTTCGAAGGACCGGCGGCGCTGGATTTGACGGCCGAACTTGTTGCACGCCACGGCGCGATTTACCGCCTCGCTCCGGATGATCCGCTTTTGATGCCGTTTCTCTCGATGCGCAACTCCAGCGGGTTGATTCCCACGCTCAAGCCGGGAGGCGAGCGGATGCCGCTGGAGCTGGACGGATATGCATCGGCGCGTCTGGCGGGGGAGTTGTTGCTGGGCCTGGGCGAATGCAGCATCGGCAGCCGTGCCGAGGACGCGCACGCGCTGCTGACGCACAAAGCGCAACGGTTGATCCGGGATCATCTGGGACAGGAGATGAACGCCAGTCAGTTGGCTGAGGTGCTGTCGGTGAGCCGCGAGCATTTGACGCGGGTGTTTCATGAGCAAACCGGCGAGATAGAGGATAATATACCTGAAAACGTCATCGTGACGCAAGTATAAACCTAACTGGAGATATCACAAATGGCAAAGATCACCTTCATGGGCGCCGGCAGCACGGTGTTCGTCCGCAACGTGATGGGCGACTGCATGTGTACCCCCGCCCTGCAGGACTCGCACATCGCGCTCTACGACATCGACGGCACCCGTCTGCGCGAATCGAAAAAGCTGCTCGACACCCTCAACAAGAACATCAACCAGGGCCGCGCCAAGATCACCACGCACCTCGGCGTCGCCAACCGCAAGGCCGCCCTCAAGGGCGCGAACTATGTGGTCAACGCCATTCAGGTCGGCGGCTACGAGCCGAGCACGGTCATCGATTTCGAGATCCCGAAGAAGTACGGCCTTCGCCAGACCATCGCCGACACCCTCGGCATCGGCGGCATCTTCCGCGCCTTGCGCACCATCCCGGTGATGGAAGCCTTCGCCCACGACATGGAAGAGGTCTGCCCCGACGCCTGGCTGTTGAACTACACCAATCCGATGGCGATGCTCAGCGGCTACATCCAGCGCTATACCGGCGTCAAGACCGTCGGCCTCTGCCACTCGGTGCAGTGCTGCGCGGCCGGCCTCTGCGACTACGCAGGCATCGACAGCAAGAAGCTGAAGAACTTCCAGTGGAAGATCGCCGGCATCAACCACATGGCCTGGCTGCTGGAGGTCAAGGACGGCGACAAGGACCTGTACCCCGAAATCCGCAAGAAGCTCTACCCGGTCATGGACAAGGTCATCAAGAAGGGCTGCCGGAAGGTCAAGGACGAGGCTGAAAAGCTTCCCAACAAGTGGACGCAGGAGTTCAAGGTTGCCCATGACATCATCCGTCTGGAGTACATGCGCAAACTTGGCTACTACATCACCGAATCCTCCGAGCACAACTCCGAATACGCCCCGTTCTGGATCAAGTCCAGCCAGCCGGAGCTGATTGCGAAGTATGCCATCCCCTTCGATGAGTATCCCCGCCGCTGCATCAGCCAGATCGAGGGCTGGAAGAAGGCGTCGAAGGAGCTGGTGGGCGATCCCAACCTCAAACATACCCGCACGCATGAGTACGGCAGCTACATCATGGAAGCGATGGAGACCGACGTTCCCTTCCGCATCGGCGGCAATGTCATCAACAACGGCGTCATCACCAACCTGCCCTCCAAGGCCTGCGTCGAGGTGGCGTGTCTGGTGGACCGCAACGGCGTGCAGCCGACCTACGTCGGAGAATTGCCGGAGATCTGCGCGGCGATGAACCGTACCAACATCAACCCGCAACTGCTGACCATCGAAGCGGCCTACTCCAAGAAGAAGGAAGCAATTTACCACGCCGCCTACATGGACCCGCACACTGCGGCCGAATTGAATATGGAGCAAATCCGCAGCCTGTGCGACGATCTGATCAAGGCGCACGGCTCGATGCTTCCGAAGTTCAAGTAATCGCCCCTTTCCCGTCGCTTCCGGCACAGCCGGGGCAAGCGACAGCCGTTGCCGTGTGGTCGCCGGAATCCTATTCCGGCGACCTTTTTTGTTGTGCGTGGCCGGCACAGCCATTTTTCATTTGCATAAACGCGGTGAACGTGATACGTTGACCCTCGGTCAGGCAGACCAATCCCAACAAGGCCACTTTCTCGCTGCAAGAGGAGGACGATCATGCACATTCGCGGAAAACTCATGACAATGGTCAGCATACCGACACTCGGACTGATCGCAATCATCGCGCTCAGCATCTTGGACTTCAGCATGATGCAGCGCGCGATTCCCGCGCTCGATACGCGCCAGAAAGAGAGTGCCGCGCTCTTGAATGCCGACCGTGACGCCTACCAGATTCTGGCCGACATGCTGCTGGTTTCGACCTCGCAGGATCTGGAGTTTGTCAAGGGAAAAGAAAAGGACATCCTCGAGAATTTTCAACAGGTTCTGGAGCGAACCGTCGACGTCAGCACAGAGTTCACACCCGATATGCTCGCGTTGATTGCAACCATCAAACAGCAGCACGCGCTCTATAAGCAGACCTGCACCGAATATCTCGCCCTCACCAAAGAAGTGTTGGAGAGCAAGGCCGCCAACCCCGATAAAAATGCCGCCCGAACGGCTCTCTTCGCCAACAGCCTCAAGCAATTCAAGGCTATGCGCACACCGATCAACGCGCTCTACGACCCGCAGGAAGCGCGCATCAACCGGTACGCCGCCGCCTTGATTGACGATTTGAAAAACGAGATTGCCCTATTTCTTGCCCTCGCCGGATTCCTCATCATTCTGGCAATTGTCACCAGCCTGTATTTTGTGCGCGACCTGACCAAGAGCATCCGCTGCCTGACGGAACACATTTTGCGCTACTCCACGGGCGATCTGACCCGGATCGAGAGCTGGGTTCCCTACATCAAGAACAATCTGTACAAGCGCAAGGATGAACTCGGTGCCATGACACACGCATTCAAGGACCTGCGGGAGTACTTTGAAGGATATGTCCACACCGCGCAGCGAATCTCCGACGGCGACCTTTCCGTCACGATCACCCCGAAGAATGAACGCGATCTCTTCGGAAATGCCTTTCAGACGATGTCGCAAAAACTGAATCTCGCCTTCGCCAACGTCGGCGCCACGGTCTCCATGGTCGCACAGGGCGCAGGGCAGATGAACAGCACGGCGCAATCGCTCTCACAAGGAGCAACGGAACAGGCTGCGGCGCTGGAAGAGATCAGCGCCTCAATGAATGACGTCGGCAGCCAGGTCAGCCGAAACGCGGAACACGCGGCACAAGCCAGACAACTGGCGGAGCAAGCGACAAAAGCATCCGCCGAAGGCCAGCAGCGGATGGCTGCCATGACCGGCGCCATGCAGGAAATCACCAAAAACGCGCGCAACATCCACAACGTCATCAAGGTCATTGACGACATCGCCTTCCAAACCAACCTGCTGGCGCTAAATGCGGCGGTCGAAGCGGCGCGGGCCGGCTCGCACGGCAAGGGGTTTGCTGTGGTGGCGGAGGAGGTGCGCAACCTTGCCGGCCGCAGCGCGAAAGCCGCGCGGGAAACCGCCGATCTGATCGAGAACTCCAACACCAAAATTGATGCGGGCGCCAAAATATCCCTCGACACGGCCGCAACGCTGACCGACATCACCTCCCACACCGGAAAAACGTGTGAACTGATCTCTGAAATCGCCGCCGCCTCGCACGAGCAGGCCAATGCCATCAAACAGATCACCACCGGCCTGCAACAGATCGACAGCGTAACGCAACAGAATACCGCCAACGCCGAGGAAGCCGCGTCCTGCGCCCAGACCATGGATGCACAGGCGGGATCGCTGAAGGACATGATTTCCCACTACACGCTTTCCGAAGAATTCCGCTATCAGACGGCCGGTGCCGCAGCGCCACTGGCCTTCCCGGATCTCCGCGACGACGGCGCATCCGACCCACAGGATCTGTCTCTGCCGTTCTCTTCCGGTGCCACACCGGCCGGCGGCAAAAGCGCATGGTAAATCCGCGCACACGCATGCTTGTCTGCGGGCGGGAAGCATCTTCCCGCCCGCAGGATTTCATACCGCGCGGTACAACAGCTTGAATGCCCCGCCCGATAACACGCCCGATGACCCTCCGCGCAAATATGTATAAATCACAGATTTTCCTGCATCTTTAACAATGCCGGCCGTTTGCGTTTGACTATGCTGTCCCGCGCATCTATATTGAAGGGGAAGAGGAAATTATACAAACCACATGTGAAAGGAGTTTCGGCATGGCATCCGCACAGTTACTCAAGCACCCCGGCAAGAACATCATCAAGGCTCCCGTCATCGGCGTCTGCACCCCTGCAGACCCGCGCGTCAACGACACGGTGCGCGAGCGCGTCAAGAACATCATCGCCATGGTCGCCGCCGTAATCTCCAAGGGGGTCAAGCTCCCCGATGGCTCCTCGCCCGAAGTCGTGTTCAGCGATGTTCTCATCGACGGGGAAGCGCAAGCCGACATCGTGGCGCGTCAGTTCAAGGATGCGGGCGTCAACATCATTGTGATGTGTCCCGATACCTGGGCCTTCCCGCAACTGTCGGCGCTCTCTTTGCTGGCGCACTTCCCGAAGGAAACTCCGGTCAACATCACCTGCGGCAACAGCGCGCCTTTCCCCGGCGTGGTGTTCGCGCACGCGCTCAGCGGCGCGCTCGCCCAGACCGGCAAGCTCGCGCACCTCAACGTCGGCACCTGGCCCGATGTCGGTCAGGCTCCGAAGATGACCGACGGCACCGCCACCGCGCTCTGCGATTGGTGTCAGGCGGCGGTCACGACCGTCGGCCTGCGCGGCCGTCGCGTGCTGGTGTTCGGCCACGATTCGATGGGCATGGAGACCGCGCTCTCCCACATCATCCCGACCCGCCAGACCTTCGGCCTTGAGATCACACGTCTGGACATGAAGTTCCTCGCCGACCTGATCGCCAAGGGCGCTTACAACAAGAACGAACTGAAGGACATGCGCGCATGGGTGGACAAGAGCTTCGGCAAGCGGCTGGTCCTCAAGGACGCCAGCGCCAGCGACAAGTTCGATGCGGGCCTGAAGGCGTATCTGGTCATCCGCGATCTGATGAAGCAGATGAACTGTGTCGGCGGCGGATTCATGAACCAGTTGGAATGGGGCAGCGACAAGCGCGGCATTCCGCTGCCGGTGATGGACATTGCCGAGTCGCTCTTCAACTCGACCTTCGACCACACTGGGAAAAAGGAAGCGATCCCGTTCGCGACCGAGGCCGACACGCAGGGCCTGCTGACGATGCTCTTCTTCACCTGGCTTTCCGGCGGCAACGCCCCGCTCTTCATGGACTTCCGCAAGGTCTGGGAGTCGTGGGAACTCAAGGAACTGGCGAAAAAGCTCAAAGTGCCGGTCGAGGCGAAGGCTCTCTGGGCGACCCGCGGTCTGGTGGACGGCGATAACTCCGGCTCGGCGGCGTTCGACTGGGCCGGCAAGCCCGGTGACAAGCCCGAGGATATTCTCAAGCAGATCAGCCTGCCCCCGGTCGAGGACTTCTACTTCCCCGGCGGCGGCAACTCCGTGACCTTCATCACCCCCGGCGGCATCAACGGCATCGCGGGCCGCATGTGCTACAGCAGCCTCAATAACTCCTTCGGGCTGGTCTGGGATGAAGCCTGCACGCTCACCCTGCCGAAGAAGATGGAAGACGCGGTCGCCAACAGCTCCAACGTGACCTGGCCGCACACCTGGGTCTGCCCGAAGTACGCGACGATGGTCGAGTACAAGCAGTACGCCCCGGCCAACCACTTTCACATGACCGCCAACCTCAAGCCGGCGGTGCTGCAGTACTGGATGGACCTGACCAACGTGCTGTCGCTGACGCCGTGGCAGGCGCGACCCTCGTTCATCGAAGGCGTGGACCGCCCGCAGCCGCTGATCCACATCATCAACGGCGGCGAGGCGACAGCCAAGCAATTGTTGCGCTAATTGTCACGACGTCCATCACAAACGAGCATAGCAATACACCGGCGCCTCCGCAGCGGAGGCGCCGGTTTTCTTTTGCGTTGCGGATTTGCCTTTGACATCCCTTACCCGCCGACCATATAATGGACGCAACTTTACCCTTTCCGGCGGGATGCGCGTTTTATGACGGCAATCGATCAACAGACGGTGCTACAAGTTCAAAATCTGCAAGTGTCCTTCCGCAGCGGCGGCGAGACGGCGCACGTAGTGCGCGGGATCGATCTGCGCCTTGAAAAAGGCCGGACGCTGGCGCTGGTCGGCGAATCGGGCTGCGGCAAAAGCGTCACCAGCCTCGCCATCCTGCGCCTGCTGGAATGCCCCCCGGCCTGCGTGCAGGGAAGCGTCTGTTTTGGCGGCGCAGACCTGCTCACGCTGCCGCCGGATCAGATGCGCCAGCGACGCGGCGGCGAAATAGCGATGATCTTTCAGGAGCCGATGACCAGCCTAAACCCGGTATTCACCGTCGGCGCGCAGATCATGGAGGCCGTACAAACCCACAGCCCTGACACCGATGCGGCGGCATGGAACAAGACCGTCGAGGCCCTACGGGCCGTCGGCATCCCGGCACCGGAAAGCGCAGCCCAGCGTTATCCGCATGAACTGTCCGGCGGGATGAAGCAACGGGCGATGATTGCAATGGCGCTGGCCTGCAACCCGGAAATTCTCATTGCGGACGAACCGACGACGGCGCTGGACGTGACGGTGCAGGCGCAGATTCTCGACCTCCTGCGCCAGCTCCAGACCGAACGAGGCCTGAGCATGCTCTTCATTACGCACGACCTCGGCGTGGTAGCGGAATTGGCGCATGAGGTGGCGGTGATGTATGCGGGGGTAATTGTCGAACGCGCGCCGGTGGAGGCATTCTTCGCGGCCCCGCAACACCCGTATGCGCAGGCGCTGCTGAAAAGCGTCCCGCAACTGACCGGCGAACGCGGCAAACTGTACACGATTCCCGGCATGGTGCCCAGTCCGACGGCGCTGACGCAAGGCTGCAAATTCGCGCCCCGCTGCCCCAAAGCGGACGCGCGCTGCCGCAGCGCGGAACCCGCGCTTACCGAGTCCGCCCCCGGCCGCTGTGTCGCCTGCCATCATCCCGGAGCGTGAAACGGATGCCAACGCTTCCGGCGGCAGAGCAGCCCCAACCTGAACCACAAGGCGGCACGCCAGAGGAGCGCGACCTCGCACGGGTCATTATTCAC
>CAYWTJ010000111.1:0-8151 GCA_964460225.1 uncultured Planctomycetaceae bacterium | reverse complement strand
CAGTTCATCCAGATTAAAGCTGCCGTTACGCAGCGCAATCCCGTCGGGAATTACGAGGTTGTTCGTCTCGTCGTGAAACACGTGTTGCAATGGCAGGCTGGTCGCCGTAACCAGACCGGCGAGGCGCAAGGAATCCGGCTTTCCCTGATCGCGGACGAGAACTCCGGTGCGCGGGAAGGCAAGGGCAAGCAGCGAACGGGTGCTTTGCAGCCGGAAGTTGCAGGCCAGCCCGCGTCCGAAATCCAGCCGGGCGCTGTCCAAAATCCGCACGGCGTCCGCTTGTCCCTTGAGTTCAAAGAGTTCGTTTGCGCTGCGGAAGAGAAAGCCGCTGACTATGATGCTGCGGATTCCTTCCGGCGTGGCGCGCCAGTTGATCTTTCCGTTGAGGGTCGGACTGGTCAGGGTGTGAGGCGCTGTCACTGGTCCGATCGCCACAAACGGCGCGCTGGCGGTGAAGGTCAGCTCCGGGGCGTCGGTGGAACCCTCCAGACGCAAGGCGGTCTTTACCCGGCCGCGCAAGAACGGCTCATAGGCCGCTGCCGCCGGAGCGTCCGCCGGTGTGGCGGCGGGGCGGGCTCCGGGGGGCAGGAAGCGCAAGACCTCCCCCAATTGGCAATCGCTGTCGATCTGGCACTGACCGCTGAGTCCGTTTTCCAGATTAAGCTTCCCCTTGGCGGAAAGGAGAAAGAGGGTCTGGCCGACCGCTACCGTGAAGGACCGGATGTCCCAGGACTTTTGATCCGTCCGGCAGGTTGCGTCGAGGCGAAGCGTGGTCAGCGGCTCCATGTGCAGGAGCGGCTGGCCGGCCTGAACCAGATGCAGACGCGCCAGGTTGGCGGCCCCCGCGATGTTCGCCTGATTGCCGGTGCGAACATAGCGCACGCTTGCTGCCGCCTGCGCGGCTGAGCCGGTATAAGCATTGCCGAACCCGACGTTGTTGCAGAATTCCAGCGCTTGCGCGAGGTCGCCCCGGAAGGTCAGGGACAGGTCCTCTTGCGCTTGTTCTTGTGCGGTGGCGAACCGGAAATCCGCGTTCGCCTGCAACGTGGTCTTGCCCCCCCGTTGAACCAGCAATTCGGATTTCTTCCCCGAGATGCTGCCCGGAGTGTAGTCGAATGCTCCCGCGATGCTCGCGGTGACTTCATTGGTAAAGACGGATTTCAGACTTGCATCCGGGAGTGAAATCGCGGCGTTACTCATGAGAATACTGCCCCTGCCGCTGAGGCTGAGCATTCCTTCCGCCAGCGGACTGGCGGCCGGAAGGAACTGTTCGATGACCGGGATCAGCCCGTGCGGCGAAAGCTGGAACGCATACACGCCCCGCGCCTGATCTCCGGTGCGAAGCAGCTTGAATTCCAGATTCGCAGGCGTGCTGCGCAGATAGGCCTGTTCGATGCTGAATCGCCAGTCGGAGAGTGGAATGCGCCCCTTCGCCAGGGCGGCGATCTCCCCGAGGTCGGCCGGTACGGGGGCATCCGGCATCGGCAGCAGCAGCCGGCTCCCCTTTTCGGACTCCAGTGCAAACACGTAATCCAGAAACGCGGGGTCCTTGCTTGAGACATCCAGACGGAACTGGATGGCCCCCTGACTGCGGTTGAACGGCGCCGGCGCATTTTTCAGGCTCTGCAGATCCAGCCCGCCTTTAAGGTCGATCCGCAGGTCCGCATGTTTTTCGTCCGCGCCGAGGGGGATGCATACCTCACCTCCCGCCTGTAACTTGGACAGTTGCAGCTTGATTCCCGTCATCGTGAGCTGCCGGGTGGCCTCGCTGCATTGAATGTCCGCCGAAAGGGAGCCCTTTTCCTGCGGAAAGAGCAGATCGAGCGCGAAGGCGTCGGCCAGCATTTTCCCGTTGAAATCCCAGCCGCTCGCGTTCCGGAGGTGTCCCTGCAGGTGAATCAGGCCGTCCACCGCGCGCCGGTAATCGGGGCGGCCGATGATGCCGAAGAGCAGCGCCGCAGGCAACGCGGTCCCTTTGATCTGCGTATCCAGTCGCCAGGAGGCATCGGTCTTTTCCAGCGTGCCGCCGGCATCCAGAAAGACGCCTTCGCCCGCTTTCGCCGTCACCTTGTCGAAGGTGAAACTCTCGCCCTTGGCATCCATGCGGACGGCAAAATCGATTTCGGGGCGGGAGAACGGCGTCAGCGTGCTGATGCTCATCGCCGGGCTTACGATCTTTCCGTGCAGCGAAAGCTGACCACCGGTGTAATCGAAGGATAGTACTCCGTCCACTGGTTCCAGCCGGAAGGCGTTTTCATGCAGCGGAATGCCCAGCAGTTCATACACGGCCGCTTGGCGCAGGGCGGTGCAATCGGCTGTGGTACGCATAATCGCCCGGTCAAAGGCCGGGAAATCCAGCCGGCTGACCTCGCCCTCAATCTTCATGCGGCTGCCCGGATCGCCCTGACCGTCCAGCGAAAACTCATACGCTCCGGGGCCGGTCATATTGACGATGCCGGTCGTTATCCGCAGCGGCGGCTTACCGGTTTGCGAACTGCGGCTGTAGACCTCAAACTCCCGGATCGCCAGACGCTTTACGGTAAACCGTGCAGCGTCTGCCTTGCCCGCCGGCGCTGCGCCGGCTGCGGCGGAATCCGGCCGTGGTGCGGGTTGGGCGGCGTCAGACGGCGGAAGCGGCGTAGCGCCGGCGGCCGTGCGGGCTGCCGGCGGCTCAAAGAGTGCGCAATTAAATAGGCCGCCGCCGATGGTGATCTTCTCGACGACCACCGGTTTTCCCGAAAATATGCCCGGCAGACTGGTCAGCGCGACCAGCAGATTCGCTTCCTGAATTTGCAGCAAAGGGGTGGCCAGCGGGCGCGTCGGATCGCTGAGTCGCAGTCCTCGCAGGGTCAGACTGCCGCCGAGGGTATTCGAGGACAGCCCTTCGATTTCGCAGCGGTACCCGGTTTGTCCTTCAATGGCCTTGATCAATTGACCCTTGAGCGCATCGACCGGAAAGAAAACGGCCGTCAGTACCAGTGCCGCCAGCATCAAAACCAGCAAGCCGGTCGCCCCCAGAAGAAAGTTGCGCAGGCGTCGCTTGCGCGGCTGCGGCGCAGGGGCCGGTCGCGGGGCTGACTGATCGGGAAAATCTGGCAGAATGTTCATGATGCTTCACGGCTTTCTGATTCGTTTCTGTTACGCGCCGCCGGGGAACTGCGTTGCGTAATCTGGGGTTCAGGAATAGAGCAGACAACGCACCATATGTCCGGCTGTCGGTCTTGAAACGGGGATTTCACCGGACGCGCACTCCGGCTGCGCCTGCGGACAGCGGGTATGGAACGGACAGCCCGGCGGCGGATTTTCCGGACTCGGCACGCCTCCTTGCAGGATGGTCCGGCCAATCCGCTTGGCGGGGTCCATCTGCGGTACCGCGCTCAACAGCGCCTGCGTGTACGGATGCAGGGGACGCTCAAACAATCCGTCCGCCGGGGCCTCTTCCAGCAATTGCCCCAGATACATCACCCCGACCCTGTGCGACAGGTGGCGCACCACGCTCAGATTATGCGAAATAAACAGGTAGCTCAGTCCAAGCCGTTCCTGCAGTTCCTGCAAGAGATTGATGATTTGCGCTTGAATGGACACATCCAGTGCGCTGACTGCCTCATCGCAGACGATGAATTCCGGCTTCAGACTCAGTGCGCGGGCGATGCAGATGCGCTGGCGCTGCCCCCCGGAAAATTCATGCGGATACCGCCCTGCGCAGTCCGCCGGCAGTCCAACCGTGCGCAGCAGTTCCTCCAGCCGCGCGCGCTGCTCTTCCCGGTCGCCGATTTTGTGGATCACCAGCGGTTCGGTAATGATAGAGGCCACATTCTGCCGCGGATTCAGGCTTGAATAAGGGTCCTGAAAAATGATCTGCATCCGTCGCCGCAGGGGCTGCAGTTCTCCCCGCGACAGCGTTGCGAGATCCTGCCCGGAAAAGAGAACTTGCCCCGAACTCGGTTCGATCAGGCGCAGGATTGCCCGTCCGCAGGTGGTCTTTCCGCAGCCGGATTCCCCGACCAGAGAGTAGGTCGTACCGGCCGCAATCTGCAGCGATACGCGATCCACCGCCCGGACCTGCCGGCGTACTCCGCCCCAAAAGCCGCTGCGCACCGGGAAATATTTACAAAGGTTTCGCACCTCCAGAAGCGGTGCGGTCCCGGTCAGCGACGGTTGTTCGAGTCGCGCGGATGCGGCGGTCATGAATTCTCCATACCGGGTGCGTTCCGGCGGTTGCGAAACCACATGCGCAGTCTGCGGCAGAAGGCCCAAAAGAGCAAGGCCGCGATCAGCAGTTGAATAACGAAAAGTATCCCCAGACCCCACACTCGCCAGCCGGCGGTCTCTACGTAGGGAATGTCTGGCACGCTGCGGTCCGGATCTTCCGGATCATAACGTACCGCAATCCGGTGGCATTGTTTGTAAAAGTCTAGGACAAACTACATTGCGTTCACTCAGATGTTTCTTTCCCGAACGATCGGTAAATTCCTACTCCAAAAAATGGGAAATCGTCCCATTGAGCGAATCTTTACGGGGTGACCGCGTTCGCGTGACGATGCCGCGCGTGATCGTACCCTCGCCCGCGACCCCGTGCTGCCGGAATTTACTGTCTTGCCGGGCGGTCGCCTGTCCCCGGACAAATGCATGTGCCATGAGGGCAGCAAGAACCAAAAGGAGAGACGAACTGAGCAGCCACGCCCAACCGGGAATTGATTCTTCCGTTTTCACGTAATGCCCTGTTCACGGTCTGCTGTTCAGCCCGTATTCAGCGATTCTGTTATTTCTGTCCAAATTATCGTGACAGCCCCCCCTCTTGTCCAGTTAATACAGGCATTCCGGCCGGATTTTCTGCAGATTCTGACGGGGGATGTTGCGCGAAGACGGCGGTTGGCGGAGTCGTGGGGGCAGAGCGAAAAAACGTCTAAAAATTATGGTCGTAGCCGGTAGGAGAGAGCAGGCAGACCGTGCCGTCGCGGCTGGCGATGCGCATGCTGGTTGCCGCCTCAACCCGGCCGATGCAGGAGATCGGCGTCTTCATTCGCGCCTTCTCCCATTCGTGCGTGATGTCACCGAACATCCCCGCCGGCACCGCCAGCAGCAGCTCGAAATCCTCGCCGTCGCTGAGCGCGTGTTCCAACGGTGTCTTGCCGGAGGTTTTTGCGAGCGTCACGGCGGCGGGCGAGATCGGGATTTCGGATTCTTCGATGGTGGCCCCTACGTTGCTGACCGCCAGCATCCGTGAGAGGTCGAGTGCGAGTCCGTCGCTGATGTCCATCGCCGCATGAACCGGCACCAGCGAGAGCAGCTTTTCGATTTCGGCAAAACGCGGCTCCGGCCGCAGGTGCCGGCCCAGAATGGAGCCGCCCAGCGTGCCCGTCACCAGCAGGATGTCTCCGACCTTCGCGCCGTCGCGGCGGATCGCCTCCTTGCCGTAGGGGGTGCCCATTACGGTGAGGTTGACGCTGGTCGGGCCGTAGGCGCTGGTGGTGTCGCCGCCGACGATGGAAAGGCCGTAACGGCGGGCGGCGGCGGCGATGCCCTCCATCAGGCGCATGGCCCAGCGGTCGCCGAGGCCTTTGCGCATGGTGAGCGCGACCAGTCCCCAGCGCGGTCGGCAGCCGCTGGCGGCGAGGTCGGAGAGGGCGGCGCAGACGGCCTTGTTGCCGACGGTGAGCGGGTCTTCTTCGGCCAGAAAGTGGGTGCCTTCGACGATGGTGTCGGTGCTGACGGCGAGGCGGGAACCGCCCTCGATGTTGAGGATGGCGCAGTCATCCGCGCCGACGCCGGCGAGTACCGCCGGGTCGGTAGTCGTCAGCCGCCGCGACAACCAGTCATGAAATTCCCGTTCGCTCATCTTCCGCCTTTTATGACGACCTTGCGTCGAGGATAACGCCGCTGTTCCGCAACGGCGTTATTTGATCTCTTTGAAATCAACCCTGCCGTCGATCTTCAGGTCGCCGCAGCTCTTCCCCGGCTTGCCCTTACTGAAGTCAATCGTCCACGGTGTCTTCGCGCCTGCAGGTAGTTTGTCCGTTTTCCGGTATTCTCGCACTTCGTCGCTGCTGAGACAACGATCTGTAAGTACAACCCTTGCGATTCCGACCATCCCGATGTCCATTCCTTTCTCTTCCACGCTGCCGTTGTGAAGAAAAAGACAGTCGGGGGAAAGCGGAAGAAACAGGTTTTTGGTCTTCTCCTGCGCAAGGAGTGTCGTCAGCACACCGTCGAGATAGGACGCCGCATACGCTCCTGAAAAGCAAATGGCTACCTGCTGCCAGCCCTTCAGAAAGCGTCCCTGTACTACCGGGAAGCCACTGATCGTGCCCTCGCCACGGATGTTGGACCAGAGCTCGATCTGGTTGAGGTCTTTGTTCGGTACGGCAAGACTGGCCGCTACATAATTCAAACCTGGCTTGTGCCGGTTTTTCTGAAGGTCGCTTCCCAGTATTGCCAGCCAGGAGTTCTGCTCGCCTGCTTGAAACCGCTTTGCCGGCTCCGGGGGGATGTATACCCAGAGGAGGAGGCTGCCCTCTGTCAGCTTGATCTTGCCGCTGCGGGTAAAATCCAGTGAAGAGGGACCATTGAAAACAGCGCATTTCCCGTTCTTGATGCTGTCGGGAACATCTGTAATCGCCACTTGTTTGTCTGCATTTTCGCTGGAAATATCCTTGATTTTCAGCGCCATCACAAGATTAGGATCGCGCAGGAAATCGCTGCCGAAGCTCGACGCGGCCGAACAAAGCATCCATGCGGCAATTACCACAATTTGCAAACGCATTTGAAGCCATCCTCTGCTGTAGGTAATTGGAGCGTGCTCGTCATTCATCCGCTCCGGCCGGGTTCGGGGTCTTCCAGCGCCGGTGCGACCAGAGCCATTGTTCCGGCGCGGACTCGATGATCTTTGACAGTTCCGCGTTCAGCGCCGTCAGAATCCGCAGCCGCTCTTGCGCTGGGTCCGCCTTTTTGTCCGGGATAATAAATTCTCCGATATTCGCCCGGAAGCGCATGGTTCCCGCCGTCCGTTGAATGGCAGAAGGCACAATCGGCGCGCCCGTCCGGATCGCCAAATCCGCGATGGCCGTCACCGTACTCGCCGGCCGCCCCAGAAACGGCACCCGTACCCCATCGTTGCCCGCGTCCTGATCGACCAGAATCCCGATTGATTCCTTCTTGCGGATGGCGCGCAGGATGTTGGTCAGCGCCCCCTTTTTGGTCCAGATTCTTTGGCCGGAATTCTCCCGGTATCGGTTGACCAGCCGATCGATCAGCGGGTTGTCCAGCGGCCGGGCGATTGATCCCACCAGCAGCCCCTTGAGCGCACACGCCGCGCCGGTGAACTCCCAGTTGCCGATGTGTCCGGTCGTGAAAAAACAGCCTACCGGCGATTCCCGCAACAGTTGCTGCAACGCCGGGAAGCGCGGCCCCCAGTCCACATACTCGTCAATGTTTTCTGCGGTCAGTTGCCGCAATCGCACGCCCTCGGCGACCAGACGGCCCAGATGCCGGAAAAAGTCCCGGGCCAGTGCCCGGTATTCCGCAGCGCTGTAGCGGTCTCCGAAGGTGGCGCGCATCTGACATTCCACAAATTTCGGGGAACGGCGCGAGAGGCCCGCATACACATAGGCAACCCCCGTTCCGGCCAGCGCCGCCAGCGGAAACGGCATCATCCGCAGAGTCAGCCCGGTAGCGCAAATCGCACCCGCCTGCAGATAGGTCAGGAAGCTATTTTGGTTACTCATGTTCTCGCTGTTTACCATTTGCTGCCGGTAAGCTTCTCGTATGCCTCCACATATTTCGCCCGCGTCTTGAGGACGACCTCCGACGGCAGGCGCGGCGCGGGCGGATTCTTGTCCCAGCCCGTGCTCTCCAGCCAGTCGCGGACAAACTGCTTGTCAAACGACGGCGGGTTCGAGCCGGTTGCGTATCCTTCCACCGGCCAGAAGCGTGAACTGTCCGGCGTCAGTGCCTCGTCGATGAGAATGATCTTGCCGTCGAGCTCTCCGAACTCAAATTTCGTGTCGGCAATGATGATTCCCTTCGTCAGTGCGTATTCCGCCGCGCGGGTGTAGAGGCTGACGGCGTAGTTCCGGACCTCATTCGCCTTCTTCTCGCCCAGGATCTCCGCCATCCGTTCGAAGGAGATGTTCTCGTCATGCAGACCGATCT
>CAYWTJ010000110.1:0-8144 GCA_964460225.1 uncultured Planctomycetaceae bacterium | reverse complement strand
GAGGAGCCGCCGGAATTGGCCGCCGCTGCGTCTTGAGCCGCCCGATCGCTCTCGACATTTATTTTATTGAGGTCCTTGATGCGCGCATTCGGATCAAGGTCGTCAATGGTCCAAGAGTCCGCCAGCGCCTTCTCCGGCTGGTCGTAGTCATAGTCGCGCAGGGTAACCGAGACCAGACGACCCTTGTTCGGCCAGCTCAGGATGAATTTCGAAGGCAGGAAGACGCCCGAACCGATCTTGTTCCCCGAGGGGGTGGTCTGCCCGGTCATGATTTCCTTGTAGCCGTTGTATTCTTCCTGAAAGAACAGCTCATTCTTCGTGTTGTAATGCTGGACCTTGTTCAGGACGATGCGGCGCGTGTCGACGGTAATCACCGCATACTCGTCGCCGGACCTGTGAATCTGCTCCAACTGCAGCTCGCCCGGACCGAACACGGAATCCTTGCCCTTGTTGCGGACCTTCCACTGCCGGTCCATCAGGCCGCGATCGGCATGCAGGATGCGCGCGATCACTTCGCGCGGGGCGAAGTTCACCCCGCCCTGCTTGAGGTTATCCGCATCCCCCTGATACAGCGTCTTGCGGGTCGGGACGTAAAACGCCGCCCGTTTGCCCACCATCAGCATATCAAAGGCGACAATCGCGTCGGCGAGTTTGGTCGCGCGGATGCGCAGATGATCGGGGTCCTGCACCGCCATTTCGATCTTCACGCTCAACGAGAAGTCGCTGTCGCGGTCGGCAATCTTCATTTCGCCACGACCCGTGAGGCTCTTCAGGCTGGCGCGGGTTTCCACCGCTTTTTTCACCATCTCGGTCGCGTTCATGCCGTCCGGCAGCGTCGTCGGCTGCGGGCAGCCGCTCAGCATCAGGCAGAGGCAAGCAAACGCCAGAAGGCGCAGCGCCTTGTGAAATTGCCGCATGTGTGGGTTCCTTGGTCAAAAAACTCGGGACCGATAAGTTTACGGAAAGCACCGGCGGATACAAGGACCTTCGACCCGCCGCCAAACCCCGCCGCCGCCGCATCCTGCCCCCCTGTTCCCGACCGTTTCCGTCTGAAGTTGAACCCTTTCCGGCCGAAGGGGATTTTCCGCGCCGTCTGCCCCGACGGCTGACGCGCCTCCGCAGTCTGCTGAGCCGGGACGGCCCGCGTCCTCCGTCCCGCAACATCCGGCTGCCCAATCGAACGGGCCGCATGCGCATGCACACGGCCCGGAAAATAACACCTCAAATGCAACGGCTTGCCCGCGCGTCCGCTTACTGCCCGTCGTCTGGCTGCGGGGGCTGGGTGACCACCTGCCAGTTGTCGGTCCGGAACGGCGACGCAGGCAGTCCTTCCTTATTGTAGAGGTTGCAGCCGGCCGGATTGGTTTCAAAGGCATAGCGCACGGCCTTCGGCTCCTTCACCTGCGGTGCCGAAACCACCACGGTGTCGCCCTCGATCCGGGCGTCGGCCCAGACGAACTGCCGGTCGGCTCCGGCGATGGAGAAGCGTTTGAGCGCCGGGCCGTCCTTGGCGACCAGCCCCCCGCCGAGGCTGCTGAAGGTCAGCCGGATCGTGCCGCTCTCAATCTTCATCGACTGGTAGCGCGGCCCCGAATGGACGATCTCCTTTTCACCATACGCCACCGCCCGCGCCGCCAAGGCCAGCCGCGCGCCGCCGGTCTGTTTGTTGCGGGGGTGAATATCCTTCTCTTCGCCGATGTCAATGGCAAGAGCGGTGCCGGTATTGGGCAGCGCCAGCGTCTTCTCCTGCGACTCGCGCAGCACCGCCCACTCGTCGGAAACGGGGTCTTTCTGCGGAGCGCGGAAGTTCGCCAACTGCACCCAGAGGAAGGAGAAGTCCGTCCCCCAGCGCGCGCGCCAGTCGCGGATCATCGCCGGGAAGCGCAGCCGGTATTCATACGCGCCCCCCGCGTTGGATTCCCCCTGATACCAGATCGCGCCCTTAACCGGGAACGGGATCAGCGGATTCACCATCCCGTTGAAGAGCACCGAAGCATTGTTGGGGCTGCGCGGATCATTCGGAGCCGGCGGCAACTGCACCGCGAAGCCGAACTTCCAATTTCCCGCCAGCGACAGGCTCTGGGAGTCGTCCCCGCCCGCAAGCTTGAGGTACATGAACTTCGGGTCGTTGTTGCTGCGCAGTCCGCCCTCGTAGTACAGGTTGGATACCCGCACCGCCAGCACCGCCGGCCCGGCCTTCACCAACTCGCCCGGCACCTTGTAGGAGCGCTGCACGTTCCACTTGGACACGTCAAACGGCTTGAGCGATCCCGTGCGCCCCACCAGTTTGCCGTTGAAGTAGCTGCACTCCACCTCATCGGCCGCGCCGGGGCTGAACTCCAGGTCCTTGCCCGCCCACTCCGCCGGAATCGTCACCGTCTTGCGATACCACGCCTCACCCTTGACGCCTTTGTACCCCTGACTGTCCCAATCGGCAGGGGTCTTGATCTCCCCCCATGCCTTGTCGTCAAAGTCCGGCGCAGCGTATTTTTTCTGGTGCGCCTCATCGTTTTCGAGCGCCTCCAGCTTCGCCAGCGCCTCGTCGTAAACCTTCTTCTGCGCGTCGTACTCGCTCCGGACCGCCTCAAACTTCGTCGCGACCTCGTCGAGTTTCGCCAGATCGTCCTTCATGCCCGGCATCGTCGCCAACACCTCACGACTGGTCCAGGCCTCCACGCGGGTGCCTCCCCAAGAGGTATTGATCAATCCCACCGGCACCCCCAGATGCTTCTGCAGATCGCGTCCGAAGAAGTATCCCACCGCCGTCCAGCCCCCCGTGTTCGCCGGATCGGCCACCTGCCAGACGCCGGCGCAATCCTTCTGCGGCGTCACGGCCGGTTCCCGCGGGAGCTTGATCTGCCGGAGCTTCGGGTTGGTCGACGCCGCGACCTCGGATGCGCCGTTGACGCAGCCCGCCACGTTCCACTCCATGTTCGACTGCCCCGAACAGAGCCAGACGTCTCCGACCAGCACGTCGCTGACCGTCTGCTTCCCTTCCGGCCCGCTGACGGACAGCTCATGGGGCCCCCCCGCCGGAAAGGGCGGCAGCCAGGCCGTCCAGCGCCCGCTGGCGTCGGCGGTCGCCTCGGCGTTGATGCCCGCCAGCGACGCGACATATCGTTGTCCGGGCTTGCCCCAGCCCCAGACCGGCAGCTTCACATCACGCTGCAAGACCATATGATTAGAAAAGATTCCCGCCAGCATCGCAGGTTTGGTTTCTTCCGCCCGCGCACCGGCAGCCAGCAGGATCAGCACGCACAACCCCCACGCCCACAATCCGCGTAACATCCAGTTCTCCTTCTGTCCTGTGTTCCAAAACATCCTCGCGGGCATCGCCCGGACCGGCCGCGCCGCCGAATCTTTCCGCTCCCGGCAATCCCGTCCTTACCCCCCCCCGACAAAACGGACCAGTTCCACGCTCTGCCCCGGCGTTATGGCATGCGTCTGGAAGTCGGCGCGCCCCACCAGAACCCCGTCCACCTCCGCGACCACCCGGGCTGGATCGAACCCGAGTTGTTGCAGCAGTTGCGCGACGGTAGCCGGAAAATCTTCGACCGGGAAGGAGCGGCATTCGCCGTTGATCTTCAACTCAGGCATGATCGTCCTCGCAGTTTCACGCGCATGGCGCACACGCAGCCGAAACTATCTTAACGCAAATCCGCCCCCGGAAAAAGAGGTCCGGAACGTAATTCGCACGATTGTTTCCGGATTCCCGCAACCTTGGCCGCAGCTATCTTCATTTTTCTCAGAACGCGCCATTCGCCGCCCGCTCCAGATGCCCCGGCCGCTCCCCGGGCGCAATCCCGCCCACAGATGTTTGAAACAACGGGAGCTTGTATCGCAAACTTTTTTCCGTACGGTTTGCTAACCGGAAGATCCTCGCGGGAGGAAAGCTATAGAGCTCTATAGCTTTCGCGCCGTCGGCATCCGCAGGCGCCAGATTGCACCATCCGCAGAACCTTACAAGTGGAAAGGAATCGCATGGCACGGCCCCGGTATCGCCCCGGCAGCAGCCACACAATCGAGGTCAAACGGCACCGGGGGCGCAAACCCGTAGCGACCTACCTCGCTTCGCGGCTGTGCATCAATGACCGTCGAACACTGTATCTCCTTGAAAAAGGAGAAGTTAAAGTAAACGGCCTGCGGGTTTCCGCCGGCGATTTCATCGATCTCGAAGGTCACAGCACCATCGAAGTCACCTTCCCGATCAACTGGCCGCCCTATCTGGAACCGACCGAATTGCCCTTGCACATTCTGTATGAGGAGGAGTCCTTCGTTGTCCTCAACAAACAGCCGGGGATTGTCGTTCATCCCGCCCGAGGCCACCTCTCCGGAAACACCCTGCAGAACGGCTTGATACACCGTTACTTACAGGATATGAACCCCGATAAAACCATTGCTCCGGTTCACCGGCTCGATAAAGACACCACCGGCGTTCTCGTCTTCGCCCGCACCCGCGAGGCGTACCGCGATCTGACTAGGCAATTTTCAACCCCCTGTCCGAAAAAGACTTATATCGCCGTTTGCGCCGGACGCGCCGACTGGCAGACCTGTACCGTCGACCAACCTCTGGGCGAGGACCCAGACTGGCCGAGCCGCGGACGAATTCTTCCGGTACAAGATGGAGGAAGGGAAGCAGTTACCGAGTTCCGCCGGCTGGAGGTCGGGGCGGACTGGACGCTTGTGGAGGCACGCCCGATCACCGGACGCGGCCATCAGATCCGGCTGCATCTGGCGCATCTGGGGTTGCCAATTCTGGCCGATCGAGACTACAACCCCCATCCAGACAACGAATTCATATCACGGCAGGCCTTGCATGCGGCGGAACTCTCCCTCGCCCATCCTTTTCGTGCCGTCCCGCTCACCTTTCACGCGCCCTTGCCGGCGGACCTGACCGCGTTGCTGGCGGCCTTGCGTTCCCAACGGCCGGCGCAGGAATGAATTGCGTTTCTGCCGGAAAAACCGCATAATGTCTTTCTGCGCACCGGAAAAGCCCACGGTAGCCGAAGCGAAAATAACCGCTGCGAGCGACACGATGCGCATAGAAAGGGGGACACGGTATGCCGACGGACAACGTACTGATCGCCTTTGCCATGGTGCTGCTGGCGGGCCTGTCGACGGGCATCGGCAGCGCGATGGCGTTTTTCGCCAAAAAGACCAACACGCGATTTCTCGCCGTTTCACTCGGCTTTTCCGCGGGGGTGATGATTTACGTCTCGCTGATCGAGCTCTTCCCGCTGGCGAAACACGCGCTGGTCACACCATACGGCGAACGCACCGGCTACTGGCTGGCCGTCGGTGCGTTCTTCGGCGGCATGGCCGTGATTGCGCTGATCGACAAGCTCATTCCGAGCGCCGAAAACCCGCATGAGGCGCATGACGTCTGCGAATTGACGGAGGTCTGCGCCGCCGGCGCAAGCGGTCGCCCGGGCAAGGGCGACACGGTAGTCATTCACCGCGAAACCGCGCTGCAGGCCGCCCGGGACGAGGGTTCGTCCACTGCGGCGGCCGAAACGGCCCGCAAACAGCGCAAGTTGCAGCGGATGGGGCTGATGTCGGCGCTGGCGATCGGAATTCACAACTTCCCCGAAGGGCTGGCGACCTTTTCCGGCGCTCTGAAGGACCCGGCCATCGGCGCGGCGATCGCGGTGGCGATCGCGATTCACAACATCCCCGAGGGGATCGCCGTCTCGGTGCCGGTATACTATGCGACCGGCAGCCGGAAGAAGGCCTTTTACTATTCGTTTCTCTCCGGCATCTCGGAACCGGTGGGCGCGCTGATCGGCTACCTGTTCCTCCTGCGTTTTTTCAACGACACGATGTTCGGGCTGCTCTTCGCGGCGGTGGGCGGGATCATGGTCTTCATCTCGCTCGACGAGCTTTTGCCAACGGCCGAGAAATACGGCGAGCATCACCTCTGCATTTATGGCGTACTCGGCGGCATGGCCGTCATGGCTCTCAGCCTGCTGTTGTTTGTCTGAACGGCGGCCGCTTTCCCTTGTTCCAAGTTGCATTTGCCCGATCAGGGATGGTTTCGATAACAGGATACGATTGTGAAGAGCAAGTTGCGTGTGGTGCTGGATGTGTTACTGCTTCTGGCTTTTGCCGCCGGCATCGGCGCGGCCGGCTACTGGTACTGGTTCGGACTCGACAACTCCCCCTCCCAGACCGACATCATCCTCCAGCCCGATGCCGGCAGCCTCGACCTCGCGGCCATGATTCAATCCGTCCGCGAAACCGCCGCCGGTCCCGACCAGCCCGAATGGTCGCCCCAGAATCTCTCCAACCGCTGGCAGCACATCGTCATCCACCACAGCGCCAGCCTCTCAGGCAACGCCGCAATCTTCGAGGCCGATCACCGCAAACGCGGCATGACCAACGGCCTCGGCTACCACTTCGTCATCGACAACGGCTATGGCGGCGAGGACGGCGCCGTCGAGATCGGCCCCCGCTGGACCAAACAGTTCGACGGCGGACACCTCAAGGGCGACGACATCAACCGGATCTCCATCGGCATCTGTCTCGTTGGCGACTTCACCAAAGCCCCCCCCACCCCCAAGCAGGTCGCCAGCCTCAAGGCGCTGCTCAAGCACCTGAGGAAGCTCACCGTCATCACCCCCGGCCAGGTCAAGCCCCACAACGGCATGCCGGGACAGTCCACCGAATGGCCGGGACTCCTTCCGGTCGACGTTCTGGTGCAAAGCTTGCAATAACGGCTGGAGAGCGGCAGATGCGGCTGGATTTCGCCCTGCGTCACAACCACGTCAACCCCATCCGTGTCGCCCTGCACCGTCACGACGCACTGGAACTGGTCTACTATACCAAAGGCCACGGCCTGACCCTGGTCCATGGCGTCAATCACCCCTTCCGCCCCGGCTTCTTCGCGGTGATTCCCTCCGGCATGGAGCACGACCAGCAGGACACCGGTCCCGTCGTCTCCCTCTGCTTCGGTCTCGCCGGCAGCGGACTCGAACCCCTCGCCGGCGGCTACCGCGACCCCGGCGGCGCGTTGCGCGTTGTCTGCGAAGCGGTCCTCACCGAACTCGCCAGCCGCCAACCGGGCTGGGAAACCATTCTGCAAGGCCTCCTGCAACAGATGGCCGGACTGGTACAGCGCGCCGCCGCTACCGCCGGTAACGCCCCTCCCCAACGCGCCGCCGGGGCCGGACGCAAACGGCAACTGATGGAGGAAGCCGCCGCAATCATCCGCAACCGCGGCGGCATGGTGACCGTCAACGAACTCTCCAAAGAGCTCTTCGTCAGCCACGACTATCTCCGCCATTTGTTTCTGGAGCAGGCCGGCGAGTCCCCCATGCGCCGGATCATTCAGACCCGCCTCGAACGCGCCCGCGACCTGCTCTGCGGCAGCGATCTGAGTGTCGGCGAGGTCGCCGCCCGTAGCGGCTTCGACAGCCCCTACTACTTCTCCCGCCTCTTCAAGCAAGTCTTCGGACACCCGCCCTCCGAGCACCGCCGCCGCAACGACGAATAACGGACGACCAATTCCTGCGGGCGATCCGGACGACGAACGCAAGCACCGGCAAACCAAGCCCTGCCACACCGGAGCGCCCTTTCGCTGCGGACGGCAGATTCGTGCGTGCGACCCGCAGGCGATGCTGGGGTTGTCGCAGTCGCAGCAGCGGTATGCGGCGACGGAGGCACCCTTTAGGCATCGTCGGAGGGCGCTAAGCGCGAAGATGCCGCCCGCAAGCAAGGCAGCAATTCCTTGCCCGCAAAAGCCGTTTTGTGCAAACAACGAATGACCGCTTCGTGCATTGCCGCCAGCGCACTGCGGAGGTATGCTCCCAACATCAAACAACCAACCATAAACGGAAAGGATGGATGCGATGCTGGAACGGACAAAGGGAAAAATCCCGGTGATTCTCGACACGGACATCGGCGGGGACATAGACGACTCGTGGGCGGTGGCGATGCTGCTGAAGTCGCCGGAGCTGGATGTGAAACTGGTGGTCAGCGACACCGGCGACACCGATTATCGTTCGCGGATTCTGGCGCGGATGCTGGACATCGCCGGCCGCACCGACATCCCCGTCGGCGTCGGACTGCGGCAGAATAGCGACGGCCCGCGCGAACGGCTGGCCCCATGGGTCGCGGACTATCCGCTCACGCGCTATCCCGGGCCG
>CAYWTJ010000109.1:0-10543 GCA_964460225.1 uncultured Planctomycetaceae bacterium | reverse complement strand
CGGGCTCCCCCCCCCTATATAGCCCGGGACAGATTCTCCGTTTGTTTGGGCCCCTTCCCTCCCCCCTTTGGAAGGGGGTCTTTTTTTTACTATTTTCGTCCACATTTATCTCGAAGGAATGAGAGGAAAACAGGGTGATTTCTTAATGGGTAAAATATTATCCATATAACTCTCATATCTCGAAGGGATAGCGTGTTAGTAAAGAAATGAATGCGAGAATATGAGCAAAACAAAAAGCGCTCTGAATTTTGTAAAAAAAAGAGAAAACATGGCCGTTGACATCGACCACCTATTTGGCGGCGGCCGTGACGGATTTGATATATTCCGAAGCGGTCATGAAGGGGCAGCCCTGCTCCTTGAGGTATAGGACCGCTTTCGTGAAATCCTCAAACCGTTTTTCATCCCACTGGTTGGGATGTCCCTGCATGCAGAAATACTTTTGCGTTGCAGCGAGCTTCTCAAAATTCGTTTTCACAGAATCCGGATTCGGCCGGAATAGCGGATTTTCCAGCTCCAGCTTGCGCTCAAAGACGAACCAGGGTCGCGCCGGGAGGGGCTTGGTGTAAAAGAAAACAGCCGTAATTTCCGGGCATTGCACCAGTGCCTGTTCGGTTGTCGCGTTGGTGGGACTCCAGTGCGGGCCAAAGCAGGCAAGAGAGAAGCCGAGCTTCTCGCGCGCCAACGTCTGGGTGCGGTTCAGCGCCTGCAGCTGCTGCTGAACATCCGCGCTTCCGAATTCATCCGGTTCATCCTTGGACTTGCGGTTTTTATAGCCGTGATTCCAGAATTCCACCATGCCGCTCTGATGCAGCTTCTTAATGAACGCCACCAGTTGCGGCGACGGGGTTTCCAGCGCAAAGCCGATGATCCCGAAGGATGCCTTAATGTTCTGCGCCTGCAAAAAATCCGTACACCGCTGCCACGCCGGGGTAACGTTCGTCAGATCATCGAGCTTGAGTATAATCACCGGCTTGTTCAGAGGCTCTCCCGCCCACGCCCCGCCTGCCGGCACAACCCATGCGAGCAGTAAAACCCATCCCAGAATCAAACCGAATCCCCAACGACCATTCCAAGCCTGCATCTTCATTCTTCTACTCCCGAAAAAGAGAACAAATCCTCCACATGAACGGTAGTCTACCGTATATAGCACCGTCGTCAAATACATTGAGAGGAATGTTATCAAGAATGACGATTTTTCGATCTTCGGGAATATACCGTATATTACGGTAAATATAGAGGTTTAAGTGGGATTCAAAATTTTGCGATTGCTGAACTGGCCGGAAAAATAAAAATACAACGGATATCTATTTGACAGCGACGACATATATGGTATAGTACGAGCAGACCCGGTAAGCGCGTGGGGGATGGCTGGGGAGTACGGACGGAAAAAGGGCGGTGAAATGTCAGATCCGATCTTGGAAAAGATTGCGCAAGAGGCCGGGGTGTCGATCCGGACGGTATACCGGATACTCAATGGCAGCGTAATCAGCGATGCGCGCCCCAACATTATGAAACGCGCACAGCAGATCCGGCAGATTGCCCAGCGGTTGCATTACCGCCCCAATGCCGCCGCGCGCGCCGTTTCCACCGGCCGCTTCAACTGTATCTCCCTGTTAATCAGCGAGTACCCCCGATATGGCGCAATGCACCACGACCTGATCCGGGGGCTGCTGTATGCGCTCTCCAAGCACAAGATGCATCTGGCGATGTCGGTGCTGGCCGATGCCTCGCTGACCAGCGGCGACACCATGCCGTGTTTGTTGAACCAGCTTATGGCGGATGGCATGCTCATCAATTATACCCACGGCATTCCGCAGAAGATGCGGGACCTCATCGCCCGGCATAATATCCCCTCCGTCTGGATCAATGCCGATCTGCCGGATAACGTGGTCATTCCCGATGATCTTGGCGGCGGACGTCTTGCGGCGGCGTATGCCCTCGGCCGGGGGTGTAAAAATATTGAGTTCGTTCATTTTCAGGAAGAGCACTTCGCCCAGCGTCCGGTTGACATCCACTTCAGCCTCAGTGAGCGCTTGCGCGGCTGCCGGATGCAGTTGCAGGAGGCGGGCCGGCAGGGGATTTATACGGAATTGACGGGGACGCACATTGCGGATGCGCTGCCCCGGATGCGGGAGTGGCTGCGGCGTCCGGCGCGTCCGGATGCGGTGATTACCACGCATCCGGCGGTTGCGCTTGCGCTATTGTCCGCCGCCAAGGAGTTGGGACTGCATCCTCCGCAGGACCTGCTCATCATTACGTTTCAAGGCAATCATCCGCATGACGAGTTGAATGATGAAATCATGACGATGGTCATTCCGTGGTTCGCGGTGGGGGCGGCGGCGGCCGAACGGGTTCTTCAGGTCATACGTTCCCCGCATGAGCGCTTCGCGCGGGAAGCGATTCCGTACTGCGAGCCGGTGTCGGCTCGGGAGCGGCAAATGCGCTTCGCGGTGCCCGCGGATATCGGTCCGGAACGTTCGCTGCTTTCGGATGTGGAGTTGCGCAGCAATCTCTTTTAGTGTGTCGTTCCGCCGCTCGGTCACACGATTCGCCGGAGGGCGACGTTCCGCTTACCTGCTCGCTGGAGAAGGACATGCCCCGTCCAAGCCGAACATCCCACATACGAACGCATGGCTTCACGCTGGTGGAAATGCTGGTGGTGATCGCCATAATAGGCATTCTTGCCGCGTTGCTGATGCCCGCTCTGAACAGGGCGCTGGAGACGGCAAAGGCGGTTTCCTGCCTGAACAATCAAAAGCAGATTGCCTACATCTTCGGGCAATATGAAAATGATAATAACAACAGCGTGATCGTCTTGCAATATTCACCTCCGGCCTTTTCCGGTGTCTATACCTATCTCTCACAGCTCACCGATCTGGGATATCTGAACGTTACCAATAAAAATTTCTCCGCTCTTCCGTATACCGAGCCGACCCCGTTCTTCTGTCCCTCTGGGGAAAACGCCGTCAGTTCCGCCACGATCACCAGTCGCAATGACATTCAAGGCGCTCGCGCCTGGAAAACCAACAGTCCGGTGACCGGTTTGGTAACCTACTCCTACTATGCCATCAACGGCAGCACCTGGGATTCGGCGTGCCTGAGTGTGGCGATTCCGCTGGATAACACCGGCGAGATCATCAACCGCAAGAAAAGTATTGTCACTTCGCCGGGGAAATTTGTCTTTCTGCTCGACGGGTACTGGGCGAACTACACCAGCGGCGCCTGGATGCGTTTGAATGCCCGGCACCAGAACGGCCAGACGACCAATGTCCTGTACGCCGACGGCTCTGCCAAGAGCATGGATATGTTTTTCGTGCCAACGAACTTTGCACTCAATAATCTGCGCGCAAATTACAAAGAAACGCTCTGGAAGCTCGGGCAATAGCGCCCGATGTTTTGCGCCGAATCGTATGTTCGCCAGAGACGTTCCGGCGTCATTTCCTGATGGCTCATACCGCCAATCCGCAACTGTCAAAGCTTATTCCCTCCGTTGCCCTTGCTTGAAGGAGTCCCTGATGACTGCGTCCCTCTCTGTCGCTGGCATTTTCGTTCTCGCGTTGTGCCGGCGCTTTCGGCGGAAAATGCTGTTGTGCGCCCTGTTGTTGTGTCTGCCGGCGACGGTGTCGGCCGCCGATCTTGCTCCGGGCATCCGGCAGGGCAAGGCGGGGGTGATTACTGCGGCCGGGGTGCGGATTGAGCTGATGCATTATGCTACCGGCTGGAAGGGAACTTCACAGGGCAGCAATCTTCAGGAGGAAAAGCAGGAAGTAAACGGCAATATCACGACCTTGCGCGGGGTTCTGGCTTCGGCCGGGGGCGCGTTGCAGTTTTCCCTGCAAACTACGCCCGTTCGCTCCGCCCAGAGCGGGACTGGCTGCGGCTTGAGTTACCGGCTTACCAGCGAAGCGCCCGTTGGAACGCAGACCGCTGCTGTCGTGTTCAAGCTGCCGGTGGAGACCTTCGCCGGCGGGGTGCTGAATGTCGATGGTACCAGTGTGCCCCTTCCGCTGGAGTATAAAAACTTGCTTTTGCCAACCCCTGCCACCGCGCGGCAAGTCAGCATCCCCACGGAGCAAGGGGTGCTGACGATCCGGGGAGCGGAGCTCCGTCTGACCCTGCAAGACGACCGGCAGTTCAAGAGCGATACCTTTTCGCTGCGGCTGATTATGAAAGGGGCGGACGCGGCGCTCACCGATGCCAGTCTTCCGTTTGAATTATTTGTTTTGCCCTACCGGGTGACGCCCCTGGACCTTCTGGGGGCTGCAAACCTCTCCCGGCGCGACGAGAACGCGGATGACCGGCAAGGCGGCTGGACCGATCAGGGCGACAATGATTTACGCAGCTTGCCCGCCGGACGCACCAAGTTTGGCGGAGTGGAGTTTCTGCTCCCCGATCCCGCCGCCAATCAGGGGAAGACCTGTCTGGTCTTTGCGGGGGGGCAGCGCGACTATTTTCTGAAAGAGGCAAAGATCCCGGTTCCGTCTGCCGCAAAGAATGACCATTATTTATATCTTTTGCACGCGACCGCCTGGACACCCGCCAAAGGCGAAACGGTTGGCACTGTTATCGCAGAATACGAGGACGGCTCGAAGTCCGAACATCCGCTGCTGGCGCGCATCGACGTGGGCGACTGGTGGAAGGCGGAGCGTCTTGAACGGGCGGCGGTGGGGTGGAAGGGCGAAAATCCGCATTCGGAGGTCGGGCTTTATGTCACCATGCAGAAGCTGGAGAACAAGCCGCTGGCCGCTTTGCGCCTCGTATCCGGCGGCAAGGCGGTCTGGATGGTGCCGGCGTTAAGCCTGAGTGATTCCCCGATTCCCGCTCCACGCGAATTGCCCTGCACCATCACTGCCGGCAAGGACTGGCTTGCTTTCGAACCGGAGCAGTCCGTAATCCCCGGCAGCATTATGGATTTTTCCGCGCTTAACGACGCCCCGGCCGGAAAATACGGACCGCTTGTGGTGCGTGATGGGCATTTTGAATGTGAGCAGAAACCAGGCCAGCGGGTGCGGCTTGTTGGCGCGAACCTCTGCTTTTCGGCCAACTATCTGGAGAAGAGCGAAGCGGACAAGCTCGCCCGTCAGTGGCAGCTCATGGGCTACAACTCCGTTCGCCTCCATCACTATGACCGTATTCTGGTCGGCGGGTGGGAGGCAAAACGCTCCGATCAGATCGACCCGGCGGCGCTCGATAAACTCGATTACACCTTCGCCGCGATGAAGAAGGCGGGAATGTACGCGACGATCGACCTCTACACCATCCGTACCTTTGCCGCTGGCGAAATTGCCGGCTGGGATAAGCCCGCCTTCCGCGAAATCAAGCCGCTGCTGCCGATTCTTCCCGACGCGTTTGAGGCCTGGAGCCGGATGGTGTTGCAACTGATGAACCATGTTAATCCCTACACCGGATTGGCGTGGAAGGACGATCCGGCTTTCTTCAGCCTTTGTCCGGTCAATGAAGACGGAATCTTCGCCGTTTGGGCGGAGTATCCGGAGGTGAAGGCGCTCTATCTGCAACACTTTGAAGAATGGCTCAGGCAGAAGGCACTCACCCCCGCCACAGCAAGCGAGCGCGATTCCCTGCTGGCGCGGTTCTTGATCGAGGTGAAGACCGCCTCCAACCGGCAACTTGCTGATTTCTTTCGGAAAAACGGCGTGCGTGCGCTCATCACCGGCAGCAACTTCATCAGCCGTCAGGCGCAGACCTTTATGCGCGAGGGATTTGATTTCGTTGACAATCATCAGTATTGGGATCATCCGCGCTTCCCGGCTACGGCATGGCAGCTTCCCTACGGCTTCCAGCAGCGTAGCGTCATCCGCGCGCTGGCCGAGACTCCGCGCGGCATGATGGCCAGCCGTGTGTTCGGCAAGCCCTTTACCGTGACCGAGTTCAACTACACCCCGCCGAATCAGTATCGCGCCGAAGGCGGAGCGGTCATGGGTGCCTATGCCGCGCTGCAGGATTGGGACGGGCTTTACCGGTTCGCCTGGTCGCATAGCGATAAAAACATCATTACCCGTCAGCCGCTGAGCGGCTTTGATGCGGCAACCGATCCGATCAGCCTTATGACGGAGCGTCAGATTCTTCTGCTCTTCCAGCGTGGCGATGCCTCCCCTGCCGGACAGCGGTATGTCTATGCGGTGACCATGCCGGAAGCGACCCAGACCGGTACGGGCGGCGGCGGCGGATTTCCGGACGCGTTCAGCAAGCTGGGGCTGTTGCAGCAGATTGGTTCGCAGGCCGTGGACGGGGCGCGCGGCATTCGCGGAACCTTTGCCGGCGTGACGGCGGCCGCCGACCCCGGCGAAAAGGCGCGGGCAGGCAATCCGTTTGTCCCTGCTTCCGCGCTTCCGGTTGTCTCTGCGGATCAGCCGATCCTCTCCGCGACGGGTGAGATTGAGCTCTCTCCGCAAAACGGACTGTTCAAGGTCACTACGCCCAGAACCGCCTGTCTGGTGCTGCCGCAAGGAATGACTGCCGCAGCCGGTTGCCTCCGCGTCAGCGATGGCGATAGTTTCTGCTCGGTCTCCGCCTCGGCGATGGACGGCCAGCCGCTCGCGCAGAGCCGCAGAATTTTGGTGCTGCATCTTACGAATATTCTGAACAGCGGAATGCGCTTTCGCAGCGCAAGCATGACCACGCTGGAAGACTGGGGAAAATTGCCGCTGCTGGTTCGCCGGGGCACCGCGAAGATTGCGCTGCAGACGTCGCAGGCCGGACTGAAGGTCTGGGCCATTGCTCCCTCAGGACGAAGGTTGGCGCAAGTTCCTGCCGTGCTTCAGGACGGGCGACTTGTCTTTACCGCCCAGCCAGTTCCGGAACCCCTTACTCCGGTCTTGGCGTACGAAATTTCCGCCGAATAACGGTTCGATGCGGCCTGCGAACTGAAGGGCGGGGTATTTTATCGCGGCGATTTTTGTCGTCTGCGCGGAGCGTGGCGGCTCTCAGCGGGACATGAGGTGCCGTCCTGATAATGCAAATCCCCCTTTCCGGTTTTGACCGGGAGGGGGATTTCTTTTTGTCCGCGAATTTCCGCTTCATCGCCTGCGCGGCCGGAGGTTCGTGAGGCACACCGCGAAGCCTCGATCTCCCCGGGAACGCGGGAATTTGAATGTGTGCGCAGTGCGCGCGCAAACGGGCTGACGCTTATTCGCAGGGACGGGTCATCTTGACGGCGTCAAGGACCTGATCGAGTTCGGCTGCGTCAAGAACGCCTTTCTCCAGCGCGAGCTGCCGCACGGTCTTGCCTTCCTGATAGGCGGTTTTCGCAATCTCCGCCGCTTTGTCGTAGCCGATCACCGGCGCGAGGCTGGTACACATCGCCAGCGATTGCTCTACCGTGCCCGCGCAGGCGGGAGCGTCGCAGGTCAGGCCGTCAAGCGCCTGCGCCACGAAGGTCCGGCAGACGTTTGCCAGCAGCCGCACCGACTCCAGAGATTCGTAAGCCAGCAGCGGGACGCAGACGCTCAGTTCGAAATTGCTCAGGGTTGCTGCCGCCATCGATGAGGCAGCATCGGCTCCGACTACGAACGCGGCCACTTGCATGACCGATTCGCAAATCACCGGATTGACCTTGCCGGGCATGATCGAACTACCCGGCTGGATGGCGGGCAGTTGCAGTTCGCCATATCCGCAGCGCGGTCCGGAGGCGAGAAAGCGGATGTCGTTGGCGACCTTGTTGAGGCTGACGGCGAACGTTTTGAGCTGGCCCATGAATTCAAGGATTCCATCGCGGGCGGCCTGCGCTTCGAAGTGGTTGGGCGCTTCGACAAAGGCGATGCCGGTTTCCTTGACCAGTTTGGCGCAGACGCGGCCGGCGAACTCGGGATGGCAGTTGATGCCAGTGCCGACCGCGGTGCCGCCCAGCGGGAGCTCGCAGAGACTGTGCAGTGTGTTGCCCAGCCGGCGGCGGCAGGCGGCGACCTGCGCGGCGTAACCGCTGAAGACCTGTCCCATCATGATCGGGGTGGCATCCTGCAGGTGGGTGCGGCCTATCTTGACGACGCCGGCGTATTCGGCGGATTTCTTTTCCAGAACCGTCTGCAACTCCGCCATGGCCGGGAGAAGGTCGCGCGTGAGCGCCACGGCGGCAGCGACGTGCAGGGTGGTGGGCATGATGTCATTGGAGCTTTGCCCCATGTTGACGTGGTCGTTGGGGTGGACGGGCTTCTTGCTGCCGACCACGCCGCCGGCGAGTTGGATGGCGCGGTTGGCGACGACCTCGTTGATGTTCATGTTGCTGGAGGTGGCGCTGCCGGTCTGGAAGACATCGACGGGGAAGTGGGCGTCGAGCAGGCCGCTCTCGACCTCGGACGCGGCGGTTTCGATCCAGGCGGCGAGTTCGGGGGAGAGCTTGCCGAGTTCGCAGTTGACCTGCGCGCAGCAGCGCTTGATGAGGCCGAGGGCGCGGATCATTCCGGCAGGAAGCGGCCAGCCGCTGACGGGGAAGTTGAGCACGGCCCGCCGTGTCTGCGCGCCATACAGCGCATCCTCCGGCACTTCCAACGCCCCCATGCTGTCGCTCTCGGTTCTTGTCCGCATCGTCGCTATCCCTCCATCATCTTTGCTGTAAATGAGTTGTGCCCCCGGTGCCATTGCAGACTGAAGCTGCAACGTCCGTCAAAATTCGATCGTCACCTTCTTATTCAGTTCAATCATAAAATACGGATACTCCTTTGCTGCGGCCTTCATCGCTTCGGTATCGGTAATCTTAGTGGACTGGTATCGTTTCAACGCTTCTGGAGAATGCATCAACTTATACCCGTCGAATTTAAACAGTGTAACGCTTCTCGCTTCTGGGAAGGTGGCATCCGTCCGCTTTATGGCACCCTCGACCGTCAGCACAAACGTCAGACTCCCGGAGGACTCTTCATTGGACTTTTTTGCTGCGTCGGCAACCTCCTGAAGCGTAGTCAAGTACCCTTCCTGCATCTTCGCTTCACCGTCCTTGAGAAGGTCTGCCGCGGCCTGTGCATGCAATATTCCCCCAACATACGAGAATGAATATTGCTGTGGGCAAGCGTCGTCGTTCAGGATAACAGCATTAATATCCGAAAAGCGATAAACGGACTCTTCGCCCTCGCCGCCGTCCTGCGTTTTGAATTTTCGGACAGAGACGGGCGTCAGCCCTTTTCCGTACTTTTCTGGCTCACTTCGAAACGCTCCCTCATCCGGCGTTTTATCGGGAACGCTGTCGGTTTTGCTCGCCTCGGGCTTCCACTCCTGTTCCTTTCTCCGCTCTTCTTCGCTCTTGTATACGACCTCGTTCACCGTCAGGGTTCCGCTGCCGTCTTTTTGTAGGTGCAGTGTGACGTTACGGTCAAACCGACAACCACTGAGAAAGAGGACGGCCAGCATTCCGCATACGATACCTATGTGCCTTAGCATTTGCTCTCCCTTTTCGTCTTCCCCGGCGTCTGGCTGGTACGACCAAAGCGGGCGTTACGAGAAAATGATCGTGCGGTGGTCGTGGACCAGAATGCGGTGCTGCAAATGCAGCCGCACCGCGCGGCTCAAGACCTGACGCTCCAGATCGCGTCCTTTGCGGATCATGTCCTCCACCCCGTCGCGGTGCGTCACCCGCGCCACGTCCTGCTCGATGATCGGCCCCTGATCGAGGTCGGCGGTCACGTAATGCGCCGTCGCGCCGATGATCTTCACGCCCCGCGCGCGTGCCTGATGGTACGGCCGCGCCCCCACAAACGCCGGCAGGAAGGAGTGGTGGATGTTGATAACCTGCCCGCCCATCGCCTGTATAAACTCCGGCGAGATGATCTGCATGTAGCGCGCGAGCACCACCAGCGAAATGTTGCGCTCGCGCAGCGCAGCCAGTTGCGCGGCCTCGGCCTCCTGCTTGTTGTCCTTCGTAACGGGGATGTGAAGAAACGGCTTTTGAAAGTGCTCGGCCACGCCGCGTGAATCGGCGTGATTGCTCACGACCAGCGCAATCTTCCCTTCCAGTTCGCCCATCAATTCGCGCAGCAGCAGGTCGTACAGGCAGTGCGGGGTGTTGCTGCAGAAGAGCGCCACCTGCTGCGGGCCTTCGTCATACCAGAGCCGCCAGCGCATATTTTCAAATCCATGCGCCAGAACCTTCATGGCGTCCTCAATGCCTTCGCGGTCGAGGGTGAAGCGATCCAGCGACCAGGCGATGCGCATGAAGAACATATCCGTCTCTTCGTCGGAGTGCTGGTCGGCGTCGATGATGTTGCCGCTGTAGCGGAATACCATGTCGGAGAGCGCAGCGACGATGCCGGTACGGTCGGAAGCACTGACGAGTAAGGTCGCGATACGAGCCATTTTTTGCCTCAAAAAGTCCGCCGAAATCATGTAATTTTTATCCAATATAGTATATGAGATCCCGCACGAAAATCAATCCACCATATGCGGCAAGGGGGGGCACCGGAAAATCCGCCCTTAACCCGGTGGGGCGTGATCGTTGCGGGGGGACGAATCCGGGTGGGAATGTCATCGGGGCGTTGTGATTGCCAGAACCTGCCTTGCTGGTGCGATCCGCTCGTGTTCCGCGCCGGGGGCGGAGCGT
>CAYWTJ010000108.1:0-5796 GCA_964460225.1 uncultured Planctomycetaceae bacterium | reverse complement strand
ACCTGTTGGCATACATCCTTTCCAGTGCGGCGGATTCCGGCGTCCGCAATGGCAAGGAGGCGCTACGCGTGATGAACACCATCATGAAAAGCAACGAGAGCAACCAGAACATTGCCGCATACGTCGATACGTGGGCGGAGTGCAATTATGCCGCCGGACGGCCGCATCGGGCCGTCGAATTGCAACGCAAGGCGCTCCTTCTCGCGCGTGGCCGCGACCTCTGGGTTTACATTGACCATTATCGCAAATACCAGGCGGCCGCCACCCAGACCGTGGCCGATGCCCCTGATCCCGATGAGGAAGCAGACCGGCTGCTGCGCGAACGAGTCCAGAAGAAGGGCCCCCTGCCCAAGCCCAGCGAATCTCCTGAGTCCCCGCAGAAGAGCGAATAAACCGATCAAGTCCCACAAAAAACGGCGTCTCCGCAAAATCGGGAGGACGCCGTTTTTCGATGGCGCATAAGAGTGTGCCGCAAAGCCCGGGAAACAGGGGGTCGCTATAGCAGGTTTCCCGCCCGCAACGCCAGATACGTATTAAGCAGCGGAGCCGTCAAATCACGCGGATCGGTATCGATCACCCGCACGCTGGTGTGTCCGAGTGTGCGCAAAGTGCGTTCCCGCTCCTGCTCCAGCCGCAACGCCACCGCCTTGCGGCAGACGCCAGAAAAGTCGTCCACCTCCTCCTGCACAAATCCTTCCAGCAATGGCGTGCGCAACGCGGCAAATACAACCACATGATTCTTCGCCAACGAAGCCAACGCCGCTCGAAAGCGGTCACTTGTCGCGCCATCGACCAGATCCGACAACACGACGACCAAGGCGCGTTTGCGGCAATGTTCTGGTTGCTCTCGTTGCTTTTCATGATGGTGTTCATCACGCGTAGCGCCTCCTTGCCATTGCGGACGCCGGAATCCGCCGCACTGGAAAGGATGTATGCCAACAGGTTGGTGTAGTTGTCCTCGAAGTCGTACCACGCTTCGCTCTTGCCGTAAGTGGCGCGGAGTGTCTCGGTTTCTTCCTTCGCTTGCCGGTCCTGTCCGAGGTTGAGCAGCAAGCCCGAGATCTGCAGCCCAAGGCCGATCTGCCGAAGATTCTGGCTTTGGCTGTCCGGCATGCCGGCGGGCAGACCCCGATCGCGGGCGGCAAGATAATTGGCAAGCGCCTCTTGCTGCCAGAGTCGTTGCTCGGGCAGACAGTCGGCGGCGAATTCCAGCGCACCTGCGGTTGTCAACCGGCCCGACGCGGTATCGGGGGCGGTTTCGCGGATCTCCAGCGCCAACTGCCGCAGACGCTCGGGATCGCGGGTGCGGTGCAATTCTTTATTCAGGGCGTTCAGGCCGCTTTCGCTTTGTAGCTGTGAAAGCGCCCGTACCAGCCAGCCGGCAGCAACGGCCAGCAGCACGACCAGCGCTCCGGCCAGAATGACTTTGACCGGCTTCGGCAGCAGCGGTGCCTTCGGCGGCAGTCCCAGCAGCTTGCGGTCACGTTCAAAATCAATGTGCATGGCACTCCTTCTCCGGTCGTCACCGTTTATGCGAAATCCGGGCAGCACAACGACCGCCTTATTTTTTCTTCTTTTTGGCTTGCAGCAGGGCCGGATCGATACTGAAATGTTCCGCGATGACCGCCGTGATTGCCTGCGGGTCCGCCTTGCCCTTCATCTGTTGCATGATCTGTCCCACAAACCACATCGCTGACCGGGTTTCGCCGCTCTTCATCTCTTCGGCCGCTTTCGGGTCTTTGGCAATCGCCGCCGCCAGCGCGTCCTTGATCGCCCCGGTGTCGGATACCTGTCCCAGCCCGTCCTCGGCCACAATCTGCGCGGGGCTGCGCGTCTCGCCGCCGATCAGGTCTGCAAATATTTTGCGGGCGGTCGGCATGTTGATCTTCTTCTGCCCCAGCAGGCCGATCAGTTCCGCCAGTGCCCCGGCCGACACCGGGAAGGCCGCCGCCGTGCCGCCGCGTTCGTTCAATTCTCGCGCCACGTCGTTGAGCACCCAGTTGGCCGCTTCCTTTGCCGGGCAGCCGGTCTTTACGACCTCCTCAAAATAATCCGCCAGCGCCTTGTCCTGCACCAGCAGTCCTGCTTCCGACGCGCCGAGTCCCAGCGCTTCCACGAAGCGGGCTTCGCGCACGCGCGGCATTTCGGGCAGACTCTTGCGGATTGCCTCCACCCACTCGCGGCTGATACGCAGCGCCGGCAGATCCGGTTCGGGGAAATAGCGGTAATCGTTGGAGTCTTCCTTTACGCGCATCTGGAAGATCTTCTGCTTTTCGAGGTTGTAACCCCAGGTCACCTGACGGATGGTCTCCTTCTCCTCCATCTGGCGGCACAACTCGGCGTAAACCAGCGTCAGGGCGTTTTCAACTCCGCGAAAGGAGTTCATGTTCTTGATCTCGTTCTTGGTGCCGAGCTTGGTCTCGCCGTGGGGGCGAACGGAGATATTCGCATCGCAGCGCAACGAACCTTCCTCCATGTTGCCGTCGGTGATGCCGGTGTAGAGCATGGTCAGGCGCAGTAGTTCCAGAAAGGCGCGCGCCTGCTGTGGCGTGCGGATATCCGGCTCAGTCACGACCTCCAGCAGCGGCGTTCCGGTGCGGTTGAGGTCGACGTTGGAGGTGCTGCCGGCGTGGATCAGCTTGCCGGCATCCTCCTCAAGATGTGCGCGCGTGATGCCGATCTTCTTGAGGCCATCGCCGGCGTCGACCTCCAGCCAGCCGCCTTTGCAGACCGGCAGATCGAATTGGCTGATCTGAATGTTTTTCGGAAGATCGGGGTAGTAGTAGTGCTTGCGATCGAACTTCGTCAGTTCCGGAATTTCACTGTTGATGGCGAGGCCGCCCCGGATGCCGAATTCGACCGCCTGTTTGTTGATGACCGGCAGGCTGCCGGGTTGTCCCAGACAGACGGGGCAGACGTTGGTGTTGGGTTCATGGCTGAACTGGTTGCGGCAGCCGCAGAACATTTTTGTCTTGGTCAGGAGTTGGATGTGGATCTCCAGCCCGATTACGCATTCGTACTTGTCATTCATTCTTTATCATTCCCGTGCAGAAGCAATCGCGGCACCGGCCGCACCCGCGCAATCATACGCAGGCTGGAGAAAAATGCAACGTCATGCAAGCATCGTCAGGGAAGATCATTTCCCGCCGGATTACCAGTGAACGGCGAGGGCGGCTTCTTGCCGGCAAACCGGCTGGCGGACGTTATTGACCTGTCCGGACATCGGTCGGGCGCAAGATCACGGTGACCGGCAGCGGCCGGGTTACGATCTGATCGACCATGCCCTTGTTGTTGATTTCCATTTTGCGGATGCGCACCATTTCGAGCGGCAGTTTGTTGACGTCGACGCAGTAGCCGGAAACTTCGTCGTTGTAGGGGCTGGCCTCGTACCAGGCGAGGTTCAAGATCGCACCGGGATTGAACAGCACCGTGGCGACATATCCGCTCAACGCGGCGGCCAGAGTTTGTTTTCCTTCAAAATCCACCATCTGCGAACCGGTGAAGGCAAAGATCAGTCCGTGCGGACGGGCAGAGTCCTTGCGTTGCACCAGCAGATCTTCGATCGGCGAAGTTTTGGGGCCGCTGTCGGTCTGCCAGCGGACCAGAACCTCCACCAACGGCGGCATATCGGCCGGGAATTTTTCCGGTCTGCCCGGATTTTCCAGAATCGTTTTGGGGAGCTCGCGCGGACGCAAGCCAAGCAGCACCAGTCCCAGTTGAACCTGAGCCGGATTGGCCTCGGTGATAAAAAGGGTCTCGTAGCCTTTTTCCTTCCCGTTCATCAGCGCAAACTCCAATAACGGCGCGCCCCAGTTTAGCTCCTCTGAGAGTGTGGCGTTGATCCTGATTTCGCGTTGCCCCAGATCGACCTCCACGCCCGGATAGGCGATGACGCGCTTCTCCGGATTTGCCGCCGCCGTCTGCGGCTGCATCGTTGTGCCGACCGCCGGTGCGACCGGTGCGACCGGCGTGGCCGGTGCGACCGGAGGCTCTGCGGCATTTGAGCCGGAAAACGTGGTGCAGGCGATGAGAGCGAAAAGCATCCCGGTGAATGAGCAGGAAAAGCGATTATTCATGTCGTTCCTTATTGTGAACATATAGTTCTGTCAGTGGTTTTGTTCTGTTGTCTCATAATACGCATGTGCTTCAGCGGCGGAAAATCAGCGATGCATAGCCCACGGCGATGCTGGAATTATCGCGCGGCTGGAGGTCGTGGCTGGTTGCGTATTCCAGCAATTCTCCGCAGGCGCATCCGGCGTGGGCCGCAAAGGCTGTGGCGGCCGCCAGCGCGCCTGCTCCGCAGGCGCTGCGGTCGCGCATGGCTTGCGGTACAATTTCCTCGTCGCGCAGATCAAGTACCAGCCGCAGCAGCCGGTGGTCATTCTCACGGCACCACTCAAACCCGGCCGGCCCCTCGCCTGCCGGCGCGAGTCCGTAGCAATGGCCGTAATGGGTCAGATCCGTGCTGGCGATGACAGCGAACTCACCGGCTTCGATCCGGTCCCGGAACAGCAGCGCCGCCGTCCGGCCCAGTGAACTCGCCTCTAAATTCGGCGGCACCGCGATCGGCACAATGGCGCAATCGGGAAAGCAATAACGGATGAACGGAATCTGCAGTTCCAGCGCATTGTCGCCCAGATGCGGGGCAGGGTCTGCTATGGTGCTGCCGCTCGCGCAAAGCGCTTCGGCTGCAGCTTCGTCGACTTCCACCGCTCCCAGTGGGGAAAGCCAGCGTCCACTCGGCCAGACCGCAGGACGCGCCAGCGACATGGTATGCACCGCTCCGAACAGGAGCAGCGTTTTCAGCCCCGGCGTCGCTTCCCGCAGCGCGTGAAACGTCCGGGCCGCAACCCCGCCGCTGAAGACCAGCCCCGCATGCGGCACAACCCCCGCTACAATGTGTCCGGGGATGCGGTCGTCCTCCAGTGCCGGTGGTCGTCCCGTCAAGTTTCTGGCTCGTTCCAGCAGTTGCTTCAGCGCTGTTCTCAACTTTTGCGGATCTGCGGGGTACCAGCTTCCCGCCTTTTCCGCTCTGCGTTTGAATTCCATGCCGTTTCCCTCCGTCACGCTCCCCCGTGCGAATTGTTTGCACCCCAGATGGTGGGGCCGAAGACATACGGTTATTGTTGCACAACCACAATTATATACCGGTTCTGTTTGTTTCATTTGTAAAAAAACAAGCCAGTTACGAGAAATCCGCGTTACCCGCAGACAAGGAACAGGACCTGCGAATCGGGAGAATGGGGGCTGTGAGCGGTGTTCCTGTGCGGTTGGATGAACCGTTTTGGCGGGCGGCATCTTCGCGCTTAGCGCCCTCCGACGATGCCTAAAGGTTGCCTCCGGCACAGCAAACTGCTGCTGTGCCTACGACAACCACAGCATCGCCTGCGGGTCGCACGCACGAATCTGCCGTCCGCGTGAAGCGCCGTCTGTGAGCAGCCGTTTGCTCCTTCGGGTGTCTCTCCGTTCGTGGTTCGGTCGAATGGCCGCAAACGGCAAGGCATCTGCCGGGCAGGGGGGGGCTACAGTCGCTTGCCGCGCAGAATGCCCCAAGCCAGCCAGAAACCCAGTCCCATTGCAAAGAGGTAGCCGAAGCCGGCGAAGACCGCCGATAGCGGGACGCCTTGCAGGAACGGGAAATCTATTTTTCGTACCATCTCGCCCCCGGAGACCAGAACAAAACCACTGACAGAACTATATGTTCACAATAAGGAACGACATGAATAATCGCTTTTCCTGCTCATTCACCGGGATGCTTTTCGCTCTCATCGCCTGCACCACGTTTTCCGGCTCAAA
>CAYWTJ010000107.1:0-4125 GCA_964460225.1 uncultured Planctomycetaceae bacterium | reverse complement strand
TTGCAGGTCTGGTTTTCAATTGGAAAGGGTAAGAAAATGAGTGGCGGGGTTGAAGAACGGCGTGCCACCCTCGTCTGGGCCAAGCAACGGGAGGACGGCGTCATGAATTATGGCCTGCAATTCATCGAAGACCAGCCCTGACGGCTCCTACCGCCATGCGCAGGCAGCAAGCGCGCATCCCCTTCTTACGTAGCCGTCCTCGATAGATTGTCGCTCTTCCGGCAGGAGGGTTCCCGACGGAACCGCTTCTGTTTTTTTGCCACCCAAATTCAAAAGAGAAACACTCCGCGCTCTACGCCACCTCCTGCACCGTTTCGACAGGCCGAAAAAAATCGGCTGCCCGGTTCCGGACAGCCGACCTTCGTATTGAAGAACGATGGCGCGCTTCAGGCCTTGCGCGAAATTGCCTGGAAGACCAACCCCATCAGCAGAGATACCCCGCCGAAGTACAGGATCGCCGTCCCCATGTTGCCGGTCAGCGTGGAGCAATAAACCATCAATGCCGGTCCGGCAACGTGACCGAAGCGCTCGGCAAAGCAGTAGACCGCAACCATGGTCTTCTGCCCCTGCAGCTTCGCGGCGTCAGTTTTGCAGACATGCGTCACAATCGGCGCCGAGTTCAAACCGCTGGACGCGCCGCAGAGGAAAATGCTGACGGTAACCAGCACCACCATCCAGGAATCCATGCCGGGAATCGCCAGATATCCGCTGGTCAAGCCGCCCAGCGCCATAAAGGAGATGCCGCCGACAACCGCCCCCCACGTCAGCAGATTCCGGGTGCGCCCCGAAGCGTCGGCATACTTTGCGGACCAGCGGCTGAAGAGCGAGCAGGTGATGTAATAAAGCATCAGATACCGGCCCACCGCTTCGGCGGAAACACCCTGATCCTTCAACAACAACGGAACGGTAAACATGATGATGCCGGTGACCGCAATTTTGGCCGGGATCCCGTCCAGCAGCAAAACAGAGAGAAACTCGCGGTCGATGAAGAGCCGCAGAAAGGCCCGGAATCCGGAATTTCCGGCCGCGGCGCGAGCCGCGCGTTCTTGCGGGGTTTCAAAATGCGCGCCTTCGACGTTGTGCGGGTCGGGCAACACGAACAGGATGTGTACCAGCGCAACCAGGCCGAGGGCGGCACAAGCCAGGAAGACCACCTGGTAATCGAAGAAAACATAGACCAGCGCGCCGATGGCGCTACCGGAGACCAAAACAGTATTGCGTATAATCACCTTCAGTGACTGCCCCTGCGTGCGCTCGTCATCACCGGTAATGCTGATGATAAAGGACTGGAAGCCGACCAGGAACATCCCCTGCCCCAGACCGGACAGGGAACGTCCGGCAGTAAGCATGAGCAGGGTCGGAAAATTGGCGGCGATGCAGCTACCGGCCACCTCGAGCAACGCCCCGCAAATCAGCAGGTGACGCGTGTACCCGCGTTCAGCGAGCTTTCCGGCCGGAATCATAAACAGTGCGAAACAGACGAAGTACGCCGTAAACGGCAGGCTGGCAACCGACCCGTTGATATCTTTGATGAGCGGGGCCAGAAACGGCACCGTCAGGGCGTTAATGAAAACCATGATCAGGTACGACGCCTGCAAAGACGCCATTGCATCCTTCGGCGCCGGCTTCAGGCTCCGGTCCACCGTGACCAGCCGGGCGCTGAGGCGGGTGATTCCGATCTCCAGAATCATATTCGCCATCAGGCTGCAGGCAAAGAGCAAGACCAGCAGGTTCACTACGCCATCCATGACCGCGTCGCGGATGACGGACTTGGGCACCTTCACCCGCAGTTGCAGGGTGGCTATGGTCAGATTGGAATGTTCGCGCGTATCCAGCCCGAAGGTATAGGCAAAAACATCGTCATCGGTGAACTTGACCGCATTGGCGTCTTTCGTTTCGGTCGCGGACGCGGAGTACCCCGACTGACCGTTCACCAATAGATCCACGGCGCAAATTTCGCGGTGCTCTTTGCGGAAATCCGTCAGCAGATCGTTAATCCCGGCGAGATCGCGGAACTCAATCCCGGCCCGCGAGGCCATCGACAGCCGCTGCGCCAGAAAATTTCCCAGTGCCTGCGATTTGTATTCCACGGCCGCCGTATAAATCGCCAGCGTCTGCTGCACAATCACCGACGCACAGAACAGAAACAATATGAAATAACTGACCTGTACCACCCGCTTCAGGCGCTTGGTCTGGTCGGAGTAACGCCGCGATGCCATCACAATAATCAGATAGAGCAGCACCACCGATGCCACGGCGCCGTAGGCCATGTACTCGAAATTGGCCGCCGTCTGCTTCCAGAAGTACTCCTTTTCCAAGAGCAGATCCAGCGACCCGGCCGGCCCGAATCGTGTCTGAATCGCCTTGGAAACGCGGACGTAACGGTCGCATTCGCTCACCTCATAAGACGTGTCGTGAGCGGTGACCTTACAGGGCGTAAAGGTGTATTTTTGCAGACTCGCCTGCAGGTCGGGATTCGTACACGAGAGCAACTGATGATTTTCGCTGTAAAACGCCACCCCGAGCAGCGAGGTATCGGAGTTGTCGAGATTTTTGGCCATGGTTGCGAGGCCGGAAATCGAGGCGAGGGGCGTGCCGTTTTCCAGGTCGTGCCGCAAAATTCGCAGCATCGACTCACTCTGCATGGTTGTGGTATCGAGACGGAATTTAAAGAAATTCTGTCTGGCCTCACCGATTCCGACCAAAACCAGCAGCAACATGGTCAGCGATAACGCCGCCCAGATCGGAACCACCCGCAATAGCGACTTCATAAGCATCACCCTTCTGCAGCAAGATAAAAAGGTCGACAAGAAAAGCCGGACGAGGGCGCTTACTTCCCCTCAACCGGCTGCTCACCCTCAGCAGGGAGCGCGCCATGCCCGCTGTAGTCGTAAATGAAACTGGCATTTTCGAAGAACTCGAACGGAACGGCGGCGCGAATCTGCCGCGCCTTGCAGAAGCTGATCGCAATGTCAGGCGGCGTAACCCTGCCCATCGGCATTGTCTGCGGTTTCTCTTTGCCCGAAAGAATCCGGCCGGCATAGACCGCCGACAGGTGCGCCGCCGAGCCGCGATCAATCCCGATGCCGATAAGCGCGCCGTTTTCGTCGCCGGTCACCGCATCGGTCACGGTCGCCAGAACCGGACAATTGCCGGCCAGTTTCACGACCCGCCCCAGCCCCGGCTGCTCCCAGAGACTGTTGCAGGAGGTGATTAGAAAAATCGATTCCGAGAACGTCGGGTCCTTCGCCTGCATCGCTTGCAGCGCCTTGGGCATTTCAGCATCCAGCTCCGTCAGAACGGTTTTGGTTCCATTGGTATCGATGTCGATCACTTCAATGCCTTTTTTCGCGAACAGGTCGCGTAACGGCGCCACTTCCGCGATATTTACATCCTCCCGCTGCCGGTCAAACAACAGGGCCACGCGCTTCAGAGCCGGCCGAAACTTCAGCACCCAGAGAAACAGCGCATCGGCCGACATATTCACCGTGGTATAGGCAATGTTGTTACCGCTTCCCTTATCCGCATCCTTAAGCAGCCCCAGAAGAACAGGATCTTTGCTGATGCAGGTGACCACCGGAATGCCGCAGTTGACATAATATTTGGAGGCCGCCGTAGCGGATTCGGTGCCGAGCGTGAAGATCAGATCTGCTTTTTGCGAACGCGCCAGTTCCAGAACCTTGGGGACGTTCTCCTCATTGTTATAAAAATTACAGAGCGTGATCGCCGAACCGGGGAATTTGTCGGCAACATAAGCGAGCAGGCGGCCAAATGCCTTGGGATAGCTGCCGGCCTTTTTGGGGAGAATTGCCACAATTTTCTTGGGGTGCGAAGCGACGCCTTGTTTCGGATGGTGAGTATAGGTACGGGCCTTTGACCAGCCGAGATCCAAGGTTTCGCTCTTCCAGACCGTTAGCAATTCCGGATTCAATTCCGGCTCAAACCAAGTCTCGAACCACGGTTTTTTTTCCTCCGCAGGTCCCTTCTCCTCCGCTGCGACCAGCGCGGAGCTTCCCCCCAGCATAATGAAAGCGCACAACAACAGACTCAGGCGGAATAAAAACTGGTTGCTCATCACACTCCCTCAGTTCCTGCCGGCGGCCTGCTCCCGGCCGCATTCTCAGC
>CAYWTJ010000106.1:0-16949 GCA_964460225.1 uncultured Planctomycetaceae bacterium | reverse complement strand
ACGCCCCGGCCGGCGGTGTCGTCGCATCCCCCTGCGGCGGCCACGGCAAAGCATGCGAGAAGGTAACGCCCTCGCCAGCAACGCCCTCGGTAGCGGGGACCGATGCGTCATCCGGGGTGATCGGGTTCTCAGCTCCGTGCGGATCGTTCATGCCACGTTTCCCTTAGCCCGGCAACGGGCCGGAGTGTTTCTGCGTCTGGGACATTATATGAAGAACCCCATCCCGGCTCAACCGCGTCCGCACGAGAAAGTTCTGATTTGACTGCCGATGCGGATATCAATATACTGTTCCCCTGATCGGTGGGCGGAAAAACGGCTGCTGCTGGGGGGTAACCCGGCCGGCCGGCCGCAATTTACTTTCAGGAAGGAATACAGCGAATGGCAGGCAAAACGAAAAAATGTGATTACAAGGTCGCGGATATCAAGCTCGCAGACTGGGGCCGCAAGGAAATCCAGATGGCCGAGCAAGAGATGCCGGGACTGATGGCGACCCGCGAGAAGTACGGCAAACAAAAGCCGCTCAAGGGGGTGCGCATCATGGGCAGCCTGCACATGACCATCCAGACCGCCGTCCTCATCGAGACCCTGCAGTCCCTCGGCGCGGATGTGCGCTGGTGCTCGTGCAACATCTTCTCGACGCAGGATCACGCCGCCGCCGCCATTGCCGCCACCGGAACCCCGGTCTTCGCATGGAAGGGCGAAACGCTGGAGGAATACTGGTGGTGTACCGAACAGGCGCTGACGTGGCCCAACGGCAAAGGCCCGGAGCTGATCGTCGATGACGGCGGTGACGCGTCGCTGCTGATCCATGAGGGCTACTACGCCGAGGACGAGCCCAAACGCCTCGACCAGAAGACCGACAACAAAGAATTCCAGATCATTCTCAACCTGCTGAAAAAGATCCAGAAAGCAGACAAGCAGCACTGGCACAAGGTCAAGGCCGACTGGCGCGGCGTCTCCGAGGAGACCACCACCGGCGTCCACCGTCTCTACAGCATGGAGAAGAAGGGCACCCTGCTGGTTCCGGCCATCAACGTCAATGACTCCGTGACCAAGAGCAAGTTCGACAACATCTACGGCTGCCGCGAATCGCTGGTGGACGGCATCAAGCGCGCGACCGACGTGATGATTGCGGGCAAGATCGCGATGGTCTGCGGCTACGGCGACGTGGGCAAGGGCTGCGCGGACATTCTTTCGGCGCACCGCGCACAGGTGACGGTGAGCGAGATCGACCCGATCTGCGCGCTGCAGGCGTATATGGCCGGCTATCCGGTCCGGCGCGTCGATGACATGCTTGCGACGGCCGACATCTACGTGACGACCACCGGCAACACCGGCATCATCACCGCCGCGCACATGGCGAAGATGAAGGATCAGGCGATCGTCTGCAACATCGGCCACTTCGACAACGAGATCCAGATGGCCGAACTGGAGAAGATGAAGGGCGTCAAGAAGATCACGATCAAGCCGCAGGTGGACAAGTGGGTCTTCCCCGACGGCCACTGCATTTACGTTCTGGCGGAGGGGCGGCTGGTGAACCTCGGCTGCGCGACGGGACATCCGTCGTTTGTGATGTCGTGCAGCTTCACGAACCAGACCTTGGCGCAGATCGACCTCTGGAAGAACAAGGACAAGTACAAGGTGGGCGTGTACACGCTCTCGAAGAAGCTCGATGAAGAGGTCGCGGCGCTGCATTTGCAGAAGCTCGGCTGCAAGCTGACGAAGCTCTCGAAGGAGCAGGCGGACTACATCGGCGTCCCGGTCAGCGGCCCCTTCAAGCCCGACTACTACCGCTACTAATCAGGCGACGACACACGACATCTGCGCAACCCGCACCGCCGGATCAGCTCTCCGGCGGTGCTTTAACAACCAAAGCATTTCTGGGGGGAACGGAAATGGAAGATGAGTCGACGAAGAACGCTGCAATAAATTCTGAAATCGCGGTGCAAGTGGACAGAGCCCCCCCAGTTATAGCCGATACGCTGAATCCGTGGCTATCCATCTGGCTGCGACCAAGGGAAACCTTTCGGCAAGTCAAACGTTCGCGTCATATTGCGCTTATTCTTTTGGCTCTGGGTGGAGGATTAAGCGCAACACTTGCAGTCAGTAAGATAACTGATTTCGACCGGCCCATTTCGATTAACAACTTTGTGCTGATAACGCTTGCTTCTGCATTATTTTGCGCGTTGCTTCAACTGTATCTCTGGTCAAGCCTGTGCTGGCTGTTTAGCCGTCGGAGCACGACTGCAAGCTGGCGCGAAATTTCGACGGTGTTTGGCTGGTCCTATGCTCCAAGCATTATCTTGCTTCCTTTTTCATTGACCGTACTTTTGTGTCTGGGTCCCGAACAGTATCTCATGGCTTTATCAATCAACGCACCGACACACGCGATACTTCCGAAAGCATTCAAGTGCCTGCAGTTGTTTATTGTGTATCCCCTTACGTTCGTGCTTCAAATAATCGGCCTGAAAGAAGTGTTATCCTGTTCCTTCAAACGGGCGTTTTGGACTCTCGTCGGCATATCAGCCCTACTCGTTGTTTGTGCCTTGCTTCTGTATACTTTTGCAGGCTATATTCAAAACTGAAAATTATCCACGGGGAAGGAAGAACCAAATGGATGATCAAACATCAAACGCTAACGGTGACAACGACGATCCCATAATTTCTTGCAAGCAACAGAAAGCCAGTGCACCACACAGCACGCTTATGCATGTTTTGCTACACCCGACTACCGCCATACATCCCATCATAAAAAAGGATGACTATAGCAATATCATTCCACTCTTTGGCCTCTTCGTGCTGACAACACAAGTCCCAGATATCCTGCAAATTTTCATTCCGGTTGGTGACATGAAAGTCAACACCGCACTCGTCTTAGGAAAGATTGCAGGAAAAACCTTTGGATTGCTCTTGCTTATGACGATTATGGCCTACCTCCTAAGTTATATGACCTCCTGGGTGAACCACATGCTCAAGGGCCAGTTAAAATCAAGGCAAATCCGATATGCGCAGGCATGGGCATGCGCCCCTTTTGCCCCCATACTTTTCCTGCAAGTTACTATTTTCACAATTGCTATTATATGTACAATTAACGGACTCCACAAGATCGGGTTAATCCTGTATGTCGTGTACATGTGCGCACATGGTGCAGCCGTACTGTGGGGACTTTTTCTGTATATTTTATTCCTAAAGCAACTGTCACAATTTTCAATAATGCGAACATTAGCAATGTTTTTTCTTTCGACAATCCCCATCTTTGCGTTATTTTGGGTGCTCTTCTTCGCATGAATGCATCTCTCATCAATCTGTCTTATACCTTTAATCGTAATTTCAGGACCCAGTGATGAAAAAAAGTCGATTTCAAAAATTGTGCGCTGAACATTCCGTAATCCTTGACGGAGCGACCGGGACCGAACTTTTGAAACGCGGATTACCGAACGGGGTTTGCCCCGAACAGTGGGTGCTCGATCACCCGGAAGCCATCCTCGATGTGCAGCGCGCCTACCGCGCCGCGGGTTCCGACATCGTCTACACCTGCACCTTCGGCGGCAACCGCTGCAAGCTCGAAGAATTCGGACTGGCCGACCGCCTCTTTGAAATCAACCGAGACCTCGCCCGCCTCACCAAGCAGGCCGTCGGCCCGGACGGCTTCGCCTTCGGCGATATCGCCCCCACCGGCCGGCTGGTCGAGCCGTTCGGCGATTTTCCGTTTGAAGATTGCGTCGCCGTCTACCGCGAACAGGCGCAGGCGCTGCTCGCCGGCGGCGTTGACGGCTTCGCCATTGAAACCATGATGGACATTCAGGAGGCGCGCGCGGCGCTGATCGGCGTGCGCGAGGCCGCGCCCGACCTGCCCGTGATCGTCACCATGACCTACGGCCCCGAGGGGACGACCCTCACCGGCACCGATCCGGTCACGGCCGTCATCATCCTGCAATCGCTCGGCGCGGACGCGGTCGGCTGCAACTGCTCCGCCGGCCCCGAAAAAATGATCGAATGGATCAAGGCGATGAAGCCGTATGCGACCGTCCCCCTCGCCGCCAAGCCCAACGCCGGTCAGCCGAAGCTCGTGGACGGCAAGACCGTCTTCAATATGAGCCCCGACGAGTACGCCGCGTTCTTCCCGGAGCTGATCGCGGCGGGCGCGAACCTCCTCGGCGGCTGCTGCGGCAGCTCTCCCGCCCACCTCGCCGCCGCGAGCGCAAGGCTGCGCGGCATCGTCCCGCAGTCTCCGGTGCGCACAGCCATCAGCGCCGTCGCCTCCGCCCGCGCCGTCACCCTGCTCGGCTCCGATGCTCCGTTCGCGGTGATCGGCGAACGAATCAACCCGACCGGCAAGAAGAAGCTGCAAGCGGAATTGCGCGAGGGAAAGCTCGGAATCGTCCGCGAATTTGCGCTGGAGCAGGCACGGGCCGGCGCGGGGCTGCTCGATGTCAACATGGGCCTCTCCGGGATCGACGAAAAGCAGATGCTGCTGGATTGCGTAAAGTTGCTCTCGCCGCTGGTTGCGACGCCGCTCTGTCTCGACAGCACCAAGCCCGAGGCCATGGAGGCGGCGCTACGTCTCTATCCGGGCCGCGCGCTCATCAACTCCGTCAGCGCCGAAAAAGAGCGCATCGAGAAGATGCTCCCCCTTGCTAAAAAATATGGCGCGATGTACATCCTCCTGCCCGTCACCGACGACAAGGTGCCGGAGGAGCTGGAGGAGCGCAAGGCGGTGACGCGCGCGGTGCTGACCGAGGGCGAAAAGCTCGGACTGACGGTCGATGACGCGGTGATCGACGGGCTGGTGATGACGGTCAGCTCAACCCCGTCTGCCCCGGCGACCACCTTGGCGTTTGTGGAGTGGTGCGCGCGCGAGCTGGGCGCGAACACCACCGGAGGGGTCTCCAACGTCTCCTTCGGCATGCCGGAGCGCGAAAGCCTCAACGCCGCATTTCTGGGGCTGCTCATCGGGCGCGGCCTGACCACGGCAATCATCAATCCGTCGGTCGAGGCGATGTCGGCGCTCAAATTCTCTACCGACGCGCTGCTGGGGCGGGATCAGAAATTCGCGGGGTATCTCTCCCGCTTCGGCGGTGCGAAGAAGGAACCAACCGCCGCAAAGGAAACGCTCCCCTTCCCGCAGCGGGCGTTCAACTGCGTGCTCTACGGCGAGGAGGACAACATCGGCGCGGTTCTGCTGGAGGCGATCAAGACGGGCCTCGATCCGAAGGCGTTGGTGGACCAAGCGCTGATTCCGGCGATTGTCAAGGTCGGCGATCTTTACGACAAGAAAGAGTATTTCCTGCCGCAACTGATGATGAGCGCCCAAGCGATGAGCAAGGGCTTCGCGGCGCTGGAGCCGTATCTCGCGCAGGAAGCGCGACAGAGTTCCGGCAAAATCATTATGGCCACCGTCAAGGGCGACATCCACGACATCGGCAAGAATATCGTCTGCCTGATGCTGCGCAACTACGGTTTCGAGGTGATCGATCTCGGCAAGGACGTCACGGCGGAAGCAATTCTGCAAGCGGCCACCGAACACCAGACCACTCTGATCGGCCTTTCCGCGCTGATGACCACGACCATGAGCGAGATGAAGAGGGTGATTGAACTCGCGCACCAGACCGGCCGCCGCGAACTGCGCTTCATGGTCGGCGGCGCAGTGGTCGACAAGGCCTATGCCGACGAAATCGGCGCGCATGGCTACGCCGCCGACGCCGTGGAAGCGGTGCGCGTCGCCCGCCAACTAACCGCCGCGCAGTAATCGGCGGTAAAATTCCGGGCCTGTCCCATGCGAAGGCGCGCTCCGAGCCTGTGAAGCGGGTGCTTCCCGGCCGGGTCCCTCAGGGGCCGCCTCCGCCGGTTGCCCCGCGTTCCCCCGCGCCACGGGCGAAAATTAGAGGTCGGGAATGCCGTAGCTTTTGAGCTTGGCGTAGAGCGTTGAGCGGTCGATGCCCAGCACCTCGGCCGCGCGCTTTTTATTCCCTTCCACCTCCTTCAGCACCGCCGTAATATGATCGCGTTCGACATCCGCCAGCGGGCGCAGACCGCCGATCCCGGAGCTGAGAGCCACAGGGCCGCTGCGGCCGCTGATCTCCGGCGGCAGGTCGCGTTCCGCCACCTCTTCACCGTTACAGAGGATCACCATCCGCTCCACCGCGTTCTTCAGTTCGCGCACATTGCCCGGCCACGGGTAGGACTGGCAGCGCTTGAGCAGATCCGCCGACACCCGCAAATTCGGCCGGCCGCAGCGCGAACCGAGGAATTTTACAAAGTGCTGCATCAGCAGCGCTATGTCGTCGCTGCGCTCCCGCAGCGGCGGCAGCTCGACGCACAAAATGTTCAGCCGGTAATACAGATCGCGCCGGAAACGTCCCCGCTCGACCTCCTCGGCCAGATCGCGGTTGGTCGCCGCCACCACGCGCACGTCAATGTTGCGCACCCCCGCCTCCCCCACCGGCGTCACCTCTCCCGACTCCAGCACCCGCAGCAGCTTGGCCTGAATCGGCTCCGGCAGTTCGCCCACTTCGTCGAGAAAAATCGTCCCCCCGTCGGCCGCCATGAAGCGTCCGGGACGCGCCTTGTCCGCGCCCGTGAAGGCTCCCCGCTCGTGCCCGAACAACTCCGCCTCCGCCAGACTCTCCGCCAGCGCCGCGCAATTGACGATCACAAACGGCCGGTCCACGCGCGAGCTTTGCCGGTGAATCGCCCGCGCCACCAGCTCCTTGCCCGTGCCGCTTTCGCCCAGAATCAGCACCCCCGCATCCGTCGGCGCAACGCGGTTGATGAAATCGTAAACCTTGTGCAGCGCTTTCGACTGTCCGATGAAACCGTCCGGACCGTTCAGTTCCGCTTCGAGGCTGTCGCGGCTGGCGCGCAAATCGAGCAGCCGCCGGATGTTCATCAGGGCCATCGAGCACTGCAAACCGGCCGCCGACGCCAGCTCCAAATCGCGCGAGACGAAGTGGTCCTTGCGGTCGAGCCGGTCGAGGTACAACGCACCCAGCAGGTCGCTTCCCACCAGCAGCGGCACGCAGATGGCGGAGGTGATCTTGAATTCATTCACCGACGCCGCGTCGCAGAAACGTTCGTCCTCGCCGGTGCGTGACAGAACGGACACCTTTTCCTTGACGACCCGCCGGATCACGCTGGTCGAAAACGGGCGGGCGTAGATGTTCTTCAGATGCTTGGCGATGTTGCGCTCCACCGGGCGCATGTTCTCGTCGCGGCCGGTGAAAAGATACACGCGGTCCGCCTTGACCGCCGGCTCCAGCCCCGCCGCCAGCACGTCCGCCAGCGCCACCGGATTCTCCGCGCTCTCCGCCTCGCGCGCAAGGTCGAGCAGGAACCGCAGCGCCCCCGCCCCGCCCTCTTTTTCAATGCCGTCAATCACCGGAATGATGCCGGTGTCCATTTTCTGGACGATCGTCTCCTGATTGTCGAAGACCTCGACGCGGCTGCCGGAGGAGACGAAGCGCAGCAGCGACTGGCCGATGCGGATCTCGTCGCCGTCGTTAAGCGTCACCGGGGCGTCGGCAAGCACCTTGCCGTTGAGGATCGTCCCGTTGGAGGACTTGAGGTCTTCGAGGAAGAACCGCCCGCCCCGGCAACTGATGCTCGCATGACGGCGGCTGACCTTGATATCCATCAGCGAGAGGGTGCAACTGACATCGCGGCCGACCACGAGTCCTTCCTCCAGAAACTCCCGGCTCTGTCCGGCCGACGGCCCCTCGACGATCAGAATCTTCGGCATGGCTTATACCCCTTCGCCGGCGTAAGCGGCGGCATTGTTTTCGATCACCAGCAGCACCTCCTCGGCATACAGGTTGTCCGTCACCTGCAACTGCCGAACCTCCCCGTCCTTGAGAACAAACCCGTCAACGATGCGAATCCGCAGTTCATCCGCCAGCACCAGAAAATCCTGCAGCGACAGGTTGTGAATATTCGGCGTATCGTACCAGTGGTAGGGCAGCCACCCCGTCTGCGGCATCCGGCCGCGCAGCAGCAGATCCGCGCGCACCTGCCAGAAGGCGAAGTTCGGGAACGACACAATCCCCCGCCGCCCCACACGCAGCATCTGGTGCAAGACCTCCACCGGCTGCCGCAGGGTCTGCAACGTTTCCTCCAGCACCACAAAGTCAAAGGCGTTATCGCTAAAGGCACGCAGCCCCGCATCGATGTCGGACTGAAAGACCGGCACCCCCCGGCGCACACACTCCAGCACCGCCGCCGAATCCAGCTCCAGCCCCTGCCCCCGCACCTTCTTCATCTCGATCAGCCGCGAGAGCAATTCGCCCCCGCCGCAGCCAAGATCGAGCACCGACGAACCGACCGGAATCTCCCGCTCGATGACCTTGTCCTGCCAGCGCAGCGGCCGGCCGTCCTGGTCGGTCACGGGTTTGGAGGACGCGCCGACACTGGAGAAGAACTCCAGAATCTTGCCCGACCCGACCTTCAGGAGAGCCGGGTCCATGCGTTCGCGCAACACGCCCGAAAGCGCCTCAAAGACCTCGCTGCCCACACCCCGCTTGAGTGGATCTGTCATACCCTATGGTCCTCATTTTCAAACCGCCAATCGCTGCCGCAGCGGTCGCTCAAACTGTACGAATAGACGGACACGCTTCTATGGCTTCAGAAGCTGCCGCAACTGATCGCCGGTCAGCGTCACCGCCAGATTGCGGCAGCTCGGCGTGTCCGCTCCATTCACCGCCGGAAGTTCCTCGCAGGTAATCTGCATCTGCGTCACCTGCGAAAGCAGCGCCGGCGTAATCGCGCTGATGCCGCTGATGCGCAGCTCCAGCGGGCAGACCGACTGCGCCTGCAGACGCTTAGGCCCCTCCCGCACAAACCGGACGTCCACCCCCATCTGCGTTCGCAGATTCCCGACGCGGGTGACGATCTCCCCCCGCCAGACCCAAGTGCGGTCGATGGTCGTGGTCGTTCTGGTGACGTTGACCGTACCATCCGGCGCATGCAGCTTCTGGGATTCCGTCGTCGCGTCCGTGGTCCGCTCGCGGTATTCCACGAGGCTGTAATCCGTGCCGGTACGGTTGATGACCTCGCATTTCAGATCCAGTTGTGCGTCGGCGTTGATCGTCGCCGAAAGGAACGCGAACTGAATGCCCGTCGCGCCGCCGGCGGCTCCCTCCGCCCCTGTCGCAACGGCAGCCAGCACCAGCACAAAACAAACACCCACCCACCGCAAACCACGATACCGGAACACGTTTTGATCCTCGCACCGTTCATGCGCCGGCACAAGCCCGCGCTTTCATATTCAAAGAGGAATTACCGGCAGTTCTCCCGTGACGCCCGGAGGTTGCCGTCGGCTCACCAAGTCCGCGCCGGAGCCTCAAGGAAGTGGCGCATCAGATGGTTGACCTCTTCGGTCTGCACCAGAAATGCGTCATGCCCGAACTGCGACGGCACATCGACATACGTCACCGGCTTGTTGTTGCGGCTGATCGCCAGCGCAAACTGCCGGCACTCCTCCGGCGGATACAGCCAGTCCGTCGAAAAGCTGACCACCATCACCGCGCTGCGGATGCGCTCGCACGCCTTCTGCAAGTCCCCCTCGCCCCACACCTGCGCGGCGTCGTAGTAATCCATCGCGCGTGTGATGTAAAGGTAGCTGTTCGCGTCAAAGCGCTGCACGAACTGCCGCCCCTGATAATTCAGATAGCTCTCGACCTGAAATTCCACATCGAAACCAAACCGGAGTTCGTCCGCGTCCTGCAGCCGGCGGCCGAACTTCTCGTGCATGCCTTTTTCCGAGAGATACGTGATATGCGCCAGCATTCGCGCCGCCGCCAAACCCGCCGCCGGGGGCTGCCCGTCGTAATAATCGCCGTTCTTGAAGTTCGGATCGTTCTGGATTGCATAGCGCCCGACCGCGTTAAAGCCCAATCCCTGCGCCGACAGTCTTGGCGCGGCGGCGAAGACGATCACCTTATCGACAAAATCCGGATACGCCAGCGCCCACTCGATCGCCTGCTGCCCGCCCAGCGAGCCGCCAATTACCGCGAAGAGATGCGCAATCCCCAATTGCTCGACAAACCGCTTCTGCAGATTCACCCAGTCCTGCACCGTCACTACCGGAAAATCCAGTCCATACGGTTTTCCGGTCTTCGGATCGTTGTCCGCCGGACCCGTCGTCCCGTAACAAGACCCCAGAACATTGGCGCATAGGATGCGATAATGGCGCGTATCAAGGGATTTTCCCGGCCCGATCACCGCGTCCCACCAGCCGGGTTTTTTCTCCCGCCACGGCCGGCCATCCGTCTGCCAGTCCCGGTCCCACCCCGCCGCGTGCGCATCCCCCGAAAGCGCATGGCAGACAAGGATAACACGCTCCGCGTCGGCCGGGCCATACTCCTCATACTCCACCTCAATGGCGGAAATACTCTGGCCGGAGACGAGCCGGAACTCGTCATCCGCCAGCCGCAGACGCCTCGGCACGGTCCAGCCCACCGATCCCGGCGCTTCCGGCAGATCGTCGACATCTTTGCGCGCGGCCGTATTCTGATTCTGCCCCATGACGCGATCCATCCTTACCTATCGTCTATGAAACCCGCTACAGAGAAAGCCATTAGAAAGACGTGCGGGATTTTCCACCACTAAGGATAGCGTTCCGGTATCCGAATTCAATATCAATTCCACCGCCCGCGCACGATTTCACCGCATCCTCCACGAAATACTCCTTTCCAACGCCCCAGCCACAAAGCTATAGAGCTATAGAGCTCTATAGCTTTGCATACGTACCCGGAAAGCGGAGTGAACAGTTCGGCTCAAGGCCAGGCCGGGTGACGGACGATACAACAGAATGTTACGAATGTAAACTCTCATGGAATAAGGAACAATCTGATATGAAACCAGTCCTCCCTTCCGTCATTTGTGCCGTGGCGGGATTCGCCGCCGGGTACCTTGTCTGCTCCCAGATGGTGAAGCCCGCGCCCGCCGTCCCCGCGTCCGTGCAAGAACAGGCGCAGGAGATCCGCAACATCGCCCAGCCGCTGATGAACAACATGCTGGAAGCCATGCAAAAGAATGATATCAAACAGTTTACAAAGGACTTTCAGCCGGAATTGCTCAGCTCCGTCAATCCCAACGATTTCAAGACGCAGCGCGAAATCCTGCTTACGCCGCAAGGGACGATCGAAAAACCGATCTGGATCGGCGCATACCGCAAGGACACCACGATCATTACCATTTGGAAGATCAAAGACAACAAAGGCACCGGCGATATCCTGATCAACCTGTCACTGCTCAGCCTCGATCAGCACGTAAAGGCGATTGGCTTCTATCTGCAATAATATAAACAAGTTAGCCCATCCCAACGCGCAAAAAAGCAACCCCTGCAACCGGAAAGTGAGGTCCGGCCTGCAGGGGTTGCGGGGAAGGGGCTGCTGGGGGAAGGATGAAGGGGCAAATGAGCGCCCGGTTCTCTCCCGCTTTCTTCATTCCAAGCAAGAACGGCAATTCTGCCGGAATCCTCTCGTACACGCGGCCGTCCATGATTCACCACGAACGGATTTACGCGCTACGCTGACAAAGCGATCCCTCCTAACACTACTTTCCGTAATACGCTTTCTTGTAGATTTCCTTCAGTTCGCTGATGAGCGGATAGCGCGGATTGGCGCCGGTGCACTGATCGTCGAAGGCCAACTCGGACAGTTCATCAAGTTTGGCAAGGAAGGCCTCTTCCGGCACGCCCGCCTCCTTGATCGAAGCCGGGATGTTGAGCGTTTTCTTCAACCCCTCGACCGCCCCGATCAGTTTCTCCACCTTCTCGGCCGGAGTCTTGCCTCCCAGCCCCAGGAAGTCCGCCACGCGGCCGTACCGCGCAATCGCGTCCGGGAACTGATACTGCGGGAAGATCGCCTGCTTGCGCGGCGCATCGGTCGCGTTGTAACGGATCACCTCGGAGATCAGCAGCGCGTTGGCAATGCCGTGCGGGATGTGGAACGCCGCTCCAAGCTTGTGCGCCATCGAATGGCAAATGCCGAGGAAAGCGTTGGCGAAGGCCATGCCCGCCAGTGTTGCTGCATTGTGGACCTTCTCACGCGCCTTGGTGTCCTTGCCGCCGCTGAGGTAGGATGCCGGCAAATACTTGAAGAGCAGCCGGGTCGCCTCCAGCGCGATGCCGTTGGTATACTCGGTGGAGACCGCCGAGACAAAAGCCTCCAGCGCGTGCGTCAGCGCGTCAATCCCGGACGCCGCCGCCAAGCCCTTCGGCATGGACAGGACCAGTTCGGCGTCAACAATCGCCACATCCGGGGTGAGCGCGTAGTCGGCAATCGGATACTTCAGCCCGGTGCGGTCATCGGTCACAACGGCGAAAGGGGTCACCTCGGAGCCCGTACCGCTGGTGGTGGGGACGGCCACCATGATCGCCTTTTTGCCCAGTTCGGGGAAGGTGTAGATCCGTTTCATGATGTCGAGGAAGCGCATCGCCAACTGCTCGAAGGTGACCTCCGGATGCTCATACATCAGCCACATGATCTTTGCGGCGTCGATGGGGCTGCCGCCGCCGAGAGCAAGAATCAGGTCGGGCTTGAAGGCATTCAGAAGCGCCAACCCGCGGTTGATGGTGGAGAGATCGGGGTCCGGGGCGACCTCGTAAAAGACCTCGCAATCGATGCCCATGCCCTCCAGAACGCTGGTGACCTTTTCGGTGTAGCCGAGGTCGAAGAGGGAACGGTCGGTGACGATGAAGGCGCGCTTGCGGTCGGCAAAATCGCGCAGGGCGATGGGCAGACAGCCGTACTTGAAATACACCTTCGGCGGCACCTTGAACCAGAGCATGTTTTCCCGCCGCTCCGCGACCGTTTTCACGTTGAGAAGATGCTTCACACCCACGTTCTCACTCACCGAATTTCCTCCCCAACTGCCGCAGCCAAGGGTCAGCGACGGCTCGAGCTTAAAGTTGTAAAGATCCCCAATCGCGCCCTGCGAACTCGGCATGTTAATCAGCACGCGCCCCACCTTCATCCGCTGGCCGAACTCATCAATGCGGTCCTGATTGGCCGGGGCGGTGTACAGTACCGCCGTGTGGCCGATGCCGCCGAACTCCACGAGCTTGACCGCCGTTTCCAGCGCGTCGGCGTAATCCTTGGCCTTGTACAACCCCAAAACGGGCGAGAGCTTTTCATAGGCGAAAGCCTCATCGCGGGTGATTGCCGTCGCTTCCCCGATCAGCACCTTGGTCTCCGGTGCGGCCGTCACGCCCGCCAGCGCAGCAATTTTCGCCGCCGGCTGACCGACGATGTCGGCGTTTAACTTGCCGTCACGGATCACCGTCGCGCCGACCTTGGTTTTCTCGGCCGGGGTAAGAATCTTCGCCCCGCGCGCCGCGAACTCCTTCTTCACCGCGTCGTACACGGCCTCCGGCACCACAATCGACTGCTCCGACGCGCAGATCACGCCGTTGTCAAAGGTCTTGCTGAGCAGAACCGAACTGACGGCCATCTGAATATCGGCGGTTTCGTCAATGATCGCGGGCGTATTGCCGGCACCAACGCCCAGCGCGGGTTTCCCCGAGGAGTACGCCGCCTTTACCATCCCGGGGCCGCCGGTAGCGAGAATCAGGCTGATCTGCGGGTGCTGCATCAACTCGCCCGACAGCGCCACCGTCGGCTCGGGAATCCAGCCGATGATGTCCTCGGGAGCGCCGGCGGCGACCGCGGCATCCAGGATCAGCTTTGCGGCCGCGACGGTGCAGTTCTTGGCGCGGGGGTGCGGGCTGAAGATGATCGCATTGCGGGTTTTGAGCGCGAGCAGGGACTTGAAGATCGCCGTCGAGGTCGGATTGGTGGTCGGAATGACGCCGGCAATGACCCCGATCGGCTCGGCAATCTTGCGGATACCAAAGGATGTGTCCCGCTCGATCTCGCCGCAGGTCGGGGTGTTTTTGTAGCGGTTGTAAATAAACTCGGCAGCGAAGTGGTTCTTGATGACCTTATCCTCGACAATCCCCATTCCCGTCTCGGCGACCGCCTCCTTGGCCAACCGGATGCGAGCCATGTTGGCGGCCAGCGCGGCGGCGCGGAAGATCGCATCAACCTGCTTCTGGTCATACGTCGCGAACCTCTTCTGAGCGGCGGACACACGGGCCACCAAAGCGTTGAGGTCGAACGCGGCGGGTGCCGCAACCACTCCCTTCCTTGCCTCTGTCTCTGTCTTCTTCATGTGCCCTCCTTTGTCTGAATCATCAGCCATCCGTTGGTGGTTCGCGGCATTCCCGCGCCCCCAATCGGATATAAATTTATTTTTATCTATACAGCAAGACTGATGATTTGTAAAGAGGAAATTCTCGATATTTTCGATATATTTTTATCTTCATTACTTATATATAGACTTCATCTATCTTATTACAAAGTATTTACGTTGTTTTTTCTGATCGTTGAATTTGAGCTTTTATAAGTATATATTTACTTTATTTGTCGTGTAATCTACTGCGTGACGCGGAATTATCACACGCGCCAAGCACGCGGATGAGACATTCGTGATTATAAAAGGATCGGCACAAGGAGGGGGGGCAAAAAGGAAATGCGTGTACATGCCCCTCCGGGCAAACCGGATGAGGAGCGGGGAGTTCGGGCAAGTCATGGGGTGGCGAGTGACGCGAGAAAACGATCGGTCAGAGAGGAGAGCGACCGCCCCGGAACGGGAAGCGGAAAGAGAGGTTTCGCCTGTGACGAAAGACCGGGCTGAGCGGGTCCAGCGGCTATTTTTCGAACTTGACCTCGGCGAAGGTTGTGGTTTCTTTGTTCATGGCGATGCCGCCGGTCAGTTCCAGCCAGCACTTGCGCTGGTTGGCGGGATCGTCGGTATCGTTCACGAGGATGTTCATCCGGATGCCCTGTTTGAGGTGATCCATGCTCAGCCGCAGGGACTTCAGCGGGAATTTCATGACATACCGCAGCCCGCCCTCAATCCGGAGGACATTCAGATCAATGCTCTCCAGCGCAGAGGAAAGTTCGGCAGGCTTCAAAGGCGTTTTGAAGGTAGGAGACATCCAGCAGTGACGCAGCAAACGGCCGTTATCGCCGAGAGCAAAGCCGAATTCCCACTGCGGCCCCACCCCCGGCACGATGAGCGCGACCTGAAGCGAATCCTCGTTGAACATATCCCCAGGCGCACGGATGCCGGCTTTTTGGACATGCTTATCGTCTTTGACATCGGCCTGGATCACCAGATTGTCCTTGTCGTGGCCGACCCAGACGAGCAGGGAAAGATCGCCCGGCCCAGTCCAGTCCTTGACCTCCTTGCCCTTGGCGCTGGCGGAAGAGACAAATTTATCCGAGGTCAGAGTGAAATCCGCGGGACGGGAGGAAAAATTAAGCGCGTCATCCTTATGCGCAACCTTGAAAGCGGGCGCCGGTTTGGGGGCGGGCTTTTCGGCGGGCTTCGCGGCTGCAGGCTGGACAGCCTTCGCCTTCTCACGCGCGCGCACTTGCGCCAGAGCGGCATCGGACATCTCGATGACCGGTGCGGGGGCCAACCAGAAGTATAAGCCGCCCAGCGCCACGGCCGCACACAGCAGCAAACCAGCGGCCACCGGATCGCGGAACCGCGCTATCTTCTTCCCGGAATCGTGTCCCATCGATATCTCTCCAGCGATTCATGCGCCACGCGTATACTGTATCTGATTTCAACCGCCGCTGCAAATCCATTTTGCTTCACAACCGCAATTCCAGCCCCCCGGTGCAGCAAAAAAAGCGGCGGAATCTCGCTTTGCCGGATTCCGCCGCAGAGATAACCCTGCTCATGTTCTCAAAACATCCCGCCGCCCCTTCCTTCCCCCCCCCCCCCCCCCCCCCCCTCTGTTGTCCATCTAACTGGACTAAATTTTTTGTAGTGTTTTGGTTTGTTTTGTTTGGGTTGATAAAAATCATTCATTAATGCTGGAATAGGATACAACTTTCGAGTTTGAGAAAGTAAGAAATAGACCGGTTAAATACAATCGAGAACTTTTTGCAAAAACTCTGCTTGCTATGCGGAGGATACAAGCCATTAAGGAGAGGCGAGAACAAGCTTTCTATGAAAAGCGGTGCGTGCACTGAGCACCTTTATTCTTGCAACCTCACTAACTTTATCGATAGAATGGCAGATGCGGCCAGAATAAAAAAACCAGCTATTCTTGCAGAAATTAAAAAGCATGAGCACCTTCTCCTTCCTCCAGATGTGCCTCTTATCAAAATGCGCGAAGAACGCGAGGCAGCTGAAAGAGAAGCCGAAAAACAGAAGAGAGTCGCACGAGCCCTTGCAATTGCGCACTCCTTCACTCCACCTTCTGAGGAACTCACCCCGTCATCCTTCTTCACACCACCGGCAACTGTACCAAAAACCGCTATCAGGCAGAAAGTCAAAGTTGCCAAGAGGAAGACCCCTGTCGAGGCAGAGTGAGCATAACTGCCAGCTGAACCATAGTATTTTGCTTTTCTCCTTGACTACTGTAGAACCCCCTCACCCAGAAGGCTTCCTTCTTGTGTGCAAGTTGTTCACAATTAAAATTGCAAACAACCGAGCAACAAAAAAAAACAAATACAATTTGCCGATAGAATTCTCTTTATTAGTAGGAAAAAAATACACAAAAACAACCAAAACTTTGGTGACTGTGCTGTAGGGATTGGCTAGTAGCCCCAAAGCCAGTCAAGCTCAGGTTCTAGGAAGTCAAAATCCACTAAGATTCCCCAGCTGCAAAAGCGGAGAGGGTGTGTTACCATTCCTGGAAGGAGTTGTAGTAGTGCTGGTAGGTGAGCTCCCAGTAGCTAGCATAAGTAGAGACAGTTGTTGGATTTGGGTCATTTGGTTAGGATGAGGAGTAGGGGGCCTATAGGAGTCCCCGCCAGGAGCTAGGCATCCTCCCAGAGCCGGGAGGGTGGGAATCTTCTTGCCTTTCCTGTAAGTGTTGAGGGGGGAGGAAGTGGGGGTCGTGGTTGTGGAGGACGAGGGGCTGTGGGGGG
>CAYWTJ010000105.1:0-90295 GCA_964460225.1 uncultured Planctomycetaceae bacterium | reverse complement strand
AAACAAAGAAAAAAGAAAAAGGTCCTCAAGTCTGATTGGACGTCGCCGTAAATATATTCGGAAGGCCTCAAAAGACAACCGCTCTCAGGCGGCACCACCCGGTCGGGTTCCGGGGGCGAATATGCGCGAAACGGGCCGACCCGACAGCAAAATCGCTGTCAAAAACGCGCGGAAGGCAGGTGCAATCATGATCATCAATGGCTACGGCGAGTTCGAGAGCATCCGGAAGGCAGCTCAGAAGGACAGTTCCGCCTCGAAGAAGACGGAGACGACGACCAGTACCGTCGCCCCCTCCGATCAGGCGGATGTCTCCAGTTCCGCCCGAATGTACCAGATGAAGGAGACTGCAACCGCAAAACTGGAGCAGATTCCCGACCCGCGCGAGGAAAAGATCCAGCAGGTGCTGGATCAGATGGAGCGTGGAACACTAATGACCCCGGAAGTAGTCAAGGAAAGCATCGGGCGCATGGTCGACCGGGGAATCCTGCCGTAACCCCCTGACTTCCCGCTCATTCCAACACAGACGGAACACATTACAAGATATAAAGGGTCCCGGCGTTCTCGCCGGGACCCTCATTTTCCGTCCGATCACACAAATAAACCTCGCCTCTCAATCGTAGTTGCTCTGCGCAGTACTGTCTGCTTCTGCGTGGTGAATCTTTCTGAAGGCTCTGCAAGTGGGGGATAATTCTGTTGCCCGTGGTACGGACGGGCAGTAGAATGAATATTGCGGCGATTTGCCGCCCCTCGGGAGGAATGCATGGCCGACCTGAATCTGCCGCCGAACATTGAGAACTACGCCAAGATCGTCGAAGAGTTACAGCGCAACGAACGTCTGAGCGCGGAACAGAAGAAAAAACTGGCCATCTGTAAGCTTCGCATCGCCCTCTGGGCCTGCAAGACCGAGGGGATGCCGGTGACGCGCTACTCTCTCACCGAAATTCTGGGGCCGGATACCGCATTTGTCTTTCTAAACGCCCAGAGCGCCATGCTGGAAGTGCCGTGGGAAAGCGCCGAAGACCGAGCGGCAATGCGCGCCATCACGGCGGCCTCAACCCCGCAAGCAATGGTCAACCGCAATGAGCAAACCGGAAGAGACGGAAAAAAAGGAAAACAGGAGGGAAAAAAAGGTGGAAAGAAGGGCTTCGGCACCTACAAATAGCCCCTGTAAGTCCTCTCTTTCTCCCAACATTCCTTCCGGCATGGATCGAAAAAAAAAGGGCGACCCGCTGGGGCCGCCCTTTATCGCTTAATTGAAAGCCCCAAGGTGAGGGGGGCTTCCCGCCAGCCAATTGTTGGGCTGTGCCGACGCTGGTTACTATATCGGAATGTTTGCGTTTACGCTACAGAAAAATGACAATTATCTCCGAAATTTGAAATCGGCTTCTTTCATCATTACCCACTCATTAGCAAGCAGTTAGCCGATGATATCCGAAACGTTTTTCGGTCCGGTTGCAACTTACCTAGCTTCTATTGTATCACGGTAGATCGTCTCATACTGTTGTACCACCCGCTGCAAATCGAAGCGTCTGGCATTGACCACGCCCCCCGCGGCAAGGCGGGCCAAGCCCTCCCGCGAGTCCAGCAACGCCGCAAAGGCAACCGCCAAATCTGCCGGATCTTCCGCCTCGCAGAGTAGGCCTCCCCCCTGCACGACCTCCGGCAGCGAATCGACCCGACTGGCAATCACCGGCACTCCGCAAGCCTGCGCCTCGATCGACACCAGCGGCAGCCCCTCCCAACGCGAAGGAATCAGGCAAAGATCCAGGCAGCGCAGGAAATTCGCTGGCTCCGGCTGGTATCCCGCAAAATAGATTCCCGGCCGCCCCCCTTCCCCGGCCAGCACATTCTCCCCGCCCCGGCCATCCGCATCTCCTCCCGCCCCGCTGGACTCCGGTTGATTCACGGCATTCCGCACCACCCGGCCGGTGCTGCGCGCCACGTCGTCAGCCAACGTGCGCAACGCCCCCTCCTCGGTCCCATATCCGGCAATGGCAAGATGAAAATCCCGCCGCTGCGCCAACGACTGCTGTTTGAGTGCCAATAAGAGGAGGTCCACCCCCTTCTGCCGGTCGAAGCGGCCGAGGAACCCAGCCAGAAAAAGATTATCGGGCAGTCCGAGCGAATGCCGCAGACGGCGTTTCTCCTCCGCACCAGCCGGAACAAACCGCGTCAGATCAACACCGTTGTCAACAACCGGATAAAAATCATCGGGAAGTCCCGTGTGTGCGCGCTGAAACGCGCGAACGGCGGAAGAGACACAGATCTCGCGGCGGCTGAGCGCGGCCGTCAGGCGGTCGCTCCAGAACCGCCACGGACATCGCCGGCGCTCGACAATATGACAGGTTCCAATCACAGGAATGTTCGTTCCGGCCGCGGCCAGCCGTCCAACGATCCCCGCATGATACAGGTGGGTATTCAACAAGGAAAAACGTCCACTGCGCAGGAGCTTGCGCAAACGCAGAACCGCCCACGGCAGATGACCGACTCCCGTAGCCCGGAGATCGATCACCTCAATGCCGCGTGCGCGCATACGTGCGGCATACTCTCCCCGACCGTCCAGTGCGGCAACGACAACGGAAAAAGCCTTGATCCCGGTGGCAAGATCAAAGACCACACGCTCCGCCCCCCCCGGGTCCAACTCGGTAATCAGGATGAGAACCACCTGTCGCGCCACGCGTCTTCTCCTCCAGAGAGCTTTAGTCGTCGAGGAAGAACAGCTCCCGCCCGCTCACGCAGACGATCCGTGTCTCGCGTCCCTCACGCCAGACCCCGAAGGCGGCCGGCGGCGAGGGAAGCGCATACTCCCATAAGGTGCCGCCCAAACTCCCGCCGCTCTCGCGCAGCACCTGCAGCAGCCCCTTGCCCGCGCCATCGGAACCGCCCACAATTAAACGCCCCGGCAAAAAGACAGGATCGCAGCTCAGACCGTCCGGACGCGCAAAGCGCCCCGTGACCTTTCCATCGGCCAGCGTCCGCGCCTCGATCTCCCTGCCCCCGCGCAACAGCCAGACCGTACCGTCACGCTCCTGCATCCAGCGTCCGTATTCTCCCTCCGCACGCCAGAGCGTAGACACCTGCTGCCCCCCGCTCAAAAGCAACGCCGTCACCCGGCCGGCCTGCGGCACGAGCAGCAGAACGCGATCCTGCCCCCCCGCCACCGGCAAGGCAAATAATCCCGGGCGGCCGGTCAGCGCACTCCCACTCACCCCCGGCAGCGGAAGCGTCCCCGCCGCTTCCCCCGGCTGCGGGAAGGTCGACACCCCAGCGACCGGACGAATTTGGAGCCGTCCCGCCTCATCCACGTACAGCAGACGGCCTTCCGCGAAGAGAGCCGGCCCAGACGCCGCACTCTCCGGGGTTCCGCTGCCGGCGTCGCCCCACACCGGACGCAAATCCGGAACCCGCAGCGCCTGCACCGCCCGCCCCCCCCAGAAACTTTCGCCCGCAAGATCCGGCCCGACACTCACCAACGCGACCGTATCCCCTTCCGCCCCGCCCAAAACCGCTGCCGTCAAATTATTCAGAGACACGCCGTCCTGACTGAGCGCCCGGCCCTGCGCGCCATCGGCAGTTGCAAACGCCGCCACCCGGCCGCCGCTCTGGCAAAACACCCAGTCCCCCGCCACAGCCAGCGAGACCGCCGCATCCGCGCCGCCGGGAAGCTTCCCCTGCGCAACAACACGCCCGTCTTCGGAATTCACGATCGCATACGCCCCCGCGCCAGCCGCAACAATCCGCCGGCCGTCACCGCTGAACACGGCACAAGAAGGCGCAAAGGTCAACTCATTGCGCCAGCGGGCAACCTTGCTCAGGATATAAATTTGTTGGCGCGTGAAGGGGCGCGGCACCGGAAGCCGGCCGACCTCGGCCTGCACCGCCGGCGCTCCTGCCGGATTCGCCAGCGCCGGTCGGAACCCCGGCAGGTACAAGCTCAACTCTTCCTGCGGGTCCAGCGGCAATTCATAGGGCGGTTTCACTTCGCGATCATTAACCAGCAAACGCAACGGCAGGGACTCGCGGTTGCGCCCGCAATACGCATTGATTTCGACCGGAACGCTCAGGTTGCGACAGCCTTGCGGCGCATCCGTGCGAGCGGGGTCGTAATCACGCAAAAAAGCATAGGGATGCTCCATGACCAACGTATTATACGCATCGTAGCGTTCCGCCGCCGGCCGCGCCAGGTCGTGCAAAGTCGCCAACAGGACGTTCAACGCATCCGGACGCTGACTCTGCTTCTGCAGCCACTCGCGGTAAAGTTCCCGGGCCTGCATGACCGGTTGGCTGGTCACATCCTTGTCCTCAGCCAGCTCACGCAGCGCGGTGATGTTCTTCTCCGCCTTCTTTTCCGCCGGCTCCCGCCTCCACTCTGCGATCACAGCCTCCTGCCGGGCGCGCAACTGCTGCAACTCACGCGCAACCGTCTCTGAAAAGAGCTGCACCCGCTTGCGTTGCTCCGCATACTCCGGGCTTTGCATGAAGTCCCAGCACGGCGCGCCTTGCAGCAGTTCCTTTTCCGCCAGAATCGCCGCATTCTGCTTCAGATGCAACGGCTCCTGCGCACAGGAGGAAATCCGCCACGCCGATTGCTCAATCGCCCGTTTCATCCCCTCGCGCGTCTGAATATCGTACCCCGTCGCCACGATGGAGAGCACGACGATTCCGCCCAGCAGGTATGCCGCAGTCCCCAACCGCCAGCCCCGCCGCCGCACCGGCTGCCCCCGATATGCCGCAGAATCTGTACCAATCCGGAAGTTCACCGCCGGGCCGCCGGAACCGCCGCCCGGATAGCCCGCGCCCGATTCGTCCTCCTCGCTGTACAGATAGCCGTGCAACGGTCGGGGCGGCTGCGCAACGGCCTCTTCCGGCCGGGCCGGATCGAAGACCATGCGCTCCACCGTCCCGCCTTCCATGTGCTCCGCGTCTTCCCGATCGGAGAACGCGCTTCCGGCGTCCTCTGTTATACACGGAGCAGGCATCCGCTCCGCCGTTGCCGAAGAAAACGGCTCTGCCTGATCGGTCTCCGCGCTCGGAGTGCCTGCCTCCGCTATCGCGTCCCCAATCGACGCAGAGACAGATGCATTCGCGGGCTCAACCGTCACAGGGGGATTTTCCGCGGAACGCTCATCTGGTGCCGGCGGTGGCACCCGCACCCCGGAAGGCGTCTGCACGTCATCCGCCGTTGGTACGACCGGCACGCCGGAAGAAGCGGAGAACGCCTTGTCATCCGCATGGCTCGCAATCGCGCTCGAACCCGTTGCCGCAAACACTGCCGTCGGATCTGCCGTCGGCTGCGCCATGCCGGCATGGTCCGTCCCCGCGTCTGCGATAACGTCATCCGGCATGCCGTTCGGGTGGGCGACAGGAATCGCCGGCGCAGCAAGAGCAGATGCCGTCACATCGTCAAACCCGACGGCAGGATGCAAAAAGGCGCGAGCCTGTTCCGACAGTACTTCCGCCGCCCCGCCCGTCCCCTGATCCTGCCGCGCACGCTCCAGCAGCGACAGGATTTCGGCCTCGGCGTACATCAGGATATCGTTGCCGGCAAGTTGCTTTTGTGCCGTGTCAATGATCCCCAGCGCCTGCTCAAAATTCCCGACGTTTGCCAACCTCCGCGCGTATGCACGCCAGACGCGCGCCGCCTCGTCCGGCCGGCCGGTCAGAATTGCCAATTCGCTCAGCGCGTTTTGCAACTGCCAGTTGCCCGGCAAAAGCGCCGCCGCTCGCCGCGCAGCCGTCAGCGCCTCCCCAAATCGTCCGGCTTTGGCATATCGCTGCGCCAGCGCACTGTACACGCCGGCCGCCTCCTTCCGGCGGGCAGACAAGACCAGCAACTCCGCCAGACGTTCCTGTGCCTCTTCTCCACCGCTATTTTCGACTAGGTGGAGCAAGAGCTGCACCGCTCCTTCCAGACGCCCGGCCGCGCGCAAGCGATCCGCCCCCTCGCGCAACTCCGTATCGGTAGCGGGTCGAAGTTCTCCATCGTTCATGAGCTCGGCAATTATGCGTTCGCACTCCTCGCGGGAGAGGTTGCATTGGCGGGCAATGGTGGCAAGATTGCGGGTTCCATCGGCAGCGGCAAGAACTGCGGCCTGCGCCGGAGTGCGGGCATCCGCAAAAAGCAGTCCCTGCCGGATCTCTCCGGGAACGGGAACAAAGGACGGGGTAATTTTCGCGCCTTTCTTAGCCATATGCCTCTGTCATCTCCCGTGTTGCCGCCCGCCCGGCCCGAGTACAGCGCAGCAGCACCGGTCCCTTCGCACGCTCAGCCAGTCCGCCCGGTCCATTGCGGAAATCCTGCGCTCCGCGTGTAGTCCGGCCTCGCCCAAAGCGAGGAAACACCCCCGGACGCATCATCCCCGTCACAGCCGACCCCATCCCCGCACAAACCGGTCAAACACCCGATTTCGTGAGGTCCAGATGCTCCGCCAGCGTCCGATGAATCGCGGCGATTCCCTCTTCCGTATCCCGCGCGCAGACCATTCAGCAAAGGCGCCAATATATGCCGTGACGGCCGGCCGCGCAGCGCAGCTGCGGCGGAAGTCAGCGCCGGATTGTGGCGTGCCTCGTCATCGCCAAAACCCGGCAGCACCAGCAGAACCCTAACATCCTCCACGCGTTCCCCATCACGCAAAGATACCGGTTCGCCTATGAAAACGGGCAGACCCCGCTGGAATCCGCCCGTAATTCTTCATTCTCAACTCGCCCGCCGTGAAGCACCGGTCTCCCGCGCACAAAGCCACTGTGCTTCCGCTGATCGGGGCTTAGTCCTGCCGCAGGGTCAGGTTGTTCTCCTGCAGCTTCTTCTTGATCTCGTTCAAAGACACCCGGCCGAAGTTCTTCGCCGTCGCCAGTTCACACTCACTCTTGGCGCACAATTCGCCGATTGAGGCGATGCCCATGCGGTCCATGCACTTGCGGCTGCGCACCGACAACTCCAACTCGTCAATAGGCTTGCTCAGAATCTCCTCGCGCTGACGGGTCGAAGAGCGGGTGAACGCCGCACGCGTCGCCGCGTCTTCGCGCATCATGCCCAAACGCAGGTTGCGGGAAGTCAGCATCTCACGAATTTCGCGCAGGCTCGTCTCTCCGAAGTTCTTGTACGCCAACATCTCGCTTTCGGTTCGCTTGACGAGGTCGCCCAAACAGCGGATATTCATCTTCGCCAGACAGTTACGGCTGCGGACCGACAGTTCAAAGTCGGTCACCGGGATGCGCAGGATCGCCTCCAGCTTCTCGGACTGCTTGGTCTCTTCGGGCGAGTAGTACATGTTGATCGACGACTCCGCAGACTCCAACAGCAGGCGCGCGCGCTTGTTGTTGATGTCGACCGAAAGAATCATCTCGCAGCAGTGGATCGCCTCTTCGTACTGGCCGTTGTCCTCGTAGAGCGTCGCAAGGTTGATGTAGGTATTGGAGAAGGAATTCTCCGCGCCCGGCCCGATGCGGCGATACAGCTTGATCGCCTCCTCGTCCTCGCCGCGCAGATCCAGAATCCGCGCCGCATGGAACAGGCTGTCAGCGTGATCCGCGTCCAACCCCAGCGCCTTGTCAAAGCAGGCCAGCGCTTCTTCATACTGCCCCTGATCCTCAAGGCAGCGTCCCTTTTGGTAATACAGATTGGGCATATCGCCGAACTCGCGTTCCAGCTTGGCAATGCTTGCCAGCGCTTCCTCCTGCCGACCCAACGCGCGCAGCACACCCAACCGCCGCAGAGCGCACGGCCCGCTGGAAGGCTCCTTCTGCACCGCCTTCTCAAAGAAGCCCAATGCCTCCTTAAGCTTGCCGGAGGTCTCGGCAATGATGCCGCAAACCAGCAGACTCAGCGCGTGATCGGCATCCTTCTTCGCATGACTCTCGGCCTGCTCATTGTTGCCAAGCATCCAGTAGAGCGCGGCCAGCCGGGCGTCGCGGTGGGGCTTGGAGGTGGTGCGGACGGCCTCAGCCGCCTTCTCCGCATCCTTGCGGACGCTCTGGTACTGCCGGACATAGTGGCCGAGATTGCGCACAGCCTCCAGATCGATCTTGTCCGCCAGAAGGATCTCCAACACATTCACGCTGCTTGATGTCACACTCATAGTGCCTGCTCTCCGAAGAAACAGATTAAATCAAAGAAAACGCTGCCCATCGCGCCGGCAATCCCCGCTTCCACCGCCCAGACGCGGGACGAACGCCCAAAAACGCCGGAACGACGCCAGCTTTATGCCTTATGGGTATTACGGGCAATGGCTACCAGAACCCGCAGCAGCTCGGATGCCACCCTTGCCGCCAAAAGGATCAGAAAGCCCCAAAGCGGATACAATGCGATGGCCCACCAGTCGTCCGGCCCCCGCCCGAAATCCGGCAGATGCGGCCATGAGACAAAATACCACACCTCGTCCCCACCGATGAGCAACTTCCGGAAATACGCCGTCAGAGAGCCAGCCAAGCCGACCCACATCCCCACCCATTCGCCAACCGTTTGGAGCAGGTGCGCTACCGCCGCAACCGCAAAAAAATCATCCTCTTTCGCCATCACAACCGACAACTTATCGCGCCGGTCCAGCCAAAGCTTCCAGCCATACCAGCCGCAAAGCGCAAAGATGCCGCACGCCAAAAACAGGAAGAAAAGCTGGCCGCCGCTGCAATGTAGAAGCCCATGACCACGAACCACATTACCCGCGCTACCGCATGTCAGAACAACAGCAAGCAACAGACTGACACCCGCCAACAGCGCATACAACCACCGGAAAGACGTCCGAAAAAACACCCCGTTGTCGATGCTCGCCAGCAGAGGCTGGATCAGCCCCAAAACAACTCGTACCATCTTCCCCTTCCCCAAGGCGGAAATCCCGGCACACCCCGCAACCAAGCAGGATAGGACAAAACGTCAACGGGGTGGCCACACCCCGCCGACAGAGCACGGACGAGTATACGCAATCCGCCCCGGACCGCAAGAGGCGGGAGGCAACTTCTATCGTGCCGCCCGCGCCGCCGCCGTGTCGCGCTCGACCTCCGCATGATACTCCTGCAGCGGCTTGACGTTCAGCTTGCCCTCGCGGCAGGCCCGGATCGCCCGGCAGAGCATCTCCGCCGCCCGCATCGTGGTCACCAGCGGCACGCCCCGCTCCACCGCCATCGTCCGGATGCGCACCTCGTCACGGTGCGGGTTCTTCCCGCTGGGGGTATTGATGATCAGCTTCACCGTCCCATTGATCATCATGTCGATCACGTTGGGGTTGCCCTCAGAGACCTTGAAGATTCGCTTGGCCTCGATGCCCCGTTCCTCCAGAATCCGGCAGGTGCCGCGTGTGGCGACAATATTGAAGCCCAGCTCTCGCAGGCTTCCCGCAATCTCTGCCACCACGTCTTTATCCTGATTCTTCACCGAAATAAAGGCGGTACCGTTCTGCGGGATGGTCATCCCGACCCCCAACTCCGCCTTGGCAAAAGCGATACCGAGATCCGCATCGATGCCCATCACCTCACCGGTACTCTTCATCTCCGGCCCCAGCACGCAGTCGGTACCCGGGAAGCGGCTAAACGGCAGCGCCGCCTCCTTCACGCCCACATGGTTCAGAACCGGCCGATAACCGACCAGCCCCAAGTCCATAAGCGAGTGACCGAGCATCACCTGTGTCGCGACCTTCGCCAGCGGCACGCCCGTCACCTTGCTGACAAACGGCACCGTGCGGCTCGCCCGCGGATTGACCTCAAGGATATAAATGTCCCGGCCCTTCACCGCGAACTGGACATTCATCAGCCCCTGCACCTGCAGCTCCAGCGCCAGCGCGGTCGCCTGCTGCTCAAGCTGCTTGACGATATCCGCCGGCAGCGTGAACGGCGGCAGCGCGCACGCCGAGTCGCCCGAGTGGATGCCCGCCTCCTCAATGTGCTCCATGATGCCCGCGACATACACATCCGTCCGGTCGCAGACCACATCGACATCGACCTCGATGGTGTTTTCCAGATACTTGTCGAGCAAAATCGGCCGCTGCTCACTGATGGTCAGGTCCGCGCGCGCGCAGTAGCCGCCCAGTTCGCTCCAGTACTGCCGCAGCCCCGGTTCGTCGTGGATGATCTCCATCTTCGCCCCGCCCAGCACGAACGACGGGCGCGTCACCAGCGGATAACCCAGCTTCGCCGCCTTCGCCAGCGCGTCCTCCATCTGCCAGGCGGTATCGTTGCCCGGCTGCAGAAGGCCCAATTTGTTCAGGAGCGCCTTGAAGCTCGAACGGTTGCCCGCGTCATCAATCGAATCCACCGAAGTGCCGAGAATCGTTACCCCCGCTTCCTGCAACTGCCGGGCGATGTTCAGCGGCGTCTGCCCGCCAAACTGCACGATCACCCCCTTGGGCTGCTCGCGCCGGACGATCGAGAGCACATCCTCCACCGTCAACGGCTCGAAGTACAACCGGTCGGAGGTGTCGTAGTCGGTCGAAACCGTTTCCGGGTTGCAGTTGACCATGATCGAGGCATACCCCTCTTCCCGCGCGGAGAAGGAAGCATGGACGCAGCAATAGTCGAACTCAATGCCCTGGCCGATGCGGTTGGGACCACCGCCTAAGATCATGATCTTTTCTTTGTTGGTGGGTCGGGTCTCGTCGACGCGCTCGTAGGTCGAATAGTAGTACGGCGTATAGGCCTCGAACTCCGACGCGCAGGTATCCACAAGCTTGTAGACCGCCTCGATGCCGTTATCGATGCGCTTTTTCCGCACGTCATTCTGCGAGACGCCCCAGATGAACGAAAGCTGGCGGTCGGAATACCCCAGCCGCTTGGCGCGACGCAGATTGTTGGGGGTAATCGAAGCGAACGCCATCTTGCGCAGTTCGTTCCCCTCCTCGACCAGTTCGCGCATATGGTGCAAAAACCACGGGTCAATGCCGGTGAAGTCGTGAATATCCTCGACGCTCATCCCGCCGCGCAGCGCGGCCTGAAGGTAATGCAACCGCTCGGAATTCGGCGTCGCCAGTTTGCCGCGCAGCTCCTCTTTGGTCATCGCCGCCGGGTCAAGGTCTTTCGAGTCGCAGCCGAAACCGCCGCGCCCGGTTTCCATCGAACGCACGCCCTTCTGCAGCGCCTCTTTGAAGGTGCGGCCGATCGCCATCACCTCGCCCACCGACTTCATCGCCGAGGTCAGGCGCGCATCGCAGCCGGGGAACTTCTCGAAATTAAAGCGCGGGATCTTGATGACGCAGTAGTCAATCGACGGTTCAAAACACGCCGGCGTCTCGCGGGTGATATCATTCATGATCTCGTCGAGGGTATAGCCGACCGCGACCTTCGCCGCAATCTTCGCAATCGGAAAGCCCGTCGCTTTCGACGCCAGCGCCGAGGAACGGCTCACGCGCGGATTCATCTCGATGATGACCATCCGCCCGGTCTTCGGGTCCACCGCCCACTGTACGTTGCAGCCGCCGGACTCCACGCCGATGGCGCGCATGCAGACAATGGTCTGGTCGCGCATCTTCTGGAATTCGCGGTCGGTCAGGGTCTGGATCGGAGCCACCGTGATCGAGTCGCCGGTATGCACGCCCATCGGGTCGAGGTTTTCGATGGTGCAGACAATCACGACATTGTCGTTTTTGTCGCGCATCACCTCCAGCTCGAACTCCTTCCAGCCCGCGAGGTACTCCTCGACCAGCACTTCGCTGACCATGGATGCTTCGATGCCGGAACGGACGAATTGCTCATACTCCGTGACGTTCCACGCCACGCCGCCGCCGGTGCCGCCGAGGGTGAAGGCGGGGCGGATGATGCAGGGCAGACCCACGTCGTTCATGACGGCGCGCCCTTCTTCGAGGGTGTGGACGATGGCGGACTTGGGCAGATCGATGCCGGCGGCGGCCATGGTGTCCTTGAAGAGGCCGCGGTCTTCGGCGCGGTTAATGACATCAGCATCCGCGCCGAGCATCTCGATGCCGAGTTCTTCGAGGATGCCGGTCTTGGCGGTCTTGAAAGCAACGTTAAGGGCGGTCTGTCCACCGAGGGTGGGCAGGAGGGCGTCGGGACGCTCCTTGCGCAGGATTTCCGCGAGGAACTCCGGCGTCACGGGCTCGATGTAGGTGCGGTCGGCCATGATGGTATCGGTCATGATGGTGGCGGGGTTGGAGTTGAGGAGAACGACCTCGTATCCTTCCTGCCGCAGCACCTTGCAGGCCTGAGCGCCGGAGTAGTCGAATTCGCAGGCCTGTCCGATGACGATGGGCCCGGCTCCGATGATGCAGATTTTCTTGATATCAGTACGTTTCGGCATTCTTCCTCATCCCTCTGATTTATCCATCTCTCGAATTACTTCGTTATTGTTTGCTTTGGTTCTATCGTTTCGGGCGCAAATCGCATTGCGCTCTTCGCGCGGTAATACAGCGCGGTGATTACGGACACCATCAGAACCATCCAGAATAGTCCGAACAGATCATCTTTCAGCAGCGGATTACGCTCCAGACATTCCCGTAACGTTGTTGGCGGGTGGAAGCCCGGCATCGCTTTATACATGGTGTTCAAGTCTGTATTGATGCGCAGGAAAATTGCAGCCGCTACCTGCCCAACTCCAGCAATCAACGCACAAACAACCCAACGCTCACACAATTGGCAGGCGCAAATCGCATCTTGCCTGCACAGAAATTTCCCCCGCGCCAATGCCCAACTTAGCGAACACAACCGGCGGAAACCATTTCCAATGCACCCGGTCAACCACACAACCAAAATCGCGCCTGTAAGCAGGAGAAGAATCACCGTCTCCTGCCAAGGGTAGGTCAGCAAAGACCTGCCCGAATCCAGAGCAGCAGCCACAACAATCAAGCCGCCGACACCACCCGCCAAAATCAACACGCCCAACAAGAAACCGCTCCAACCGGCAGTCGGCTCTTTACAATCTTCCCCGTCCATCGCCTTCCCCTTTGCGAAAACGCCCCCACCCCGCGCGTTAATGCATATCGCAACTACGTTCTGCCTACTTTGGGCAGGGAATCCAGTAATCCAGCTCCCCCCAATCCCCCTTCCAGCCGTGACTGCAATAGTTCACGCCCCCTTTCGGATCAGCTTTCGGCTGCTCCTGAGTCCCACCGTGCAGCAGCGCATGGTAAGCACGCGCATACAACGCCATGACCTGATCCGCCGTCGACTCCTCCCGCTGCAGACTCATACGGCCGGTCAGAGAAAACCAGTTATAGAAAAAACCTACGGTGAACGACACTGCCCGCTCACTAGTCACGATCTTGAGCTTTGCCCTTAAGAGTCGGCCCGGCGCGATCTCTTTCTCAAAGCACTCCAGCGTAGCGCCTTGATCTGCCTTCTCGTTTTCAAAAGCCGGTACTCCACGAAAGCCCATTTTCGCAAGCAACTTCCTCGCCTGTGCGATTCGCTCCTGCACCGGCAATCGCACAAGCGCCATCGGAACCAGAGGCAATTCACCGCCAAGGGCAAAGAATCGCGTCGGCATCCGGACTTCGTCTCTGCCCTCGCCTCCCACCACGGCAACCGGATAACTACCTTCTGCCCGATCAACAGCAAGCGAAGCAACGAGGCCCATCAAAAACACAACTGTAATCAGCGCATGAAACCAGCTTGAGCGATAGACCGCCCGCTTGTTCCGGGTCACGCGGCCTTCTTTTGCATCGTCTGCCATAACCCTTCCCCATTCTCCGGATGGCACAACGTCATTTTCGCACTATCTTGTTTCAGTTCTCTTCGATCATCTTGATGAAGCGCTTGAAGAGGTAGCCGGCGTCGTGCGGGCCGGCGGCGGCTTCGGGGTGATACTGCACCGCCATCACCGGATACTTCCGGTGACGCAGCCCCTCCACCGTCCGGTCATTGAGATTCAGATGCGTCATCTCCGCCTCGCCCTGCGGGAAGCTCTCCATGTCCACGCAGAAACCGTGGTTCTGGCTGGTGATCTCCACCTTGCCCGTCGTCTCGTCGCGTACCGGATGATTGCTCCCCCGGTGGCCGAACTTCAGCTTATACGTCTTGCCGCCCAAGGCCAGCGCGATCAACTGATGCCCCAGACAGATGCCCATCATCGGCTTCTTGCCGATCAGGTTGCGGATGTTTTCAATCGCATAAGAAACGGCCGCCGGATCACCGGGGCCGTTGCTCAGGAAAATACCGTCCGGGTTGTCCGCCAGAATCGCGGACGCCGGAGTTTTCGCCGGGTATACTTTCACCTGACAGCCGTGGCTGCTCAGGCACCGTAAAATGTTGCGTTTAACGCCAAAATCGTAGACCGCAACCTTGTATTTCGGAGCGTCCTGCCCCATCCAGCAACACGGCTCATTGAATTCATAGGGCTTGCTGCCCGTCACCCGCTCGACCATATCCACGCCGACGATGGACTCCGATGCCTGCGCTTGTTTGACCAGTTCGCGCGTATCAAAATCCCCGCCCGCAATCACCCCCCGCATCGCGCCCTTGTCGCGCAGATGCCGCGTCAGCTCCCGAGTGTCAATCTCCGACACCCCCGGAACCCCCGCGTCCTTGAGATAGTCCGCCAACGTTCTGGTACTGCGGTAATTCGACGGGAACTGGCAGTATTCGCGCACGATAAAGCCCCGGCACTGAACCTTTGCCGATTCCGGATCTTCGGGGTTCGCGCCATAATTCCCGATCAGCGGGTAGGTCATGGTGATGATCTGGCCGCAGTAAGAAGGGTCGGTCAGAATCTCCTGATAGCCGGTCATCGAGGTATTGAAGATTACCTCGCCGGTGCTGGTCCCTTCCGCGCCGAAGGAGACCCCTTCAAACACCGTTCCGTCTTCAAGCGCGACGTATCCTCTGGTCTTTGGCATATTCGCTTTCCATTCATTTCATTACGGTTTCACGACTTATGGCAGACACCCCGGGTGAGGCCAAGCCAAAATTGCGAAAATTATATACGGTTACCGCTGATTTGGAAGAGGGTTCCCCCGCTTTTTCCCGCAAAAGCACCCTTTTCTCACCGGCTTGAGTCCTCCCGGAAATTGACATATGCACATCACGCGCATAACCCATATCCACAATCGCCCGTCCCCAACCAGATCATCCCGCATCTTCCTGGCCCCTGCTCCGCCCCCTCGCGTCGGAATACGGTCCTACTCACCCAAAGGCCCCCCTCATGACCAATTATGCAAGAAAGCAGGGTATGCATAAAAAAAACGCGACCCTTCACGAAGAAGGGTCGCGAATGAATCGCAGATCAAATGTCGCAATTAGTTCTGGGGGCGGACCTTGGTGGCTTCCGGACCCTTCTTGCCCTCGCCGGCCTCGTACTCAACCTTCTGGCCTTCCTTGAGGGTCTTGAAACCATCCATCAGGATGTTGGTGTGATGAACGAACAGATCCTTGCCGCCATCATCGGGAACGATGAAACCGAAACCCTTTTGATCATTGAACCACTTAACGGTACCTTTAGCCACTTCCTATCTCCTTTACTGGCCCGTTCTTATTCAATGAGAACGGCACCAAAAACTCCCCCACCATTACCAAATAGAGCCACATCCCCGGGGGGTGAGAAATGCGTGCTACACAATATTTCCCGTAATCATCATTGGCGCCCTCCGGTCTTGTGTCGCAAAACCACCGGCAGATAGCTATGCCTGATTTACAGTACGCCCTCGATTATAACAGATATCGGCAACTATGCCGCATAAAAAAAACATTATTTTATATTTTTTTTATATGGCAGCAACGTCTTCACGCTCCGCTTATACCAACGCGAAAAAAACCGTCTGCACCACCCCGATCACAAAGCCCAGCACACCACCGACCACTTCAATGAAAAAGAACTCCTTTTTCATCACCGCCAACAGCAGTTCCTCCACCTTTTCGCTGGAAAACCCCTCAACCTTCTGCCGGACCAGATCGCTGATTACCAGCCGCTGCTCCAGCTCTCCGGCGGCCTTTTCCAGCAGATTCGGCAGCATCCCCTCCAGCTCCTCCATCAGCATATCCCGGATGCGGCCCTTGAGGTCGTCATTCAGGAACATGGCAATCATCGGATTCAACCCCGCCAGACGGTTGGTCAGAAAATCGTTGACCTTCTCCTCGGCAACACCGGCAAAAAGCTGGTGAAAGGAAGGATCGGCAAGCACCTTCTGAATGTCGCTGTGATTAAAGAGATTTTTCTCCACCATGCGTCCCATGTTCTCGGCCAGCGCCGGCTGGCGTTTGGGAAACACCCCCTGCACGGAGCAGATACCGAGATTCAGCGGCTTGCGCGGCCGGAAGAGCATCTTAATGGCGACCCAATTGGTCAGCCAGCCGATGAAAGCGCAAAGCACGGGAGAAATCAGGTACTTTAAATTCGCCAGCAGATCAACCCCACCAGCCGGCACCGCCACATCAAGAAACATACCCACCACCTTTCACGCAATGTGCATCGTCGCAACCGGCAACGCCGGATATTCCGCCGCCAAACATATACAAACCCCACCGGATGTCAACGATCGACCACGCCAGCTTGTACGTTCCGCCTATGCGCCATGGTTTATGAAACCACGATGCGCCCGCCGCCGACCGCGTTCCGGCAGCGGAGCATGCGCAAACAAGACCGGAAAACCGTTTGACAAAAAAAATGGCGTCCGATAAACTCGCAGCATATTCAGGGGAGGAAGACATATGACGCTCCGCAGCATGGGTGAACTGCTGCCCGCCCACCTCAATCGCAACGTCCTGACTGAAATCCTGAACTCGCTGTATGACGGCGTGTATTGCATCAACAAGAACCATCAAATCATCTTCTGGAACAACACCGCGCACACCCTGACCGGCTTTTCCGCCGCTGAAGTGCTTGGCCGAAGCTGCGCGGACGACCTCCTCCGTCATGTCGACGCTTCCGGCGCCAGCCTCTGCGAAACCATCTGTCCGCTACACAAAACAATCGAAGACGGCGAGCCACGCGAAGCGTTGGTTTACCTGCATCACAAGGCCGGTCATCGGGTTCCGGTTATTATCCGCACCAGTCCGCTTCGGGACGAGACGGGGGAAATTCTCGGGGGAATTGAGCTCTTCTCCGAAGCGCAAGTGCTGAAAAAGCTGATGAGCGAGAACCGTAAAGAGATCGAACGGGGTCTCGTCGACTGCTTGACCGGATTGCCCAACCGGCGTCTGATCGAACAAAAAATAGCGGAAGCGGACCTCCAGCTCCAGCGTTACGGCCAGCACTTCACACTTCTGGCACTCGATATCGATCACCTGAAAAGCTATAACGAGGTCTACGGACACGAAACCGGCGATCTGCTTCTGCAAATGGTGGGCAGAACCCTGACGGGGTGGACCCAAAACAAGGACTTCTTTGCCCGCTGGGGCGATGACGAATTCCTCGGAATCCTTTCCCAACCACACGACCAAGACATCCAAACCATTATTGAGAACCTGCGGGGGCTTGTGGAATCCGCTTTCATCGAAATTAACGGTGAATCCTTATCCGTAACCATCTCGGCCGGTTTCTGTCCCACGCAAGATGCCGGAACAATGGAAGACGCGCTTGCGGCCGCCTTCAACAATCTGCGTCGCCGCAAGCAGCGAGATTGCCCCGCTGGAAGCTCCTGAACCGGAGGGGTTCATCCGCCGCACCGCTTGGTTTTATAACCCATACGAGCCAGTTCGCGTTCCGCCGCATCCCGCATATCGCCCTGCAATTCCAGCACCCCGTCGCGCACGGTACCGCCGGTACCACACCGCTTTTTCAGCAAGGCCGCCACATTCGGCAGCTCTTGCGTGCCCAAACCTTCGACCAGCGTCACCCCCGCGCCCTTGCGCCCCTTGGTTTCCCGGCGAAGGCGCAACACCGCCGCCGCCGGTACAATCTCGGTCGGTGGTTCGCACATACACTCCCGTTTCTCTCTCCCGCAGCATGGGCAGACCTCTCCGCCCGTCGAAAACACAAACGCGTTCGCAACCGTCTTTTTCATGTTAATGTCTCGTTTGCCCCGATAAAAACCCGCATGGAAGCCATTGTAACGAATTCGTCCCTGCAAGGAAAGATGATTGCGCATCCGCGGACATTGCGACCCACGCAATCGCCTTATCAACGGATATGACACGCCCCCACCCGATACTCCCGGTGGTTCTCCTGCGGAAACGTAACTGGCGCGCCCGCCGGAGAATGGATCGACTCAGCTGTCTGAGCGAGGGGGAGGGCGACGCTGCGCCGGGCGGCGAATCGTCGTTTGCGGACGCGGGAGGGTCCGATAAATTTTGTAAAGCCAGAAGGAATTCCTGCCGATAAAGTAGCAGATGCCCGGGTGCGCTGACGACGGAAGCGTCGTGTCGGGTGCCAAGCCGGTTTGGAACACAAGGATTTGCGATGCGCGAAGACGAAGAGGAATATAATCCCTTCTGGCAGGGTGGAGCAGCCGCCGTGCTCCTGAGTGCGATCATGTTCGCCCTGTATCTGTACGTGGCCGAACCCGCACGGGTAGATGCCGAACGGATGCAGAAAAAGGTCAGCGAGGTCAATGCCCGCATCACCAGCCGCAAGAGCGAACTGGAGCGTATCCAGCGCAAGTGCGAGGAATTGGAGCGCGGCGACCCCCAGACCCTGCGCGAAACCATCCGGCAGGAGTTGGTCAAGGGGCAACGGCTGGACTTTCTGCCCTGATTTTCTGGATTTACGCCGGACGGAGGATGTACGGCGATACGCTAATGTATGCGGTGTGAATAGGGGGTAACGGCGATGCCTGACGTACTTTCGCAAGACGAGGTGGATGCTCTGCTTGCATCGGTCGATGAGAGTACCCCTGCCCCCTCCGGCGGCGGTGGTGGCGGCGGATTGTCGAGCGGGATGGAGCCGACGTCGACCCCCTCTTCCTCGACAGAAGTGGCGATTTACGACTTCAAGCGTCCGGAACGCGTCAGTACCGATCAGATCCGGTCGATGGAGATGCTGCATGAAGTGCTGGCCCGAAAATTGCAGGCCAGCCTTTCGAGTTATCTGCGTACCATTGTGGACGTCAAACTCGCCTCGGTCGAGCAGCTCACCTACCAAGAATTCATCATGAGCCTTCCGAATCCGACCTGCTTCAACCTGCTTTCCTGCGAGCCGCTGGACGGGCAGATGGTGCTGGAGATCAACCCGTCAATCGTCTACCCGATTCTCGATAAGCTTCTGGGCGGCGGCAATACGGACGTGCACATTCCCGAACGGGGCATGAGCGAAATCGAATGGCGGCTGATCAGCTACATGACCGACGAGACGCTGCGCTTTCTACAGGAAGCCTGGCAGCCGATCCTGAACATCGACTTCCGCGTCACCGCGCGCGAGGACAACCCGCAGCTCATGCAGATCGTGCCGCCGAACGAAGTGGTGATTCTGATCTGCTTTGAGGTGAAGATGGGCGAAAGCTCCGGCATGCTCAATATCTGCGTGCCGTTTCCGGTCGTGGAACCGGTGATGGGAAATTTCTCCACGATCCAGACCTGGTTCACCAGCCGCCGCTCCACCGACGTCGAGGCCGACGAGCGCAAGCTCAACGAAGGCGTCAGCAAGGTCAGCCTGGAGGTGATCGGCTATATCGCCAAGACGCACATTAATATGCATCAGCTATTAAATCTCAAGCCGGGCGACATTATCACCACGCGCAAAAAGAAAGACGATTCCCTGCTGCTGACGATTGACGGAAAGGCCAAGTTCCGCGGACACGCCGGAACATTCAATCATTTCCGCGCTTTCCGCGTACAGCGGTCGGCCACCCATTCGGACGGAATCTGAGGCTGCCCGGTCGACGTTTGTCGCCGGCGACATAAAAAGAAGGACCCCAGCGGATGCCAGAACTCTCGGACCTTGAAAGCCTCCTCGACGGCGGCGCGAAGGATTTCAGCACCATCGATCCCAACATCGTCAAGAGCGGCGAGGAAATTGCTTGCGCCCTGATGAAGGCGGGATTTGAGAGCTGGGGTACCTTTATCAGCCGCGGCGTCCTCTTCCAGCCGAATTCCTGCAAGTACACCTCCCCGGCGGATTTTCTGGAGGGCGAGGAAGGAAAAGCCATTGAGCTGACCGTCAGTTGGCAGGGCGATCGGGAGGGCTACTTTCACATCCTGATTCCCGAGGCGGGAGCCAAGGGGGTGATTGCATACTTTCTCGCGCTGGCAATGGGAACGCCGCCCGATCTGGAGCATACGACGCTCGAGGCGGATGCCATGGACGCCTTTTCCGAGCTTGCCAGCACGCTGGTGCAGCAGGGGGCGCAGGTGCTGCGCGGCCTGCCTGCCGCCGGAGGCAAGATCGACCTGAAGGTCGAAAAGACGCGCGTAGTGGACTTCAGCCAGACGCCGCCTGAAGCGGAGCTGGGCAGCGAGGATTTGCTCTGTCAGGGCGGGCAACTTACGATTGAAGGACTGTCTCCGGTTACGGTTCGGCTGCTGATGAGCGTCTCCTGCACGGGGAAAACCGTCGAACTGGCGACCGATAACCGGGCCAGCGATGCAGATATTGCCGGAGCGCTCAAGCTCGCCGGAAAAGCGGCGCAGCCGCGCCATCGCAACGAGCACATAGCCTTGCGCCTGCCTGTGCCAGTCGTAGTGGTCCTCGCCACCACGAAAAAACGGGTGGAGAGCGTCAAAGAACTCGCGCCGGGCTCGATCATCGAATTTCGCAAGTTCGCCGGCGAGTTTCTTGATGTCTGCGCCGGCAACACCAAATTCGCCGAGGGCGAGGTCGTGATCGTCAACCAGCATTTCGGCATTCAGTTGCGCAAGCTTACGCCGCGCATTCCCCCCGCCCGCGCCATCCGAAACCGTCCGGGACGCTGAACTCCGGGGCTGTGCCGCTGTCATATCCTGTCGCTGCTGCCCTGCCGACCCCGTCACCGGAGCCGACTTATGTCCGAGGATACGCTTGAAGACTGGGAGTTTGTCCTCTCCCCAGACGGCCATGCCCTGCTGGAATGGATAGCCGTCTGCGGATTGACGGACTTTGCGCTGGCACGCGAACTGCGAACGCGCACAACCCCTTCCCGCGCCGCCCTGCTGACCCTGACCGCGCAATTACGCAGCAAAGCCGCCGGAAAGTTTTCCCGCGCGTCCGCGATGTTTTTCACCCGCAGCGCTCTGGAGCAGGCTTCGTCGGAGGTGGTGTCGTCGCACCGCGCCCGGCGGTATGCCGCCAGTGGCATTCTATGCGTGGCGGATCTTTGCTGCGGAGCGGGAGGAGATGCCATTGCCCTCTCCGAGCATTGCAAGGTGCTGGCCGTGGACCGGGATGCGCAACGGTTGCTGATGGCGGCGGCTAATTTGCGCGTGTACGGCCGGGAAGGGCAACTGACGTTGCGCCAAGCGGATGTAACGGCGTTGGAGCCGGGAAGCTTGGGAGCGGACGCATTCTTCATTGACCCGGCGCGGCGCACGGAGGATGGCGAGCGAATTTTTGACCCGCGTGAATGCCAGCCGCCCCTTTCCGAAATCTTGCGGTGGCAGAGGGTGATTCCGGCGGGATGCGCCAAGTTGGGGCCGGGGGTAGATCAGAGCGTTTTGCCGGATAATTGCGAGGTTGAGTTTATTTCTGTCGCCGGAGAACTGCGCGAAGCGGCATGCTGGTTCGGGCGTCTGCGCATCGGTCAGGGCTGCATGGCAACGGTATTTCCTGCGGGTGCGCAACTTGCGGGAGAAAATCCGGACATCGGTTGCGGCACGGTCGGGACATGGCTATACGAACCGGATCCGGCGGTGATCCGGGCCGGACTGGTGCAAAAAGCAGGCGGGATGCTGCAGGCACACCTGCTGAATCCGCAGATCGCCTTCCTGACCGGCGAGCAGCCGCCGACGCCCGATTTCGCGTTTGCCCGCGGTTGGCGGGTGGAAGAGTGGTTGCCGTATGATGAACGAACGCTCAAGCAGCGGCTGCGCACCCGGGAGGCAGGGAATCTTTCTCTGAAAAAACGCGGCGTTTCGGTTGATCTGGAGGTATTGCGCCGGAGGCTGAAGGTAGCAGGCAAACAATCACGGCTGGTGGTGCTGACGCGGTTGCAGGATAAACCGGTGGCACTGATTTGCCTGCTGAATGATTGAATGGGAGAATGAAGAAGCCCCCGCAGAAACAGCGGGGGCTTTGCATTGCGCGACAAGCCTCAGACATTTTCGCGCACGCGCTGCAGCAGATATGTGGTCGCTGCCTGAGCAATTTCGTCGATCCGGGTGTCTGCCGGCAGCAGGCTGCGAATCTTTGGGACAATCTGCTGCTCATGCATCATCCGGCAACTGACGGGCAGATACAATTCAAACGCCCACTGCATCTGGATGAGCAGGAAATCCGACAGGGCGCGGGCGTCGGAATATTGGATGCCGCCCCGCCGCCAAGCGGCTTCGATCACGAGGTCGCTGGGAGGGGCAGTGAGGTCCACGTCGTGCGTAATTTCCGGATAATCCTGGAGCTTGTTACTGGTAATGGCGTCGTAGATGACATAGAAAATATCAAGCTTGTCCGCATCGCGCACAAGTTGGGCAAATCGTTCAATCTCCGGTTCCAGCTCTTGCGGCAATTGCTTGCGGTTGTGCAGCAGGGTAGCCTCATATACAATCCGCCGTTCCCGCCCGTCCAGCAGGTTCAAACAACCGGTTTCCTCCATCACCGCGCAGCCGCACACGGCGTGATTAATCGATTTGTGATCCTGAAAGGTCTTAAATTCGCGGTATTGCTTGTAACGGCCAAGGTCATGGTACAGTCCGCACAACTCCGCAAGGATGACCTCGCGCACCGGCCAGCGGGACTCTTCCGCCAACGTCTTCGCGACCGCCGCCACACGCTGACTGTGCTCATACTTGAGCTTTTTCATCGCTGGCAACAGCACCCCGTCATGAGCGAAGGAATAAACATAACTGTGGTACCAGCGAAACATCTCATCGCGCACTTCCGGTTCGGGCATGATAACGCAAACGCTCCTGACAAACAGCCGCAACAACATTCCGTCGCCGGGCTGACGATTCGGCTACCGCAATTCAAAATTCATCTGCGCGAAGCAGATCGAATCCAAATATAAATGCCACTGCAACCCGCCGGGATATCCAAATCATGCCTCAACGGGTTCGATGCAAACTGTCGTCTCCCCTGTCTGCACGTTGTTTCCCATTGTCTTAATTCATAAAACGTTCAAAAGTGCAGGGCGCATCGTCGCGGCGCATATAGAGCGGCTCCATCTGCACGGCATCGATGGAGGCGATTCCACCCGCGCACGCCAGCAGCCCCACCGCTTCCGCGAGGTTCGCCGGGCCCTGCGGAAGAAACTCCGCCCGCCCTTGCAAGGGAGAAAAGACCTCGGGGTATTTCTCCAGCGCCGAACCGGCAAAGAGGCATTTCCCGCCGCCGGCCAGTTCCAGCAGCTTCGCCGTCTCTTCCGGCGAAAGTGCGACGTCCGACCGGACCGGTTGCGGCAACCCGGTCGGAGCAAAGCGATAAACCGCGGTGTAGATCTCATCCCGGCGTGCGTCCTGCGCCGGAATGATGCAATCCGCGCGTCCGCGCAGACCGAGCGCAAGGGCGGCAAGGCTGGAGACGGGAATGCAGGGCTTATTCGCGCCGAAAGCCAGCGCCTTGGCCGTCATCACCCCGACGCGAGTGCCGGTATAGCTGCCTGGGCCGATGCCGCAGGCGATCGCATCAATATCCGCCAGACGCAAACCGGCGCCCTTGAGCGCCTCATCGACGGCCGGAATCAGGAGCCTGCCATGCCGCAGCCCTTCGCCGAGAGAACGATGAAACAGAATCTGATCCGCGCGGCAGACAGCGACGCCGCCGAGGCTGGATGAGGTGTCAATGGCAAGTACGGCGGTCATTGGGGCGCTCCCTGTTGCAGACAACGGCGGGCTGGGCAAACGAAAACCAGCGATTGCGCGGTCCTCCAGTAGCTCATTATTATAACGAAATAGCTTCCGTGGACAAGACCGGCACGAAAAACCGGCTGGACGCTCTTTTACTGGTTGTGTTGATCGGGCTGGCGCTTAAAATAACCAGCGACTGAAAAAGATGGATGCGCACGCAGGTCGCACGGCTTCACGCGGTACCAGAGATTCGTGCCGGCCGTACGTGACCTTTGGCATTTACGGTATCCCGCGTTTCACGCGAAGGACGGCATATGACGCAATACGCGGCGATTGCGGTGGAAGCGCCACTGACGGAGGTCTATCACTACCGGGTGCCGGAGCATCTGGTGGGGCGCGTATTGCCGGGCAGCCGGGTGGTGGCGCCGTTCGGCCCCCGGCGCATCCGCGGCTTTTGCGTTGAAATATCGGATACCTGCCCGATCGATCCCGCGCGCTGCAAGGACATCCTTGAGGCCGGACCTGAGGGCGAGATCGTTCTGCCTGAGCTGCTGCGCCTGACGCGCTGGGCGGCGGGGTATTATCACACGGGGTGGGGAATGGTGCTGGCAGCATCGGTGCCGTCGGCGGTCCGTAAGGGGGCGCGGATGGAAACGGTGCTATATGCCTCTCTGGCGAAATCCCCGGAGGAAATCGATTTAGAGCGCACCTTCCTGCCAAAGTCGGCCGCGAAGCAGGAGGCCGTGCTCGCGGCCTTGCTGAAGTTGCAGGAAGAAGGCGTACCGGAGGTGCTGGCGGCGCAGGTGCTGGCCGAGACCGGCGCGGCACATACCACACTACGCGCACTGGAGAAGAAGGGCTTGTTGCGCATCGACGAACGGGCGAATGCGCCGGTCCGTACCGAGCTGCCGCAAAAATTCCGGGACGTAATTCTGACCCCCGAGCAAGAAACCGCTCTGGCGAAGCTGCGGGAAGCTCTGGACGCGCGGGCCTATGCGTCGTTTTTACTCTATGGAATTACCGGCAGCGGCAAGACCGAGGTCTATCTGCGCGCCATGACGCATGCACTTTCGCAGGGGCGGACGGTGCTGGTGCTGGTCCCGGAAATCAGCCTCACGCCACAGACGGTGGGGCGTTTTCAGCATGTGGCGGGCGCGGTGGTGACGCTGCACTCGAACATGTCCGACGGCGAGCGTGCCGAGGCATGGCGAAAGCTCCGGCGGGGCGAGGCGAAGGTGGTAGTGGGAGCCCGTTCGGCGGTATTCTCCCCCCTGCCGGATCTCGGCCTGATTATTGTTGACGAGGAGCACGAACACACCTTCAAGCAGGAGAGCGATCCGCGCTACCAAGGGCGCGACCTTGCGGTCATGCGGGCAGTGCATGAGCAGGCGGTGGTGCTGCTGGGGTCGGCGACGCCGTCTTTGGAAAGCTGGCAGAATGCGCAAAGCGGCAAATACCGACTGCTGACGCTCACACAACGTCCCGGCGGGGCGCGTCCGCCGCAAACACGGGTAGTGGACATGCGCGAAGAGTGCGCGGAACAGAAGAAAATCGTCCTGTTCTCGCGGGCGCTGGAGCAGGAGCTGGCAAACTGCCTGCATCACGGGCGACAGGCGATTCTGTTCCTCAACCGGCGCGGTTTCAACACCTTCATCTCATGCCTAAGCTGCGGGGAACCGGTGCAGTGCCCTCACTGCGAGGTCGCGCTGACCTTTCACCGGCGCGACAATCTGCTGCGTTGCCACTACTGCGACTTTTCGATGCAGCCGCCGCAGGAATGCTCGGCCTGCTCTTCGCGCAACCTGCGTTTCTCCGGCACCGGCACCGAGCGGGTGGAGGAAATCCTGCGCGAGCGCGTCCCCGATGCGCGCTTGTTGCGCATGGACTCCGACACCATGACCCGGCGTGACTCGCACGCCAGCGCGCTGGCCTCCTTTGCACGCGGCGAGTTCGATGTTCTGCTCGGTACGCAGATGGTCACGAAGGGCTTTGACTTCCCCAACGTCACGCTGGTGGGGGTACTATCGGCCGACAGCGCGATCAATCTGCCGGACTTCCGGGCTGCGGAGCGGACATTTCAGCTTGTAACGCAGGTCGTCGGCCGGGCGGGACGCGGCGAGAACCCCGGCGTAGCGGTAATTCAGGCCTTTCAGCCCGAACATTACGCGATCCAGTACGCGCTGGCGCAGGATTTTGGCGGCTTCGCAGAGCGAGAGCTGGCCGTCCGCAAGCCTCTGGGCTATCCCCCGTTCGGACGACTGGCCCGGATTGTGGCGCGCGGCACCGACGAGGCGGCCGTCAAGACGCGGCTGGCGGAGCTGGCAGGTTTGCTCAAAAAAGCCGCGCCCCGCCCGATGATGATCATGGGGCCCAACGCCTGCCCCTTGCCGAAGCTGCAGGACGAATATCGTTATCATCTGCTCATCAAGGCCCGTGCGCCGCAGGAGATCGCCACCATGCTGACAGCCGTGGAAAAAGACATCGTCGGTGGCGCAAAGGCCGGTGTGCGGGTCGTCATCGATGTCGATCCGGTTTCCCAGATGTAGCCCCTTGCGTATGTTCATTCGTTCTTCATTCGCTCAGACATCAATTCCCAAACGTCCGCCGGGGAAAATTCAAATTCATTTTCCCGCAGAACGACAACCGGAAAACCCCGGAATTCTTTGGTAAAAGCCGGAAGACCCTCGCCTTCCAGATAGTCGCCGTTTCCTGTCCGGCAGGTCATTGTGCACCGCCTCCGCCGCCCTCGTTTTTTTCGGACTCTTCCTTGAGATGACGAAACTGGCGAGCTTCAAGGTAGCCATGCGGCGTGAAGGTGAACGGCGTCTGGATCTTCAGGACGTGCGGAAAGCCGTGAAAACCGTCCTTGACTGCCGGACGCTTGCATTTGGCGAGATAGCGGTTCAGCTCCTCAAGCGTTGCGCCATTCTTTTTGGTATCGATTAAAGATGTTGCCGAAACCGGAACGAGTTTGCCCGGCTGTACCGAGAATTGGAAAATGGTGGTTTCTGTCACGCTGCTGGCGTATTCCGCCCCAGCGGTCCCTCCGAATTCTTCGCCTTCGTCGGTCGCCTCCGCGAAAGGCGCAGTTTCGTCGGTATAGTCATAGTGGTGCCGAGCATGGCTGATGAGAAGAATGTTGCAGCCTTCCAGATAACGGACTTCTACATTGGCCCGGAAGCTATACCAAGCCGGGTGTCCGGAGGAGTACCAGCCGCCCGGCACATGGTTCTGCAGAAGCAGGTGATAGCGGTTCATGCTCTGTGTGTCTTTCTGGAAAATCATAACGCCGATCACATCACAATGTTCTGCGCTTCGGTCATCGGTTTCCCATTGCGCCAGCAGCAACACCCCCCTCTCGCCCAGCTTCCGAAGTGAAAATCCTTTGCGTGAAAGCCCCATGTCCACCGGCAACGAAATGCTCCGTCTCGCTGGCGGAAGGTCATATCGTTCCGGATTGCCCGGGAGCGTCAGAAAATTCATATAACCCGCTTCCGTGTCGAAAATGCCGTATTTTTGGCGCTCGTCGGCTGTCATCGGGCGTTGGATAATTTCATATGGGACGTCGGAAGCCGGTTTCTTCGCTTCCTCATCCGCCGCCCAAAGATTTGCCCAGCACAACAGAACCAAACCAGTGACAAGCCAATACACCGTTTTCCCCCTTTTGCCCCGGCGCTTCCTCAAACGGATATTCTCTTCCCACCGTGATTATATCCGTGCCGAATCCGGGCTGAAACGAAAAACCGCCACGCCCCTTGCGGAGTGTGGCGGTTGAGGTGCTCGCATTACCCGGACGGAACGCTGCCCGCGCGGGTTGCTGCGGTTGCTTATTTGCTGGCTTGCTCGATCGCCACGGCTACGGCCACCGACGCGCCCACCATCGGGTTGTTGCCCATGCCAATCAGGCCCATCATCTCCACGTGCGCCGGGACCGAGGACGATCCCGCGAACTGCGCATCGGAGTGCATACGGCCCATCGTGTCGGTCATGCCGTAAGAAGCCGGGCCGGCCGCCATGTTGTCCGGGTGCAGGGTACGACCCGTGCCGCCGCCGGAAGCCACCGAGAAGAACTTCTTGCCCTGCTCGATGCGCTCCTTCTTGTAGGTCGCCATCACCGGGTGCTGGAAGCGCGTCGGGTTGGTGCTGTTGCCCGTGATCGCCACATCCACGCTTTCCTTCCACATGATCGCCACACCCTCGCGGACGTCATCGGCGCCGTAGCAGAGCACCTTCGCGCGCTCGCCGGTGGAGTAGGGCTTTTCCCAGACCACCTTCAGTTCGCTGGTGAAGTAGTCGAACTTCGTCTGCACATGGGTAAAGCCGTTGATGCGGCTGATGATGTGCGCCGCGTCCTTGCCGAGGCCGTTGAGGATGACCTTCAGCGGAGTCTTGCGGGCTTTGTTGGCCGAACGCGCCAGACCGATCGCGCCTTCCGCGGCCGCGAAGGATTCGTGGCCCGCGCAGAACGCGAAACACTTGGTTTCGTCCAGCAGCAGCATCGAGGCCAGATTGCCGTGGCCGATGCCGACCTTGCGGTCGTCCGCGACCGAGCCGGGAATGCAGAAGCTCTGCAGACCCTCGCCCAGCACCTTGGCGACCTCGCTGGCCTTGGTCACGCCGCGCTTGATGGCGACGGCCGCGCCGACGGCGTAAGCCCAGCCGGCGTTCTCGAAGGCGATGGGCTGGATTTCTTTTACCAGCTTGATGACATCAACGCCCTTGTCCTTGCAAATCTTGTCGCAGTCCTCGACGGACGCGATGCCGTCCTTGCTGATCAGCGCCGTGATCTGCTTGACCCGGCGTTCGTAACTCTCGAACAATGCCATTGTTTTCTCCTGTGACCGGCCGCGCGCGAAAGGCGCACAGGGCCGGCAAGTAGCGTGAGTGAAAAGAAAGTCCTTATTCCTGCCGCGGGTTGATGACCTTCTTGGCGTCCGCGAAGCGGCCGTAGGTGCCGGTGGCCTTCTTCAGCGCTTCGCCCGGCTCCATCCCCTTCTCGAAGATGTTCTTGAGCATCACGCCGGTCTTGACGAACTTGTAGCCGATGATCTCGTTGTTCTCATCGAGGCCCAGCTCCACGACATAGCCTTCGGCCATTTCCAGATACCGGGTGCCCTTGGCGCTGGTGCCGTACATGGTACCGGTCACGCTGCACAGGCCCTTGCCGAGGTCCTCAAGCGCCGCGCCCACGGGCAGGCCGTCCTCGGAGAAGGCGGACTGGCTGCGGCCGTAGACGATCTGCAAAAACAACTCGCGCATCGCGGTGTTGATCGCGTCGCAGACGAGGTCGGTGTTCATCGCTTCCAGAATCGTTTTGTTGGGCAGAATTTCGGCGGCCATTGCGGCGGAGTGGGTCATGCCGGTGCAGCCGATGGTTTCGACGAGGGCTTCGACGATCACGCCGTTCTTGACGTTGAGGGTGAGTTTGCAGGCACCCTGCTGGGGCGCGCACCAACCCACGCCGTGCGTGAAGCCGGAGATGTCCTCGATTTTCTTGGCCTCGGTCCACTTGCCTTCCTGCGGGATGGGCGCGGGTCCGTTCTTGGGCCCCCGGCTCACGCAGCACATGTGTTCGACTTCATGCGTGTAATTCATGTACGTCTCCTGAAGAAAAACAAACCTGCAAACCAGTTGCGGGCGGCCTCCCGCCAGAAATTCCGGCGTTCCTCCGCTTACGCAGTACACAATCCTCAATATCGCTCTACGCTCATAACCCGCCTGCTCAAACCGCCGCATCCGGGCAATCAGTATAAATTTAGTGAATAATATACGGCTTCGTAGGAAAAATGCAATGAGCTATCGTTCAATAAAGCGCGACTTCTGCCACGGAAACCCTCATTGCGGGTTGAGGCTGCCGGTGCGGTAGCCTTCGAGATCGAGCGTGATGTAACGAAAGCCGAGGGTGTGTAATGCTTTAGTGATTCCCCCCCGATGTTCCATGAGAATCTTTGCTTCGTCGGCAGGTTCGACTTCGATGCGTGCGACCTCGCCGTGGTGCCGCACCCGGAATTGGCGAAGTCCCAGCCGACGCAACAGGTCTTCCGCCTGCCCGATCTGCCGGAGTTTTTCGGCCGTGATCGGTTCGCCGAAGGGAATCCGGCTGGCGAGACAGGCGAAGCTCGGCTTTTCCGCCGTCGGCAGGCCCCACGCACGGGAGAGTTCGCGGATTTCGTTCTTGTTCAAACCGGCCTCCAGAAGCGGCGACAAGACCCCCTGTTCGTGCGCCGCCTCCCGGCCCGGACGATAATCGCCGGGGTCGTCGGCATTGGTGCCATCAAGAACCGCCGCCAGCCCCAGCCGCCCGGCCAGCGCGACGAGCTTCTCGCAGAGTTCGGATTTACAGTGATAGCAGCGGCGGGGTGGATTTTCACGAAACCCCGGAATTTCCAGCTCGGAAGTTTCCAGAAGCTGATGCCGGATGCCGAATTTCTTGGCGAAGGCGACCGCCTCGTCGCGTTCCCACTGCGGGTAGGTTTCCGAGCAGGCAGTGACGGCCACGGCGTTGTCGCCAAGGGTACGCGCGGCGACCGCCGCCAGAAGCGCGCTGTCCACGCCACCGGAATACGCCACCAGTGCGGAGCCGAGTTCACGCAGCCGGTTCTGCACAAGCTCCAGCTTCTTGCTCAGGATCGGATCCATACATCGTCTCCAACACAAGTCGACCGCCGACACCAGGCTCATTCACCGGCACCGAGTATACGGCAGACCTCTCTCCGTACAAGACCGGAGCCAGCCGGACTTGCGCGCGCGGCGCAATTGCGCGATAATCAACGCTGAAGCATTCCGTCCGTATTCATAGAATGGCCGCCGCGATGAAGCAGACACTTACGTTCGTAACGGAGAACGACACCTTTCTGGAGTTGCCCGACAGTCCGCACGGACTGCCGGCAGATCTTCCGTTCCGGCTGATGCACGGACATCCGCAAGAGACGATGCGACAGCATCACCACCGCTTCACCGAACTGGTGATCGTACTGGCCGGCAGCGGAGAACACTGGACGCCGACCGCCTCCTACCCGGTAGTTGCCGGCAATGTATTCCTGATTCCGCCCGGCGGGGAACACTACTACTGCGCGACCGACCATCTGGTTCTCAGCAATCTCTGCTACTGGCAGGACAAAGTTCCGTTCCTGAGCGACCCGCACCTGAACGCAATGCCCGGCTTCGGAGCCCTCTTCCGGCTGGAGCCGCAACTGCGCGAGAGCCAGCAGGGAAAGGGACGGTTGCTTCTGGATGCAGCGGAACTGGAACGTGCCCGCATACTCCTTGACCGGCTTTGGGAGGAATTATCCGCGCGTCCGGAAGGCCACCTGTTCATGGCGTTGACGTTGTTTCAGGAGTTGGTGGTATTTTTTTCCCGATCGTTCGGGGCAGGCCGGAAGGTTCCGGCCCGCAAGCTGCTGACCCGATTGGCGCAAGCGCTGCGGCTGATCGAACAGGAGTACACCGAGCCGCTGGATCTGCAGCAGATGGCCGCAGCCGCCAGTCTCTCGAAACCGCACCTGATCAAGAGCTTCCGCGAAGCCTTTGGAATGCCCCCGCTGGAGTACCTGCTGCATGTGCGCATTCAAAAGGCGATGCCGCTTTTGCGCGATACCGACCGGACGATCACGGATATCGCGTATGCCGTCGGCTTCAACGACAGCAACTACTTCTCGCGCCAGTTCAAAAAGCAGACCGGCCTCACCCCGCGCGAATTCAGCCGTCAGACACCCTGAACCGGAACCGCCGGGTTTTACCGGGAGAAACAGAATGCCACAGCGCCGTCTTTGTGCCATAATGACGCTTATATTTCTATTTGCCATGATATCAGCCGCAACTGGACGCACCGGAGAACCGGCGGAATACCGCGCGCTTCTGCTGCCGGATTATCACCACCGCTCCAGCTTGCCGCAAACCGAAACGCCGCGTTTTGAGTGGTACCGTTCCGAACGTGGCGACGGGTGGGGGCCGATGCCCCGCCCCTATCCCGGCGTCGAGCATCTGATCCGCGAGCTGCCGGAAGACGTTGACATCCTGCAATGGAAGCGCGACCGGCTGATTGCGGTGGCGGAGTTGTATCTGGGCCTGCCCTACCGCCATCACCACATCCCCGCCTTCAGCCCGGAGGTTCCCAACGCCAAGGGGCAAACCGGCCCCGGCCTTGATTGCAGCAATTTTACCGCCTGGGTCTACAACTTCGGCTTCGGTATCATCCTCAACAGCGACATCAACAAACAAGCCGAGGGCGAGCCGCGCCGGGGATTCGCGCAGCCGCGTTACGAGCGCATCGACAACATCGAAGATCTGCGGCCGGCGGACCTGCTTTACATCCGCGAGAAGGACAACCGGCGGGTGTCGCACGTGGCCATCTACATCGACCGCGAGCACATCATCGACTCCATCGGCGAGGGCGTGGAGATCCGCCGTTTCGCCGGCTGGTACCGCAGCCATTTCTCACACGCCCACCGCCTGCTTTTTTAGTATCGGAGTTTTCGAATTCAAATAGCGCCACACGCGCAGACGCGGATGGCCTATTCTGAAATCCATTGCGATTCCTGACGCTACGTGTATAATCGTTTCTTCCTCATAACGCACGCCCGGCTCGTCTGCTGGCGTGCGGTTTGGTATTGGAAAAACATGGCGACCGGCGAGAGTCCAAACACGAACGCCTTCCCCCCCCTGCCGTCGGCAGCGGAGGCGGCCGGGCTTTTGCGCTCTCGCGCCAGCAGCGTCTTGGAGTTGTGCAATCTCCCCGCTTCCGCACCCGCCAAATTTCTCGCCGACCTCGCTTTCGAAGGGCCGGTGCTGGCGATTCTGCCCGAACCGGAGGATGCCGACGGGCTGATTGCCGATCTGCGCGTCTTCGGCTCCGGCGGGATCGTCTACCCTGGCTGGGACATTCTGCCCGGCGAAACCGACCAGCCCGACATCGATCTCGCCAAGGATCAAATCAATGCGCTGCGCCAACTCGCCTGCGGCAGCGGCATCGTCAGCATCAGTGCTTCGGCCCTCCTGCAGCCCGCGTTGCCGTCCGACTTTTTAAATGGCGCGCGCCTCAGCGTCGGCGCCGGTCTGGAAATTTCGCCGGAGTCGCTGCTGGTGCGTCTGAGCGACGCGGGCTTTGAAGCGACCGAGGAGGTGGATGCGCCGGGACAATTCGCGCGCCGGGGCGGTATCCTCGACGTCTTCCCCTTCTTCTCCGACCGTCCGGTGCGCATCGAGTTTTTTGGCGACGAGATCGAAACCGTCCGTTTCTTCGATCCCGGCACCCAGCGCAGCGATGCGCCGGTGACGTTTGAGGTGACGCTCATCGACATCAACCGCGATTCCTTCCGCGAAGCCTATGACCGCAAGGAACGCGTGCGGCTGCTGTCATATCTGCCGGAAAACGCACTGGTCATGCTTGTCTGCCCGCAACGGCTGCGGCACGCGGCGGAGCTGTACCACTCCGGCTTCGCGCCCGGCTCGCCGCTGTTTGAATTCGACCGCGCGATGGCAGGACTGGAGGCGTTTCGCGTTCTGATCGTACCCGACCTTGTGGGCGACGACTGGCGTGAGGAGCTTCCTCTGCTGGCGCGAACGGCCTGCGGCATCGATTGCGACTGCCGGAGCATGGAGCGCGTCACGGGCGGGCTGGAGACGGCATTCTCAGAACTGCGGGCGCTGGACGCGGCGGGTGAGCGGCTGACGGTTTTCTGCACCAACACCGCCGAACGCGCGCGTTTTGAGGAACTGCTGCGCGAGGAAGGCGGCGGGCTGGCAGGACGGCTGGAACTGCGGCTGGGAACGCTCAGCAAGGGCTTTCACGCCCGCCCCCTGCGCCGCGCCTTCACCAGCGATCAGGACATTCTCGGCCGCGTCACGCTCCGCCGACCCGCAAAAAAACGTAATAGCGGCGCGCCGCTGGCGGACTTCACTGATCTGCGCCCCGGCGATTACGTCGTACATCTGGCGCATGGCATTGCGCTGTTTGACGGCATTCAGACCATCAACAACGGCGGAACGCAGGCCGATTACCTCTGTCTGCGCTTTGCTGAAGACGCGCGCATCTACGTCCCTCTCTCGCACATCGAACTGGTGCAACGCTACATCGGCGGCAGCGAGGGCCGGCCCACGCTTTCAAAACTCGGCAGCGGCGCCTGGCAGCGGCGCAAGCAGGCGGCGGCAGCGGCGGCGAAAGACATTGCGGCGGATCTGCTGCGGCTGCAGGCGGCGCGTTCGGCGCTGCCGGGCATCGCCTTCCCGCCCGACGACGACATGTTGCGCGAATTCGAAGCCGCCTTTCCATATGAAGAAACACCCGACCAGCTCTCGGCCGTTGCGGACATCAAGAACGATCAGACCCGCCCCTCTCCGATGGACCGGCTGCTCTGCGGCGACGTGGGCTTCGGCAAAACCGAGGTCGCAATGCGAGCGGCCTTTAAGGTCGTCAACTCCGGCAAGCAGGTGGCGGTGCTGGTGCCGACGACAATTCTGGCAGAGCAGCACTGCCGGTCCTTCCGCGAGCGCATGGCCGACTACCCGGTCACCGTCGCCTGCCTCTCGCGCTTTCGCAGCCCGGAGGAAACGCGCACCATCGTCGACCGCACCGAAACCGGCGGGGTGGACATCCTGATCGGCACGCACCGCATTCTCTCGCAGGATGTGAAGTTTCGCGATCTGGGGCTGGTGGTGGTGGACGAGGAACAGCGCTTCGGCGTCGAGCAGAAGGAGCGACTGAAACAGATGCGCGTCAGCGTGGATGTCCTCAGCATGAGCGCGACCCCGATCCCGCGCACGCTCAACATGGCGCTGCTGGGCCTGCGCGATATCTCCAACCTCACCACGCCCCCAACCGAGCGGCAGTCAATCCGCACCGAGGTCGTGGGGTACAACGAGGAGCTGATCCGGCGGGCGATCTTGCGCGAACTGGCGCGCGGCGGGCAGGTCTTCTTCCTGCACAACCGGGTCCACAACATCCACCACATCGCGGGCGAGCTGGCGACGCTGGTGCCGGAGGCGCGCTTCGGGGTCGCGCACGGCCAGATGCAGGAAAAAGAATTGTACGGAGTCATGTCGCGGTTTCTGATGCGCAAGCTCGATGTCCTTGTCTGTACCACGATCATCGAGTCCGGCGTGGATATGCCCAGCGTCAACACGCTCTTCGTCAACAATGCCGAACACTTCGGCCTCGGCGCGCTGCACCAGTTACGCGGGCGCGTGGGACGCTACAAGCACAAGGCCTATGCGTATTTTCTGATTCCCGCCAAACGGCCGGTCAGCCCCATCGCGCAGAAACGGCTGCTGGCGCTGAAGGAATACTCCGAACTGGGCGCGGGCTTCCGGCTGGCGATGCGCGACCTCGAAATCCGCGGCGCGGGCAACATCCTCGGCGCGGAACAGTCGGGGCACATCAACCTGATCGGGTTTGAACTGTACTGCCGGTTGCTGGAAAAATCCGTGGCGCAGCTCAAGGGCGAGGATGTGTCGGAGCTGGAGCCGGTGGAGCTGGATCTCGGCACGGTCGCCTTTCTCCCGACGGAATACATCCCGGCTGACGCGCAACGGATCGACATCTACCGCAAGCTCTCCGCCGCGTGCGACGAGGAAGCGCTCGCCGGACTCGCCGCGCTGCTGCGGGATAAGTACGGCGCGATCCCCGACGCTGTGCAAGCTCTTTTTGCCGACCAGCGTCTGCGGGCGCGGGCGCAGACCGCCGGAATCAACTACATCGGCCGAATTGACAACGCGCTCTCCGTCGGCTTCGCCGAGGGCAAGGGCGGGGTGGGGATGCGCAAGCTCAAGCTTCTGCGCCGCAAGGTCACGCCGCTGGACCGGGGCCGCTGGCGCGTCGCGGTGGGCGAGCACGAAACGCCGCTGCAAGCCGCGCAAAAGATCATCGACCGGTTGCAGCTCTCGGCCGACGAGCTCAAGGAGATCGACGCGGAGCGCAAGCGGCTGCTCAAAGAGGCTTCTGCCTGCGCGGTCAACGCGATGAACACGGAAGATGCCGTTGAATCAGCCATCGACATCGCGGGCGACGAGGACTGGCTGAGTGAGGCATGTCCCCCCGTACACAAGCACAGTCGCCCACAGACAGAAACCAACGGCGTAGCGCCGGAAGATGCGCCGGAGGAACCAGCGCCTGTCCTGCCGCAACCGGGCGGCAAGCGCTGCCTCCCCAGCCAGAAGGGAGACGGAAATCCGGCGCGCAGCTACGTTCAGCGCGGACAGGACTGGGCCACCGCCGGCATTGACCGCGATGAAGAAGAAGGTGCCCCGCCACAGGATCATTACGCCACCGGCCGCGCCAGTGCGAGCCTCTATAACGTCGGCGCGAATATCGGCACACCCCGACCCGCGCTCACGCACTCTTCCGCCAAACCGTCTCCGGAGACACGTAGCGCGGACATGCCCAATCATTCGCCCGCAAAGACCAGCGACAGGAAAGCCTCCGCTGCGGGAGAAAAATCCTCGCGCGCAGCGCCATTGCCGGCGCGCCCCGGGGCGCGCAAAGTCGCCAGCATTCAACCGAGAGGCCCCTCCTCCGCTGGAAAAAATCCCTACGCCAGCACCTCTGACCGCCGCCCAGACCGTTCGCATGACGAGCGTTACCGACAGACCGCCGGGGCGCTGGCGGGGACGTATCTCGCCCGGATCGAAGCCGCCGAGGCCGCGCAGACCGCTCAGGCTCAAAAGGAGGTGCAAGAGCCGGGCGCGAAAATTCTGGGTCTGGTTCCCGATGAACGGCTCGGAATTGTCGGAGCGGTCGTGGAGGAGAATGCCTTTGATTTGCGACGTTTCGGGGCGGTAACGCTTCTATTCCGGCAACAAAAATTCTATCTGCGCTACACCGGCGCGTCGCATCAGAGCGGCGGACGGGTGACGCTGAATCTGCGGGCGGAGTCGGGCGAGGAGGTGGCGGCTGTCTGCGCGGCGCACCTCGCCGCCGGCCCAGGCCGCGTCCTTCCGGGCGTAATCGAATAACCAGCAGCGAAGGGTATGGGAGCATCGGATCGTTCAAGGGCGATGGCGCACCTCGCCTGTTGCACACAGCCCAGCAGAGAGAACGCATGGTGAGTAATCCTGAATGCGCCGATCGCCCCGCAACAGACATCCGCTCGATCCGTGAGGATTACCCGCCGTCGCGCGGACGGCTGCGCGATGCGTGGAACCGTTGGAAGCACAAAAATTTCGCGATTGCATTTGTGAAATGGAATCAGCCGATGGTGTTCAGCCGGGCGCAGAGCCGGCGTGATCTTGGCGATAAGGGGGTATGGAGCTTCCTGAAGGCGGTTCTTGTCATGAGCGCGGTTCTCTCGCTATTAGTCGGAGTCGGGGTCCTCAAGGCGTTGAGCAAAGGCACGCTTGCAGACTTCGACTGGCAAACGCGCCTCGCTCTCCTGCCACTGGTAAGCGCCGGTCTGCTTCTGTTCCTAACGTGCGTCGACTGGTTTGTTCCCAAGCAGATTATATTTACTCACATGCGCGTAGTGCGGCAACTTGGGAGCTTTATCGAACGGTGGAACTGGGAGGATATTGAGCGGGCTGAGATTGCACAAGCGTTGTTTGAAGGAAGCCAGATGCGCGTGTTGCAGTTGTATTTGCGTAAGCCGCGCAAAGACGGCCTGCCTGTCCTCCTCGGCCTCGCGGACAAAATCACCGACGCGGAGTTGCTCTGCGTATTCGAGGCGTACGGTGTGCCGCTCACCCGCACCGATCAGCCGCCGGCAGGCATGGAGCGCTGGCAATAACCCGTGCCCTATCTACTATCTACTATTGTTGAAATCTTCCGCCCTCTTCGCAGGACGAATCGGGTCAGCAGCCATGCCAGCGCCGGGACGCCCATCGCGGCAAGAACAGCCCAATACGGCGCGCCGCTCTCGCCCCGGCTGCCGGCGATGCTGTACAGGAAACACACCGGCAGCGTCCCGCACGCGCTCGCGGCCCAGAACAACCCAGCCCGCATCTTCGACAGTCCCGCCAGACACGACAGGATTTCCGTCAGCATCGGCAGCGACCGGCTCAGGATCACCGCCAATACCCCGCTGCGTTCAAACCACGCCCGAGCCCGTTCTGCATCCGCCCCCACCAAGCGCTCGAACGCCCGCGCTCCCCACCGCCGGCAAGCATGAAAGCCAATCAGCGATGCGCCGTAGGAGCCGGCGAAACTCGCCAGCCCGCCCCAGAACCAGCCCAGCGCCACGCCCGCAAAGACCATGACAAACGACGACGGCACCGGCAGCAGCAGGTCAATCAGCAGCAAAAACACCACCGCCCCCGCCGCCAACCACCGGCCGCCCGCGCTCCCGCGCAGCCCCTCCAGCCAGCCGCGCGCTACCGCTTCGTCGGCGTACCCCAGCGCATCCGCAACCAGATACGCCGCCGTACAGAACACGAACATTCCCAGCGCCAACAGCCAGACCCGTTTCATCCTGCGCCCCACTCTGCCGGTATGCCGCCCCGCGATTGCCTGCGCGCGGTTTGCACCCCGCCGCCGCGCGCCCCTGAAGCCGGCCGCCACATCAATCCAAACCCATCGCTAAAGCTGATCGTACCGCAGCAGCCGCGCGCCGCGCGCCGTAACCGTCTCCAACACGTCCGCGCGCGTGAACATCAGCCGCTGCTGCTCGCGGTCGCGGGCGATCTCGCCGGCCGGGTTCCGCTCCCGGCACACCCGCCGCATCTCCTCATCATCATAGGCCGGATGCCCGATTACGAGATAATCACCGTCCGGACAGCCCCGCACCTGCGCCGCCAGATGTCCAGCGTGATCGCCGGGACGAATCCCGCTGCCCGCCGGCAGCTCCGGCAACGACAGCAACGGCGGGCGAAAAACCAGCCCCTCCCGACGCGCCATGTCCGCCAGCGCTCCCGCGAGTTCCCCGACCCAACCAACGTTCATATGCTCGTCCATGTAGCTGATCCGGAATCCCGCCTTGCGAAGCCGCGCCAGTTGCGCCTCAATTTCCGCCATCATCTGCTCCAGCGGCGCGTGATGATCGTGTAGCGGATTGGGAACCTGATAAAATCCGCCGCCGGGAGCAAGCAGCGCCGGAACCTGTTGCGCCGGCAGCAGCGGCCCCCAATGCGGCACGTCCCACTCCGCCGTCAGGTCCACGTGCAGTCCGAACGCCACATCCGGCAGGTCGCGCAGACAGAGCGCCGCATCCTCCAACTCCGGAGCCGGCGCAAGGACCGATATATTCCGGCAAATTCCCTTCTCGCACGCCTCCCGGATCGCCCGGTTCGCGCTGCGCGACATTCCCGCATCATCGCCGCGCATCAACAGCCCAATCGCCATTCCCGTCTCCAATGCAGTGAACAACAAATACGAATGCCTCTCCCGGCGCGTCCAAATCCGGCGGCGATACGTTCCTATACCTCTGGCTGCGAGGCTATGCAATCGCCCGCGCGTAGAGAAACGGTTATACACAAACCGGCCGGACGATTCCAGAACCAGCCGACGGATCGCCCGATCAAACGCTTCCCGTGATGGTATGCACTGCGGTATGGCAACGTCACCCGCGCAACGTGCGCCATTCTCTGTTTTTTATCGTGAAATATCGGACGGCTTCGTCTGCACTCTTGGCGCACGGCCGGCGGCGGATATACTGAAAGCCAACAGCGCCGGTTCGTTTGCGTTCACCCAATTTTGGCAAGGAGCCCACAATGTCCCGCGACAGCCTCAAGGTTCTCACCATCGGTAACAGCTTCACCGACAGCCTCAGCACCTACTTCCAGCCGGTGGTCGAGTCGGCCGGATGTCAACTGCTCTTCGAGCGCGCCAACCACGGCGGCTGCGAGCTGCACCGCCACTGGAGCTACATCCAGAGCGAGGAGAAGGACGGGGTGTACCGCATGTATCAGGACTACCGCTTCAAGATGCGCGAAATTCTCGCCAAGCAGCCGTGGGACGTCGTCACCATCCAGCAGGCCAGCCACATGAGCTGGCGGCCCGAGACCTACCAGCCCTTCGCAAACAACATCGCCGCCTACGTCCGCCAGCACGCCCCTCAGGCGGAGCTGCTCATCCAGCAGACCTGGGCCTACCGCGCCGACGACGGCCGCTTCGCCCCGCAAGGCAAATGGAAGTACGACGAATACGCCATCCGCCGCGCCGCCGCCGAAGGACTGACCCTCACGGACGAGGAAATGACGGTCACGCAGGACTCGATGTATGCCGACCTCACCAAAGCCTACCGCAAACTCTCGCAGGAAATGAAGCTGCGGATCATCCCCACCGGCTTCGGCGTCCAGTGTGCGCGGGAAGCGGAGCCAACGCGGTTTGTCAACTACGACCCGGCGCTGCTGACAACCCTGCGCTGGCCGGATATGCCGGCGCAAGCAGGCGACATCGTCGGCAAGCTCTGGTGGGGCAAGGACGAACAGAGCGGCGAGCTGACCCTCCGGCGCGACACGATCCACCTCAACCTGCGCGGGGAGTATATGCAGGCGTGCCTGTGGTTTGCCTTTCTGTACGAGAAGCCGGTCAGCGCGGTTCACTTTGTGCCCGACAGCATCGGAGCCGGCGACGCCGCCATGCTGCGCGCCGCCGCCCAGCGCGCCGTCGATACGTTCCGGCAAGAATCGTTTTAAGCCGTGCCCCTAAATCGATTTCTCAAGTGCGTCACGATTTGCGCCTGCGAAAGAATGCGATCAAACGCGCTGCGTTTGCCGGGGTATGGGGCGGGTAGCCCCATGTAGTTTCATATTCACTGGTTGTTAAAATAGCTCTTCTATATTTAATTTACAGGACACAGCCGAACATCCCCGCCCGCAATACGCTATAAACACTTGCCACCCTGCCGCCCCGGACGCACCCCGTCCGGGGCGGTTTGCATTTTCGTTGCGCCGCCAACCGGTTTTCCGGATAATCGCGGGCAGCAATCAACTTTTACCGTAAAAAATACAACGGGGGAGGGAGCATCATGTCGGAACGGGGAAGCTGGCTGCGCTGGAGTGTACAAACCGCTCTACTGTTGCTGATTGTGGGGTTATTGTTGGCGCAGCGGCTGGAACGCACATCCTCCGCCCCGGAACATTACGCCACGCCAACGGCGTCCGCAGCGCCGGTAAGAGCAGCGGAAACCGGCGGAACCTCCCCGACAAATGCCTCTGCCACCGCGCAGCCGGCAGGGCAACCCACGTTGTCGGTCACCGTCGCTGACGCACAGACGGCCGGAGCCCTGATGCGGCAACAGCAAGAATTGGCGTCGGCGCAGACGCGACAGGAAGCGTTCTTCACTGCATTGGAGCGCACCCAAACCGAGGCGCTGCGGCTGGCGGGAACGGTTGGCCTGCCCGATGGCGCATATCAGGAGTTGCGCAACATCCTCGAAGACTGCAAGGCGCTGCAAACCGCCTACGAGATGCTGGCGGAGAATCTGCTCAACATCATCACCCCCGGCTACAAGGCCATCCGCCTGAACCACGGCGCCAACGGCCGCATCGCGGGAATGACGCGCCTCTTCACCCGAGGCAGCGCCGAACAAACCGGCATCTGGTCGGACGTCATGTTGAATGATGCGACCAGCTTTTTTTGTGTTACGCTGGATGACGGCACGCGGGGCTACTCCCGCGACGGCACACTGCGCATTAACTCCCAAGGCGAATTGCGGACCAATGACGGATATGCCCTTCAGCCGCCCATCACCGGCATTCCCACCGGAGCAACCGACCCCAGCATCACCCCGTCTGGAAACGTTCAGTATATTGACGTAAACGGCCAAACGCAGACCTGTGGCCGCATTCAGCTCTACAACTTCATCAATCCAGCAGGACTGACCTTCACCACACCCAACGGGCCATCCAGCTTCGGCACCGGGTTCTTCAAGGAAACCGACGCCAGCGGCCAAGCAACCGCCGGCTGTCCCGGTGATGCGGGATTTGGCTGCCTCACCTCGACTTGGGTTGAAGGCAGCAACGTAAGCACCTTCGAGGTGGCGATGGAGTTCACCCGCCTGAGCCAGATGCTCACCGCCATGCAGGCGCGCCTTGCCATGCTCCACCGCTAAACTGATGTTCAGCCGGTGTACGAGAGATCAGCTTCAAAGTCACCGCGTCAAGCAACAACTCCTGCAACGCCGGTGAGAGAACCGCGACCTCGGACTTGCAGCGTCCGAGAAAACGATTTCTTTCCACCTGTCGGCTCATTAGTCTTAAGGCTCGGTAACCAAGTGGAGATTGCATTCCGACCCGGTGCTCCAAACTTCAAACACAGGATCGGGTCATAATGACACACGCAAACAGAATTGTTTTCCGCCATGGATACTGGCCCCAATTAAAAATCAAAACAATCGATTCATGGCACTAAAATAGAAACAGCACAACAACTTATAAAATATAGGATTACAACTTACCCCCCAAATAAGAAAGAAAAACAAACCAACAAAACAATCAATAAATCAGAATCTGGCACAAACATTGCTAATCGCTATTGCGATTTTGGCTTAGCAGTTCGCCGTTTCTGGCGCGTGGTTTCATAGTATCGATATTCAAGCATAGTTCGTTTCCATACAGGTTCCTTCAGGAGGATACGTAAATGGCAGCCAAGAAGTTGCAGTTCTCCACCGATGCCCGCAGCAGCGTCCGGGAGGGCGTGGTTAAGCTCGCACGCGCCGTCAAGGCCACCCTCGGCCCGCGCGGTCGCAATGCGGTACTCGACAAGTCGTGGGGCAGTCCCACCGTCACCAAGGACGGCGTGAGCGTCGCCGAAGAGATCGAGTTCACCGACAAGTTCGAAAACATGGGTGCGCAACTGGTGAAGGAGGCGGCCAAGAAGACCGGCGACCTCGCCGGAGACGGCACCACCACCGCGACGGTTCTGGCCGAGGCTATTTTTCTTGAAGGCACCAAGAATGTAGTCGCAGGCGCGAGTCCCATGGATCTCAAGGCCGGCATTGATGCCGCCGTCGCCGCCATCTGCGCGGGCGTGGACAAAATGAGCGTCCCGGTCAAGGACAAAAAGGACATCGCCGCCATTGCCACCATCTCCGCCAACAACGACGCCACCATCGGCAACCTCATCGCTGACGCGATGGAGAAGGTCGGCAAGGACGGGGTCATCACCATCGAAGAAGGCAAGTCCACCGAAACCAGCGTGGATATCGTTGAGGGCATGCAGTTCGACCGCGGCTACCTCAGCCCGCACTTCTGCACCAATCAAGATGACATGGTCGCCATCCTCGAAAAGTGCTATATCCTTATTTACGAGAAGAAGATTTCCAACGCCAAGGACCTTGTCCCGCTGCTGGAAGAGATCAGCAAGAAGAGCGTACCGCTGCTGATCCTGGCGGAAGATGTCGACGGCGAAGCGCTGGCGACTCTAGTGGTCAACAAGATGCGCGGCGTGGTGAACGTCTGCGCGGTGAAGGCTCCCGGCTTCGGCGACCGCCGCAAAGCGATGCTGCAGGATCTCGCGATTCTGACCGGCGGCAAGGCGATCATGGAAGACCTCGGCATCCCCCTCGACAAGGTCACGCTGGCCGACCTCGGCTTTGCGCAGAAGATCACCGTTGACTCCGAGAACACCACGATCCTCAAGGGCAAGGGCAAGACCGAAGAAATCAAGGCCCGCTGCGAGCAGATCCGCGCCGAAATCGCCAAGTCTACCTCGGACTACGACAAGGAAAAGCTGCAGGAACGGCTGGCGAAACTCTGCGGCGGAATCGCGCAGATCAACGTCGGTGCGGCCACTGAGAGCGACATGAAGGAAAAGAAGGCCCGCTTTGAAGACGCGCTGCACGCAACCCGCTGCGCGGTCGAGAGCGGCATCGTCCCCGGCGGCGGCGTGGCGCTGATCCGCGCTGCTGACCCCGCGCTGGCGACCCTCAAGCTCAAGGGCGATGCGGCCACGGGCATGGAGATCGTCCGCAAGGCAGTCGAAGCTCCCCTGCGCATGATCGCGGAGAACGCCGGCGTCGATGGCGCGGTGGTGGTCCGGAAGGTCAAGAAGGGCAAAGGCAACGAAGGCTATAACGCGCTGACCGGCGAGTACATTGATTTGGTCAAGGGCGGAGTGATCGACCCGGCGAAGGTGGAGACCACCGCGCTGCGCAATGCGGCGTCCGTGGCGGGTTTGCTGCTGACCACCGAGTGCATGATCGCAGAAGCGCCGAAGAAGGATGACGACGCGCCCGCAGCGGGCGGCGAAATGGACGATATGTAAAAAACGACGCAGGACGCATCCTGCGCCTGCCGCGATCCCCGGTTCGCATTACGGTAAGATGCGCCGGACGGAGAGCGGCCCAATGGACTGACTGGTTTTGCTGATTTTTTCAACGCTTATATAAAACGAAGGAGAAAGAGAAATGGCCAAGAAGGGTTCTGTCAGCCTGCGTCCCCTGGACGACCGGATTGTGGTGAAGCGTCTGACCGCCGAGGCGAAGACCGCCGGCGGGATCATTCTGCCCGACGCCGCCAAGGAAAAGCCGCAAGAGGGCGAGGTCATTGCCGTCGGCGCGGGCAAGCTCCTCGATAGCGGCAAGCGCGCGACCCCGGATGTCAAGGTCGGCGACCATGTCCTCTTCGGCAAGTACAGCGGCACCGAGGTCAAGGTCGAGGGCGAGGAGTACCTGATCATGCGCGAGAGCGACATTCTCGCCAAGATTTAGGCGCGTTTTTCTTTCCGGACTGCATTCATTTGAGGAGACAGAAGATGGCTGGCAAGCAGTTGATGTTCAGCGAAGACGCACGCCAGAAGGTTCTGGCCGGCGTCAATAAGCTCGCCAAGGCGGTCAAGTCCACCATGGGCCCGACCGGTCATAACGTTGTATTTCAGAAGGGCTTCGGTGGCCCCGGCATCACCAAGGACGGCGTGAGCGTCGCCAAGCAGATCACCCTCGAAGACCCGTTTGAAAACATGGGCGCGCAGATGATCAAGGAGGTTGCCTCCAAGACCTCCGACACCGCCGGCGACGGCACCACCACCGCGACGGTTCTGGCCGAAGCGATCTTCGCTTCCGGCATGAAGATGGTCGCCTCCGGCGCGGACCCGATGGCAATCCGCCGCGGCATTGACATGGCGGTCGAGGCGGCGGTGGCGAACATCAAGTCCATCAGCAAGCCCTGCAAAAAGAAGGAAGACATCGCCAGCGTGGCCATGATCTCCGCCAACAACGACGCCGAGATCGGCAAGATCATTGCCGACGCGATGGACAAGGTTGGCTCTGACGGCGTGATCCAGATCGAGGAAGCCAAGGCCGTTGAGACGACGATGGACATCGTCGAAGGGATGCAGTTCGACAAGGGCTACCAGAGCCCGTACTTCGTCAACGATCCCGCGAAGATGACCTGTGTTCTCAGCGATGCTTACGTCTTGATCTTCGAGAAGAAGATCAGCAACCTGCGCGAGTTCCTGCCGGTTTTGGAGAAGGTCGCAGCGTCGGGCAAGCCGCTGCTGATCGTCTGCGAAGAGGTCGAGAACGAGGTTCTCGCGGCACTGGTGGTCAACAGCCTGCGCGGCACCCTGAAGGTCTGCGCGGTGAAGGCTCCGGGCTTCGGCGAGCGCCGCAAAGCAATGCTGGAGGACATTGCGATCCTGACCGGCGGACAGGCGATCACCGAAGACCTCGGCATCAAGCTCGAAACGCTGGAGCTGGAGCAGCTCGGCCGCGCCAAGAGCATCACCGTCGAGAAAGAGAACACCACCATCGTCGAAGGCGCGGGCAAGAAGGCGGACATCAACAACCGCATCGCCCAGCTCAAGAAGCGCATTGAGACGACGACCTCCGACTACGACCGCGAGAAGATGCAGGAGCGTCTGGCGAAACTCAGCGGCGGCGTGGCGATCATCAACGTCGGCGCGGCGACCGAAGAAGCGATGAAAGAAAAGAAGGACCGTGTTGACGACGCGCTGCACGCGGCGCGCGCGGCGGCGCAGGAAGGCATCGTCCCCGGCGGTGGTACGGCGCTGCTCAAGAGCACGGCGGCGGTCACGGCGGTGCGCGGCAAGGCCAAGGGCGACGAGAAGCTGGGCGTCGACATTGTGCTGCAGGCGCTGCGTTCCCCGATCAAGGCGATTGTGGAGAACAGCGGCCTTGACGGCTCGGTCGTCGCGGCTGAGGTCGAGGAGATGAAGGGCGCGAACGACGGCTTCAACGCGCTGACGGGCGAGTACTGCGACCTTGTGAAGGCGGGCGTGGTTGACCCGGCGAAGGTAACGCGTTCGGCGCTGGAGAACGCGGCGAGCATCGCAAGCCTGCTGTTGACGGTGGAGACGATGGTGACGGACGTCCCGACCGGCAAGGGCAAGGAAGCCGTCATCGGCGCAGTCAGCTAAACAACGCTGCGACTGGCATCCGGCTTTGCATAGCAATTTATTAATCAATATGAGACGTTCGTGGTGAATCTGTATACCCATGAACAAAAGCGCTTATCCGCAATCTACGGATAAGCGCCGGCTGGAATGAATGCGAGGGGATGGGGGATGGGGCACCATCCCTCATCCCCCTCGTACTAAATCGCTCCAGATTCATTTTCCAAAAGGATCAAGGTTACCATCGTTACACGGGAGGGGCAAGATGCATAGAGGCTGCAAACTTATTCTTCTGCTTTTATTATCCTGTTGTGGCGTAGGGCACACCTTTGCTGAGGAATCGGAGAAACCGATACCGCGGGCTGATAAGGTCGATGCAACACCGGCCAAGGAGCCTGAGAAGGTTGCGGCCCTGCGGCAATTCCTCTTTGAGAAGTGTATGGAAAATTGCAATTACAAGACTGTTTTCGTCGATTACACTTCGGATTTTGAAGAGGCAAAAAAATCAGGTGTTGTCGACCCTTCGGATGAATTGCTTAAGCTGCTTGCCAAGGACGGCCGGGACGTCAGAAAAGGTTCGGAAGCCTATCTATTTCCGTCCTCGCACGCGATTACCGATAAGGCTGGTGCAAGCAACTGCGCAATCATCAATGCGATCATTACAAAATGGGTAGATGATAACACAGCAGAGGTCTCATTCGGGTATTATTGTCACCGATTGGGGGGCTCTTCAACCAAAGCAACCGCATATTTCAGGGACGGTGGCTGGACGTTGCGGTCTCCTAACGGTTTCACAACCATCCGGAAATCTCAGGCGTAATTTATTGTGGCGACGATTGTGCGGCATAAAGGATCGGGTAAGCAGTATCTGTTGATCGGCTCCGGGTTCGGGGTGGATCGGGATAAGCGCGGGCTCTTTGACGGAAAACCCGCAGGTCATGTCGAGTTGCGCTACCTTGACATGCTCTGCTGCGCCAATCAGGGCGGCGAGATCGGCTGGTTCAAAAGCTGCGACCTGCTCGTCGTCAGCGTCGACGGAATCGCCGTCGCGGACTACCCCATCGCCCCCGCCTGCGGAACGCAGTTCGCCGGAGAAGAAACCGCCGCGCCGGGCGACACGCCCTTCGTGGAAACCTGACTTTGAAAGACCCACCATCGCCTTTTTTATCGCGGTGGTTTGCGTACAATGGGCTAAGTCCAAACCAGATAGAGTGAGCATTCAAACTCAACGGTTTGGAATGATGCTCCGGTTAGCGCTTGCGTAAATGCGATCCAATGTGCTTAGCTTGCCACCTTCAGGTGGTTTTCCGAGGTGTGGTGCGGGCAGCCCCAAGTGGTGTAATACGATTTGTAAATTCTTTATGTTCCGTGAAGTGGTTCGCAGGCAGTAAGAGCGGCGGCGAAAGACGCGCGCCCTTTCCATTGAAAAGAAAACGGCTTGTGCCGGATTGTGTGGCAGGATACGAACATGGCAAAACGCGACTATTACGAGGTGCTCGGGGTAAGCAAGGATGCGTCCGAGGACGACATCAAGAAGGCCTACCGCAAGCAGGCGATGAAGTACCACCCCGACCGCAACCCCGGCGACAAGGCCGCCGAGGAAAAGTTCAAGGAAGCGGCCGAGGCTTACGACGTCCTCCGCGACGGCGACAAGCGCGCCCGTTACGACCGTTTCGGCCATGAGGGCCTGCAAGGCATGGGCGCGGGCGGCGGCGGCGGACAGGGCTTCTCGAACTTCGAGGATATCTTCTCGCATTTCTCCGACATCTTCGGCGGCGGCGGCGGTGGCAGCGGCGGAATGTTCGACGGCATCTTCGGCGGGATGGGCGGCGGCGGCTCGCGCGTGCGCGCCGGCAACTCGCTCAAGTGCCGGGTCAACATCACCTTCAAGGAAGCCGCCTTCGGCTGCACCAAGACCATCGAACTCAACCGCAACGAACTCTGCGAAAAGTGCGGCGGTTCCGGCGCGGCTCCCGGTTCGGCGCCCAAGCGCTGCGCGACCTGCGGCGGCTCGGGGCAGGTTCATCGCAGTCAGGGCTTTTTCGCCGTCTCAACGCCGTGTCCGAAGTGCCACGGTGCAGGAACGGTGATCGACAAGCCCTGCCCCTCCTGCAACAGCCGGGGGGTCAACCCCAAAACCGTACGTATCCGGGTGAACATTCCCGCGGGCGTCGAGGATGGCACGCGCCTGCGCATCCCCGACGAAGGCGAGCCGAGTCCCAGCGGCGGTCCGCGCGGCGACTTGTACTGCTACATCTTCGTGGAGGAGGACGAATTCTTCAAACGCCACGAAAATGACGTGGTCTGCGAGGTGCCGATCACGGTGGCGCAAGCGGTTCTGGGCGGAGAAATCGACGTCCCAACCCTGCGCGGCAAGGCGAAGGTGAAGATCAACCCCGGCACGCAGAGCGGGCAGATCTACCGGCTGCGCGGTCAGGGCTTCCCGTCCCTGCGCGGTTACGGCGACGGTGACCAGATTGTGCAAATTGCGGTGGAAATCCCAAAGAAGCTTTCGCGGCCGCAGGAGGAGTTGTACCGCAAGCTTGCAGAGCTTGACGACAGCAACGTCAGCCCGCAGCGCAAGAGTTTCCTCGACAACATCAAGAAGTACTTCACCGAGGAGTAGTGAGCGGTGCCCAGCGGCATTTGCACCGCCTACCGTCCCCGGAAACTATGGGAAAGCCCGGCAGTACCCGAAGAGCCATTGCGGCCGAGGCTCGCAACGTTTCAATCCTTAACCGCCAGCAGGCAAGAGGAACAGGATGCATAAACATCACCATCAGCACGAACAGCATACCAATACGCAGCCGCAGGATGCGCCGAATCCCGAAGGGACGCCGGAACAGACACCCCCGCAAAACGCGAACCGCAAAGCTGCGGCGGAAGCATATGCCGATGCGCACAAGCAAAGCGGCAAGGTGGATGAGACCATCGCGGATCATCCGCAGGATAAAGCGGAAACCAAGCCGTCCGAACCGGATTACAAAACGCTGGCGATGAAGACCGCTGCAGAATTTGATAACTTCCGTAAACGGGTGGCAAAGGAAAAAGTACTCTGGAAGAGAGAGGCTCTGGCGGATTTCCTGAAGGAATTTCTGCCTGCTTTTGACGACCTGACCCGCGCCCTCAAGGAAAGCGAAAAAAATCCGTCCTTTGAAGTGCTGCGCGACGGAGTGTCGCTGGTGCGCAGTAATCTCTGGAAAGTGATGGACAAAGCGGGCGTCAAGGAAATCGCGGCGCACGAACAGAATTTCGATCCGCGCTTTCATGAAGCGCTGACGATGTTGCCGGTGCCGGGCAAGGAAGCGGGAGTGGTGGTGGAGGTTTTCCAGCCAGGATACATCATGGAAGAGCAGGTCCTGCGTCCGTCAAAGGTCGTCGTATCGGCCGAACCGCCGCAGTCCTGAGCGCGACACCCAGACAAAACGCGCACCGAAAAGAAAGCAGAGGACACCCGCCGGGCTTCCTCTGCTTTCTTTTCGGTGGTGCCGCAATTGCAAGACAACTCCGATGCGCAGATGCCGGAACGGCTACGCGCCGGACGGGTAGCGGCGGCGATATTCCCGGGGAGAAAGCTCATAGGTACGCGTGAACAACCGGCTGAAATAATTCGGATCATCAAACCCGACCAGACGGGAGATTTCCCCAACCGGCAAATCGCTGGACGAGAGCAGATGCGCCGCCTCCTGCAAGCGCTGCCGGCGCAATGCCTCCGGGAAGGTGCACCCCAGAACTTCGCGCACGACATGCCCCGTCCGGCTTGGGCTGAGCCCCAACTCCGCAGCAAGCTGCGCCAGCGTCAACGGCGCGTCACGCCGGTCCTGCAGAATCTGCAGAATCTTTGAGCGCCGGTCGGCCGGACAGTACGCCGCTTCGCCACGCAGGAGCTCCCCCAATTCCCGCGCGATCGCGGCCAAGACCGTTTGCCGCTCCTTCAGCCAGCCCGCCCCCGGCACCTCTGGCAGATCCTCCTGCGGCGATGCCCCACCGCCCGTCCACACCACGCCGGCAAACAGCACCCCCGCATACGCCCCCTCGCAGAACACCGGGAGCGAAATCTGCGTCATGCCGAAAGGACAGACCTCAATCAGTCCCCGCGGCAAACCGCTGACTACCCGGTGCAGGGTATTTCCGCAATAATGGGAGCATTCGCGCTCATGCTGGCGCTTGACACGAATGCAGGGGCCTATGGTGTGCAGCATCCATTCCAACGGCAAGCCGCTGCGCTGCAGAAGATCGTGAAAAGACAGGCGCAAACCGGTAACAGACGAGCCATGTTCCATCAGCGTCTGAATCCGTCGGGCAACACTCCGGGAAACCGGCTTGTTCCACATACCCTCTCCTTGTGCCAGACCTGAATAAGGAGACATTCTATCACGGAACAACGTATTTCTCCAGACAATCCCCCATTCTGCGCGCAAAGGAAGCGGCAGAAATCAGGAATCCGAAGTCATCACGCCTCGCCCGCAGGTGGAGAACCGCAATCCGGGAATCTGGACAAATCGAAGCAATCCACCGGCAGTCGCTTGTAGAGAACCATCCTGAAGGGTATACTCGCGGTTCATATCCGTGTAAAAACCTGATCAGGAGATCCTGCCATGCCCCGTCCGTACTTCAATCTCTTCCCCGGCGGAAAGCCCAAATGTCTGACGTTGAGCTATGATGACGGCCGCGATCATGACCGCAGACTCGTCGAAATCATGAACCGCTATGGCATCCGGGGCACCTTTCACCTCAACAGCGGCAACCTCGGCAACGAAGGCTCCCTGACCGCAGCCGAACTGCCAACCTTGTTTCAGGGACATGAGGTTTCAGCACACGCTGTCTTTCACCCGTTTCTGGAACGCATCCCACTTCCGCGCGCCACGCAGGAACTGATCAACGACCGGCACGCGCTTGAACAGATTTGCGGCTATCCCGTGCGCGGCATGAGCTATCCCTTCGGCACCTTCAACCAAGCCGTGGTCAATATGCTGCCCGCCGCCGGGATCGAGTATTCCCGAACGGTGCAGTCCACTGGGAGCTTCAACCTCCCCGCCGACTTCCTCACCTGGCACCCGACCTGCCACCACAACGGAGCCTTGGAACTGGTGGAGGGATTCAAGGGGAAATCCTGGGGCGTGCGTTACGGCGGCTGTCTCTTTTATGTTTGGGGACATAGCTTTGAATTTGCCAACAACAACAATTGGGAACTGATCGAAAATTTCTGCGCACAGATGACGGGCCTGCCCGACGTCTGGTACGCCACGAATATTGAGATCGTAGACTATATGAATGCCGTGCGCGGCCTGCGCTTCAGCACCGACTGCTCGCTTGCCTATAACCCGTCCGCAACCGATGTCTGGTTTACCGATCAGGATGGCGACAAGACGATTCACGTTCCGGCGGGCAGGCAAGTCAGCCTGTAGCCCTCTCGTCTTCACCGCCCGGCCGTAAACAAGCCGGGCGATCCTGTCCTGCCGGCAATCGTCGTCACAATACGCCGCAAATAAATTAGGCGCAAAAAACTTTTTTACAAGCTTGACTAAGCACTGCGCATGAGGCATAGTAAATGCATGGACGTCGCTGCTGGTGGGATCCCTCCCAGAACGGACGTCAGAAAAAGGACTGGGAAAGGAGGAAGGCGTTGTGATGGCTTCTGACTCTCCACCGGACAGGTAGGCTCCGCTGCTCCCCGCGCCTTAACGACAGAATATGAAACATGACGGCGTTCTTGCCGCTTCTTCAGCGGCAGCGCACGCGCGGAAAGCGCAAAGGTTCTGCAGGGGTAGATAACGGGCTGTGACGGAGCGGTAGTGCGCGTGCTATCCGAGTATCGGTAGCGAAGTACCAGCGGTAAGCTCTCTTTTTATGAGGAGTGTGTTTTACATGTCTGATTGTTTTTGACCCCGGACTGCTTGTCAGCCCGGGGCTCTTTTTTTGCCATGCCTGCCGCGTTGCACATATCCGCGCCACGCGGTCCGAATATCCCCACCGCTTTATGACATAAATAAAAAATGGGGACGCGGCGTCCCCATCACGGTAAAACAAAGCATAGATACGGTTTCATCCCCCCAACCACCGGGCCCTCAGGTCGATGCCCTCTCGCTTCGGGTTCGGCAGAACTCCTCCAGAAGCGGGATGCCGACAGCCCGCTACTCGTCTGTCTGGCGCTTGCCGGCCTGATGGCGCAAGAGGCGTTCACGGGCGTTGAGCGCACGCGACTTCGCGCCAGCCGCCTGTGCTTCCAGAATTTCGCGCGACATCGCCACGGTCTCCCCCTGACGCCGCTCCAGAAGCTGCGCCAGCTCCTCCCGGCTGCGGCCAGACTTGAGCGCTTCGGCCTCGGCCTTCGCAATTTCCTCCGCGGAAATGTCAGCATAGTTTACCGTCGGAATCGGATGATACGTATCAAGGTGATGACGGACGTTTTTGCCTTCGGTCGTAAAGATAACCTCCTCCGAGACGTTGGTCGCCTGATCCGCCACCCGCTGCAGACTCTGGGCAATGAAGAGAATATGGCAGGCGCGCTCGATGTTGCGCGGATCGCGACTCATGATCTCAACCAGTTGCTGAAAAATGAGGCGGACCTCGTCGCGGACGATGTTGCGTTCGTCAATAATCTTCCAAGCCAGCGTGCTGTCGCTCTCCAGCAGGGCATTGATGCTCTCGCGGGTCATTTCGCAGACCTGCTCGATCATCGGCATGAAATCAACCACCTGCATGAGAATGCTCTTCTCGTCAACCAGAAACAAGGCATGTTCGCAGATATGCGCGGCCTGATCGCCGATACGCTCAAGGTCGTTATTGATCTTGAGGGCGGCAATCACGAATTTGCTCTGGTTGCGGTCGAGTTTGCCCGAGAGCAGAAGCGTCTGGCACTGCCGGTCAATGGACAGCTCCATCTCGTCAATCTCATTGTCATACTCGATGACGTAACAGGCAAGCTCCCGGTCGTGATCCAGCAAGCTCATCATAGCGGTCGAAACGGCGTACTCGCACATTTCGCCCATCGCCACCAGGCTGCTTTTCAGTTTTTCTATGGCAAGTTTCGGCATATCACCCCTTCCGTCATTCAAAGGCGCAGCACAGCGGCGGCGCGGACCATCCTTGCGGACAGCCGTCAATCGTTTTTCTTTGCCACCAGAAGCTGGCAATGGCACTGACCGTTCTTCGCAATCTCTTCGGCATGGAACGCGCACGGGCAGATGATTTTGCGATCGGTTTCCGCGTTTCCGGTCACGAAACGGCAGGGGCAATACAACTCCCCCTTCTTCTGCCGACGCAGAACCATTCCGCGCACCACCCGTTCGACAGCCTCCCGGTCGGGATTCAATCCGAATCCGCTGTCGGCGGCATAGGCTTCCAAATTCGCCAGCACCGTTTTTTCTTCGTCGTTCAGTTCCATTTCGGCTCCATTTCCGGTGCGCGCACAGGTGCGCAAAAGCCCCGCCCGACGCCATCATGATAAGGCGGACTCAAAACCTTGTCAAGCCGCGAAACCAGTTCTCGGACGTTTTCCCGGTTCATTCCGGCGAAGCATCCTCCCGTAACGTGAAAACCACCAGCCGACGGTTCTGATTGGTATGCGGCAGATCGTAGCGCAGATCTTGCGTCATCTTGTAAATGCCCTTGAACTGCTGCTGCGCATCGGTGATCTCCTGCCCGCAGCCGGGGCCCTTCATGAACACCACCCGCGCGCCAGAGCGCAGAAACGGACGCACGCGCTGCAACGTGGCCGGAATCACCTCTACCGCCCGCGTGACAATTGTGCGCGCATCAAGTTTAGAGTCCTCCCGCACGCTGCGCGGGAAGATCGTGACGTTATCGAGCTGCAGCTCTTTTTTAACCATTTCCAAAAACGTAACCCGCTTGCCCCGACTTTCGGCAAGGATCACCGGCAGATCCGGGCGCCGGATCGCAATCGGCGCACCCGGAAAACCCGGCCCCGATCCGATGTCGAGGATCGGCCCCTCCAACTCGGTAAGATCGGCCACAATGGAGCAGTCGATGAAGTGTTTGAGAACCGTCGCCTCAATGCCCATAATGCGTGTCAGATCCAACTCGGCATTGTGCTCGCGCAGCAGACAGTAGTATTTCCAGTATGCCTCCAGCTCACGGGGCGTCACGACATACTCGCGTTCCGCAAAGAGCGCGGCCAGATACTCTGGCGTCGCCTCGGCTTTTTCATAAAATGCGTAGTCGTAAGGACGATCGCCGCCCGCGAATCCCCGCTCGCGGTTGGCGGTCATCGGCTTGACGCGCACCTTGGTGCCGGCCGGAATTTCGTCCCGGCGCTCCGCCGCAGGCCGTCTGGCGCCGGCAGGACGAACGGAACTCCCGGACTTTGCTGGCCCGCCGGAGAGATGCCCCCGGCTGGCGCCGCGGCTGGCGCCCTGCGGCCGGGCCTTGCCCGCAGGCTTGGCGGCTCCGGACCGGGTGGGTTTTGCCGACCCTTGTTTTCGGGGAGGATGCTGCATGAACGCGTCCTTCATGGAAAGAGCGCCGGCTGGCGGATGCCGCGGCACAGACTCCGGCAGAACCATCCCCGCCGGAAACGGATTCAGAACCACAGACGTATGCGCTCACGTGCGCGGAAAGGCCCGCTTGGATACGCCCAATATTTTGTATGAGGATAACCATTTATTGGTCGTCGTCAAGCCTGCGGGTATTTTGACGCAGGCCGACGAGACCGGCGACGAGTCGCTGCTGGAGCAATGCCGGGAGTACATCCGCATCAAATATCAGAAACCCGGCGAGGTCTTCATGGGACTGGTCCACCGTCTTGACCGCCCTGTTTCGGGTGTGATCTGCTTCGCCCGCACCAGCAAGGCCGCCGCCCGCCTCTGTGAGCAGTTCCGCACCCGCTCCCTGGATAAAATCTACCATGCGGTCGTGGAAGGGCACATGCCCGCTGTCGAAGGCGAGCTGCGGCACTGGCTGACCAACGGCGGCGGCACCCGCCGGAAGACCGCCGCCAGCGCCGAACAGAAAGAGGGCGCAAAGGAAGGGAGGCTTCTTTATCGGGTATTGGAGCAATCTTCCCGCCGGCAGCTTCTGCAAATCACGCTCCTGACCGGCTACAAACACCAGATCCGCACCCAACTCTCCCGCACCGGTTGCCCGGTGGTCGGAGACTATAAATACGACAACCGAAAACCTCCGGCGAAATTCGAACGCCTGCTCGGTGGTCGCGCCATCGCCTTGCACGCCCAGCAGCTGATTCTGGAACACCCGACCCGTCACGAAGAGTTGTCCTTTACGGCCCCCCTCCCCCCTTATTGGCCTGTCCTGTAGGGGACATGCCGTCGCCGGCCCGCCACAGATTTTTCCGGCAGCGCAGCCCCTTTTATCTTGCGTTTTTCCCTGAAAAAGCTAACCTCAAGACATGGGAAGAAGGTCAAAATCAAATCCTACACACACATGGACTACTCCGATGAAACTGTTTTCGTTCCGCCTTACGCTGTTGTTCACGTTCCTCCTGTTTCCTGTCTGGAATTGCACTACCCCCGCTGCGGACAAGCCCAACGGCAACAAATTCAAACCAATCCCTCTGGATTGGGACTGGAAGGCCTCCGAAATCACCGCGTTGAAGGATATGCTCAAAGACGTCAAGACCAAGGAGGACGGCTCGTTTGAATACGAGGGTCCCACGTGGATAATCCGAACCTTTCACACCCCTCGCTTTACAGTTCAAGTCTCGCAATACATGGAGATGTTCTCGGATATTTTTTCCGTTGCCTTTCAATTCCAGAAAGAATCGGAATTGAAAGATATTAAACCGATCCTGACGGTGTATCCAAACGAATCGGCCTACCAACGGGTGGTTGAACTGAGGGGCAGCGCAGGCGTCTTTTATGTCCCCCCGTATAAAATTAGTCCCTCCAAACAACTGATTGATTTCAAGTTGATGCTTGCAACATATTATGTATCCGTGGAAAAAGAGCCGTCGTTCGACAAAAAAGCCCCGCTTGGAATCATCCAGCACGAGGCAACGCACTGCCTGCTGCAAAAAGTGTTCGGACCCAAAAAAATCCCGGACTGGCTCACCGAAGGCGCAGCGACTTATTACGAGAGCTGGGATATCCGTAAAAAGGTCAGCGACGATGACGCGGCCACGTCCAACGTCAAGATCCGCAACGACCGCCGCACGCATTCCTGGCGACCGCAGGCCATGCAATATTTAACCAAAAAGAAAAACGGAGAACTTCCCCGGCTGGACTATGTAACCTCGCTTGATACCTACGATAAGTGGAATTGCGACAACATGGGCGAGCAAACAAGCTACCACTACTGTCTTGCCGAAAGCTTTATGGATTACCTGATGAACTCCAAGAATCGCCGGCCGTTTTTGTACGCAATCATGCAGCGTCTTCACGATGGTGTCACCCCCATCGTCACCCCCGAGGAGCAACTGGAGCATGAGAGGGCCTGGTTGATGTTTCTGGAGGAAAAATGGGGCGTAAAATTCGACAAAAACCGCATTCAACAGCGCGTAGAAGAATTGAAAAAACGCGTTGACGAAAACAAAAATGGCAACGGAAAATCCGGGGATTCAAAGTCCGGAAAAGACAAATAGCACTCGTCCCCCATGCCATCCCGCGATTCAGCCCGGCGCCAGCATCCGCCGGGCTTTTTCATCTGCCAACAAACCCGCCCCCCCCTGCCGGGTCGATCAGAGACAGGGACAATCATAAAAATCCCCCGTAGGCTTTCCAGCCACGGGGGATACCATTATCACGTTTCGGATACACGTCCGCGCTACTGATGGACGCAGGTCATGATCGCCCGGGCGGGGATGCTCAGCGGCGCCGAGCGGCTGCCGCAGGCATAATGGAATCTGATCGGTGACTCGGTGCGGTTCATGATTACGGTGGCGATGGTGCCGTCGGCATTGATAGCCGAGGTCGCCTCAAGGTCGTCGCGGGTGGCCGCGCAGAGGATGCGGCTGGCGCCGGGACGGATGTAACGGGCGAAATGACCGAGGTAATAGTACGAGCTCTGATACAGGATCTCGTCGTTCTTCGTGTCAGCCAGAATCGGCGCGCTGCAAAGATTGTTCACGTGGTTGGGGCCGCCGGTTTCATCGAGGATCAAGTTCCAGTCACACCACCCCTCAGTCCAGTTATTCAGATCGTTAATGACCGAGCGGGCGTAACGTTCGCCGGTCATCCACGAACCGATGTGCGGTCCGCCTTCCTGGCAGCCTTCGGTGAAGACGAGGTGTTTGTCCGGGAACGCCTCATGATGCAGGCGAATGTTCTGGAAGTTATCACCGACATACCAATGGAAGCCGGTTCCCCAGATATACTTCGCCGCCGCCCGGTCTTCGTAGGCAACGCGGCCGCGCTCAAAGACCTGATCGCGGTTGTGATCCCAAATAATGATCTTGACGTGCCCGAGTCCCGCCTTCTCAAGCGTCGGCCCCAGATAGTCCCGGATAAAATCCTTTTCCTCGGCGGCCGTGTAGACGCAAGAGTCCCAGCGCTGCGTCGCTTCGGGTTCGTTCTGAACGGTCAGCCCCCAGATCCTGATCCCTTCCTTCTCGTATTCGCGGATGTAGCGGACGTAGTAATCCGCCCACGTCTGCCGATATTCGGCCCTGAGCTTGCCGCCCTGATTCATCATGCCGTTGGTCTTCATCCACGCCGGCGGACTCCAGGGGGAAGCGAAGAGCACAAACGGCTCCTTGCTCAGCTCATACGCACGCTTGATCATCGGCAGCAGGTGCTCGCGGTCGCGTTTGATGTCGAAGTCCTTAAGCGCGGTATCTCCGGGAGTCTCGTCGTAAGCGTAGTTGCCGAGAGCGAAGTCGCAGCTATTGAAATGCGTACGGCAGAAACCATAGCCGTGGCCCGAAGAGCAGTCAAAATACGCCTTCATGATCTCATCTTGCTTTACGGGAGACATCTTGTGCAGCACCGACGCCGCAGCTTCGGTAAACGCACCGCCAAACCCGAGGATCTGCTGATAACGGTGCGCAGGTTCCGCTCGGACAACCATCCCGCTCATGGGCAACGCCGTCTCATCAAGGGTGACCGTGGCCGACTTTTTGAGCCGTGCCCCGCCGTCACGCGCGGTCAGAATCACATCCATTCTTCTTCCTTATTTCCGGTTCTTGAAGATGATCAAAACACCTCACACACAAATCCATATCCGCAGGCAGCCGCACGCCGCAGGCGCTACAGGGTCACAAGATTGTCGCGGTGAATGAAGGTCTCGCAGCAGTCGCAGCCAAGGATTGCATCCAACTCGTCCGTCTTCTTCCCCGCAATTTTCCGGGCATCCTCCGACGAAAAGTTCACCAACCCCCGCGCCACCTCCCGCCCCTCGGGATCAAAGACGCCGATCGTTTCCCCCTCCGCAAACTCCCCGATAATCGTCCTCACCCCAATCGGCAGCAGGCTCTTCTTGCCATCCAAAAGCGCCTTCGCCGCCCCCGCATCAATCACCACCCGACCGCCCGTCGGACGGCCGAACGCGATCCACTGTCCCCACGCACTGGTGCGTTTCTCACGCGGCGCAAAGAACGTCCCGATCTCCTCGCCATCAAGCACCTGCGCAATCACCCCGGCATGCTTGCCCGGCGCCACCACCAGCGGCACAGCGCCCATCACCGCCCCCAGAGCCGCGCCGAGCTTGGTCGCCATACCGCCGGAACCGACACCGCTCACCGAACCGCCGGCGGCCTTGAAGGTCTCGTGGTCAATGTGATCGACCTGCGGAATCAGCGCCGCTCCCTCCTGACTCGGGGGCCGGTCGTACAGCCCCGGCACATCCGAGAGGATGATGATCGCTTCGGCATCAATAAGCTGACCCACCGCCACCGCCAGCGCATCATTGTCGCCCATTTTCAGCTTCAATTCCGCGACCGCAACAGTATCGTTTTCGTTGATAACCGGCAGTACGCCCATCGCCAGCATCTCGCGCAGCGTGTTGCGTGCATACAGGTAGCGCGAGCGGTCGTTGAGGTCGTCGCGGGTGAGCAGCACCTGCCCGGCGACGATTCCTTCCGGCAGAAATTTCTCGCGGTAAATCTGCATCAGCGCACACTGCCCGACTGCGGCGGCCGCCTGCAGTTGCGGCAGAATCACCGGACGTTTTTTGAGTCCCAGTTCCACGCACCCCGCCGCCACCGCCCCCGAGGAGACCAGCACGATCTCCCGGCCCGCCTTCTTCTGCGCCGCCAGCGCCGCCACCAGCCGCGTCAGGAACTCCAGGTTGATTCCGCCGCTGAGATTCGCCAGCAGGCTGGAGCCGACCTTGACCACCACCTTCCGGGCATCCCTCAACATACTGCGCGTATTCGCACTCATTTTACTTCCTGTCATTGGTCATCGGAACGTTACCCGAAATTCGCGGACACGGATGCCCGCTACCGGGACTGAATGATGGTGGTCCCGCCTTGAGCAATCGCCGCTTCCTCTTCGGTGGCGAAGCGGGTAATCGCGTCCGCGAAGTCCGGGTCCTCGCCATTCAGCAGCGTCGGCAGCGCGCGACGATAATCCTCCCGCCGGCACCATTCACGCATAAAATCTTCCCACGACTTCCACATCCGCAACTGCTTGACCGTCGGATCTTCCTCATACACCAGCACGTAGGCGCGTTCAAACAGACTGGTCAAAATCGAAAAGAGTACGAACATCCGCTCCTGCTGCTCCGGGGTAAGGTTCGCCGTCGAGGTGTTTTTCAACAATTGCAGATCCGCGTTCTGCAACGCCAGTTCCATGAACTTTCCGTAATCGTCGGAGAGCTTCTGAAAGATGTCCTCCTCCTCGTTCGCGCGCTCACGACGCTGTTCCCACACGAAGACGATAATTGCAAACGGCAAGCCCACCACCGTCACGAGGTAGCTCAACAGCTCCATCCAGTCCTTGAACGTCGCAAAATCCACCATCCCCCCCTTCGCCAAGCCTCGCACGCCAGCCACGCTTGGTTCGAAAATCCCGTTCCGCGCCTACCGGTCGACACCTTCATGCGTCTCTGCCGGGGCCGCTGGTTTTCCCGATGTCGCGGGAGCCGGAATATTAGCCGGAACCGCTGGGGATACCGCAGAAGCCGGGGCCTTCTCCGACCAGAGGGTCGGCAACAGGATGCTGCCCAGCCAGTACGCCATCGCCAAAAAGATCGCACCCAGAGCCAGCTTCGTCACCCAGACCTTGCGGCGCATGGCGTTGCCGATCTGCTCGCTGGTCATCCCGAAGAAGACCGCGAAAAATACCGCCAGCAGCGGCAGGATGAACAATACGTTGTACAACAGCAGCAGCGCATAGCCGCGGGTTTGGGTCGTGTCGTCGCTCACCAGCCCGGTAATCACCGGCAGATAGGTCTGCCCCGTGCAAGCGGCCTCCAAAAACGAGATCACGATGCCGCTGATAAACGCGCCCGCAACCAGAGAACCGCCGTGCGCCGTCACGCGCAGCCGTTTGCGGATGCGATCCTTGAGACCGTCGGGCAGCACCAGCAACATCTTCGCCTTGCCGCCGCTGCGGAAGGCCCGCACCGCGTCATAGAGCGACAACACCCCGGCAACCACCACCAGCGCCAGCGAAAACCACTTGATCGCCAGCCCGACATACGACAACGCCGGAACACGATCGAAATACATCATCATCTGAAAGAACGCCGCGCCAATGGCGACATATGTCAGAAATACGCCCAGCACGAACGACAGCCCGACCGCGAGAATCGTCTTGCGATCGCGCCCCACGCCGCTGAGCATGGAGACAAACAGGATCACCGTCGCAAAAGCGCACGGATTGAAACCATCGGCAAACCCGGCGCCCATCACCAACCAGATCGAAGTTCTCTTTTGAAAGTCGCCGCTGGTGGCACCGAACTGCGTGAAGTCCGGGGTCATCACCTTATCACGCAACAGCACATCCAGCGTAATGTCAAGCTTCTTGATGATCTCGTCGCCGCCAAGGCAGGCGTTTCCGGCAAACACCGTCAACGAGGGGGTATCTTTCCGTTTGTAGTGGTCAAGAGCCCGAATGAACGCGCTGTAATTCTTCTGATTTTCCTGCGCGCTCAGGGCGGCGTTGTTGATGCTATGCCAGATGACCTCCACCCGGCCGGAAAATTTCTTCTGCGCGGCCGCGACCGCCTGCTTGGTCGGCTCGCAACTCGGACAACCGGGGGTATAGAAAAAGTGCGCCACCAGCGGTTGCCCGACAGCCTCCGCCCCCGGCGCAAGCCGTCCCGCCAACAGCGTACCCGCCAAGAAAAGCCCAACCAACAACATTGCACGGCGCAGGCACCGCTGCACACCGCCCAGATCGTGCCCCATTCGCATGACACCTTGCTCCCAGCAGATCCGGCCCGTTCGGGGTATGCTCACGCAACGGGACTACGGAAACTCTCTTTTGGCTCAAGCCAATAATCAATAAACCCGCCGGCGGGGGATCCCCGAACCGACGGGCTTATTATGCACCTTTCCGCAGATGAATCAACGGGTTGCAGACGGCTCCCGGCAGCGGCACCAGCCGCTGCATTCAGGAATACGCGCCCACCATTTCCGCCAGCCGCTTTGAGGCATCCATCGCCTGCCGCAGATGATCCATTTCATCCATCCCTTTATAATTGCTCATATTGCTCTCAAGATTGAGATTCCCCCGGCACGGCGATGCCGCAATCAGAGCCGCAACCATCCGCCAATCGGTAGTCCCCGAAAACGGCAACTTATGCTGATCACTCGCGCCATCATTGTCATGCAGATGGAACGCGTAAATCCTTTCAGCATATGATTTTATTTCCTCAAGATATGGCTGGAAATCCGGAAGATTCCCGTGTCCGCAGTCATAACACAACCCCAGAAACTCCGGCGCGTAATCCCGAAGATAGCCCCGCAAAGCAGGAAAATTCGGCCCCGTGTTCTCCAGTGCGAGACGAATCCCGCTATCCCGGAACGGACGCTCCAACTCGTCAAGCGACCGGCGAAATGCGGCGGAATCCTCTTGCGGGGCATGCAAAATGATCGCCTCGCCCCCTAAACGGGCGGTCATTCCCAAACGGTTGCGCACCAGCTCCACCCCGGCCCGGCGCTCATGTTCCCGTTCCGAAGCAGGACTCTTCTCATTCCCAGCCGAGGCATGTAAGTTCAACAAATTCAACGAATTATCACGCATCACTGATTCAATATACCCGATTTCAACGTCAGTATAGATAAAATCGGTATTCCACTGATGGCACCAGTGAATGTGCGTGAATCCACTCTGGGCGATCCGTTTCAGGTATAGACCCGGATCACCTACCCCCCGAAAATAGTCCGATGTCATCGAATAAATCATACCACGTCCCCCATCCGCCAGCACCCGTTGCCAGCAACTCGATCATTTTACCCCACATACGCCGTATTTGCAAAGAGCGTACAGCGCAAATTCTCCAACGTCCGATAATATCCGCCGCCATAACGACAGGGATGTCCGGAAACAAAACCGGGGGACGGCTTGCCGTCCCCCGGAGGTACCCGGTTCCCCTGATCGGGAACAATGATTGCCGCTTACTTCGTGGCAGCGGGAGCGGGTGCTGCGGCGGCGGGAGCGGCGGCTGCAGGAGCGACAGCAGTGGCCGGGGCAGCGACGGCAACGTCGCAGACCGGAACCTTCACCTTCACGCACTTGACCACTTCTTTGTACTGGGTTTCGCAAACAATGGACTGGATCTTCTTGGTCACCAACTCCGGTTCGCAAACCTTGACGGTGCGCACTTCCTGAACGGGCTTGCAGACCGCGACCTTGATGGTCGTGGTGGTCGGTTCCCACTTGCAGACCTTGCGGATCTGCTTGGTCGGAACGATCTCCTCCACGCACTTCTGCTCGACGTAGGGGACTTCCTTTTCGACCGTCTGCATCACCTGACACTGAATCTTCTTCTTCGCGGTCGTCGGGATCTTCACGGTTTTTCCGGTGCAGGGATCGCACGCTTCCGTGTAGGTGCAGACCTCAACTTCCTTCTCGACCATGACCGGAACCTGCTCGCAAACCTTGCGGGTTTTCTTCTCTTCCACCAGTTTCTTGTTGATCACGTTGACGGTGTACTCTTCGTCGACCCAGACCTGCTTGCGGCCTTGAATGGTCTGCTCTTCCCAGAAAGTCCGGTTGACCGTGATCGGAACCTGCTTCTCGACCTGCTTGTACTGGGTGACCTGCACGTCCTTCTCAATGGTCTTCTGCACCTGTACCGGCACCAAGTCCTTGACCTGTACCGTTACCTCCTGACACTCCGGCTCGCAGCCGGCATAGGCGTTGGCCCCCAACAGTCCCGCGGCAACCAGCGCAATTGCGTATGATGCTTTCATTTCCCTACCCTCCTTTTCCCAATAAACCACCCCGGGCCGAAGCAACAATCCGGCGGCGGACCGGGGCATAATACCCCTCAGACGATTCACCGGCTACAAACCGGACATATCCACACCCGATAGATTAGCGGACGGAGCCCGTTTTGTTAAGTAAAAAAAACCTCTTTGCACAACTTTTGCCAGAAAGCGGAACAAAAGCATGAAACCGGGCCGGCGACAGCCGTAATTAGCTCATGACGGGGACTGCTGCACCGGAACATGGATACGGACGGTATTTTGCCGCACCGCAGTTGGTTGTTGCGACAGGATGGGGTTGATGACGCGCACTTTAATTACGCCGCTGCGAGCCTTTCTACTGATGGTGCTGCCCGGCCTCTTCATCGTCGCCGGCCGCACGGCCGACACCACACCCGTCGAAGCCGCCGCCGCCGCGCCTGCCTTGCCGCAGGAGCTGGTCTCTCCGCTTTCGGACCGCAATCGCACCGCTCCCGCCGGCGTCAACGCGGCCGCAGCCGGTGCCTCCGATCCGGCCGGTCTCGATTTCAACAACGGCTGTTCCCTGCCCGACTGGGACCGGGTACGCGTCCCCAAAACCAAAGAAGCCCTCGAGATCCAGCTCGGCAAGGGTTTTACCGTTGTCCGGCGCGGCATTTTCCTGATCGCCTCCGACCTCGACGACAAGCGCTTCGACTACGTCGTCAATGGCGTCTTCGCCTGTTGCCGCGAATTGCTTGAGCGGGAATTTTTCAGCAAATCCCCATCCAAGGTCGTCACGGTCTACATCTTCGCCAACCGGGAGAGCTACGTCCGCAGCCTGCGCGAACACTTCGGAATGGATCCGATCAGCCCCTATGGACATTACGGGCACACCAAACGCTACATCGTCGTCAATTACGCCACCGGTCCCGGCACACTGGTCCACGAAATGACCCACGCGCTGATGGCGGCAGATTTTCCGCGCGCGCCGATTTGGATCTCTGAAGGACTGGCGAGTCTGTACGAACAGTGCCGGGTCGAGAACAATCACCTGCTGGGAGAACAGAACTGGCGGCTGCCGGAGCTGCAGAAAGCGGCGGCGAAGGACGGACTTACGCCGCTCAACGCCCTCTTCGCCAGCGATACGCGCGCCTTCCGGGCGATGCGGGAGAGTTTGAATTACGCCCAAAGCCGGTACTTCTGCTACTATCTGCAGGAAAAGGGCGTCCTGCGCGAGGTTTACACCCACTTCCGCGACAATGCCGCGACCGACCCCACCGGCGCCAAGACGCTGGAGGCGGTACTCGGCTTGCAACTGCCCCAAATTGAGACGGACTGGGCAAACTGGATCGTCCAGCAACACTGGGAAAACGGCATCGCCACGGCAGCCGGGCAGTCCGATGAAAAAGGGGAAGACAGCGATGATGACACGCAGCACTGAAATCTTCGCTCAAATCCAGCCTGTGCTGGCCGGGGTCCGCCCGGAGGATTTCGCAGCGGTGTGCTCTCGCGTCCTGGCGGCGCGACGTGTTTTTTTGCTGGGAGCCGGGCAGACCGGACTTGTCCTGCGCGGTCTGGCGATGCGTCTGACCCAGGCCGGAATCACGGCATACATTCCCGGCGATTGCACCGTCCCCGCCATCGGCCCCGACGACCTTTTGCTTGCCGCTTCCTCGGGCGGCCGGCGGCCCGGTGTAGTGGCGCTGACGCAGGCAGCGGTCAGCACCGGAGCGCCGGTAACCCTGATTACGGCCTCCGCAGACAGTCCGCTGGCGCAATTGGCCGACCAGATTCTGATTCTGCCGTCCTCCCCGCTTCCCGGCGAAGGCGGCGCGCCGCTTCTGCTTGGAACCCGCTTTGAGCTTTCTCTTTTTTGTCTCTGCATCCTGTTTGCCGAAGAGCTTGTCCGCCGACTTGGGCTGGACGAGTCTTCCCTGCGCCGACGGCATGCAAATCTCGAATGACTGGAGTTATATGATCACCGGTTTCACCGGAAACAAGTCTGCCCGCTCCGTAACCATCCGGTTGTGGACCATCTTCTTGTGCGGTCTTTCGGCCATGGCGGTTTTTTCCGCCCCTGCCCATGCCTCCGACGCAAACGCGGCTCCAACCAGCGGTGCCTTGCCCCTGCAACCCGTCACAATCCTGCTTGTCGCCATCTGCGGGTTCGCGGCCCTGCAGCTCATCGTCCTGTTTCTGGGCGTACACACCTTCCAAAAGCGCCGGATTCAGATTGCAACTCTGCTCGAAACGGTCACTGACGCAGCGTTCATGCTCAACCGCGCCGGGATCATTCACGGCATCAACACCAACGCCTGCCGGCTGACTGGCTGGTCGCGGGAAGAAGCCTGCGGCAAACCGGTCGGGGAGATCCTTCAACTCTTCACCCCCGCCGGGCGCGTTTCAATCAGCGAACTGGTCGCCCTTTCAATCGAATCCGGTCAGGCGCCAACCGGAGAAGATCGCTACATCCTCTCCGACCGCGAAGGACGCGAGTATCACGTCACCTGCCGCTTCACCCCCTGCGGGAAGCGGGCGGGAGGCGTGCTGATTCTCTTCGACCTCAACCGGCAGGTCCTGCTGGAGGAGCAACTGCGTCAATCGCAAAAGCTGGAGTCGGTCGGCCGGTTGGCCGGAGGCATCGCCCACGACTTCAACAATATGATCGGCGCGATCTCCGGCACCGCCGAGGTCATGATGCTCCAACTGGATGAAGACGACGGCCTGATGCGCTACGTCCGCCGCATCTTCGCCACCGCCACCAAAGCCTCCGACCTCACCACCCGTTTGCTCTCCTTCACCCGCAAGGGAGCGGGCAATGTCTCCGCTTCCTTCTGCCTCAACAGCATCGTCAGCGAAGCGATTGAGATCATCGAACGGAGCATGGACCCGCAGGTCGAAATCAAAACCGACATCCCCAGCGCCGCGCTCACCATCATCGGCGACCCCTCCGGAATTGAAAACGCCGTCATTAACCTCTGCCTCAACGCCAACGACGCCATGCCCAAGGGCGGCCAGCTCTCCATCACCCTTGGCGCGCAACGTCTGGAGGAATCCCTCTGCGGGAAAGCGCCCTTTACGCCAACCGCCGGGGAATTCGCCGTCCTCACCGTCCGCGACACCGGCGTCGGCATCCCTCCCGAACGTCTGGAAAAAATCTTTGAGCCATTCTTCACCACCAAAGAGCCGGGCAAAGGCTCCGGCCTCGGTTTGGCGGCCGTTTACTCCACGGTGCGCGAACACCGCGGCACCTTTACGGTCGAGAGCATTGTTGGAGCGGGAACCACCTTCCGGCTCTTCCTGCCACTGGCGGCCGGACAGGCTCCCGAGCGTCTGGAGCCGGAGTCCGCGACGCCCATCCGCCGCGGCAGCGGAACCATTCTGCTGGTGGACGACGAAGAGTTTATGCGCGACGCGGGCAAGCTGCTGCTGGAAAGCCTCGGCTATTCCGTGCTGCTGGCGGAAAACGGCAAGGAGGCCGTCGACCGCTACAAGGAAAAACGGCGTGAGATCGACATTGTAATTCTCGACATGGTCATGCCACGCATGAACGGCAGCGACGCCTTCAAACTCATTATCGAAATCAATCCGGCGGCGAAGGTTATCATCGCCTCGGGCTTCGCCCGCGAAACTGGCATCACCACGCTCTTCGCCAAAGGCCTGAAAGCCTTTATCAAAAAGCCCTACCGTCAGTCGGAAATCGCCGAGATTCTCGCGGATATTCTTGAGGAAGAATAGCGTCCTCTCTGTGCCGGAGCGCCCGGGAAGTCCTGACTATACATACAAAGAAAGCGGCGGGATTTTCTCCCGCCGCTTTCCTCTTCGGCCCGATCATTCCGGGGTCCTCCGTTTACCACAAACGCAGCAACCGGGCCCCCGGATAGTAGCGTGTCAGAATCTCGATATAATCCGAGCCGTTTCCGGCCATAGACTTCGCCCCCTGCTGGCACATTCCCACTCCGTGCCCATAGCCACGCCCCTGGAAGATCAGGTAATTGTTCTCCTGCCGGACAAAGAAATACGTGCTGGCCAATTCCTGCTTGTCCTTGCCCACCGCCAGACGAAACGCATTCGCCGGAACCACCTTTTCCACACCTGTCTCGGTAACCACCCGGACGTAGTATACCCGTCCCAGCACGTTCAGCCGCTGCTGCCTTTCGTCCAGGCACTCGATCCGCAGAATCCGGCCGTTCACGATCCCGGCCTTCGCCAACCGCGCCGAAAGGTCTTCCCGCGTCAGAGCGAATTTGTTCCACTGGTACGTCTGTCCCGCGTGCGGACACTCCACCCCGCCTTGCAACGCGACCACATCGCTGACGGCGTACACATACTTGCCGTTCGCCGTCACGCCGCCGCAATCGGAAGAGAAATACGCCGGAAAAATCCGGTAATTCTCGGTCAGCACCACGCCCTTGGTCGTGTTCACCGCCATCCGCGCGCGGGGGTCGGCCTGCGCCTCCGGCTTCCACATCTGGCTGCGCACATCGCTGTGCACGTCATAGGGCTTGCCCACCGAGGTGCGGATCTGATACAGCGCGTACGTCCGGCTTGCAACCGCCTGTGCCTTGAGCGCTTCCGGAGCCGATGACAGCTCCATCTCCCCCGGCACGACGCCAACAAGATACTGCTCCAGCGGCACCCGGATGATCATCTGCAGCTTCCCGGTCGCTGAACGTTGAAAGACGAACGTACCCGGAAAGACCTTTTGCGTCAACGCCGCCTTGCCGTTCGCGCCCGCCTGCAGGAACCGCAGCGTCAGATTGCCCTGCTGTGGCGTGATCTCGGCCGACTTGTAAACGTTCTGTCCGACCTTAACCCCCTCGTTGACCACCGATACGCTGACGGTCACGGGGTTTTCCGACCGGCCATTCAGCACCTTCCCATCCATGCCGATCGCCTTGAGCGTGTACGCTCCAGGCACCAGAAGATCCATTGGTTGCGAACTTTCCTGCGCCAGTACGCGAATCGCCGGCTCCCCCTCCACAAGATTGGGATAGGTGGCGATTTTGCGCGCCTCGGCGTCCGGCGTTTCCTGACACCCGGCGAACATCAGCAGCCCCAGCAGACCGCCCAAAACAATCAGACGAAAGAAATACTTCATTTCCAGACAGCTCCCTCTCCGGCGCGGCAGGCCGGACTCACTCGTCGTTTTCCCTCACCGGCGCCAGACGCGCCAGCGCCATGAAGAGCGGATACTCCCGGTCGTTTCCGGCAGCGTCCTTCTTCTTTATCGTGTATGGCGTGTAAAATTCCACATCAAAAAAGCCCAATCCCTGCAACTCTTGCTTCAACTCATCCCGTACAAACCCCGTATGCGGAATAAAAACATCCCCCGCGTGAAAGCTGCCATCCTCATGATCGAGGTCAATCAGGCAGAGCGTCCCCGAAGGCCGCAGCAGTTTTTTCAGTTCGCCCAAAACCTTCGCATAATCTTCAATATGATGCAGCACCATCTGGCTGTAAATGAAGTCATATGCCCCCCGGGGCAACAGGCGCAATTCCCGTTCAATATCCAGCACCCGCGCTTCGATATTCAACGTCCCGGTCGCACGGATCTTCTGCTGCAACTGCTCGATCATCCCGGCAGCCGCGTCGATAGCGGTGATTTTCCGGACGTAACGCCGCAAAAGAAATGCAAGCTGCCCCGAACCGCAGCCGAAATCGAGTGCTTCGGTAGCCGCCGGCAACAGCCGCACCTTATCGCGGATATACTCCGCCACCATCTCGGACCGGCGCTGATGTTCCGGAAGCACGGCCCATTCCGCCGCTTTCTTATTGAAATATCCTGCACTCCGGCTCATTCATGCTCCCTTTTCCGGTTCACCGACCCACCCCGGCGAACCACCCGGCCGGCCCCGGTTGTTCCGTCGCAACCAGCCGCTGCGCCCTCCGCCCTCAGAGCCAGGCGCGCAGCGTATTCACACTGATACCGAGCGTCCGCGCCGCAGTCTGCGAGGACTGCCCGCACAGATCGTAAACATGACGAATATAGCGCCGGCGCACCTCCGCCTCCGGCCGGGCCTCTTCAACCGTACCAGGAAGAAAAAAGGCGCGCTCCTCCAGCCAGTCCGGAGCAAACGTCCCTTCGCCGCCCTCCTGCTGGAATTCCTCCGCAATGACCTGCGCCAATGTGGTCCCCATATACGCCGCCCGGCGCAGCAGATTCACGAGCTGCCGGATGTTGCCCGGCCAATCGTAGCTCTCCGCTGCCCGCCAGTCCTCTTCGGACGGACGCAGCAGGATTCCCTCCGCCTTCAATTCATGGAGTACGCCGCGCGCGATCGATCGGATATCCTCCCGCCGTTCGGCCAGCGATGGAACGCGCACCCGCAGGACATTCAGGCGATGGTACAAATCCAGCCGAAAACTGCCCTCCTGCACCATCTTCAGCAGCGGCCGGTTGGTCGCCGCCAGAATTCGCACATTCACCTGCCGGGTCTTCACGGTTCCCAGCGGCGAAATCTCTTTCTCCTCCAGAGCGCGCAGAAGCTGCGTCTGCACCAGCAGCGGCAGTTCGCCCGCTTCGTCCAGAAACAACGTCCCGCCCTCAGCGGCCTCGAACGCACCGGGACTGTCCTTGGTTGCGCCGGTATAAGCGCCCGCAACATGCCCGAACAGCCGGTCGCTGGCAAGATCCGAACTCGCGCTCAAGACCGCGCAGTTAACCGCCACAAACGGCCCGCCCCGTCGACGGCTCGACTCATGCAGCAGCCGCGCCGTCAGTTCCTTGCCCGCTCCCGACGGACCAAGAATCAACACCGGAGCTTCGACCGGACCGAGCTTGGCAATCATGCGGCGCATCTGCTTCATCGGCGCACTGTTGCCCAGCGGCACTGCCTTGCGCCCGCCCGCCCGCCATTTCAGCACCTCCTGACGCTGCTGCGCCCCCAGCTCCTCGCCGGAGGACAGCAACCGCACCGCCTCCACAAATGCGGTCGCATCATCGTACTGAAAATACCGGTCTGCGCTGGCGCGCAGATAGTCATGCCACCACTGCCTGTCCTCCGGCACCGGCCGTCCTTCGACGAAATCCGCCGCCAGCTCCAGAAGCAATTGGCTGTGCAAGTCCTGCTTCAATGCCAAATAATTCAGCGCACATTCTGCATTGCTGGCGCGGGATGTGAACACCGTCTTGCACAGCGACTGCAACTCGGGCTGATACTCGCGCATATAGCCGCGTCCGCAGAGCCAGATCACCTCCGCTCCCGCATCATGCAGACGCTGCAAGGCATCCCGAACCGCAGCAAACCCGTCGTTCACCCCCACCCCGCAAATCAGCACCTGTACCCGCCCGGCGGCCCGGGAGGCACCTGCCGGAGCCACACCCGAACATTCCCGCAACGTCTCCGCCAGCCGCCCCGCGCTGGTGGCGATGATCTGCGCTTGCGGATGCTTGCGCAACGCCAGCGCCGCCGTCGCCGCCCCGTCGCTGCCGAAGCTGGTCAACAGGATCACCCGTGCCATGATTATATACCCTCCCCGCATTCCACCGGCCGGCGCGGATCAACCGTCCGCTCGCTGCGCCCGCCCCCAACCATCCCCATCGTTTCATCCGTTTTCCGCCGACCCCATCCGCCGACCGGCGTAATTCATGCCGAAAAGCCTGCCGCGCGGACAGGCTTGTTCGACCAGGGGGAGACTGTGTGCCTCTACTGCACGTGCGTCAGTTGGCGCTCGTTGAACTTCTCTTTCAGAAACTCCAGCACCTGCGCGTGAATCTGACAGACCCGGCTCTCGGACAGGCCCAGCAGATCGCCGATTTCCTTGAGACTGAGGTTGTCGAAGTAGTACATCACCAGGACCTGCTTCTGCTTGTCGCTCAACCCCCGGATGGCGACCTCCTTGATCTCCGCGCGCTGCAGCTCGGTCAACGGATTGGTCGCGGTGACATCGGGCAGCATCTCGATCTGCCCCAGTTCATTCTCATCTTCATCATCGTGCTTGCGATTCAGCGACACGATATTTTTGATGCGAGTCTCGCGGACAAATTCGTCGTACTGATCCATGCCCAGCCCCAGCTCGCCCGCGATTTCCTCATCGTCGGGCGTGCGCCCCAACCGGCAGGTGAGATCCTCCCGCGCCCGCGCCAACTGATGCACCCGCACCCGCACCAGACGCGGAATCCAGTCCAACCGGCGCAATTCGTCGAGGATCTGCCCCGATATGCGTGAACAGCAGTAGGTGGCGAACTTGATCCCGCGGTCATGCTCAAAGCGGTTGATCGCGTCGATCAAACCCAGCGCGCCCCAGCCGATCAGGTCGTTGATGTTGACATGATCCGGCAGGCGGCTGGCCATGCGCTCCGCAGTCTGGTAGACCAGAATCATGTAATGATCGATCAGCCGGTCACGCAGCTCTTGCGTATGTTCGCGGGCGAAGGCCGCCCACAAACGATCCACCTCCTCGTCGCTCAAATTCGACGGCGGGCCGTAATATTCCGCGCTTTTTCCCATCATACTCTCCTCGTCAGTCCCCCCCGGCGCGCGGGATCACCGCCGCCGTATTCCTACCAGTCGGAGCGAAAGGCTCTCCGCCGGTCATCGGCCGTCCCCCCCGGGTACGGCGCTATTTTTTTGCTGCGGCCGGCGGCTTTGCGGCCTCCAAATCCTCCGCGTTGCGCTCGGCAGAATTCAAATCCATCGACAACCCTCCTGCCAGCCCCGCTCCGCGATTGCCGGAAATCGCGCTCAGATACAGATTCCTCGCCCGTTCCCGTTTATCCTCCTCCTGCTGATGCCGGCTTTCCAGCACCTCATTCACCAGAGCAATCCCCATCTTCGCCAGAAACATCCCGATGACGAAATACGCAATGATGACCACCACGCCCTGGCTGAACATCGCCGTCACGTCTGCGACCGGATAGCCGAAAAACTTACGGAACAAATAGGTCGAGGCAAAGAAAGCGAAGGCCAGCAGCGTAAAGAACGCCGACAGTCTGCGCACAATCATAGCCGCCTCCTTTCGCTCATCCGCCAAATCCGCCTGCAGCAAGCCGTCAACACATCGCCGTCACGCTATGCGGTCGGCAACTGTTCCAGCCCCATCACCAGCCGAGCCAGCATCTTCCCCTCTGCCGGACAGAGTCCACCCGACCATTTCTGGCCCACCGTCAAATACGAAAACGGCTCCGTCACCGCGCCGGCGATATTGAGCGCCAGACCGTAATTCGGCGCCTCGTCAAGCTTACTCAAAATCAATTTCTGAAAACCACAGCCCCGGAACGCCGCTGTCAGCGAGAGCGCCATCCGTTCCGTGCTGCACCCCGGCACCGCCAGATGCACCTCGTCCGGCCTCGCTGCCGCCAGGATCTTCTCCAACTCCGCAATACCAGCCGTATCGCGCGGACTGCGTCCGGCAGTGTCAATCAGCACCAAATCCAGCCCGCCCATGCTGCGGATGCGGTCGGCCATGCACTGCGGCGACTCCGCTGTCACCAGCGGCAATTCCAGAATCTGAATCAGGCCCTGCAACTGCGCCATCGCCCCCGGCCGGCTGAAGTCCTCGTTGATGATGCCGACCTTTTTCTTCTGATTGTATGCCGCATCAAAAGCCATCTTCACAATGGTCGTGGTCTTGCCGCCGCCGCTCGGCCCCACCAGCGCCACCACCGACGGCCGGTCGCCTCGCCTCTCGGCGCAGACCGTTCCGCCCGTCCGGAACATCCGCTCCATCGCCAGCGTCAAACCGTCGTTCACCGCCTGCCTCTCCAGCGTCGCCTGTCCCATCTCCCGCTGCAGGCGTTCCACCAGCGAGCGTGCGATATCGGGATTGACGTCATTCTCAATCAGCATCTGGTAAGCATCCAGCAGATTCTCGCCAACTGCCGGAAAACCGCCGCGCGCCTGCAGGCTGACGATCCGCAGCATCTGCTCACGCACCAAGGCCCCAAACTCCGCCCCGGCTGCCGGCAACGCGCCAGACGCCGGCGCCGCCTGAACCGGCACGGCCGCCGCGATCATGCGCGGTTGACCGCCCGAAAACTCGCCAGGCAAATCCGCCCCCAGTCGCACCTCCACCGGCGTCGACATTCCCAGACGCGTCTCTGCGGCGTCAGCCTGCGGCTTCGGGCCACCCGCGCCGTAAGTTTTTTCCAGCAGGGTGCCGCGTCGCGCCGGCCCTTGGGACTGGGCAATGTGGGTGCGCGCATACTCCTCCGCACTCGCGGCGATGATCTCGACCAGCTCCTCTCCGCCAAGTTTGAAAAGGCTGCGGGTCGGCTTGAGTTCACGCTTTTCGATGACGAGGGCATCACGCCCGAGCTCCGCCCGGACCTTGTCCATCGCCTCCGCGACATTGCGCCCCCTAAAGCTTTTGAGTGCTCCGTCCAATGCAGCCCCCCGCCTCCTGCCCGCGCCCCCGCGCCGGCAGCCTTATCCTCAAATCTCCGCGCGAACCATGCCCACGCTCTCCACCCGGTATTCCGGCAGAACCTCGTTGTACGAGATCACCGCCAGCGCCGGCAGCACACTCTCCGTCATGCGTTTGACCACCTGCCGGATCTGTGGTCCCGTCAGCATCAGCGCCGGATGACCGCCCTGCAACTGAATCTGCACCTGTCCCGCAATCGCGTCGTTGACCTTCTGCTGCGCATCCGGCCGCAGGGTCAGAAAGCTGCCGTTGTCGGTATGCTCCACCCGGCGCGCAATCGCCTCTTCAAGCTGCGGATCCATGGTCACGACATGCAGCGCAGTCCCTTCGGCATAGGTATTGCAGATCTGCCGGGCGATTCGGTTGCGGCAGTGCGCCGTGATGATTTCCGTATCCTTCGTCCGCCGTCCGATCTCCGCCATCACCTCCAGAAGCGCCGGCATGTTCCGGATCGACACCCGCTCACGCAGCAACGCCTGCAGAACCTTTTGAATATCAAAGAGCGTCAGTGCGTCCGGCATTACCGCCTGTACCAGATTCGGCATCGTTTCCCGGACATTGTCCAGCAGCCGGCGCACCTCCTCGGTGGTCAACAACTCATGCGACCGGCCGCGCACCAGCTCCGTCAAGTGCGTCGCCACCACCGTCTCAGCGTCCACCACGGCATAGCCATTCTGCTCCGCCTTCTCGCGCTGCGCCTCGGTAATCCAGACCGCCGGCATACCGAACGCCGGTTCGGTGGTCTCAATGCCCTCGACCTTCTTCGTCACCCCGCCAACGTCCATCGCCAGATAACGTTCCGGTTCCACCCGCGCTTTCGCCACCGGGTTGCCCTGAATCTTAATGACATACTCGTTAGGCTCCAGCTGCATGTCATCACGGATGCGGATCGGCGGCACGATGATGCCCATCTCCTGCGCCATCTGCTGCCGGATCATCGACACGCGCTGCAACAACCCGCCGCCGCCTGATTCCGCCTGCGAAACATCCACCAGCGGCACCAGCCCGTAGCCGACCTCCAGCTCCATCGGATCGATCCGGAGGAAGTTTTCCACCTTATCCTCCGCCGGCTTCGCGGTCTTGGCCTGCGCCTCTTCAATCGCTTTCGCCTTTTTGTCCTGCCGGCCATCCTCCTCCATGCGACCGAGGTACCACCACCACGCCCAGCAGGCTCCGCCGATGGTCATCAGCGGCACCGCCGGGAAGGGGGTGATGCCGACCGCGCCCGTAAACCCGAGGAACGCGATCAGGGAACCGCCGATCATCAGTGCCTTGCGGTGATTGATCAACTGTCTGATGATGTCAAGGCTGAAGTCGCCGCCGGAGGTCGTGTTGCCGCCGCGCGTGACCAGCAGCCCCGCCGCAATGCTGATTAAGAGCGCCGGCACCTGCGCGACCAGGCCGTCGCCGATGGTCAGCGTGGTGAAGACCTGCCCCGCCTCCCAGAAGCTCATATGGCCGATGGCGACACCAATGACCAACCCCGCGCTGATGTTGATCGCGGTGATGATTATGCCGGCGATGGTATCGCCGCGCACAAACTTCGAGGCACCGTCCATCGCCCCGTAGAAGTCCGCCATCTGCCGGATTTCCAGGCGGCGCTTGCGCGCCTCGTCCTCATCGATGTGTCCGGCATTCAGATCGGCGTCGATCGCCATCTGGTGCCCCGGCATCGCATCCAACGTGAAGCGCGCCGCCACCTCCGCGATTCGCGTCGCGCCCTTGGTGATCACCATGACCTGAATGATCATGATAATCAGGAAGATTACCGCGCCCACAACCAGTCCGTAGTCCTTGCTGCCGCCCGTCACAAACGTTCCGAAGGAATAAACAATCTCTCCTGCGGCGTGGCCCTTTTCCGTTGCCGCGTGTGTCAGAATAATACGGGTCGTCGCAACGTTCAGCGCCAGCCGGTACAGCGTTAGTATCATCAGCAGCGAGGGAAAACAGCTCATCTGGCTGGGCTTGTCGACGAAGATACAGGCCAACAGCAGCAAGAGCGACAGCGTAATGTTGATGCCCAGCAAGAAGTCCATCGCATAGGACGGCAAGGGATAAATAATAATCCCCAGCGTGCCAATCATGAAGAACGGCACCACCACATGCTTGACATCCGCGAACTTCTCAAGGAAGTCCAGCAGCCTGATCTTCGCGCCTGCCGCTATCTCCGGCATATCCCCCCCTGTCACCTGCTTGCGCCCGAATTCCGGTGTGCCCCCGCACGCCTCGAGCTATTCACCTCATGGACCTCGCTGCGAACCGCCACCGGCATTCAGGCCGCGCCGCCCTGCTGTTGGGTGCGGAACTGCGCCCGTTTTTCCTTATCCATCACATGCGCCAGAATATCCGCGACCGCCTTGAACAGCTCCGGCGGAATCCGGTCACCGATTTCGCAGCTCTTGTAAAGCTCCCGCGCCAGCCACGGCTCCTGCCAGGTCGGCACCCCCGCTTCCCGCGCACGCGCGATGATATTTTCCGCGACCTTGTTCTGGCCTTTGGCAACCACCACCGGCGCCGCCATCTCCGGCTTGAACTTCAGCGCCACGGCATAGTGCGTCGGGTTCCGGACCACCACCTCCGCCTCCGGGATCTCCTGCATCATGCGCTTACGCGCCATTTCCATCCGTTTTTCGGCAATCTTCTGTTTTACCTTCGGATCACCTTCCATGTTGCGCCGCTCGTCCTTAACCTCATCCTTGCTCATTTTGAGGCTTTCATTCAGCTTGTGCTTCTGATAGATCAGGTCGACGATCGCCAGAAGGAACATCACCAGCGCCATCCGGAAAGCCAAGTCCCATACTTCATCCGAGACAAAGGTAAATCCTGCCTGCAGCCCCATCTGCGTCAGCACCACGGAATTGCCGAAATTCGAACTGATTACCGGAAACGCCACCAGCATAATCAGCCCGATTTTCCCGAGATTCAGCAGCAACATTACCAATTTCTTCATCGAAAAAAGCTGCTTGGCCCCACTAACCGGATTCAACTTATCAAACTTCGGCTCCAGAGTCTTGAAACTGATCTGCAACCCGACCTCATAAATATTCACTACAATCGCCACCACCATCAGCGCCAACGCAAACGGGGCCACCGCCGCCAGGCAATAATCCAACATCGTCATCCAAAGCGGCAGGATGCCCTTGGGGTCCGGCGGCAGGCTGTTGGGCAGGTCGTCCTCCCAGAACCGCACCATGGCCGCGCCCAGACGCTCATACATGCTCGAACCGAAAAACCACAGAAGCAGCACGCCGAACAACAACACCGTCGCCGCCGCCAGATCCTGACTCTTCGCTACGTTTCCTTCCTCGCGCGCTTCATCAATCTTTTTCTGGGTCGGTTCTTCTGTCTTTCCCTCGTCTTCCGCAGCCATGCGCGCGCTCCCCGCCGCGGACAATGCCGCCAGCCATACCGCTTATTTCGCAAACCCCGGCGCCATGCACGCAATCGTTTCCGCCAGTGTCTCCAACATAGTCCGCAGCGCGCCGTCGCCGCCGCCGTCGAACCAGATGTCCGCCATTCCTCCGCCCACCAGCAGGTCGCTTAATGCCGGAAACATAAAACCGATCGCCAGCAACCCCAGCACAATCTGCAATGGCATTCCCACCGCCATCAGGTTCATCTGCGGCATGGTCCGCGAGACAAAACCGACGATCGTGTTGCACATCAGCATAATCAGAATCACCGGCAGCGCCATCTGCAAACCGACCTCGAACATGCTATCGGTCTGCAACTGCGTGCCTTCCAAAGCCGCCAGCAGGAACGGGTGAAACGCAAGCGCTCCGATCCCTACCACCTCGTAACTCCGGTCGACCAGCCAGACGAAGTACAGGTGCAAGTTCAGCGCCACGAACAACAACATCATCAGTTGCGTCCAGAGATACCCCACCAGCGAGGTATCCATGTTCGTGCTCGGGTCCATCACGCTCGCCATCGAAAAACCGATCTGCTGCCCGGCGATTTCGCCAGCCATGAGCGCCGCATTGAAGAGCACGGTCGTCAGGAACCCGATCAGCGCTCCGATCAGAAACTCCTGCCCCGCCAGCAACACCAGATCCGCCGCGTTGATCGCGCGTCCCGCCTGCCAGTGAAAGGTCGCGCTGGCGGTCGGATAGCAGACAAAGGCGAAGAAAATCGCCACCGCCACCCGCACCGTCAGGGGAAACTGCAGTGCGGAAAAAAACTGGGCCGTCAACACCATTGCCGAAACGCGGATCAGAACCAAGCCAAAAACCACATAGCCCATCAGCACCGAATCGAGATAGACAAACTCGCCCGCGCCCACAGTCAGTACCCCGTTCCCGTGAGGGCCGACATCGTCGACCAAAGATCTTCGGTGTATTCCGCCATGATCTGAATCATCCACGGCAGCGTCAGCAGCGAAATCGCCAGCACCGCCAGCAGCTTCGGCACAAAGGTGATCGTCATTTCCTGCACACTCGTCACCGTCTGCACCAGACTCACCAGCACGCCCACCACCAGCGAAGTCAGCAGCACCGGCATCGACAGCAGAATGGTCACCCACATCATCTGCTCGGCAATATCCACCACGGTCTGCGCCGTCGGCATCGTTCCACCCCACACCGGGCCACGCCCGAGTCACCAGCAGTCAGTCAACCGCATTCCGCCGTCACATCGTTCGTTAACGGATTCGCCCCGCCCGCCCCAAACGTTTTTGCGCCGCGCACATCCCCCCGCACTCGTCCCGCACCCCCGCCAGGGGCGCGCGTCAGGTAATGGCCTGAATGAAGTTCAGCATATCCGGTGGAAAACTCGTGACCAACGCCTCCAGCAGCAGCCGCCAACCGTCGATCAGGATAAACAGCACAATCTTGAAGGGCAGACTGATCATCGCCGGCGGCAGCATCATCATGCCCATACTCATCAGCACCGATGCGATCACCATGTCCAGAATTAGAAACGGCAGATACAGCAGAAACCCCATCCAAAACGACCGTTTCAACTCCGAACAGATGAACGATGGAATCAGCGCCAGCGTCGGCACGTCCGCATGCCGCAACTCGTCGAACTGCTGCACCCGCCGGTTGTTCTCCCCGATCCAGTACAGCGCGCCATCGGCCATCTTCTGCCGGTGCCCGGAAACGCCCATAAAGAACATCAGCTCTTCTTCCGCATCGTTTGCTTCAAGACAACTGAACATGAATTCGCGCTGCGGCGCCAGCACCCGTTCAAACATCTCCTTCTGAGTCATCGCCTTGCCCGTGGACGGGTCGCGCGAATCCTCCAGATACGGCTGCAACCCCTGCTGCCAGCACTTCTGCCAAGTCGGCGCCATCACAAACACCGTCAAAATCAGCGCCAACCCCACCAGCACCTGATCCGGCGGCGTGGACTGTGTCCCCAGCGCCCGCCGCACAAACCCCAACACGATCATAATCCGCGTGAACGAGGTCACCATCAGCAGCAGACCCGGCGCAACCGTGATAAAGGTCAGCAGCCCAAGCACCTGCAGCACAGACGCCACCTGAGAGGGCGTCTTCGCCGGAGCAATCCCGTCGTCGCTAATGGTCGGCAGGAACGAGAGATCTGTCGTCAGCGCCGGCACCGGTTGCGGCCCGGTCACATCCCCCGGCCCCGGCCCCGAACTGCGCGCCGGCGGCTGCTCACCCGCCATGCCCGCCGTCGCCAAAAGCAGCAACAACAGCGCCGCCACCCCCGCCAGCCGGACAACCGTTGCCCCGCCCTGTACGAAGAAAGTTGATAGCGCCGGGCTGAAAAAACGGGCCACATAAGCCCGCTGCAAGCGCTGCGGCAGAGGATTCTCATTCCGGCGGCGCATAGCTATTCGTTCTCCCGCAGGCTGCGAATTTGCGCCTGCATCCGGGCGCGCGCCTGCTCCAGATCCTCCGCCGGCTCCGCAGTCGTAAACTCACCCGCCGCCGGCTTCGCAGAAACCGCCGGCGCGCCCGATTCCGCCAGAAAGGCCTCGCGCTCAGCATTTGCCAACTGCGACTGAAACATCCGGTGAAAAATTCCCTTCCCCGCCGCGGTCTTGGGCTTGGTCACCGCCATCAGATCCGCCGCTTCCGTTTCATCTGTAATTTCGCTGACCGGGCTGAAACCGTTGGGACCGATCCCAACCACCAGCAGCCGCTTGCCCACCCGCACCAACGCCAGATATCGTTGCGAATCAAAATGCGTCCGCCCCAAAATCTCCAGCGCCGGGGTACTAAACAGCGCCTTCCCGCCCGGCAGGATCTTTTTCAGCACCGCCAGACCGCAAAACAGCAGTGCCCCGAGTACCACAACCATAAAGACAACCGTCCCCGCCGAACCGAGGCCGCTCTTTGTTTTCAAGGTCTCCGGGCTGTCCTTCGCCACCGAGTCCGCCCGACCGCCACTGCGTTCCTTCAACAGCGAAGGCATCACCGGCGTGCTCGCTCCCTCGGACGCGGGCTTCGCCTCCGCCCGCTCCTTTTTGAAATTCAGCGTCCGGTTTTCCTCCGAATAATCCCGCAGCGGCGCATAGCTTTCCTTTGCCGGCTCCTTCGCGGTTTCCTTCTCCGCCGCCCCCGCCCGACCAACAGGCAGCAACAGCAGGAAAACGACAAAGCCGGCCATCCTCCACGACAGCCGCCCGCGCCCAAACCCAGCTAAACACCCCTGCTTCATAGGAAACCCCGTCCGGGAGTCTATCAACTTTAATCGTATATATAACACAACCCGGTCGCCGAATTCAATCCTAAATCCATTAAATTTAGCAGGTTGTAACATAAATACGATTTGGTATCGGAGACGGAGAACTATAAGAAAAACAGCGGCGGGGTCGGATCAGGTCCGCCCCCGCCACCAAGAATTGTGGAATCGCCCATTGCGCATACTACCGCTTGGGGTTATCGCTTCTGAATTGCCCTATCGGCATCGGAGAGAATTTCGGTCACACGGACACAGAAATAATCATTGAGCACCAGCACCTCGCCGAACGCCACCAGCCGGTCATTGATGAGAATGTCCACCGGCGCACCGGCATCCTTCTCCAGTTGGATGACCGCGCCCTCCCGTAGCCGCAGGATGTCCTCCACCATCATCTGCGCCCGTCCCAGCTCAATCTTAACCTCCATCTCGACGTCATAGAGCATCTCGATGGACGAGGTTGCCTCCGGCGGCGGGGTAGCGGCGTCGAAGCTCGGGGTCTTCACCGCTTCGGGCTTGCCGAGAATCGCCTCCATGTCGGCGTTTTCATCGCCAATGCCGCTGGCCAGCAGCGAGTCGATTTCTTCCTGCGTCAGTTCGTTGGGAACCATCGGGGTACATTCCTTATCCTGCCCGCCAGCGTCCGGGCACGCGCCATCATCAGTTGAAGTACCAGTTGGTGATCCAGACGTCGGTAATGCGATCTTTGCTGATCTTGGGATTGCTGAGTTTTTCCCATTTCATGCTGTTGAGCTTGGTGTTCACCCGCTCGCGCACGATATCCCGGATTTGTTGCTGCCCGCGGTCGGTACTCAGCTCACTGGCGGACATTTTGTTGACCGTCCGGTTGAGCTGGTCTTTGATCCACGGCACCATGCTGTTGATGGCCTCGCGGAACTTGCTCCAGTCCAACTCCGTCAGTCCGACCTCGTCGCGGATCTCGCTCTCTGTCCGCCCCATGACCAGCACCAGATCCATCGCCAGGGTCATCGGCTGGCCACTCGGCATGGGAATGCTGTAGCTGAGCTTTTCCAGCGAGATCTTTTCCTTGATAAAATCTTCCATGGTCTGGTCGGCCAAACCGCCGCCGCCGACGTTGGTATCCGCCGGAGTCTTCTCGGATTTGAACTTCAGCAGAACAATAAAAAACGCTGCTTCCAGGATCACAACCGCCAGCACGATGATCCATCCGCGGTTGCCGGTCATCAGACCGCCGCTCTCGCCGCCCGCCGGTTCGTTCTGCCCGCCTTCTTCTGGCATGATTGCTCTTCTCCTGCGTCCGTTGCCGCCTGAATGCGCTACCCGTCCACGCGCAGACCCGTTCCTCCCCGTACAGCTCCACCCCTCCGACCGGCTCCCCGCTCACTGAAACCGCTGCTGCGACAGATCAGTCCACCGGCGGAAAACGCGTGGAACGAACGTACTCCACCACGCTGGCCACGATCGAATCCGCCGTTTCCTTCACGATGAGCTTTTCCCCATCGCGCAGGGTGACAATGGTATCCGGCGTCTCCTCAATAAACTTGATGAGTTCGCAGTTGAGTACGAAACGGGACCCATTGAAACGTGTCAGACAAATCATATGCGACGAGGCTCCTGCAGACTGTTATCGGCCGCCCTCGGGCAGCGCTTGAGAAATTCTTGTCCGCCGAAACCGAAAAACCGGCCCCGCAGAAAGGGGGCCGGTCGTCAATACTGCACAACATCAGAATTCGCTACGGCCGCAGGGCCGTCCGCGATTCACAGTCCGATAATGTTATAGCCGCTGTCAACGTAGATCACCTCGCCGGTTACCCCGGAGGAGAGATCGCTGCAGAGGTAGAGCGCATTCGCCGCGACATCTTCCTGGGTAACGTTCCGGCGCAAGGGAGAGCGCTCCGCGCAGAAGCCGAGCATCTTCTTAAAACCGGCAATGCCGCTGGAAGCCAGCGTCTTGATCGGGCCGGCGGAGATCGCGTTGACGCGGATGTTCTTCTCGCCCATGTCGGCGGCGAGGTAGCGCACCGAGCTTTCCAGCGCCGACTTCGCCACGCCCATGACGTTATAGTTCTGAATCACCTTTTCCGCACCGTAATAGGTCATCGCCATGATGTTGCCGCCATCCTTCATCAGCGGCTCGGCGCGCTTGGCCATTGCCACCAGCGAATAGGCGCTGATCTCCAGCGCAATGCGGAAACCCTCGCGGGAGGTGTCCACAAAACGCCCCTCCAGATCTTCGCGGTTGGCGAAGGCGACGGCATGGATCAGAATGTCCAGCCCGCCCCACTTGTCAGCAACCACCTGAAAGGACTTGTCGAGGTCCGCGTCGCTGGTCACATCGCACGGCTCGATAATCTCGGCATTCAGGCTCTCCGCCAGCGGCCTCACGCGGCTCTCCAGCGCGCTCATATAGGTAAACGCCATCCGCGCTCCGGCCTTGTGCAGGGCCTCGCTGATCGCCCACGCGATGCTGCGGTCATTCGCCACACCAAACACCAACACCCGCTTGCCTTCCAGAAATTTCCCCATATCACCCATTTGTGTCTCCTGATTCTTCCGGTTGTCCCACAAAAAAACGGGATGCCGACGGCGACGCGCTCCCGCCGCCTGTCATTCCCAAGCCTCAACTCTGCTCGAGGTCCCGATTCACGCACACCGCTGCATATAAGAAATTGATCACTAATCATCCGCATCCACGGGCAGAAAATCAATCCCTTGCCCTAAAAAAGCCGTTATCCGCCGGAGGTATCCCGCAAACACGCCCGTCAGAACGGCCAGCAAACTGCCGCGTCAGCCGTCTGGTTGACGCGGCTCGTCGGCCCCTGTCTGCCAATCGCCGTTTCGCGCTTTTCAAAACACGACGCCGGCCGATCGATTCCATAATGGAAAATCGGTGCAAGATCCCGGCAGAGCCAACAGCGTTTTGCTTTTTTCTTTTTGACTGGCAGGAAAAAACCCATAAGATAGAGCGCATAAGGTGGCCGGCTGCCGGCCGGGGACGGGGTGCCTTCCGGCGCTCCGACGGAATGGTTCGTTGGCGCCATTCCAACGATTATCTGCTTATGAACACGAGGACTCTTTGATGTTAGGCAACGGACTGGAAATCAAAGGCGGTGTACTGCACGTATCCAAGGACCTGCGGCAGGATTTTGACCTCTCGTTTGACGAGGCGTGCAACGAATTGCTGGAAAGCAAGGAAAAGGCGCTGGTAATCAATCTCGGCAGCGTGACTTACATCAATAGCACCTACATCGGCATGATTGCCGCCACTTATTTTCAGGCACAAGCCTCGGGCAAGACCCTCAAGGTGATCGCGCGCGGCTCGGTACTCAACATCCTAAAAGCCGCCGGCTTTGAAGGATTCATTCAACTGGAAGAGTTCGTCGCCTGAGTCTTGCCTCTGTGCGCCCCTTCTCTTCCGCCCCGGCCGCTCGCCGCCGAGTTGTCCTGCTCGAATTCATTGCAACGTTCGATTTTGCGCAGAGACAACGGTTCGCCCCAAGCAAACAAAAACCCGACCACTTCCGGTCGGGTTTTTTGCCTATCCAAACTTCCGGCGGCATCTTCGTCCTGCCGCTGGCCGTTCAGACGGCCGGCTGTTGCTCACGGGGGAGGTTCACATCAACCCCGATTGCAATCAGCTTGTCCAGGCGGCGACGTTCCTGATTGCGGTTGATGACATCGTCCGACTCATCGTACCACTCAACCACAAACTCAAAGTCCCTCGCCTCGCCGCGCGAAATCAGGTCCGGCATCTGCCTGCGGTTCTTCCAGTGCTTGCGGAAGAGCTTGATCCGCCGATCCACCACCGCCTGCCGCCATGCCTTCGCCGCCCCATGCCCCTCTTGCGACACGTCCGCCACTTCCAGCACGCCTTCTGCGCCCCCCATATTTGATCCCCCTGTACGAAAAGCCGATATCCGCCAAGCCGCCACGGATCAGGCTTCACGAAAGAAAAGGCGAAAACCGCCCGGCGCAAGATTTCCCCGAAAACCGCCGCCGGTGGCCGCCCCGCTCCCAATCACCTCACAATCAGCAACTCCATTCCGCGTTGAGCGAACGTCGTTGCATTCACACTTAATATCATGATTCCATTTCAATTCAAGAGGTTTTTTCCGGGAAAAGTTGAATCATCCGCTTCCTTAGCGAGACCCAAGATAACGTCCGATAATACCAACAACAGAGCAAACAACATAACAATATGGCACAAAAGAAGATACGAAAACAACCGTTTAAAGCGGCGCATAAATCGACACAAACGAGATTTTTGCTTTCGATTGATAATTTTTTGATTATTTCCGCACTTATTTGTATTCTGCGAGGGTTTATGCAGCGGAAGTTGAAGCGCATCGGGATAGTTTCGGCAAACCACCGGCAAACTTTCGGGATTGTTCCACCGGCCCCGCGTCACCGCCGGAAGTGTTCCGCAGACACAGGAAGCTTCGACGAGCCGTCGAATACTTCGGTTTTTTTCGGGTGCGGGGTTGACAGGCAGGGCTGCTATGCCTAAGCTTTTCCCGTCATTGTTGGCGGCTCTCAGGTGGAACCCAACGAGTGTTATCTTTTCCAGAAGATCAGGATACAAGAGGAGAGTAAAATGGCTCATTCCCGTTGCAAGCCTTCCGGCACCCGCCGTGGCACCCCGCGCGGCCGTTGGCTGCACAAGGGCGGCTCCCTGCCGAAGGCCAAGACCACTGCCCGTCGTTAATCCGCAGTGTCAGACGCGACAAAAAACCGGCTCTTCCGCCGCGACGGAAGAGCCGGTTTCGTTTGTGTGTTCTCTCCGCTGCCGGTACGACAATCCGCCGCGCGGCGGCATGCGGGCACTTTCAGGCTATGATGTTGATCCGATGGGGTTTGCCATCATCATCCGGCCCCATCGTCCAGCCTTTGGAGACATCCTCCTCCTCGCCAGGATAGTGGGGGGAGCGCTTCTTCTTCTTTCCGCCGCTCTGCTGCCGCTCGGGGTCTTCATCAATCCCGTTCTGATCGGTTTCACCGGTTTCGCGTACCGCCTCATTGCCCCGGCGCGCCATCTCCTCAGCAAACGCCTGTTGCGACTGCTGGGTCGAACGCACAATATCCGCATCCCGCTCCTGAATCTGCTGGACCAGCGGCGCCTTCAGAGGGGTGTCCGGTATCAGCGCACTCATGGCATCACCCTCCTTCCTTGCAGCTTCTTCCGCACAAAACGATATTAGCACCCGGCCGACCAACCCCTGCCACCTGACTTTATTATCGACCGGCCACACCAACACTATACCCGTTTCACAAGAATATTACAAAAAAGAAGGCCTCATGTTGCATCTTTCCGATCGAAATTGAACACCACCCTGCAGGGCCGCGAATCCATGCCGCCGACGCCATCAACCCGTTGCGTTTTCCGGGATTGCGCGTATGGTTATGGGGGACGCTTCCCCCCACGCACCGAAGGGACAGGGCGAAGGGCAGGCATACCGGAATGGACCGAAGAACAGGGAGTACTCAACGTGGACAACATCGCTGCAACCATTGCCCTGCGCGCCATGCGGGCGGAGGACTTCGCGGCAGCGGACGCGCTCTGGCGGAGCACGCCGGGGATGGGGCTCGACCCGCAGATGGACTCTGAAGCCGCAATCATCGCGTATTTGTCCCGAAATCCAGGGCTAAGTATGGTCGCCGTCGCATTGGATTCTGGCGAAGTCATCGGTACCGTTCTGACCGGAACCGATGGCAGACGGGGATATTTGATGCATCTGGCGGTGCGGGAAGAGTTTCGCCACCGGGGCATCGGGCGTGCGCTGGTCAGTCGGTCATTGGACGCGCTTCAGGCCGCCGGGATCAACAAAGCGCATGTCTTTGTGTTCCGGAGCAACGTGTCGGGGATGGCGTTCTGGCGCGGACTTGGTTGGCAGGGCCGCGATGACCTGCAAATGCTCTCCTGGTCGATGGACGCCCGAGCTTAGGTACGTTTGCGTTTGACTCACTCCTTTCCGACACAATTGTGGAAAGAACGCTTTTCGGCGCACAAACACGGTCATGATCCCGAATCGAGCCGTTGGCCGAATGGCTCCCGGACAAAATACTCCACTATTCTATATATGCAAGGAACTGCCCTGACGATGAATAATCCCCCTGCGGTAAAGATCCACACCTTCGGCTGCCAGATGAATCGGCTGGACTCTGAGATCGCGGCAGAATCGCTCGCCGCAGCGGGCTATCGCCTGGTGGAGGACGAAAACGAGGCCGATGTCGTTCTCTTTAATACCTGCTCGGTCCGCGATCATGCCGAGGAGCGCGTCCTCCAGCGAATCCGGCAGCATTGGCGGCCCGGCGTCAAGCTCGGCATCCTCGGCTGTCTGGCGCAGCGCATGGGGCCGGAACTCTTTACACATCTGAAGAACCGGCTGCAGATCGTCTGCGGCACCCGGCGTTTTCCGCTGATCGACGACCTCGTCAGCCGCGCCCTGAGCGGCGAGGAACAGGTCATCGATGTCGGCGAGGAGGAATTACCCTTTCCCGGTATGGGAGCGCCACACGCACGCGGCCGGCACAAGGGAATGCAAGGCTACGTCACCGTGATGCGCGGCTGCAACAACTTCTGTTCGTACTGCATCGTCCCGTATGTGCGCGGACGGGAACTGAGCCGGCCGGTCGAAGCCGTCGTCGAGGAAGCGGCCGCGCTGGCACGGGCGGGCGCAGTTGAGGTTACGCTGCTGGGCCAGAACATCGACGCCTACGGCAAGGACAACGGTTCCTCGCTGGCGGCGCTGCTGCGGGCGGTGCATAACGGCATTCCGCAGTTGCAGCGCATCCGCTACGTCACCAGCCACCCGCGCGATATCACCCGCGAACTTCTGCAGACCGTGGCGGAACTCCCGCGTGTCTGTCGGCATCTGCACATGCCGGCGCAATCCGGCTCCGACCGCGTGCTACAGACGATGCGCCGGGGATATACCCGGGCGATCTACGAAGAAAAACTGGCGGCAGTGCGGGAACTGGTTCCCGGCATGCTTGTCACCAGCGACTTTATCGTAGGATTCCCCGGCGAAACCGACGAGGACTTCCGGCAAACGGCGGAACTGGTCGCGGCTGCGGGATTCCAGACCAGCTATGTCTTCAAGTATTCCCCCCGCCCCGGCACGCTGGCGGCGCAAACCCTACCCGACAATATTCCGGATGCCGTAAAGAGTGCGCGCAACCGGGAGCTGCTGGCGATTCAGGAGGAGGTTTCGCGCCGGCGCAATACGGGCCTGATCGGGCAGGAGGTGGAGGTTCTGGTGGAGGGCGTGTCTCCGCGCAACCCCGAACGGCTGACCGGACGGACGAGTAACAATCTGATCTGCGTCTTCCCCCGCCCTGACGCAATTTCCGCTTCCGCCGGCATGCCCGCCGCCGCCCGACCAGACGCCGATGAGGGTGCGACCGCGCATCCGCTCTCCGGCAAGCTCGCGCGTCTCCGGATTGTGGACGCGACCCCACTGACGCTTTATGGGGAACAAAACGAGGGGTGAGCCTCCGGGCGCGGCAGTTCCCGGCAGTTGCAAGCGCCCGCGGTTTCGCGGGCGTTTTTCGTTGACAAAGAACGCTTCTTGCTTTAGCCTGAGGGTGATCCGCGCAGGGAAATCTGTCAGCCGGATTCCCCGCGACCCGGCCAGGAGCTTTCGATGAGTACCTCAGATCCGTTGCGTTGCATGGTAATTGATGACGATGCGCATATCCGCAATCTGATCTGCGGTTTTTTGCGCAAACGCGGCCACAAGGTCAACGACTTCGGCAATGCGCCGCAAGCGTTGGCGCAGGTGGTCGATTGCCAGCCCGACATTGTGCTGGTTGACTGGATGATGCCGGAGATGGACGGGATCGCGTTCCTTGCGGAACTGGACCGTCACTCGGTGAACTTCCGCCCCGTTACGGTCATGGTCACCGCCCGCCACGAGGAATCCGCCATTCAGGTCGCCATCGATCACGGCTTCGACGATTTCATCCAGAAGCCCTTTACCCTCAGCCTGCTCAGCGTGCGCCTCGCGGTCGCGGAGCGTCAGGCCCTCAATCGCCGGCAACTACTGGATCTGACCCGGCAATCCGCCGATCAGACCAGTTACCTCCAGACCCTTTCCCGTAACATCTGCGCCGGGATTCTGATCATTGACGCCGATACGCACAACATCCTGTATTGCAACCAGTTCGCCTCGGAACTGATCGGACTGAAGGCGGAGCAGATCACGGGGAGGGTCTGCCACAGCTTTATCTGTCCGCGCGAAAAAGGCGCCTGCCCCATTTCCGATCTGCGCCTGAACGTCAACCGCCGGCAGGCCGTTCTCCTGACCGCCGACCAGAAAGAACGAACCATCATCAAAACGGCCGAAAGCACCATCTACAACGGCAGACACGCGATTCTCGAAACCTTCGTCGACGTCAATGAACTCAACCGCGCACAGCAAGAATTGCGGGAGTTCTCTCTCACGATGGCCAAGCTAGTAGAGACCAACGCGCAAAGCGTCCAAAGCCGCCTGCGGGAGGTGCTGCCGGAAGATCAGGCGGCGCAACTCGCGGCCGAGATCGGCGGCTGCCTCTTCGGGGCGGAATCCAGCATCCGGCTGGTCGACCATTACTGGAACCTTGCCCGCGACCTGATTCGCCTGCCCGAGGAGTTGAGCCCCGCCACGCGAGAACGCTATCTTTCCATTATCTGCGGCATGGATGAGGCACTCTGCGCGGCAGCGGGTAGCCTGAGCCGCACCTGCGAAATTCTGCGCTGGGAAAGCGGCGCAACGGAATCCGCCCAAACCTGACGCCAGAGGTTGCACAGTCGTCCGGAGCTGTGATATACTGCAGATGCGCGTCAGAAGAAAGCGAGAAATCCCCCCGGAGGTTGCGGGGTTCATATAGATCGCCGGGCCGCGAGCGGATCGCGGCGGCGCAAACACCCCGGCACAATCCGCCATAAGGAGACATCCCGACAGGACAGCAATAACCCGGTCATGTAACACAGAAATCCATACAGGTCGGCATCATCCCGGCAAGCCACGGTTCCGGCATCGCCGCGGTAGTACGGGAAATTTGGCATCATAACGCAGCATCATACAACATCATAACACCAAACGTAGCGGCAGGCGGCAGAACGGTGGGCTCTCCCCGGGATACAAGACAAGGGAGATGAGCCATGCGCAACCTGACATTCACGCTGCTGGAGGTGCTGACCGTCATCGCCATTCTCGCAATCCTCGCCGCGCTCCTTGTGGGGCCGGCGCAAAAAGCGCTCAAGACCGCCCGTAGCGCCTCCTGCCTGAACAATCTCGGTCAACATGGCCGGGCGCTGGCGCTTTATCAGAACGCCGGCTGGTATGGCGTTGCGCCAGTTCTCGTGCCGCCCGACGAGGCGGATGACGACTACAATCCCGCAACGCTGGCGCCATATCTGGCCTTGGCGGCAGGCGGATATCTTGAGAGTTGGAAGCTGCTTGCCTGCCCGGTCGATGAGTCCGGGCTGCAGACGGTGGATTTCGAGGCGGAAGAACTCGGGCTGCGGACGCAGCGCGAACTTCCGGCAAGCCGGTTGCGGATCAACCGCGCGGGCAGGACGGCCAGCCAATACCTGTTCACTCTTTTTTTCGTACCCGAGGACAAAAGCAGACGGATCATCGCCGCCGACGCCGGGGACGCACGGATGACCGCCGAAGGGGCATTCACCCCGAACCACGGCGACCGGGCCGGCCTGCGCGAAAGCGGCGGCAACGCGCTGTTTCAGGACGGACACGCCACGACCGTCACGCCCGATGGCCGTAGCAAAGAGGCGGCAGACAGCTCCAACATCTGGAGCGACAGCAACAGCAGCGGACTCGACTGGAAGACGGCCACAAAAATCGGACGCTATCAACGCCCGGAAGAATGAGTGCGGCGGCGGAAGGAAACCTTCCGCCGCTTGGTTTCCCCTCCGTCCGGCCACTCGCCACCGCGCGCGAATTAGTCGTCCCTGAAAAAGCGATTCCCTGTGAGATTTTAAGGGCGAAATGAACTTTATTAGCGAATTGCGGCGGTGTAAAATTGCAGGGTAGCAGTACTTTCAACCGCAAAACCTTGCAAATCCGGAGCGCTCTTATGATCTCAAAATCCTCGCCCGAAAGTCA
>CAYWTJ010000104.1:0-64993 GCA_964460225.1 uncultured Planctomycetaceae bacterium | reverse complement strand
TCAACAAACGTTTCCCCGTCGAGCGGGATATCGGCCGAATCCCCCGAATCCTTGACGGAATTCCAGAAAAAACACCGATCCAGAATCGTGGATATTACAGAAACTGCAAGGCCCACACCAGAGTATATCCTGCAAGACAAGGAATACAAAGCGAAAAACACACTTCTGGTCTGAGTTGTTACGGCCCTTGCGCATCCTCCCCCTGCTCTTCCCTGCTTCTGTCACAAGCAGAAGGGGCCTCGCCACAATTTACAGGAAATAACCTTGCAAAAAAAGATCGCCGGTACTATCCTCCATTGGCGAGGCACCACGCGGAAAGAAAGGAATTCCAATGCGCATTTTAGTCGTAGATGATAATTATGTAAACCGTGTGCAACTGAAGTCCTTGCTCACGCAATACGGCGACTGCGATGGCGCGGGTTCGGCCGCGACGGCAATCGCTCTGTTTGAGGAAGCGCATCACGAGAATTTGCCTTACGCGCTGATTACTCTGGACATCGATCTCGGAACCAGCGACGGGCGCGATTTGCTGGCGCAGTTCCGTAAATGGGAGGAAGACAACAGTGCCTGCGTAAGCGGGCAGGAGGCGGTAATCCTGATGGTGACGGTCAAGGATGCCGCCCCCGACGTCTTTTCCTCTTTCAGCAAGGGTTGCGAGGGCTATCTTGTGAAACCGGTGACCCCTGACAGCCTGCGCATGGCGCTCCAGAAGAATAATTTCCTGAAATAGCAGGAGCAGCCTTGCCGCATTCAGGTTCCCGGCCGGTAGACAAGGGTCCCCAGAGTGCTTGGGCTCCCCGGCCGACCAACATCCGCTCCCACAATAAAGCCGCATCCGGAATCCGGTTGCGGCTTTATTGTTGAAGAAGACTTCGCCTCCCCCCAATTTACTGCGGAATGGTGAGCGTCAACCCCGTATACAGCATATTGGCTGAGGGCAACTGTTTGCGGTTGGCGTCATAGATATCGCGCCAGCGATCGGGATCGGAATACACCACCTCAGCGATCTTCCGCAGATTGTCTCCCGGCCTGACGGTGTACGAGATGATCGATGCTTTTTTCGGCTCCACCTTCTCCGCCACGCGCTCCGGGGCTTTCACGGCAACGGCAGACTTTGACGGAATCACCAGCCGAAGTCCGGGCTTAAAACCGCCATGCTGCAGGGCCGGGTTGGCTTTCCGAATCTCCGCAATCCCTTCCTGCGTTGCAGAACCATAATAACGTACCGCCAGAGACGGCAGGGAATCACTTGCGCTCACCACATGCACCAGTGGCGACTCGCCGCGCACCGCGCCGGGAATCCGCAGCCGCATCCCCACTCGCATCTGATCGGGGCGGGCCAACTGATCGCGGTTCGCCTCAAAAACCTCCTTCGCCCGCGTCCGCGCACCGAGATATTTTTCCGCGATGCTCGCCAAGGTATCCGTGCCCTGCACTGTGTACACGAAGTCATCCTCATCGGACGATTTGTCCGCAGAACGCACCTTATCCGCTGGCTTCTCGGCAACCTTCTCTGCCGTAGTTTTCTCCGCCAACTTTGCAGCCGGCTTCTCAGCCTTCTCCGTCCCTTTTTCGGCGGATTTGCCCGTCTGCTTGTCGGCCTTTTGCGCGGTCTTCTCACCGGTAGTGGCGGGAGTCGTCACCACCGGCTTGGTTTCCCGAACCGGCTTCCCGGCTGCCTCTTCCGCCAGCGCCGAGAGATGCCCGCCATCGACGGAACCAGAGGTCATCGCAATGGTGGTCACCGGCTTATGAGTTGCAGTTACCGGCTTGCTTTTATCCTGATAAGCAGCACTGCCGGAGGCAGGCACGGAAGCGGTCTCAAGCGCCTTGACCTTATCATAGACCGATTTCAGCTTCTGCGAACCCGTGGGGGTCGCCACGGCGCCGGGAATCACCGGCTGATGCGTCTGTCCTCCGGACACGCTGACCGTTGTTCCCCCCTGCCCGCCGGGAACATGCGCGAGCTCGGGGCGCGCACCACTGGTGACGGACATGCTTCCAGCCGCCGGATCCCCCGGCAGCGACAGCCCGTCCAACCCCGTTCCCAAGGACTCGTTTCTGGCAATCCCGGTCCCCGCGCCAGCAGGCTCGCGTACCAACGCCGGCACATGAGCCGGCATCGGCTGAACCGGCTGCGGGGCGACCTGCGCGACCGGAGCGACGGGCGTCACCGCCGTGGTAACCGGACTGGGAGAATACGCCTCCTGCACCTGAGCCGGCGTATCCGCGGAAGCGTTCGCTGGCTCCTCCACCTTGCCGGCCAGACCGTGACGCAAATTCTCGTACATAGTTTTGAGCACGCCCACGACACCGGCAGTCGGCTGGTTCGCCTCCGCTCCCGTTCCGGGTTGCTGGCTCTTGATGCGCCACCCCGCGTAAATAAACACCCCCAGCAGGATACAGATTACCATTGCCAGATGGCGCACGCCTCCGGGGGCCTTCGCCGCTTGCGGCGCAACAATCTCCGGCTCTTGCACCAGCGGCGCGTTCTGCGCCTGCGGCGCAATGTTCTGCTTCAGGTCTTCCGACATTTACTCACCCCCCCATTTCTTGCGTTCAAAGGCTTGCGCCTCTTCATAATACGGATAGGTCTGTTCCATCAGGCGAAAGGTGCGACCGTGGATATCGCGCTTTCCGTCCGCGCGCGCCCCGATTCCCAGTACCTCATGCAACATCTCGTGAAATAACACATACTCCACCATATAGCGCGGAACGTCCCGGCGATCAAGGCGCTGGCTGAGCGTGATGAGATTCCGCGCCGGATCGTAGCACCCCAGCCGTATCCGACGCGCATCGCGCACCGTCACCTTCCGTCCCCACGTCACCGGAGCTTTTGAGCGATTCTGCAAATAGGTCGCGTTCAGTTGCTGCGCCATCTGCGCCAGATCATAATACCGCCCCTGCGTCACCAGACGCGCCCGGCGCGCCAGCGGATCGCGCTCACGAACTTTACTCCCGTTACTGTCAATATAGCGTTGAATCACCTCGCCGCCGCGCGTTTTTCCCTGCGCCCACCACGCCAGCGCCTGTACCACATCCGCATCCGCACCCAAGAACATCTTGTGCGCCCGCAAAGCAATCACCCCGGCCTCCTCGCGGCGGGAGAGCATTGTGCGCGTGTTATCCGTAAGCATCAGCAACACCTTGCGGCGGCAGAGCTCGCACAACCGTTTCTGAAGGTGAACCGGCTGCGCCACGGCTGAGTTCGTCATCGGAGATTCATCCCGGTGAATAGCCATCAGTTCCTGAAACGTAACCGTCTCCTCAAAATCCCCACGGCACTGAGGCTCGGGCGCAAAAAAAACAATCTTGTCGCCCCCGGAGCATTGTCAGCCCCTATGGTAGCCTCCCACCCCCAAATGTCGCGGATGTGGTCCACGTCCCTCTATATCGCCTGAATCCCGAAAAGAATTGACCGTTTTTATGGGAGTTCCGGGATCATAGCAGGAATTATCAAAGAAATCAACTTTTATCGTATAAGAAAGTACCTATTGTATAGTAGGTTACATCAATTACATAAAAATAACCGCGCCCTGCAATTCACATCCTCGAACGAAATTCGGGGTAGGGAATTCCATGAATCTGATAGTTTGCCCCCGGAGTCCCTCTTTCCGGCAGGGCTTCCCATGTATATGGCTTGAAAAAGAATACCGGGGCGTTTGAGAAAAAAAAACCGGCAGGGTAAAACCCTGCCGGTGGAGAACACATCGTAATGATCGTCTGGATTAACGCTTCGAGAACTGGAAGCTCCGGCGCGCACCCGGCTTACCGGGCTTCTTACGTTCGACCATACGCGGGTCACGAGACAGGAAGCCCTGTTCGCGCAACGCCATGGTCTTATCCGGCTCCGCCTGTAACAGCGCACGACCGATTCCCATCATGATCGCACCGGCCTGACCGGTCAACCCACCGCCACGAACGCTGACGTTGAGGTCATAAGCGGACTCAAAGCCAATCGTCTTGAGCGGTCCCATCACCGCCGCCTGCTGGCGCGGAGTGGGGAAATAATCCGACAAGGAGCGGCCGTTGATCGTAATCCCACCCTTGCCCTTGCTCAAACGCACACGGGCAACCGAGGTCTTACGACGACCCGTACCCCAAAAGTATCCGTTCTTATCAGCCGCCACGGTTATTTCCTCCTCGTTTCGATCTTCAGTTCCTTCGGCTCCTGCGCAACATGCGGGTGCTCAGTCCCGGCGTACACACGAAGCTTGGTCATCATCTGCTTACCCAAACGGGTCTTGGGCATCATGCGCTTGACGGCCTGATAGAGAATACGGTCGGGATTCTCCTCGCGGATGTCCTCGGCAAGCTCCTCCACCAGCCCTCCCAAGAACTTGGTGTGGTGGCGGTAAAGCTTATTCTGCCACTTCTTGCCCGTGAAGCAGACCTTCTCGCAGTTGGTGACCACCACGAAATCGCCACAATCGATGTGCGGCGTGTAGGTCGGCTTGTTCTTACCCATCAGAACGTGCGCGAGCTGCGCCGCCAGACGGCCCACCACCTGATCCGTGGCATCCACCACGTACCAGTCGCGCTGTGCCGTTTCCTTCTTTTCCAGAGTCGTTGTTCTGTTCATTTTGCTGATTCTTCCAAGCTATATAACAATAAAACAAAAAAAATCGCAAAGTACAATCCTTGACCGGTCACCCGGCAAGTCCCTTCTCGCGCCATGACGCGACGGGATGGCTAACTTTACATACCCTCACGGCATTGTCAACAGGCAATCATCGCTTTTTCCCTTTTTTCTTTTCCCGGCCGTCCCCACTTGCCGCAGCCACCCGCTCCGTCCTCAAACACGCCGCAGCCCCCGGAGTCTGCCCCCGCGTTGCGCATCCGGCCTCAGTTGTCAGCTTTAACCGTAAAAGGTCCGCTGTAACCAGCAAAATCCTGATAAACATCTTTCCTTGTCCCCCAATAACAATATCCTAATACCAAACAAGTCAGGAAATCAGAAGTATGGCGCCGTGACGTCGGCGCACCGTCTTTACCGCCAAGAAAGGAACTGCATGATCTTCGCACCTGCTCCCACCATCTCTTCCCTCCCCCGTTGGCGCTGGTTCGCCCTCTTCGCCACGCTGAGCGTTCTGCTGTGCGCCGGTTGCGGAGAGGATGAAAAGGTTCTTCCGAGCGCCATTGTCCTGCGCGGGGAAGCCTGCCGCGCCACCGCCCTCGACACCACGGTGTCCATCAGCGTCAATGTAACTGGCAAGGCCCCTGGCGCGAAAGAAATTACCTACATCGCCGATGCCGCCGTCCGCTACACGATCTCAGAAACCCCAGCCGGCGGCAACAACGCGAAATTGACCCAAGCCGCTCCACACACCGACGCCGGTGGACACAGTTCGGCGACAGTTACCGGCATGGTCAAGCCCGGCGTCTACCGCATCCGCGTCGATCTGCCCGACTATCCCAACGTCGCCCCCGTCACGGTGACAATCCTCGGCGGCATCAGCCTCAGCGGCAACGCGCAGGACGGCACCATTGGCGAAGTTCTCGCCAAGCCGCTGGTCCTGACGGTGGAACGCGCTCCGGGCAAGCCGATGGAGGGCGTAAAATTCGCACTTGATCTGCGGCGAGCCCCCGGTGGCACCCGCCTGCTGCCGCCAAATCTCGTAACCGGCGAGGACGGCAAGGCGCAATTTGAAGTCCGCCTCGGAGACAATCAGGGGGCCGGCTCCGTCGGCATCCGCGTGCTGGCCGAACCTTGGGGCGAAGCAAGCAATGTCCCGGATCTCAAAGCGACCTTCTTTTCCATCGATTACATCAGTGTCCTGATCGCCGTCCTCGGCGGTCTGGCGATTTTTGTCTACGGCATGCGGCTAATGAGCGACGGCCTTTCCCTGATCGCCAGCGACCGTCTCAAGACCCTGCTGCACTTCCTGACCCGCAACCGTTTTATTGCCGTTCTCGTCGGCACCGTCGTCACCGGCTTCATTCAAAGCTCTTCGGCCTGTACCGTCATGGTAATCGGCTTTGTCAACGCCGGCCTCATGCGGCTGGAACAGGCCATCGGCGTCATTATGGGCGCCAACATCGGCACCACCGTTACCGCCCAACTGCTGTCATTCGAGCTGGGCATCATCGCCCTGCCGGCGATCACCCTCGGCGTGCTGGTAACCCTGATCGCCAAACGCAAGGGCATTCTCTTCAGCGCCCAGATCCTGATCGGTTTCGGCATGCTCTTCATGGGCATGCAGATGATGGCCGCGCCGATGAAGGAACTGAGCGAGTCCGCGACGGTTCTGAGCTTCTTCCAGGGCTTCTCCTGCGCTCCAGCGCCCGGAAGCATGGTTCCGCTCTGGGGATTCCTGAAAGCGGTCGCGATCGGCACCACCCTCACACTCATCATTCAAAGCTCTTCCGCCACCGTCGGCATCCTGCTGACGCTCGCGGGTGCGGGGCTGATCGATATTTACACCGCCTTCGGCATTCTGCTCGGAGACAACATCGGCACCACGATCACGGCGGTTCTGGCCTCCATCGGCTCGAACAAAACCGCCAAACGTGCCGCCTGCGCCCACGTAGCCTTCAATGTCTTCGGCACGATCATCATGATTGTCCTGCTGTATGTGCCGTGGCAGGGGCATCCTATCTTCATGCAATTTGTGGCGGATTTCACTCCGGGCGATTCCTTCGCGGGCGAAAACCTGCCGCGCTATCTGGCAAACGCCCACACCTTTTTTAACGTCACCTGCACCTGCATCCTGATTTGGTTCGTGACGCCCTTGGCCTGGTTTACGCGGCAAGTGGTGCGGGGCGAGGATCAAACAGCCGCCGATGACCAGATGCGCACGCTGGACCCGCACCTGCTGGCGACCCCGGCCCTCGCCATCAGCCAGGCGTGGCGCGAGATCGGTGCCATGCTGGAAAAAGGGCGCACGGCTGTCGATGCCAGCGGCAAGGCGATTTTCAGCGACGCGCAACAGAATCTGGATCTCCTCTCCGATGATGTCCACAACCTCGAAAAGGAGCTGGACCAGCGCCAGAGCGGAGTCAATGACTACCTCAGCCAGATTTCACAAGGTGCGCTCAACGAGGAACAGGGCCACATCATCCCCAAGCTCCTGCATGCCGTCAACGACGCAGAGCGGGTGGGGGATTATGCGGTGCAACTCTTGCGGCTGGCGAAGCGGGCGCACAAACGCGGGCTGATCTTCAGTGAAGCGGCAAGCGCGGAAATCAAGAGTATGGACGACTGCGTGGAACAGCTCTTCGCCTGCTGCCGCAAGCGTCTGCGGGCCGATGGCGGCGAAAGCCCGACCACCCCGGCGGAACGGGCCGAGAATACCGCGCGCGCCGATACGGCAATGCGCAACCTCAAGAAACTCGCCAGCGACTTCCGTAAGGAACACATTCTCCGGCAGGAGGGAGGGCAGTGCGAACTGCATGCGGGGGTTATCTATCTCGAGTTGTTGCAGATCCTCAACCGTATCGGCGGGCATCTGCATAACATTATGGAAGCTACCTCATCCGGCAGACTGCAGTAGCGCTGTCGCCAGACCAGACCTCCCCCACCGGCGGACGCTCGTTCCGCCGGTTTTTTTATTCACAATGCGATAAGCAGCCCCCCCTGACTTTACGCGCCACCAACACGTGCAAACGCAAGCGGCAACAGGGAACCATTGGACGGTACCCGCGCGCCCCCGCCGCGCACCATAACGGAACGACTGACGTCCCGACATTCCGGGGTCAGGAGGAATCGGCGTCCCGCCATTGCCGCCGAATTTCGCAACCGTCAACGTTGTCCGCGCGAGAGGATTCTTTATAAATCCCTATAATAACAGCATATTAATAGACCGCTCATAATTCACTAACACGGCGGGTCTATACTTCCCTTCATCGAAAGCAGCCTAATCCATGAAAGGGAAACGAATGAAAACACTGTTCCGCAACACCATGACCGCCGCCGCGCTGATCGCCGGCAGTCTCCTCTGCGGCAATGCGCAGGGAGAGGAAAAAATCGTCGTAGAAGGGTCCAGCACCGTCGGCCCGATCGCCAAGGCTTTCGCAGAAAAATTCATGCAGGACAACAAGGACGTGAACATCACCGTCAACGAGTCCGGCTCCGGCAACGGCGCCAAAGCCCTCGTCAGCGGCAAGTGCGACGTCGCCACCATGAGCCGCTTTATGAAGCCGGAAGAGTTCAAGGCCGCCGCCGACGCCGGCCGGATGCCAGTGGCGCACGCCATCGCCATGGATGGCATCGCCATCACGGTCAACCCCGCCAACCCCGTCGCAGCCCTGACGCTGGAACGAGTCCACGACATCTATGCGGGCAAAATCACCAACTGGAAGGACGTCGGCGGGGCGGACGCTCCCATCGTCGTAATCAGCCGCGACACCTCCAGCGGCACCTATGAGACCTTTGAGCAGATGGTGATGCACAAGGACAAAATTATCGGAACCGCGGAATACGTCGGCTCCAGCGGCCAGATGCGCGCTCGCGTTCAGAGCACCATCGGTGCGATCGGCTACAACGGCATCGGCTTTCTCGATGACACCGTCAAAGCTCTGACGATCAACAACATCCCGCCGACCAAACGCTCCGTCGCTTCCGGCGTCTACCCGATTTCCCGTCCCCTCTTCATGTTCACCGACGGCTATCCCAAGCTCGGCAGCACCGTACACCACTTCATCAGCCTGTTCCTGACCCCCGAGGGGGAGGAGATCATCACCCGTGTCGGCTTTGTGCCGGTAACCTCCTACAAGGAATAAATCCTCTTTCGAACCCCGCCTGAGGAGCGCCGCGCATTTGGCTACCTCCGGCGGGGGCTTTCTTTCCGGAAGCATTTGCGCTCAAAACCGTTATTCCGCAGCGTCACCATCTGCCGTTGCAACCATCCGCCCGTCTCGCCATCACCGGAACGGGCTTTGCCTGAACCATCCAGACACGTTTGTTCCGTCTTCACATAGACTCATTAACGGGATAACACCCTAAGAAACGCGCCGCCTGCCGTGGCGGCATGACCAAGGGAACCGAATGGACACCGCACACGATCCGTCCGCCAGCGCCGGCAAGCCGGGTCTGCTCTTAAGCCAGCGCGAAGGACGCGCCCGAAACCTGATTACCAAGGCGGGTGAGCTGCTTCTGTTTGCAGTCGCCTCGCTTTCTGTTTTTGCGGTTTTATTCATCTTTTATTTTATTGTCCGCGACGCATTCCCCTTCCTCAAGGGCGGGCACCTCTGGGAGTTCTTCACCAGCGCGCAGTGGTATCCTACCCACGTTCCCGAGATTTTCGGCGGACTGTCGATCTTTTACGGATCGCTGATGGTCACGATTGGGGCATGTGTGGTTGCGGTGCCGCTGGGCGTCTGCTCAGCGGTAGCACTCAGCGACATTGTGCCGTTCTCCTGGCGGCAATGCCTGAAACCGGTGATCGAACTGTTGGCCTCAATTCCTTCGGTCGCTTACGGCTTCTTCGCGCTGGTGGTGTTCGCGCCGCTTCTGCAGACACACGGAAGTCTGCTGCTCTGTTGTGGAGCGCTGCTAACCGGCCTGCCGGTCATCCTCATCACGGCGCTGATTACGGGAGGGCTTCTATCGGAGCGATACGCTGGAGGCCGCCTGCGCTATCCGTTTGCGCTGATTTGTTCGCTACCGCTTCTGGGCCTGTTGGGACTGCTGATCGGGTGGTTAAGCGGTCTGCCGATCGCCAGCGGCACCAATGCGCTCAACGTTTCGGTGATTCTCGGCATTATGGCGCTGCCCACCATCGTCAGCGTCGCAGAAGACGCGCTGCAGGCCGTGGGGCCGGAGCTGCGCATGGGATCTTACGGCCTCGGAGCGACGCGCGCCGAAACCCTCTGCCTGACGGTCATTCCGGCTGCCGCCAGCGGCATCTGCGCGGGCATCATCCTCGGCATCATGCGCGCCCTGGGCGAAACCATGGTGGTGTGGATGGCGTCAGGAAATGCGGCGGCGATTCCCGGCCCGTGGTACAATTTCCTCGCCCCGGTGCGGACCCTGACGGCGACCATCGCCGGGGAAATGGGCGAGACCGCGCGCGGAACGCAGCATTATAGCGTACTCTTCATGACGGCCCTCTGCCTGCTGGCGTTCTGCTTCGTCTGCAACCTGACCAGCGAGCATATCATGAAAAACCGGCGCATGAAGCTCAGGGGAGAAAAATGAATCTGCAATCCCGCAAACTGCTGGACCGCTCCTTCACCGCCTTTTCGGGGCTGTCAATCGCGTTCATGGCGCTGGCGCTGGTAATTCTGCTCGGCCCGATCATCGCCAAAGGACTAAGCGCTTACTTTTTTACCGGAACGATCGAACACCGCAAGGTGACGCTCAAACTCTTTGAGCGCGGCAATGTGGAGTCCATCGAGGAAGATACCAAGCAGAGCGCGGTCGCCCGCGCGCCGCTGTACGCCGCGATGCAGCAGTTCCAAAAAGAGCTGAAAGCGATGCTCAGGAGCAATCCGTCCCGAGGATTTGCGCTGGAAGACGACTACAAACACTTCAAGGAGAACATCCAGCGTCTGCTCGGACCGCTGCCGGGCGACCGCAAACCCGCGATGCTGCGCGACCAGTATGGCGAAACGCGCTGGGATCAGGCGCAAGCGCTGCTGGAGGAGCTCACGCATGTCATGAAATGGGACTACACCGGCGGCTACGGGGTCAAGGTCTTCAGCCAGCGCTCCGAGTTGTACAAGGGTACCGCGCTGGAGCCGGTGTTTGACCAGTATCTCTCTACGGATTACGCCGAGAAAATGCTGGAGCCGAAGTTCACCTTCTACTACGGGTTCCTGACCGACACCAGCGCCGACGCGCACTTCTTCGGCGGCATCTGGCCGGAAGTTCTGGGAACGATTTATCTGACTTTCGGCGCGATGCTGCTGGCAATTCCCGCCGGGATTCTCGCCGCGATCTATCTCGTGGAATACGCCGGCGACACCAAGCTGGTCAGTCTGATCCGCTCTTGCATCAGCACGCTGGCGGGGGTTCCGAGCATCGTCTTCGGCCTCTTCGGCCTCGCCTGCTTCATCGCCGATGAAGATAGCTGGTTCCGCATCTCCGCCACACCGTCGGTAGCGGCCGGCTGCGCGACGCTGGCACTGCTGATTCTGCCGACGATCATCCGCGCCTCGGAAGAAGCGATCCGCGCGATTCCGCTTAGCTACCGCGAGGCATCAATGGGACTGGGCGCAACAAAGTGGAAGACGATTTCCAGCGTGATTCTTCCCGCCGCGCTGCCGGGGGTTTTGACGGGGATCGTCATCAGCATGGGCCGCGCCGCAGGCGAAACCGCGCCGATCATCTTCACCGCCGCCGTCAGTGTGGGCAAGCCGCTGGGACTGGATAAGCTCTTCTCTGAGCCGACCCCCGCCCTACCCTGGAATATCTACAACCTCTGCACCGAACATGCGGCAGTCGATCAGATCCGGCACGTCCAGTACGGCATGGTATTCACGCTCATCGCCATCGTGCTGATTTTAAACCTGTCAGCGATTTACCTGCGGGCGCGTATCGCACGCAAACTGCGGGGCTGACCAAAAGCGCCGCCCGCGCAAAAATATTTCAAATCCAGCGCTTCGCCCGTTGCTGGCGGGGCAGAAGGAACTATCATGAATGCAACGAGCATTGAGGAACGCAGAATGACCGCAAAGCAAGAGGATCAGGCGCAGGAAATCAAGCTTCCCTCCCCCGTGACGGCGCTGAAGAAAGGCGGCCCGCAGGCCAGCGAAGAGCAAACGCTGCCCGCCCATGTCAGCGCCCGCGATTTCTCCATTTTTTACGGCCAGAAGGAGGCGGTTGTCAAGGTCAACATTGACATCCCCCGCTCGCACGTGACGGCGATCATCGGCCCCAGCGGCTGCGGCAAGAGCACCTTCCTGCGCTGCATCAACCGCATGAACGACCTGATCCCGAGCTGTCACACCAAGGGGGAGTTGAGCTTCGACGGACAGGACATCTATCACCCCCGCCTCAACGTCGTCGCCCTGCGCCAGCGTGTGGGGATGGTCTTTCAGCGCCCCAATCCGTTCCCGAAAACGATCTTCGACAACATCGCCTACGGCCCGCGCCTCCAAGGTATCCGCAGCCGCAGCCAGTTGCTGGAGATTGTGGAGGAGAGTCTCAAGAGCGCCGCGCTCTGGAATGAAGTCAAAGACCGGCTCAATGACAACGCCCTCGGCCTCTCCGGCGGTCAGCAGCAGCGGTTGTGTCTGGCGCGCGCGCTGGCGGTCAAGCCGGAAATCCTGCTGATGGATGAGCCGACCTCCGCACTCGACCCGAAAGCGACGGCCCGCATCGAAGACCTGATCGCCGAACTGCGCGGCACCTATACCATCATCATCGTGACGCACAACATGCAGCAGGCCGCGCGCGTCTCGGACAACACGGCATTCTTTTACGAAGGGGATCTGATCGAATTCGGCCGCACCGAGCAGATTTTCACCACCCCCCGTGCGAAACAGACCGAGGACTACATCACCGGCCGCTTTGGTTGATTGCGACCGTAAAATTCATTTTCGCCCCTCTGCCGCAGAAATAGTTCTCTCTCTACGCAGAAGGTTTTTTTCGATGCCGCGCCCGCCGGCGAATGCCGCACGTGAAGCGCTTGTTCAGGAGACCCCCGCGATGTCCGTCCATCTGCAGCGTGAATTGGATCTGCTGCGCAAGAAGGTCCTCACCCTCGGCGCTCTGGTCGAAGAAAATTACCGTAAAGCCATTGGCATTCTCGGCAGCCCCAACCTGATCGAGGCCGAACATATCCGCCAATCCGACGACCTGATCGACCGCATGGAGACCGAGGTCGAGGAGGAATGCCTCAAGATTCTGGCGCTGCACCAGCCGGTGGCGGCAGACCTGCGCTACATCGTCAGCGTTCTGAAGCTGACCAACGATCTGGAGCGCATCGGCGACATCGCCGCCAGCCTCGCCAAAAAGAGCGTCAGCTTCAAGACCGACTGCATCGTGCAGGTGATCAACGAACTGACCGCAATGGCGCACAGTACGCAAGCCATGCTTGCCAAGGCGATGGACGCGCTCATCAACATGGATACAGAAGAAGCAAAGACGGTACGCGATCTCGATGACGAAGTGGATGGCATGAAGAAGGAAATCCGCATCAAGATGGAGAATGCCATTCAACACGATCCGGCCAACTGCAAAGCCTACCTTGCGGCGATGGGTGCGGCGCGCAACATCGAACGCATTGCCGATCTTTCGACCAACATCTGCGAAGACGTCATCTACTCCGCCAGTGGCCGCATCGTCCGCCACACCATCAGCGACTAGTGCTCTGTCAGGACTGAAGGATATTCTGTCCGTTCATGCATTTTATGTTTCAGAGCGGCAGCCGGCGTCCAGCGGCTGCCGCTTTTTATCGTGGATGATCGCCCCCGACCTTACGTGGCGACCGGCGGGCAGATGTAGTCAAACCAGACAACAACCGGGCAAAACGACTGCTTTCGAAAATATGATGACGAATTTGCAGAGTACAATTCCATAATTTGCCACTGGTGACGACGCCCCTTACGTGGTACGCTGAAAAGGCAGGGGCTAATGCCCGGATACGAGTCATTCACCACGGGGAGTTTATTACGATGTCCTATTTCAAACGATTTATTCATGCTTCCGCCCTCGCCGGACTCTGCCTGAGCGCCGCCGTCTGCTCCGCGCAGGAGACCGTCTGGAGCATGCCGCTGGAGGGGACCGGCATCAGCGCGACCATCGCGCCGGTCAAATACGGCAAGCTCTGGTGCTATTCCGTGGAGCTTGATGATGGCGGGGTCAACGCACTGATTATGGACAAACTTCTCGCAGACAAGTTTTATACCGATGCGCCAACCGGCGTTCCGGGCGGGCAGCCGCGACGGTTTGTCGGGGACGTGGCGCTGATTGGTTGCTCGCTGGATAAAAATTCGACGGTGCTCTCCACCCCTCAAGTCAAACAATTGCAGGCGAACGGCTGGGGCGTGACCAATCACGGCTACTGGCACACCGGCTGCCATTGGGACCTGAGCAAACGCCCCGACCGCGCGCAATTCGACCGGGAGGTGTTCTGGAGCCAGATTCTCTTCAGCAACCTGTATTATGACGGCCTGCGCGCCCCGGCGCATCACGTCTATCCCAACGGCGACTGGGCGTATGACGAATCTCTGAAAAAGTACGGCCTGCATTCGGGGGCATTGGTCGGCGGGCAGACATACGTGATGGGCGGCAGCAAGAATGCCCCGTTCCGTCTCGGCCGCAGCTATCTGGATGAAGGCTCGTGGAAAAACGGCGGCAAAGGCGATCCCCTGTGGGGCTATTCCTCGCAGCCGCAGGCGGGAACCGTACTGCTGGACTTTACACACGGCATCAGCGACAAGCCCGATTCGGATAATTTCAAGCGCTGGACTGCGCGCATCGAAACGATCGCCCGCGAACACGGCAAGGCCGGCAAGGACGACGTCTGGGTCGCTCCCGTTCAGGAGATGATCGCCTACGACGAACTGGCGCGGGCCAGCAAGGCCACAGTCGAGAACGGCACATTAACCGTGCGTTATCCGACCGGGCAACCGGGGTCACCGCTGACGCTTGTGCTAAGCGGCGTGCCGGAGAACGCAAAAATCGCAGCGCCCGAGGGCGGGTTGCTATACCGGCAAGGGACGACGGTCTGGTTGACAACGCCGTTTTTAGGCGAACGCGAAGCACCGGTGCCGATGCGGCTGAAGATGGTCTGGGAGGGAAAATTCCAGCCTGAGGTGACGTTGCCGGAGACGATCAAGTTCGCCGGGGTGCGCTTCCTGCAGAGCGGCGGCGGCAAGCCGGAGGACTTCAAGGACGTCAAGGTCAGCGCCGAGATCGTGTCGCCGGAAGGACAGGTGACCACCATCCCGCAGAACGTCCGCTGGTCGCCGCTGGCGCCGCAATGGGGATACTGGGACGTAATCAGCCCGTTGCCCGGCGCAGAGCCGCTGCCGTGCAAAACGGTGCGCATGACGCCGCTGAAGTTTTTTGAGAAGATGCAAATCTGGGCAGCGCAGTAAAAGGCGGTCGATAGACACGAATCTCCAGCGGAAACGGGTTCGCCCGTTTCCGCTGTTCCTTGTGCAGGCACCGCCCGTCATTTGCGACGATTTTTCGGCATTGTCTTGCGCTCCCCCCCAAGCAAAGGATACAATTACCGGACAGCGTTGTTTTCCGGCGATGCAAACGGCCATCCGGGCAACGCGATTTCATTTTCCAGAAAAAAGGACTTCGCTATGCGCACCTTGCTTCGCTACGGTCTGCTTCTGCTTGTGCTCTGCCTTCCCGCCGCCGCCGCAGATCCGGCTGTAATCCCCTCCACCGACAAGAACATCCGGTTCGTCGGCCGTTTCAGCGAGGACAAGAGTTTCGGCTGGAGCGCCAGCACCATTCGCTTCAAATTCAACGGCACCTCCGCCACCGCCCTGCTTACCCTCACCAAAGGCAACGAAGCAGGTTTGCTCGCGGTCGTGGACGGCAAACCCGCTGAGGCCAAAATCATCGTGAAGAAAGGGCAAACCGAATACCCGCTCGCGGAAGGACTCGCCGCAGGCGAACACGTGATCGAACTGGTCAAAACCAGCGAAGGCTACATCGGCGAGGTGATGCTCAACGGCCTCAAGCTCTCCGCCGGCGGCAAGCTTCTGCCCCTGCCCGAACGCGACCGCAAGATCCTCGTCGTAGGCGACTCCATCACCTGCGGCTACGGCAACGAAGGCAAGGATGTCAACGCCGGCAACAACGTCAACATTGAAAATGCCTATCTCAGCTACCCGCAGGTCGCCGCGCGACAATTGAACGCCGACGCCGTCACCATCTGCTGGTCCGGCAAGGGGCTTTTCCGCGACCGCTCCGTCAAAGACGATCAGAACGCCACCCTGCCCAAAATTTTCGACCGCGTCCTGCCGTTGACCGAACAACCGGTTTACGACCATCATCAGTACATCCCGCAAGTGATCGCCATCAACCTCGGCACCAATGATATGAACGAGGAAAAGGGCAAAAAGCCGGCTCTGGGCAAAGATGATTATCAGAACGCCTGCCGTGATTTCATCAAACGTCTGCGGGATATTTATCCCGAGGTCAAAATCATACTCTCCATCGGCCCGATGGAACTACGCAACCTCGTCCTGTGGCAGGCCGAGGTCGCCAAGGAGTTCAAGGATGTCTACCCGCTGGTCTACAAAGGAAAACCCGGCAAGGAGTATCTGGGCGGCCATTATCACCCGTCCGTGAAGATGGACGCGGAAATGGGAGACGCACTGGCAGCGAAAATCAGCGAAATCACCGGCTGGAAATAGACACTCTCCCGCCTCCAGCCCACCGCGTCCCATGTTCAAGGGCCATCCACATCCCGTGGATGGCCCTTGAACATGTACCCGGTGACGAACACGGATCAGCATGCGCCGCCGCTGCTGCGGCGGACCACCAATTCCGGCATCAACTCCTGCGTCCGCTGCACCTGCTGCGGATTGGTGCGCAACGCCATTAAATGCTCCACCGCCAGCCAGCCCATCTGCTGTACCGGCGCGCGCACGGTGCTCAGGCTGATGATGTCCTCGCCGGCCAGCGGGATGTCATCATAGCCGATGAGCGCAAGATCCTCCGGCGTTCGCAATCCCTGCGCCCGCGCCACCTCCAGCGCCCCGAGCGCCATTTCATCGTTCATGCAAAAAATGCCATCCACCGAGAGGTTACGCGCCAGCAGGCGCGCCATCGCCAGATTCCCGCTGTTCTTGCTGAAATTGCCCTTTTCGATGCAAACCGGCGCTTCAACACCATACTGTCGTAATGCATGCAGCGCCCCCTCCAACCGTTCCTGGCTAACCCTCTGGTCGTCTGGTCCGCAAATAATCGCAATCCGTTTGCGTCCATTCGCCAGCAGGTGTTCAACCGCCAGAAATGCGCCATTGCGGTTGTTCTGACAGATGGTGTCCGCCGGCAGCCCGATTTCCCGGTAATCCAGCAATATCAGCGGTACCCGCAGCCGTCTTTGCAGCATCTGCAAGGTACTTCGTTTGAGTTCGCCGATGCAAATGATCCCGCAAACCGAACTGCGTTGCGCCACCTCCGCGACCTGCTCCTCTTCCGGCAACGAATTGGTCGGCAACATCAGCAACCCCGAACCAAAGGCATCGAGACGATTTCGCATGGCATCCAGCAGCATCAGGTGGTAAAACCCCGTGATCCCCGGCGCCATCACCCGCGACACCACCCCGACCGGCAGGCTGATCCTCTGGGTGGCCGGAATCGTTACGGTTCCGTTCTCGCCCGCTGTTGCCGCCGGCGTGCCGGCCCCTCCGCTGACAAAGGTCCCTTGAGCACGCACGGTGCGAATCACCCCGCGCCGGGCCAGTACCTGCAGTGCCTTATAGACCGTCAGCTTATTCAGGCTGAAGCTGGCCGCAAGCTGATCCATACTCGGCAGCTTCTGCCCCGGCTGGAAATGCCCTTCGCGGATCATCTGCTCCACCGACGCCGCAAACTGCCGGTATAGATAACTGCCTTTTTTTCGCCCCCGGCGCAACTCCACCGCCGGCAAATCCGACGTCCCGCCCTCCATTCCTTCATCCATCGTCATTCCTTCCATCACAGAGGCGGTGTAGGGTAGCCACACAAAGCAGCACCACAATACATACTACTCGTATCGTACATCATCAAAGTAGAATGTCAAAGGGGTACCCTGCCCCGCGACCACCCAGCAGAAGCCGCTCTTGATACGCGAAAGATTCTTGCCGGCCAGCGGAATCTCGTACTGCTTCCAATCCTTCGTCAGAACAATCGCGCCGAGGCTAAGTTTCGCGCTATCAGGGAACTTGGCCTTGTTGTCGTAAACTCCCGCTTCAATTTTAAGCTTTTCACCGCCATTTTTTCCCCGCGCCCAGAATGTAAGCCTCTGCGCCCCGGTCAGATCAAAGCCCCCCGGCGCTGCTCCCCAATCGTTGACCGGGTCCTGCCAGACCACCCCGGCCCAATCTTTTGCCAGTGTATAGGTAAACTCCAGACAGGTCTTGCCCGAATGCGGTGCATCCGTACAGTCGGGATTCTGCTTGATCGCCCCGGCGTTGCCCATGTAACCCGAAGCCGCCCATAGGCCCGGCGCACCGCCCTCCTCATACACCACCGCCGGCAGCGTCACCTTCTTCGGCGCTGCGGCTTTCTCCTCCAGAACCTTGCCCGGGACAATCCCCGCAAAGAGTTCGCGCATGCCGGCCTCCCCCAAGTTCGCCGGATCCGCCGCCCAGATCTTCTTCAGTACATAATAGGCCGCGCGCGGTGTGACAATGTGCGCGTGGTCAATCTCCGTACGGTGAATTGCGCAGACCCCGAACCACTCCTCATTCATGTTCTTAATCCCCGGCCCCGCGTCGTAGAACGCATCGTGACTCCAGACGCCCTGCGTGTCCTGCTCGTCGAGACGCACCGCTTGCCCCTGCTTCCACCACTCGTCGGCCCATTCAAACACCAACGCCCCCAAACAATTCCCCGCTCCGCCGTTGGCGGCCACGTTGCGATAGAGGTCCTTCCACTGCGCGGCGATGAACTCCGCCTGCGCGTCCTGATCCTCCTGATTGGTCTTGGCGTTGAAGGCATCGCAGCCGGTTTCGGTAATCAATACCGGCTTACCGAACTTGGCTTTCACGTCCGAAAACAGCGGGCCGTATTCCTTGCCGCGATAGGCATTCACGCCAAGAAAATCGATATCCGGACACTCCTTTGCGATCAAGTCCAAATACTGCAAATCACCATTGACGATGCCGACGGGATGCGCGGAGTCGATCTTCTTGACCTCTTTGGCAATGTCGTTGAAGAGCGAATACAGGAACTTCGCCTTCGCCGCGTGACGCTCACCCGCCGGGAGATTCTCGATCTCCGCCGACTGCCACTCCAACCCATAATTGTTCTCATTCCCGATGGCATAACAGAGAACGCCGGGCAAATCCTTGTTCCGGGTAGCGATGGTCTTCCAGTTCTCAATCAACAGACTGCGCGTCTTGGCGTCCGCGTAATTGATCGCCGGCACCCACTGGCCGTCGATGGTCATTCCGTAACGGCCGCAAAAGTCGTTGACCATCACCCGCATCCCGTACTTCTCATAAACGTAGGCCAGCCACTTTGCGGGCATCTCTCCGCGCAGGGTGTTGCCCCCGGCAGCTTTGATTAACGGCATATCACGATCCAAAGCCGCCCGCACGGCAGCCTCATCCTTGCCCCACAGATTATAATCATACTTATACCCTACCGGCGTGTGCGACCAGGTGAACCCCTTGACCACATAGGGCTTGCCGTCCACAAGCAGCGACCAGTTTCCGCCCTCCTGCCGGAGAGCCACCTCTCCCGCCTCCCCGCCGACCCCCCCCCCCAACGCCACCAACACCATCAGAATCCGCTGCAAATGATTCATTGTCACCCTCCCATACCGGCTCGGAACCGGTCGCCAGTCCCCAACGGGGCACCGAAGATTCACACTCGAATCACCGCAAAAAAATAACGCACCAGACAATTGCGGTATGTTTTTATCGTATACCACAAAAACGACTTTCGCAACATAGAAAGTTAAAAAAAGCGCAAAAAGCCAGTTACTCTTCACGCCGAGCAAGCTTGCGAGCAATTACTGGCACATAATCGCCCTGCTATGCTATTAAAGATCACAAACAATCACCTCCTCCATGACGGCACGAACCAGACATATCAACCAATTTATTCCTGCAACAAGGTCATAAACAGACACAAATGACAATTTAAACCATTAAAGTCAGCACGTATCGATATTTATTTATTTTTTATCCCTGGAGTTTGTTGCAAAACGAACCCGGCGATGTATAGTAATTAATGAATGTATCTGCATTTTATTGATTGTTTTTGTTTTTTCGCTGATGCAAAAAAGGAGAAATAGGCCATGACAATCCGCCGGATGGTATTAAACGAAACTTCGTACTTCGGGCAGGGAGCGATCACCGTCATTCCGGAAGAAGCGGGCAAGCGCGGGTTCCGCAAGGCTTTCGTCACCTCAGACAAAGATCTGGTCAAATTTGGCGTCACCCAGAAGGTACTGGCGGTGCTCGACGGCTCGAAACTGCCCTACGTCCTGTACGACAACATCAAGCCCAACCCCACGATCGAAAATGTCCAAACGGGCGTAGACGCCTTTCGCAAGAGTGGCGCCGACTTCCTTATCGCCATCGGCGGTGGCTCATCCATTGATACCGCCAAAGCCATTGGCATTATCATTACCAACCCCGAGTTCGCTGATGTCCGCTCACTCGAAGGCCTGTCTGCCACCAAAAATCCCTGCGTACCGATCATTGCCGTCCCCACCACCGCCGGCACCGCCGCTGAGGTAACGATCAACTATGTCATCACCGATGTCGAGAAGACCCGCAAGTTCGTCTGCGTCGACCCGCATGACATCCCCGTCCTCTCGGTAATCGATCCGGACATGATGGCAACCATGCCCAAGGGGCTGGCCGCCGCCACCGGCATGGACGCACTCACCCATGCCATTGAGGGCTACACCACCAAGGGCGCGTGGGAACTGTCGGATATGTTCGAGGTGAAGGCCATCGAAATGATCAGCGCGAACCTGCGCAACTCAGTCCTTAAGGGCGACCTCGCCGCCCGCGAAAACATGGGCATCGCGCAGTACGTCGCCGGGATGGCCTTTTCAAACGTAGGGCTCGGAATTGCCCACAGCATGGCCCACACGCTCAGCGCCTATTACGACGCCCCGCACGGGGTCGCCTGCGCGCTGCTGCTGCCGTTTGTGATGGAGTTCAACGCCGATGCCACTGGCGACAAACTCAAGCACGTCGCGACAGCGATGGGGGTAGATACCGCCGGGATGTCGCAGGAGCAGTACCGCAAAGCCGCCGTCGACGCCGTCCGGAAACTCTCGACCGACCTCAAGATTCCGCAAAAATTGCACGAAATTGGCGCAAAAAAAGAGGATCTGCCCACACTGGCAAAATCCGCCCTTGTCGACGCCTGCACGCCCGGCAATCCGAAGTCCGTCACCGAAGCATCCCTCCTCGCCCTCTTTGAAAAAGCGTTTTAACCCGACGCCCTTGAAATAACATGAGTTCCAGCGGCTGACAAACCGGCCCGTCGGCAAACACCGACGGGCCGGTTTGTATCTCATCCCCCTCGATAATGCACGATCCGCCCGAAGGTCTGCCCCACCCGGTTATAATGGGCGGACTCCCGGAAGAAACATGCCTTGCCCCCCCCCCCTCCATCGCGTCATCCGTGCCCACCCCGGTCATTCCAAATTCGGTTTTATCTATTTGACTAAAACCGGATATGAAGTATAGTTCATTTATATTGATTGGATTGATTCATTCATTCATTACATTATCATCCACGAGTGGGGTGCTGGTTCCCCGGAGAAAAACCGATAAAGTCGGACCGGCGAGGCCACTCTGGTGAGGCGCAGGGAGAAACCAGATGTTTACGCGGGCGATGTGGAATGGAATCGGTTTGGCGCTTATGTTGGGAATTTGTCCGGCCATTGGCGGCGAGAAGCAACTGCTCCCGAATGCGGATCTGACACTGGAGGAAGGCCAGAAGGTGCCGGACGGCTGGTACACGGCAAAAGATACGAATCTGCCTCAGAACGACGCTTCCGCGAAAACACCGGACGGCCGACTGCCGCTAAAGATAGCAATCACGCAGGATAAAAACGCGGTGGGCTACCTCTCCTGCGGAATCAAGTTGACCAAGCCCAATCAGAACCTGACCTTTACCGGCCAACTCAAGAGCACTCTGGCCAAGGGGGGGTACTTTGAAATCCGCTTGACCAAATCGGGCAAGGTGCTCAAGCAGGTTGCCAGCGATCCTTCTGCCACGGAATGGACGACCCGCACCCTAAAGGTCCAGACCGATGATGCGGATTCGGTGAATATCCTGTGCCGCTATGTGGAGCGCAAGGAAGCCGTTGACAGCGCGGTCTGGTTCGCTGGGCTGAGTCTCCTGTCCGATACCCGCCAGATCTGCATCGCCTTGGTCGGCGACTCGACCGTCGCAACGTACAAGCAAGAGCAGGCGTTGCGCGGTTGGGGACAATTGCTGCCCAAATTCCTGAAGCCGGAGACGGAGGTCCGGAATGCCGCTGTTCCCGGCACCAGCAGCAAGACCTTCCCCGACAGCAATCGCTGGAAGAATGTTCTGGTCGGCAAACCCGACTACATCTTCATTCAATTCGGCCACAACGATGCGCACGACAAAAGCAAGCCCGAGGCGACGGACGCGGCCACGACATACCGCGAGAACCTCAAAAAAATGATCGCGGAGGCGCGAAACGCCGGCGCCGTGCCCGTTCTGGTGACGCCCATGCACCGGCGCTTGTTCTCGAGCAACAAGATCAGCATGGAGCTGGAACCGTACGCCGAAGCAATGCGGGAAGTGGCAGCCGAAGCAAAAGCCCCGCTGATCGACCTGCATGCCCTCAGCGGCGCAGCACTCGAAAAATTGGGCGATAAAGGCTGTCTGCCGTATTTTGCCAGTGCAACCGATCGCTCGCACTTCAGCGAAAAAGGAGCGACGCTGCTGGCCGGACTCATCGCGGCGGAAATCAGCAAGCAGATTCCGGAATTGGCCGGCGAACTGCTGGAGCAATCGCAATGGCCGAAAGTGGAGTAGGGAGCAACCAACCGGAAAGCCAATCATTCCATGACAGGAGCGGCAATGAATGCCTTTAGTAAACGCCTTTTGCCGGCCCCCAGAGGGGGAGGGTTCCGGATGGCCGGCTATTGGGTCTGGTGCGGATCGGCGGTGCGCGCGGACGACGGGCGCTATCACCTCTTTGCCGCACGCTGGCCCAAGGAACGGCCCTTCTTTGCCGGATATATGGCGACCTCGGAGATTGTGCGGGCCGAAAGCCCAACACCAGAAGGGCCGTATGAATTCCGTGAAGTGGTTCTGCCGGCACGGGGAGCGGAATTCTGGGACGGGCGGATGACGCACAATCCGACGATCTGCCGCTATGGCGATGAATACCTGCTCTTTTACATCGGTTCAACCTATCAGGGCGCAACGCCTGACGCACGGGATTTGCAGGGCTCCCATTGGGCGGAAACGGCAGAATTCCTGAAAACATACCGCCCGTTCGCCATCGGAATGGCGCGCGCAAAACAACTCACCGGCCCGTGGCAACGAACGGAACAGCCGGCGTTACAAGCCCGGCCGGGAAAATGGGATGGCACCGTAGCGACCAATCCCGCGCCCTGCATATTGGAAGATGGACGGATTCTTCTATATTACCGCTCCAATACGCCGCAAGGTTTGCGCATCGGCCTGGCAGCGGCGCACGCGCCGGATGCTCCGTTCGAACGCATCTGCGACGAGCCCGTGCTGCGCTTTGAAAATGGCGGACATGTCGAGGACCCCTTTGTCTGGCGGGAAAACAACGAATTTCATCTGCTGGCGAAGGATATGACCGGAGCGATCACGGGGGAGGTCCACGCGGGGGTATATGCGCGGTCGACCGATGGGACGCAATGGCGACTGCCAGATCACCCCCGCGCCTATTCACGGCGGGTTCTCTGGGATGAAGGCGGCGAAACGGTGCAAGGGTGTTTGGAACGCCCACAGCTTTTATTGGAAAACGGCCGTCCCTCGTGCCTGTTTGCAGCAACCGGCGATGGGCCCGGTGGTTTCGACAACTGCCGGGAGACATGGAACCTCGCCATTCCGCTGCAACCGGCGACGATGTGATTTTTCAGGCAGAGACTCAGCCCATACGCCCCGTTACGCCAGCGGATCGGGCCAGCCCTCCCGGAAGTTCGCTTGACTCAGAAAGGAAACGAAGAATGCGTCCATTTCTTGCACTGTTTCTATTGCTCGGCATTTCCCACGCGCTCCGCCTGCCGGCTGCGGAGTTTGCTCCGTTCAAAGACGGCGAGACCGTTTGCTTTGTCGGCGATTCCATCACGCATGCGGGCGGCTACCTCAACACCCTGCGGAAGCTGCTGGCGCTGCGCGCGCCCGGAATGTCGGTGCGGCTGGTCAATTGTGGCGTCTCCGGTGATACGCTCATGAATGTCTTGCGCCGTTTTGACAACGATATCGCGGTCAACCGACCGAATTGTGCCGTGGTCATGATGGGCATGAATGATAATTCGCCCAGACAATACACCGCGCAGGATACACCGCAGCAACGCGAGACGAAAATCGCCACCGTAGCCGGAAAGTACCAGCAGAACCTGCAGGCGCTGGCCGGCAAAATGAAAGCGCTGCCGGGCTGCCGGGTGATGCTGCTCGCTCCGACGCCGTTTGATGAATGGCAAAATTGCACAACGCCCAACAACCCCGGCTGCGATCAGGGCCTGCAGAAATTAGCGGAACTCTGCGCGGACTTTGCCGAAAAAAACGGCTGGGGATACCTCGATCTGCACTCCCGCTTCGGCACTCTGTTACGGCAAATGCAGACGCGCACCCCGCCGGTCAACCTGATTTCGAATGACCGCATCCACCCGAACGCATCCGGACAAATCCGCATGGGGATGCTAATCTTTTCTCAGTGGATCGTTGCGACCGGAACCGCGCAAAAGCCGCCGCACGCCGCCATCGCGGCGGACACCGCCCAGTCCGTTGCGGAGAGTTGCACAGTCTCGGCACTCAAGGCGACCCGCTCGGCAGTGGAGTTTACTCTGAGCAGTTCGTTCTACCCGGTAATTCCCGATGCCCGGGCAGGCGCGGACAAAGAATTGCTGGCCGCATATCGACAGGAATATCCCTTCACGCTGCAGATCAGCGGACTTTCTGAGGGCAACTACGCACTCCATGCCGGAGACAAAGAACTGGGGTCATTCTGCGCGAAGGAGCTGTTGGAGGGCATCCAGCTTGATCGTCTGCCCGGCCTGCCGTGCGTTGAAGCAGCACGCGAGGTCTTGGATATGGAAGATCAGTTGACCGCCATTGAGTGCACCCAGATCCGGGATGTGGCAGCCGCCCGGAAATATCTGGAAAACAACCGGTATGAAGAGAAAAAGAAGGGAACCCCGCTGCCGGATGACGACCTGACCGCAGCCAAGCAACTTCTGGAAAAAAGCACCAACGGTTACCACAAGAACGTGTATGCTTCGTTTCTGAAGTACGGTTCCGTCGCAGACCGTCAGGCAGCCGATGCGGCCATTCTGAAGTTGCAGGAAAAGATTCGGGCGCGCGTACAACCCTGGTCCGTACGGATCACTCTTTCCCGAAAATAACCCCTGCGCCAAATGGTGCCGGAATCTGGCGTCAACATCGCCCATGCGATAGACTATCAACAGCGGATTTACCGGACGGGCAGCACGCCCCCGGCAAGCGAAGGGATGAGCCGATGAACTTCATGCACCGTGCGCGCTTCTGGCAGACGCGCAAAAATGCGGCCTTTACGCTGGTGGAGATGTTGGTCGTAATCACCATTATTGGAATTCTCGCCGCACTGCTGATGCCCTCGCTGCAGACAGCAATGGGCGGAGCACGCACAACCTATTGCTCCAACACCCAAAAACAGATGGGCATCGCCAACTGCATGTATGTCTCTGACTGGCACGGCTACTGTGTTCCTCTGGTCAATGGCGCCTCAGGCACCAGTTGGATTGCCAACGCATCCTTTCAAGAGTACATGCAGCTCAGCGGCTGCTTTAGCGATTCATGGAGCTATCAGTACCACTGTCCCGATTCGCTCTTCCGGCAGGTCACCGTCTGGAACCAGATCATTCAGGGCAGACGAACCTGCCTGTTGGGGGCCAGCTATGGAATGAATTATCAAAATAGCGGCTATGGCTGGAATGCGCTGGCAAACCGCAAGAGTTTCATGGCTTACCGCCTCAACAAGCTGCGCGCTCCAGGTCAAACGACCATGGTTGTCGACAGCGCTCAGGCATTTCTAACGATGTCGCCCAGCGTGACAAACTGCGGCTACTACCTCAATGGCGAGGGATTGTATCCGCCGCAGTGCAATTATGCCCCCCGCCACCAAAACAAAAACAACGGCAACCATCTCTTCTTCGACGGACACGTCCAGTCGATTCCGGCGGCTCTGGCCTGCGGAAACACCGGACTCTGGGACACGTACTGAGCCCCCCTACGCAAGCGGCAGGGGAAGTACGCTGCCGCGCTCAATGATTCGCGAAGACAACTGGTAGTTCAGATGAACGTGGCTGGCGGCATTGAGCGCGCCATTCAGGATCGCGTCGGCAAGGATGTCGCCCGCCCGGTCGATAGACAACTCGATGCTGCTCAACCCGTACTTGCGGAAGGCTGCGGCATTGTCAAAAGAAATCAAACTGAAATCCTTTCCCGCCTGCAATCCCTGAGTGCCGAGATAGTCCAAGAGCAACGCCGCCGCTTCATCATTGACGGCAATAATTCCGGCCTTCCGCCCGTGCTGCCGTAAAAATCCGGCCGCCCGGGGGTAGCTTCCCAGCCGATCCTCGACCGGCAACTCATGCAGAGCGAGCTTCCTGTCCGTAGCCGACAGAATATGCCGGATGCCATGCACACGCTGATGCAGCCACCACGGCGAATCGCGCATGGCCTGAAAAAGGGCGATTGCCCGCGCGCCATGCTCCAGCAGGTGGCTGGCCGCGAGCCGTCCCTCATATCGAAGATCCGCGCTCAGACAGTGGCAGGCAAGATCCCCCGCATCACCAAGGCCGCGATTGAAGCAGATCAGGTTTCCGCTGAACGCATCCAGCAGCCCCGCACACGACCAGAGGAGTTGCCATTCCGGATAATCCGGAAAAAGCACCAGCGCCTTCAACTCCTCGCGCTGATAGGTCTCCAGAAAGGCGGCCAGTCCCTTGGAGGTTTTCGGCAGGTCCCCGTAAATCAATTCCAACCCCGCCTCGCTCAGCCGCGTCTCAAGGGTCGAAATCACCTTATCAATCGGCAGGCGCTCCAGATAAATCCCCTTGGCCACCACGACCAGCACCCTCCGGGACCCCGCATTGCGCAGACGTTGCACCTCAGGCAACGACACCCGCGCGGCAATAAAGGTTCCATGCACGCCGCGCCGTTCGACCAGCCCCTGCTCCTCAAGCAGGTTCATTGCCGAATGCACCGCCCAGAGCGAACAATGATGTTTTTGGGCAAGTTCGCGCTCTGACGGCAACCGCCGACCCGGCGGCAATTGACCGGCGGAAATTTTCGCCAGTAGCTCACTGTACAATTCCGACTTCATCTCTGGACTCCCGGCTGATTCGAAGACGCATATGATTGCTCAGATTGCGACCAGACAATCATAAAGCATAGCGCCAGCCGCCACAATAGTCAAATGCAATCCCCGGCCTACTCCCTCTGCGCCCCAAACACGTCCTAACGCCAGCGAACAGGCGAAAGAATGAGCATAATTCCCGGAAATTCAATTTGACCAGAGCGAAGTCATGCCGTAGATTGTATTGATTGATATATTTCATTCATAGGCAGGGGTTCGCCTCTTTCCATGGACGCACGCGTACCGCACGCAGCGATCCGCGCCCGGTCGGGAAGTGGCAATCATATGAGAAACTCGGGAGAATCAGATGCAAATGTATGCGGGGCTATTTTGCGCACTGGCAGGTGTCCTTTGTGTTACCGCCTCATCCGCGGAAGAGACATCCCCAACGTTGCCGCTGCGAATTCCGGAGGCGCCGTTTCTCATAAAAGCCCCGGCCGTCATGCAAACCTTCACGCCCGTGCTCGAAGGCAACGTCATTGTCTGCGGAAACAAACGGCTGGAGGTCGAACGCAACGGTGCCCTAAGGCTCCTCGCTGACGGACAGGTTGTCCTTGACCATGTCGCCTCCCTGCTGGCGACCGTTGACAAGAAAACCGGGGCGAAGAACTGGCTCAGCACGGCGGACAATCAACGTTGCAAGGCCGATCTGTGCTCGTTCGTTACCTCCGGCAACACCATCACCTGCAGGCGTGTGCTTCCGCTTTCGGACAAGCTGGCGGAGTACACCCAGACCCTCACCTTGCAGGAAGACGGACTCATCCGGCTGGAGACGGCATGGGTGCTTCCCACCGATGCGCAGTTCACCGCCCTGCCCTCGTCGCTGGTCGCCTCGGTGCCACAAGCGCGAGCGCAAAATCAGCGTCTGCTGGTCAATCAGAAGAGCTATACCATTCCCCTCCAGCCGGAATACACCTTTCTTCCAAGCGATGCGAAAACGGTCTACGAACGCATCGAGTTTCTTCCCGACACGACTGCTGGCTTCGTCATTCTCCCGCAGACAATCGGCGGACTGCGCTTCTATCTTGAGAAAGCCGGCGCCACCAGTTATTCCTTCCGCTTCTATGAGGATTCCCGCACAAAGCGGTTATCACTCCTCTTCGACCTGCGGCGCGGCACTGCCGCTGCGCCGGCGGGCCAGACTTGCGCCGGCATCAACTTCCGAGCCGTGGAGAACCTGACCCTGCCCGACCGGCAGCGCAATCTCATTGTAAATCCTTCGTTTGAACAAGGCCGTGAGGGTTACTGGCGCGACTGGGGGATGCTGAAATATACCTCGCCGGAAATCTGGGGGTTGGACGCATATGCACTGGATGCGCAAGCCCCGCACAGCGGCCGCCGGAGTCTGCGTCTGCTGGCCCCTGCCAGCAAGCCCGCCGAAGATTACCGCGCCATCGGGTACGCACTGCGCAGTTTTTCGGTTCCACTCGCCGCCGGCGACTACACCTTCAGCCTTTACGCCAAGGGGGGGGAGGAAGGCCAGCGGCTTTCCGTATGGTTTCCCAACGCCTCATGGGTCGGCTATGGCAATAAACACCTACCCATCGGATTCACCGCCGATGGCAAGGGGAAGATGGCCCAGCGGGTATTCCCGCTGACGGGGCAATGGCAGCGTTACAGCCTGACCTTTCAGGTTCCACAATCCATGCCGGTCTTTGCCTCGATCGGAGTAGACACCCCCGGGAAATCCGGCTTTGCGTGGATCGACGATCTGCAATTGGAAAGCGGCAGCGCCGCCAGCGCGTATTCTTCGGCTCCGGTCATGGGGCAACTCCAAACCTCCAGCCCCGATAACTTTCTGCGGCCTGCCGACAAGATTAACGCCCGGCTCACGCTCACCAGCCGCCCCTCCTCGACCGGCCGGGTCGCACTCAGCGTCCGAAATTTCTTCGGTGAGGAAATACACAAATTCGAAGCGGACTTCACCTGCGATTCGGCCGGGTGTGCCGAGGTTCCGCTGCCACTGGAGCAGAAACTCGGCCGGGGCATCTTCCTGCTCCGCGCGGATTACACCCTCGCCGGCGGCCAGCAATGCTACGAGATTCACCGGCTGGCAATCATGGACTTCCTCGGCAACGACTTCCGTCTGAAAAACCTCTTCTCCGATGATTATGGCGATGCCATGCTGGGACGCTTCGATGTCCGGCAGCTTCTGGAACGCTACCGCAAGGTCGGAATCGGGGCCACCTGCCACAATTACGTCTGGGATAAACCCGCGTGGGATCTGTTGCGCGAATACCGCGTCGAGCCGTTCGATGCACCGATGGGCAGTATCACCCGCTCCTTTGTCGGCGGCGACTACTTCACCGGTCAAAAGGTACTGAAGCTGGAAATCATCGATTACTCTACCCGGACCCACCTTACCATGGAAACCCCGGCGGAGCACCTTAACGACAATGCCGCCCAATCGGAGGCCTACCTGGAGCAAATCCGCGTCGCCGCCGCCCGCGTCGCCGGCGGTCACCCCTGGATCAAGATCTGGACCTTGTCCGGAGAAATATTCCATCACTGGCCCTACTCTTGGTGGGCCAGAGAAGGCACACAGGAAAAAGCGACCGCCAACTGCGCGAAGATGCTCGCGGCCTTTGCCGAAGGGGTCAAGCGCGGCAACCCGCAGGCCCTCGTCTATCAGGGTACGCCCACCAATCTGGGCGTTGACGCCGGCATCAAGGAGATCGACCAGACATTGCAAGCAGTGGCCTCCGTCAGCAAAACGAAGTTCGATCTGGTCGGCTGTCACACCTATCGTCTTCGCCCCGAAAGCCCTGATCTGGACGCCGACACGCAAACCCTGCTGGATGTCATGGCGAAAGACGGTTACGACAAAACTCCGATTTTTTTCGGTGAGGGCATGCATTTCGGCCCCTACTCGATCCCGCAATGGGGCATCGAGTCCGCCAGTTGGCTCCCCCCCTCCTGCTGGTATTACGGCCCGCTCTCTTACGATATGGGCTGGAACGAAAAAATCTCGGCCGCTTGGAGGGCGCGCTGCTGGCTGATCGCCCTCAAACATCAGAATCGGCTGCTGACCTCGATGTCCGGCGCGTTCATCAACAACTTCGATATGGATCTCGACCTCACCCCCTACGCAACCCAGAAGATCTCCAACACGCTGGGACGGCTGCTGGGCGACGCCGAATTCCGCCGCGACATCCGCTTCGCGCCCTACACCCGCTGCTATGTCTTTGAGGACGCGCAAAAGCGCCCCGTCGCCGCGATCTGGGGCTTTCACCCGAAACTCGATTCCGGAAGCATGGAAGCGCCGCTCGCGAAAACCAATTTCAACGGCACGCTCGCCGCAATCTTCGACCTCATGGAGCAGGAGCGAGCCGTCGGCCCTGACGCCGAGGTCACCTTCCCGGTATCGTCCTTCCCGCTCTTTTTGCGCGGAAAACCCGGCACCATAGCCGCCTTCAGCAAAGCGCTGGAGGACTGCGCCCTCGTCGGAGGATCGGATATCACTCCGCTCATGGTCAGCGGCAAGCCCGCATCCCCCGCGCAACAGTCGGTCGTCTGCCGGAACTTTCTAAGCAAGCCTTTCGCCGGTAGCCTGCAATGCGCCGGCCAGACGCGCGCCCTCACCATACCGGCCGCCGGGACACAAACGCTTGCCCTCCCCTTGCCGAACCCACTAACGCCCGCGGCCATCACCGCCAACAGCCTCCCCTGCGTCATCCACAACGGCGCGAACACCTTCAACGCCGATCTGGGCTTCCGCGGACTGATCGCACAAAAAGCGCGGCACGAAATCAAAATTGACGGCGACCTCACAGACTGGCAGGACGTCCCCGAGGTTGCCTTCACCGAGACCTGTATCTATGACAAAACCCCGTCGGACGCAAAAAACCACTCCGGCTGGTTCAAGGTCGCCTGGACTGAAAAAGGCATCTACCTCGCCGCGCGAATTCGGGACAACACGCTGATCGCAGAACAGCAGAGCGATCCCGAACAACGCTGGAACAACGACTCGTTCCAGGTGTATTTCGATTCTTTCTGCGACGCCGCCACCCGCCAGCAAACCGGTTATGACGAGAACGATTATGACTATACAATTTATCCCAAGTCCTCGCTCAACGCAGCCGAGGTGTTCCGCCGCCGCACCCCGGATCCGCAACTGGGACTGGCCGTGGAAGCGCCGCGCGACCGCACCATTGCCGCCGACATCCCCGCCGGATTTCAAAAGTGGGAGGACGGCTACTCCTATGAGATCTTCTTCCCCGCCAAGTACCTTCTACCAATACGGCTGGAAAAGGGCTCTGCACTGGGATTCGGATTGACCAGCAACGACCGCGACGGCAAGAACGTCCGCGCCGCACTCTCTCTGACACCGGCCGGCTCCCAAACCACCTGCTTCAATCAGCCACATCTCTGGCCGGCCCTGCTACTCTGGGAGGACACCAAAGAATAACGCACAAATAGGCAGGCCACGCCGGGACTCAGCCCCAAGCACGCGTGCGACGCCACGGATCCTGCTACCCGAGAATCCATGAACCGCTTTTTTCACGAAAGCCGTAGACAGCAATGCTTTCCGCATATACAATCCTGTCATAGCCATGACAGGACAGCAGGCCGGCGCGCAAGCCCATTTTCCCCGCGCCGGTCCCGGAAGCAGCAGAGGCATTGCATGGGTCTGGAAGAATTTTCGCACTGGCTGCCGCTGATGGCGGACCACAAACGTCACAACCGAACCTTCCCGCACCGCGTCTTCCGCGAACAGGGCGCGAATCTTTGGATTCTGGAATACGTCCCTTCAGGGCGCGGCTTTCTGCAACTCCCCGGTGGCGAGACGAGGACGCTGTCGCCGGGAATGTTCCTCCTGTTTCGTGCCGGTGCCTATCAGAACTATGGCATGGACCCTGCGCACGAAGTCTGGGAACATTATTACACCACCTTCACCCCCCGTGAATACTGGCACGACTATCTCGCCTGGCCGGAGGTTTACCGCGGCGCCTGGCTGCTGGAAATAGCCGACAACAAAACCCGCCTGTATCTGCAGGGGCTCTTTGACCGGATTGTGGATGCCTTTGCCGCTCATACCCAACGCCGCGAAGAATTTCTGCTCAATCACATCGAACACCTCTTGCTGGAGTTGGATATCCGCAATCCGCTCTCTGCGACCGGCCGGCTTGACGCCCGAGTACGGAAAGCGATGGAGTACATCCGCAACAACTTCCGCAGCCCCATCGACATCCCCCGACTCGCTGCGCTGGCGAACCTCTCCCCCTCGCGCTTCAGCCATTTGTTTTTCGAGCAGACCGGCAGCACACCGATGAAATATCTTGAACAGCAGCGACTGGAGAACGCCCGCGGCCTGCTGGCGATGACCGGAGCCACCGTCGAGGAAATCGCCCGCCAAAGCGGCTTCCACAATGCCTTCTATTTCAGCCGCCAGTTCAGCCGTACCTTTGGCGTCAGCCCGCGCGCCTACCGCCAGAGTTCCTCCCCCCGACCACCGTGCTGAGGGTCAAACAAAAAACGCCCCGGAAAAACCGGAGCGTCCGCATCCTAAACATTTTCCGCACACGCCCACCCCGCGCGCGCAAGTCCGCACGGACTCAGGCCGTTGCGGATTGCGGAGCCTGCGCCAGTCGCATGAAGCTGTCTGACATCAGCACCGCCTCCCGGTAGGCATTCGCCACCACATCCTGCGGGATATTGTACGCCTTCGCCAGTTCATCGACCATAAACCAGCGGCCATTTTCCACACTCTCGGCAATGTGCAGGGTATCCCCCAGCAACGTCCCCGAGGTCTGCCGCATCAACACCGTCTGGATTTCATCATTGAGCGACATTCCCGCAATCAGTTCATCCCGCGGCTGGTCCAGCAGCGCATCCACCAGCGACAGCATCCCCACAATGAAAAAGTCGTCGCTGTTACGCACGTGCTTGCCCATCTCCGCCAGCAATTCGCAGAAGCGCGCCCGGAAGATCGCCTGTTTCAAAAGCTCCGCCGGTTTGCCCGGAGAACATTCCGTAATCGCCAGCACCGTCGCCCATTTGCGCAGGTTGTTGCGTCCCAGCATCACCACCCCCTGCCGGATGCTGGTGATCTTGTTGCGCACCCCGAAAAACGCCGAATTCAGATAGCGCAGCAGCCGCATCGTCATCCCCGGATCGCTCTTGACGATCGCGGTAACAGCGTCGATGTCGATCTCCGGACGGTTAACCTCCCGCAAAAGCTGCATCTTCGCCACCCGCGAGTCCGGCATCTTCGCGCCATGCACGACCTGCGGCCTGCTGAAAAAATATCCCTGAAACAGCGTGTATCCCATATCCCGCGCCTGCTGGTGCTCCTCGGCGGTCTCCACCTTCTCCGCCAGCAGGGTGATGTTCAGCGGCAGCAACGCATGCGCCAGTTCCATCCGTTCCGCCGGTCCTGACTGGACGAAGTCCACCTTTACAATATCAACGATCGACAGCAGCGGCTCCATTTTTGGCGAGTACTGAAAATCATCCAGCGCCAACTGATACCCCGCGCTCTTGAGGCGGTAGCACGCCTCGATCACCTTCTCATCCGGCTCAATGGTCTCCAGAAGCTCGATAATGACCGATTCTTTGGGCAGAATTTCCGCATACCCGCTGAGCAGCAGATGACGGGTGAAATTCACCAGTGCCTTGTTGCCGCCTGTCACCTGAGCAAGGCCGCTGAAGAAGGCCGCATCCAGAACCGATAGCGTCGCCTGATCCCCGTCGGGCAATCCGCCCTCGCGGTCCACAAACACGTTCTCCACCCCTCCACGAAAGAGAAGCTCATACCCCCACGTGTTGAGCGACGTGTCCAGAATCGGCTGTCTCGCCATAAACAGGCTCATATCGGTCCTTCCCGGTATGCACAACACCACCCCAGGATGACGCGGGAAGCAAAGTCCCCGTCTCTCATTCCGTAGCGTACCATGTCTTACGTTAAATGCAACTCTACAAATTCGTTTTATGCCAAGGAATTGACCCCGGAAATGTAAACGATTCCGTGCGATTCGTCAATAAAAAAAAGAGACAGTCAAGACAACTGACCAAAACCACCTCCGCAAGAAAGTGGTCTAAACTGGATAGAACTACCTGTCACATGAAGGCCGCCCGATCTGCCCAGATTATCTGGACACATACACCAAGCGGAGATGCGGAACGACGAAAAAAGGCCGGAGGACATCCACGCCCCCGGCCCTGAATGCCTTGCACACGCAACCGGTCAGCGATCCGCGTAGGCGCCGGCGTCTGCGGCAGCCGTCGTCTCGCGCAGCGATCCGGCCTTCCAGGCGACATTGAGCGCCGTACTCCGACCGCCCTCGTCCGGCATCCGCCGCGTCTCCACGTGCGAGAATCCCGCCTGCCGCACCAGATCGACAATAATCGTCCAATTCCAGTAAGCCGGCAATCGGCGCGCGGTCGCTTCAATCCGGGCGCTGCCGTGCTCGTCGATCACATGCAGAATCCGCTCATCGGCGTAGTCCTTCTGCCGGCCGTCCCGGACAATGATCTTCGTGCAGCCGATCCCGCCCTCGCGGAAGGTCCAGAGCGCCTCTTCCTTCGCCGCGCGATCATATTCCTCCAGCAGCCCCGACCAGCCACACCCCTGCAACGGCCCGGTGAACGCCAGAAACCCGCCCGGCCGCAACGCTTTACAGATGCCCTGAAATTTTCTCCGCAACGATTCCCACTCCGGCTCCTGCATCAGGGCCGGACAAAACACCGCGTCAAACGGATGGGGCGCATGCTCCGCAATCTGCCCGGCCTCGGCCACAAACAGTGGCAGGGCTGCACCCGCTCCGCCTGCCAACTCCCGCGCCCGCTCAATCAGGAAGGAGGACTCATCGCACCCCAGAACGCTCAACCCCAGCCCCCGCAGTTGCAGCGCACTGTCGGCAAAGCCGCAATCCGCCTCCAGACAGACCGTCGCGCCCGCTTCTTTCGCCAGCGACGCGAACGCCCGGCATAGCTCCCGGCTGCGGGCATCCTCGCCCCAAGCGCTGCGGCGAAACCACTCCCACCGTCCCAACAACTCATAATCGGTCTTCGGCGCGTCCGACACGTTTCATCCCCCCCCAGCAATCGAGTTTTCCGTCCGCAAAAAGCACCGCCGCCTCTTTCCCGCACCCCACCCCGGCAAGCCCTTCCAACTCGGCTCCGCCGAAAGCCGGATTTACAGCCGGAAAACCGCCACCTATTCCTTGCTGTCCAGATCCAGAAACGCACCCGTTGCCAGCCCGGCCTTCAGAACCACATCAGCCAGCTCCGGCAACTGCCCGGCCTCGATTCCCAGCAGCGCCAGCGCCAGCGGCGAAAGCGCCGGAACCCGCCCATGCCCCGGATTGCCCAGACAGAGTACACAACACAGCACATGCGAGAGATGCACCAGCGCCGTAATCTTGTCGCTGCCGTCGGGCAGATCCACATACCCCCGACAGACCTCCGCCATTTCCGCCGGCAGGTTCCAGCGGTCCAGCAGCAAACCGCCGACCTCCCGGTGATCGTAATCCAGAACTTTCCGCTCCGCCTCCAGCAACGTCAGATCCGCCTTGACATTGTAGGCCAGAACCTTATTGAAATCGGCCTGAAAATGCTGCGTCATAATCACCACGCCGATGTCATGCAGAAGCCCCGCCATAAACGCGTCGTCGCTGCGGTTGGAGCCGAGCTTTGCCGCGATGGCCTGCGCTCCGGCCGCGCAGCAGATCGAAAACCGCCAAAAATCGCGGGTATTGAAGCCATCCACCTTCGTACGGTACATATCGTACATAAAGGCCGACAGCGCAAGGTTGCGGATCGCGTTGAACCCGAGAATGACGATCGCATAATTAATGCTGGTGATCCGGCGGTTGAATCCGTAGAAGGGGGAGTTCACCAACCGCAGAACCTTCGCCGAGAGGGCGATATCGTTGCTGATCACCATCGTAATGTCCGCCGCGCTGACATGCGGGTCGCGCACCATGGAATTGATTCGCGCCACCACGTCCGGCAGGGTCATGATGTCGCTGATGCCGTTGATTTCGCGCTGCAGGTCAACCACGAATGCGTCCCTCCGCCAAAAGCTGTACGACCGTCTCTTCCAGCCGCTTCATCAGCGGATCGCCCGCATGCGGCTGAAACATATGCTCCACCCGCAGCCGCAGCGCCTCCTGCGCCTCCGGCGTAAGCGGCTCCAGCTCCTCCGCCGCCTCCGCCGGGAACCGGCCGGACTGGCCTGATTTGGCGGGCACCTCTCTCTTCGCAGCCATCGCTACTCCCAGCCCGATCGCGTCCCCCGTCACCGGGCAACGCAAAGCATCCACCGTCCCCACGCGGGACACCGCCCGCGGACGGAAATTCATCTACTGCGGAATGTACCGCTCCCCCGCCTTGGTCTGCTCAATCAGTTCCGCGATCAGCTTCACCGCATTCTCCACGTCATCAAGATGCACGATCTCGACCGGCGAATGCATGTAGCGATTGGGGATGCTGATGAGAGCCGTCGCGCAGCCGCTGTGACTGAGCTGCATCGCATTGGCATCGGTGCCGCTGCCGCGCGGAACCGGCTGCTCCTGTACCGGTATTTTTTTCCTCTTCGCCGTCTTTTCCAGTTGCGCACGCAGATGGTGGTTGAAGTTCGGCCCCCGGTGCAGGATCGGCCCCGCCCCGAGCTTGGCCTCGCCGACCATCTTCGGGTCCATGTTCGGCGCATCGGTGGCAAACCCGACATCCACCGCAATCCCGATGTCTGCCTGAATCGCCTTCGAAGCCGTGGTTGCTCCCCGCAGTCCGATCTCCTCCTGCACGGTGCTGACGGCGTACACTGCCGCATCCATCTTCCTGCCCTTAAGCAGGCGCAGTACGTCCGCCACGACAAACGACCCGATACGGTCATCAAAGCCGCGTGCCGAAATGATGCCGTTCTTCAGCTCGGTCCAGCCATTGTTGACGGTCGCCACGTCGCCGAGGGCCACATACTTCTCCGCATCAGCCTTGTCTTTCGCTCCGATGTCGATCCAAAGCGAGCTGATTTTGCCCGCGCCCGCCTGCCGCTCTTTCTCATCCATCAGGTGGATCGGCTTGACCCCGATCACCCCCGGCACCGGCCCGCCTGCGGCATGCACAATCACCCGTTCGCCCTGCAGCAGTTGGATGTTCACCCCGCCCACCGCCGAAAAGTACAGAAATCCATCCTTGTCGATGTACATAATCATCAGGCCGATCTCGTCGCAATGCCCCGAGAGCATGACCTTGACCTTGCCCTTGGGGTTGAGTACGCCCGTGACGTTGCCGTGCACATCGGTAGAAACGGAATCCGCATATTTCTTCATATAGGCCGCAACCACCTTCTGCCCCGGCATCTCGTAGCCCGAGGGCGTCGGGGTCGCCATCAGCTCCCGCAGGAATTTCAGTGCTTCGCTCTTCATATCCGTACCTCTCCTGAATAATGTGAATTACTCGGCAATTGTAGCGTTCCGCGCAAATGCGGTCAAGGCGAAAAGCCTTCTCCCCCCTCTACGCGGCGGACAATCGCATTAAAAATAGGCTGAAAAGCAGGTTTTGCTGCGAATTCCCAACGGCTTTCGTCTCACGCTTGCGGCAATGCGATCCCACGTGCTACGTTGGCGCGGGTTGGGGGCGCGTAGCTCCCTGCGGTGAATAGCACTTAAAACCATAAAATCAGCCAGTTTCCGCCGTTTCGTGCGGTTAAATTTTACGGCGATTGCCCTGCCTCCACGCGGCGGACAATCGCGCAAAAAAGCGTCTTGCGCGGCCACCGCGAAAGACGCTCCGGATTCATTTCCATCGCAGTGCCAGAGAGTGTTACATCTGCGCCTGTTCCGAAGTCAACCCCGCCAGCACCCCCAACAGTTCCTCGCGCCGGAAGGGTTTGCGCAGGAAGATGTGCTTCCGGGATTTTTCAATCAACTCCGCTTCGGTATTGCCGCTAATGAAGACCACCGGCAAGCTCGAACCGAACGCCTGCGCCATCTTCACTGCCTCATCGCCGTTCCAGTGCGGCATCACCACATCACATATAACCGCCACATACAGATCCCGGCGCTCGCTCATCAGGGTGTACAGTTCCTTGCCGGTTCCGACCGCCGTCACTTCGTAAGTCTCCGCCAACATATCACAGAGGATCGACCGCATCTCCGCACAGTCATCGGCCAGCAAAACTCGGGGCTTTTCCATTGCGATTTCCCTCACAAGCCATTCCAAACCGCCAACACCCGACAGGGAGATTACCACAAAAACACTCGTATGCGAGTACAATCAACGAGTTACACGTTTTTTTACAAACAACGGACGATAGTCTCACGCCTCGTCCCGAAAGTCTCATTTTGTGGGCAATTTATACTCAATCCAACCGGACGCGACAAGGGTAAAAATGCCAAATTCTCACATGTGCGAAAATTTCTTGGTAATTTCACCGAAAGAATCGACCCGGCGGTCCCGCCAGAACGGCCAATACCGTCTGACCTGTTCCTGCCGGGTCAGAGAAACATCCGCCAGCAGCAACTCTTCCCCGTCAACCGATCCTTCCGCCAGAATCTTGCCGTAGGGGTCGCAGATAAAGCTCTGTCCCCAAAACTCCAGACCTCCCCCGGCGCTGGAGTGGCAGGGTTCAAACCCGACACGGTTGCAGGCCGCGAGATATACCCCGTTGGCGATGGCATGTCCGCGCTGGACGGTCCGCCAGGCATCATGCTGCTCGGCCTTGACCTCCGGCTTCTCCGGCGGAAGCCAGCCGATGGCGGTAGGGTACAGCAACAGGGAGATATCCTGCATGGCCGTCAAACGGGCTGCTTCCGGGTACCACTGATCCCAGCAAATGAGCACCCCTAACCGTCCGGCAGAGGTATCGATGCCCGAATACCCGAGATCGCCCGGGGTGAAATAAAACTTCTCATAGAATCCCGGATCATCGGGAATATGCATTTTACGGTACTTGCCCGCCAGCCGGCCGTCGCTGTCAAAGGTTGCCGCGGTATTGTGGTAAAGTCCCGAAGCGCGTTTTTCAAAGAGCGAGGCGACGATCACCAGATGCAGCTCCCGCGCCAATCTGCCCAGACGTTCCGTCGCCGGGCCGGGAACCGCCTCCGCAAGATCGAAATTATCGTGCCGCTCGGACTGGCAGAAGTAAGGCGAAAGGAACAACTCCGGCAGACAGACCACCTGCGCTCCGGCGGCAGCCGCCTCGCGCAACATCTTTTCCGCCTTGAGGAAGTTCTCTTCGCGGACGCCGCTCATACTCATCTGCACCAGAGCCAGACGAAAGCTTTCCGGTTTCATTTTGCGCTCCCTCCCCGCCATCCGTATAATGCATCCCACGGCGCGCGGACAATCGCGCCGTGCAGAGAAGGTACCCTGAAAAAACGAAAACGCAACTGGAAAAATCCGGTTGCCCCCAAACGGTCTGTCCGGACAACCGACGGAGGCGTGACGAATGAAAAAACTGCTGGTGCTCAACGGCCCCAATCTCAATCTGCTCGGTACGCGCGAACCGGGAGTCTACGGCAGCAAGACCCTCGCGCAGATCAACGACGACCTCGCCGTGCTGGGCGGGGAGCTGAAGATCCGGCTGGAGTTCAAGCAGTCGAACCACGAGGGCGAACTGGTTACCCTGATTCAGAACTACAAGGGCGACGGCATCATCCTCAATGCCGGCGGCTACACGCACACCAGCGTGGCGCTGCGGGACGCGATAGCCGCAGTCAAGACGCCGGTGGTGGAGGTCCATCTCTCGAATCCGCACGCGCGGGAGGAGTTCCGCCATACCTCCTACATCAGCCCGGTGTGCCGCGGCACCATCGCCGGCTTCGGCCCCCGCAGCTACGAACTCGCCCTGCGCTGGTTCGCCGGCGAATGACCGCCGCAAGCGAAAGGAATCTTCGGTGAACATCCCAAGCGGAATATGCCTTGCTCTGCTTCTGCTAACGGCCTTCCTGCCGGTTTGCGTCTCGGCCGAACCTGCCCCGGCGGCGGATTCGGCCAACAGGCCCTATCGCGATTGCATTGACGCCCTTTCCTCCGAGTCGCCCGGCACGGTCTTACGCGCGGCACAGGATTTGATCCGCCTCGATGACCGGCGCTGTCTTCCGGCGCTGGTGCTTGCGCTTTACCGCAACCGGATGCCCGTTGACGGCTCGGACGAAGCCACGGCCCGTCAATTCCTGCAAATCTGGCTGACGCATGCGCTCACGCATTTCACCGGAATCAAGCCAGAAAGCACCGGCAAATTCCAGCTTCTACCTCCACCCGCCGGCTGGCAGTCGAACGCCCCTGCCCCGGACGTTAAAATTCTTACACCGGAAGATATCGTCCGGTTTCTCGAACAGGTCGCAGGCTGGGCGCAAGCGAACATGGCCGGCACTCCCGAGGCGATCACGCTGCAAACATTTTGCCGAACGGAGCAGTGACCACCCGCACAGCCGCATGTTTTTACCAAAAGCAGGTATGCGGTTGCGACCCGGCAGGCAGCGGGAAGGAGACAATCGGATTACGCTGAAAGGAGACGTTCCGAATGCCAAACAACGCTCCGTTCTGCCGGGAGCAGATGTGCGGCTGGCGCCCCGGAGGCGATGCTGCGGTTGTCGCAGGAGCGGTGGCGGTTGGCCGCTTCGGAGGCAACCGTTAGGCATCGTCGGAGGGCGCCGGCCGCACAGATGCCCCGGCATGACCGGCTCCGACCATTTACTTACTTGATCGACGAAACGCGGTATTCTATCGGCTGTCTACTATTTACTATTTTCGATCTTCCCTACACAAGCGAGACCATCATGCGCATCCGCAGCACAACAATATTATCCGTCCGGCGCGGCGACAGCGTCGCCATCGGCGGCGACGGGCAGGTCTCTTTTGGCGACACGGTCATGAAAACCGGCGCACGCAAGCTCCGCCCCCTCGCCGGGGGCAAGGTGCTCACCGGGTTCGCCGGTTCCGCTGGCGACGCCTTCGCCCTGTTGGAACGGTTTGAAAAGAAGCTCGAAGAGCACAACCACAATACCATGCGCGCGGCGGTGGAGATGGCCAAACTCTGGCGCACCGACCGGATGCTGCGCAAACTCGAAAGCATGCTGATTGTCGTCGATAAGGAGCGCTCGCTGCTCCTGAGCGGCGGCGGCGATGTGATCGAACCCGACGACGGAGTGCTGGCCATCGGCTCGGGCGGACAGTATGCGGCGGCCGCCGCCCGCGCGCTGCTTCGCAACACCGATCTGTCGCCCGAAAAGATCGTGCAGGAGGCGATGAACATCGCGGCCGACATCTGCGTCTACACCAACCACGAAATTCGCATCGAAACGCTCTGACGCCGCTGCCTACCGCGAGGGCGAATCAGCGAAATACCGGCGCGCCAATTCGTCCGCGATCAACTTCCCGCCCTCGCCCGACAAACTCCTGTCCTCTGCGAACAGGAGTTTGCCGTCGCGGATCATGTAGATCCACGTGTCATCGCAGAAGAGCGGTGTGGGAGCGAAGATTTCCACGACGGGGAATTCATCCAGCACCGGTTTCCCGCAAGCGCGTCCCGGCATGAAGCAACAGACAAGCCGCCCCAAGAGGGGATACCCCGGCACGGCCAGATTCGCCACGCTGTGCAAACCGTCAATGCCCCCCCCTGCCGCGCAGTCCGGGTCGGCCGGCAACACCGAGGGGGCCGTGCGGGTGCCATGTACCAGCGTTCGCAGCGCAGAACCAATCCGTCCCATGCATCGTTCCTCTATCCGGCCCTCATAACCAACCGCATGCAACTCAAAAGTCCGCGTAATCGCGGCCCCATTCGGCTCCGCATTGTCAGCGACTTTTCCCGCCCACAGGTTGCACAATAATGCAGCAGCGCGCGAAGATCAAAGGGGGAAACAAAAAAAGCGTCCTTTTCCTGCGAAAAGGACGCAAACAGTTCCCTTATGGTCATATCCCGCGCCGATGCCACCTTACGCGATTAAAACCAATTGGTCTGGGATGAATAAACCGGAGAAGCGCTCGGGCCGAACCATGCCACCGGCTCCGCAATTGCCGGCGTTACCGGCGAAGCCGGCGGAACATTGCCGATGACCGGCAGGCCAGAGGGAGCGGACACGGTCATCGGAGCGTTGATCATGCCCTGATTATAGACCGATCCGCCGTACGGGCAGCTTCCGGCCTGACCGTAAATCGGCACAATCGCCTTCTTTACGACCGGTCCGCATGGGGTGTACTCGGTGGTGTACACCTCCTGATAACTCGTCGGCGTGAAGGTCGACGGCGCCGGACTGGTCATACCGCCATTCACATTCACAATGGTCTGCTGACCGCCGCGCGCCTGCGGCATGGCCTTTGCCGTCGGCATACCGTTGCTGGTGGAGTTGTAGGTGTTCAGACACCCGCCCAGCAGCAGAGCTACCACTCCTAGGGCAATAACGGAAAAACGTTTCATCATGCACCCCCCTCGATCATAAGCCGCAATAAAGAAAACGGAGAACCTCCACGACGTATGTTATAACGGGGGCGGGGAGAAGAACTTGACAGTTTGTTCATCAACTGTTCTCGTATTGTTGATAACGCAACTTTATCGGACGCATCGTGTTATACAAAATACCCTGCATCTTTCCCCGACCATCTCGCCTGCCGCATCCCCCCATATTGCCCGAACAGGAAGCCCTCTGTCCATCGCCCGGCGATGCCCTCTGCCTCGTCCAAATTACAACAAGGCAGACGCCACGCCACGTCCACCGCAACTCCCGACAGTTTCGAACGCCGCAAACCAGCAGCGCCGGCGAATTCTCACGACTGCCCGACCAGCCTCTCAACCGCCAATCCGGGAGCGGAAGTGCCACACGCATGGATAGCGAGACGGAAACGAGGACGGAAAAGCTCCAAAACGGAAAATATCCCCATGGCAATCAAGAATGCGGCTCATGGGCGCCGAATGGAAAATCGCAGGTTTTTTATGGTTCCCCCTTGCCATACGGAGTGAAAACCGTATAAATTCAGAACCTTGCGTGCTGCTGCAACCGGGTGTTGAAGCGGCCGTCGTAGGGTTTTATGAGTCTATCAACCGTGTTGTTTATGTGAAAAGCAGGAGCAGGAAATGACCCATCCGATTATTCAGGCCTTCGAAAAAGAGCAGATCATCCGCAAGATGGACATCGTTCCGGGTGACAGCGTGGAAGTGTTCTGCAAGATTGTCGAAGGCGACAAAGAACGCACCCAGATCTTCGCGGGTGTTGTAATCGCCCGTCGCGGCAAGGGCGTCAACGAGTACATCACCGTCCGCAAGATCATCGCCGGCGAGGGCGTGGAGCGTATGTTCCCTGTTCAGAGCCCCCGCATCGAAAAGATTGACATCAAGCGTCGCGGCCGCACCAAACGCGCCAAGCTCTACTATCTGCGCGACCGGGTGGGCAAGGCGACCCGTCTGCGCGAGGAGACCCGCAAGGGCCGTGCGGTTGCCGAAGCGGCTGAGTAAAGTATTACTTCAAATTGCGATCAAGGCGGACAGCGATGTCCGCCTTTTTTCTTTGCATCCCGTTGACTTCCTCTGAGCTAATGCTTAAAACTTATTCCCAACACCGGGTCATCCGACATTTCCGTTGAAATTTCGGGACGGAATGTTCGCGTCGAAGTCCCGCGTCAAAATGCGCTTATGATAATTTTACGCGGCCGGCAGACGACCGCTCACCCGCAATTGAGGAGAGAAATTCATGGGACTGCTTCAAACCCTGCACGAAAACGCCAAAAAACTTCAGAAAACGATTGTTCTGCCCGAGGCCGACGATGAACGCACGTTGCGCGCCGCCGCCCAATCGATCAAGCTCGGTTTTGGCCCGGTGGTGCTGCTGGGTAACCCGGTCACGATCAACGCCGATGCAAAAAAATTCGGCATCGACCTGAGCAAGGCCATCATCCGCGACCCGGCCAATGACCCGCTCTACCCCGACTTCGTCCACCAGTTCTTCGAGATGCGAAAATCCAAGGGCATGACGGAGGAGAAAGCTGCCGCGACGATGAAGGACCCGATGTACTTCGCCGCCATGCTCGTCAAGACCCACAACGCCGACGGCTACGTTTCCGGCGCGGTACACTCGACCGCCGACACCTGCCGTCCGGCGCTGCAGATCATCAAGACCGCCCCCGGCATCAATACCGTCTCGTCGTTCTTCATTATGATCCTGCCCGAGACCAGCCCCTACTACACCACCAACGACATCTTCCTGTACGCCGACAGCGGTCTCGTGCCGGATCCGACAACCGAGCAGTTGGCGGACATCGCCATCTGCACCGCGCAGTCCTACAAGGCTCTGCTGCCGGATCGGACCCCGAACATCGCGTTCCTGTCCTTCTCGACCAAGGGCAGCGCGAGCCACCCGCTGGTGGACAAAACCATTGCCGCGACCAAATTGACACAGGAGCGCGCGCCGGAACTGAACATCGACGGCGAACTGCAGGGCGATGCGGCACTGATCCCGGCGATTGCAGCAAAGAAGGCTCCGGGCAGCAGCGTGGCGGGCAAGGCCAACATCTTGATTTTCCCGGACTTGCAAGCGGGGAACATCTGCTACAAGCTCACCGAACGTCTGGCTGGCGCGACGGCGATCGGCCCGGTGCTGCAAGGACTGGCGCGGCCCGTGAACGACCTTTCACGCGGCTGCAAGTGGGAAGATATCGTGGATACCATCGCCCTCACCGCCTGCCAAGCCGGCGGCCAGAAGTAGCAGTTTTCGCACAAACATTTCCGCATATACCCCAAACGGCCCGCGCAAGCGGGCCGTGTTCATTTTACCCAAGCCCGTCCGCTTGCCGCATTTCCCGGTGCCCGCCGAACGCTATCCGTCACAACAACAATAACAGCCACGCGGAACGCTGGACAGAAGCAAAACATACGCTAATTTGCAGAAGAAGCGGAAGGGGCGCGAAATACGGAGAAGAATAGCGTCAACGCCAGCAGGATGCCAAGGCTCAGGCATTGCGACGGGCTCCATTCCGCTTCGGCAAGCAGATGCAAAGGGTGGTACTGCATAACCCAACTATCGGGGCGGTGCAGACCGGTCCGGGCAAGCTGTGTCTGGTCGGCCAGCCAGAGACAGAGCGGAGGGGCGACGACAAAAAGAGCGAGAACCAAGTGGTACATCGCTGCCGTCCACTCCGCCAGCACCCGAAAAAACGCCAACAACAGCAACACAACCACATAACGCTGCAACACAGACGGCCACTGAATCGCGCCCAGACGGTCGGCCAGCGAGAGGCCGAAGAGCAGCGACACCGTCAGCAACGCGTACACCTCCAACAATGGCGCAAACCGCCGCATGGCCGCTCCTCTTTTGGACGCAGCGTTCGTTCCGGCGGCAGCGGGGGCGGGCGTTGGCACAGGCACAAGAACCCAGAAAAAAAGTGCGGCGAAAAACAGCAGCGCGGAGGCGTCCGTGGGGGAGAGCGGCAGCAAATCCGCCAGCGTGCGGTTGAGCACCCCGGCGAAGCCGGTCAACAACGTCCAATATGCAAGCCAGAGGATCAAAAGCGGAGCGGACATAAAAGCCCTCATTGCGGAATGGCAGATCGTGCGGCATCGCGCGGGACGACGTCGGCGCTCAAGGCTTGTTCTCGTCCGGCAGCACGAGCAAACGTTCGACAGACTCCGTCGATTGCGCCGTGACGATCCGTCCGGCATGGTCGATGCGAACGGCCTCCAGAATAGAGGTGGTCACGGGACTGGGCTGGTTGCGGAAATAACCGCTTGCAAGCTGACGCAGCGCGTTAAGCAACTGCGCAAATTGATCCGCCGCCGCCGCATCTGGCAACTCGGCATGAAATACGGCGGTAACAGCCCGGCCACTTTCCGATGCCGACAGATCCGAACGGCCGACCAGCGCGAACGGCTGTTGTCCGCCCACAAACATGCCCAAATCCTTAAAACAGATGCCAGCGGGCGATCCGGACGGTGGCAGCCCCCCCCAAGCAGAGAGGTCCGCAGCGAGTGCAGCGGGAGCCTGACCGAGAATCACCTGCAGATGCCGGACCAACCGTGGCTGGTGAAAGGTCAGCACGGCGAGATTCGGGGTCGGGAAGGCGAGAAAGAACGCCTTGTTGCGCATGGTCAGCGCATAGGCGTATTCCATCCCGGCAATGGGCTGGGCGCCGCGCTTGCCGCGCAGATATGCATCAAAGCGTTCGCGGTTGAAGCGCCCCGTCAGAACAAACGACGCGGTGCTGAGATGATCGCTGGAAGCGAAGAACAGCAGTTGCCTCAGATCGCGGCGGAAGTCGCAGCCGGTCTCCTCCTGCACGCGTGCAGCCAACCGGTTGACTGGTTGCGCTACGGAATGCCCCCACAGTGAATTGAAGAGCGTCGTCGCGAAAACAGCGGGCAGGTCGGCGGTGCCGATCATGGTCGCATCGGCCGGAACCAAGCGCACAAGTTCCTCCGGAAGCGGAAGGAAAGCAGCCGGCTGCGCAGGGCTACCCGCAGCGGCTTCGGCCGCATCAAGCGTCCCCTCGGGAAACAGGGACAGAGCGAAGAAGAACAATGCCGCGATCAGGCGCAGCAGCAATATGGATGTTTTCATACAAGGCTCACCGATGCCGCGCGCACGATTACACGCGCGGGAAAAAGAGAAGCCGCATGGCACGCTTCCGCACATCCGCGGCAGGTGCGAGCCGGCACCGTTACGGAAAATATAAAGGTGTGCGCATTATATCACATCCCCTCCGCCGGCGCAAAACAAAACCCGACCGCCTTACCAGACACAGCGGCCCTTCCCGATGGGAAAGGCCGCTGCATACCGATCCTGTTACGACAGCGCACCCGCATCAGCGCTGCGGATTGATGGTCATCAGGAATTCCAGATTGCTCTTGTGCGTCTTGAGCTTGCTGTGCAAAAATTCCATCGCATCCACCGGATTCATATCGTTGAGGTATTTGCGGATCATCCAAATGCGCGCCAACTCGTCGGGATGGACGATACGGTCTTCCTTGCGTGTGCCGGAAAGGTTAACGTCAATCGCCGGATACAGACGGCGGTTAACCAGACGGCGGTCAAGATGCACCTCCGCATTGCCCGTGCCTTTGAATTCCTCAAAGATCACCTCATCCATGCGGCTGCCGGTATCGACCAGCGCGGTGCCGATGATGGTAAGGCTGCCGCCGCCCTCGATGTTACGCGCCGCGCCGAAGAAGCGCTTGGGACGTTGCAACGCCTGCGCGTCCACACCGCCGGAGAGGATGCGCCCTGAGTGCGGGGCTTCGGTGTTGTAAGCGCGTCCGAGGCGGGTGATGGAGTCGAGAAGAATCACCACATCCTTGCCGTACTCGACCATGCGCTTGGCCTTTTCGATCACCATCTGACTGACCTGCACGTGGCGGCTGGCAGGTTCATCGAAGGTGGAACTGATAACCTCGCCCTTGACCGAACGCTGCATATCGGTCACCTCCTCGGGGCGTTCGTCGATCAGCAGCACCATCAGCGCGACCTCGGGATTGTTACGCGAGATGGCGTTGGCGATATTCTGCATCAATACCGTTTTACCCGTGCGCGGCGGCGCGACGATCAGGGCGCGCTGGCCTTTGCCGATGGGCATCACCAGATCCAGCACGCGGCCGGAGTATTCGTTGGGGTCGGTCTCCATCAGCAGACGCTGGTCGGGGAAGATCGGGGTCATGTCCTCATAGACCACCTTGTCCTTGAGCTGATCCGGCTCTTCCATGTTGATCGCCTCAACCCGCAGGAGGGCGAAGTAATTTTCACCGTCCTTCGGCGGACGGATCTGCCCCGAAACCGTCAGTCCCGTGCGCATGCCGAAACGGCGGATCTGACTCGGGGAGATGTAAATGTCGTCCGGACAAGGCAGATAGTTGAACTTCGGGCTGCGCAGGAAGCCATACCCGTCGGGCAACACCTCCAGAACACCCTCGCCGTAGAGCAGACCGTTCTGACGCACCCGGTTCTTGATGATCGAGAAGATCAATTCCTGCTTGACCATGCCCTGAATGCCGTCGATGCGATCATTCTTCGCCATCTTGCGAAGTTCCGCGACGGTCATGTCCTTCAGCGCCGTGATATGCAGCTCGCCTCGCTTGACCTGCTCGTAGATCTCGTTGCGCTTGGTCTCGCGCCCCTCGCGCTGCTCCTTCGACAGCGACGCCTCGAACTTTTCGTGCGACTCCTCTGCCTCCGCTTCGCTCATCGGCTTATTCATCTCTTCCTGCGGAGCGGGAATGTTGTCGATCAGCCCCCCCATGCCGTGAATCGGCGGCGTATCGCCGGGCTGGGCCGGAACGCGCGGCTCGTAGTCCTCCTCGTCGTCGCGACGGGTACGACGGCTTTCCTCCTCATCGCGCGAACCGTTTTCCCGGTTATTGTCGCGCCCGTTGCCGCGGTAGCCGTCACGCTCCCGGTTGCCATCACGCCCGTTGTCCCGGTTGCGGCCATTGTCCCGCCCCCCTTCGCGGGCACTGCGAAACTCGCGGCGGACCTCCCGCGCCGGACGGGCTCCGGCCGGCTGGGTAAGTTCCTGAAACAAGGATTGCGCCTGAGCTTCCGTGGCCGCAGGCCCCGTCGTCTCTGCCGCCGGCTTCGCCGGTGCAACCGGTACGCTCGGCGTGACGGGAACGGCCGGTTCCGTTGAAGAAGGGGTCTGGCTGGTGGCAGTCGCGTCCGGGGCAGCCGGCGGAGTAGGCTCTGCGCCCGAAGCGGAAGAACGCTCGGCAACTTGCTCTGCTACGGGCGCATCGGGAACCTTCTTCTTTCGGCCCCGTTTTTTGGGAAGAGCGGCTTCGGTCGTTTCGGGAGCCGGAGCGACATTGGCTGTCTCGGAGATTGCTTTTTCCGGATTTGGCTCGGTGATCTGCTTTCTGGGTCTAGGCATGGTGCATTTCCTTCCAAAGGGAGGTTAGAGAATTCTGTAAGGCCGACAAAGAGCCGGCGTTGTCAATTTCTGTAACGCTTGCGCTCTCCGGCAACCGGGCATGAAACGCTTCATCGCGAGCCGCGAGGTCTTCGCTGGTCCAATGGCGTGCGTGTGCGCGCTCCAGCCGCGTTTCAAACGGTGCGGTAAGCAGAATCACGCGCTCGCACATCTGGTCGAGGCAGAGATGATGCAGGATGGCCGCGTCGATCACGACCGTCCGGTTTTGCGCCGCCGCCGCCCGCTGGCGCACGGTGTCGCACATGACCGGATGCACAATCCGCTCCAGCCGTTCCAACGCCCCGGCATCGGAGAAGACCAGACAGCCGAGGGCTTTGCGGTTGACGCATTTACCGGGATCGAACACTCCGGGGCCGAACTCCTCGTACAGCGCCTCTTCCACCAGCGGGTTCAGCAAGGTTTCGTGACCGATCTTATCGACATCAATCACGAACGCGCCCAACTCCGCGAGAATGGCGGCGGCAGCGCTCTTGCCAGCGCAGGCAAGTCCAGTCAGTCCGATAATCCTTGTCCTCGTTGTCATGCATACTCACAGTGCGAAGAGGCATCTCCGGCGGGTAGGATGCGGCACCCGGTCCCTGCGGCCGTTCCCATTGCCACACCTCACGCCGGGCTGTCCGCAGGCCTGGACACAGCGGAAAGAATCAGGCTGAAGGTCAGATAGCTGACGGCCAGCAGTGCGCAGCGCGCAAGATCCATTTGCAGAATTTGCTGTACTTGGCCGACAGTCAGCAGCGAATACCCGTTCTCCACGCCCGCCTGCGGCAGCGCCAGCAGGTAAAACAGGTTATATGCCCAGTTCGCAAGTTGCGCCCCGATCAGCAGCAGGAGTCCTCCCGGCGCTTTTGCCTGCGCGTCGCGCACCTGCATCCGGTATGCCGCCCGTAACACCAAAAAGGTCATCCAGACATTGACCAACGGCACCAGCAGCCAGAGAACACAGCGGTGGGGATGTTGCCGGATGGCCCCCGGCACCAGCAGCCGCGCCCGCGCGCAAAGATGATACCCGTAACGCACAAACTGGACGATCCAACCCGCCAGCGCAAGGCTGAACACGATACGCAGCACAGACTCAGCAGTCTCCAGACAGGCGGCATCCTGACTCAGGCCGATTCCGGCTTGAATTGCCTTGGCATAAATAGCCTCGTCGCCGCCGCTCAGCCGCGTCGCCGCGTGCAGCCACCAGAGAGCGTACAACACCAGCAATAGCGACGCCATGCCGGTCAACAACAACGCCAGCCGCCGGGCGCTGCGGCGCAGACGGTTGCATAGCTCCTCCTCCGGCGTGATGAACACCATATTCCGATCCATTCCTTTATGGCGCGACCACAAACTTACAGGCGCGAAATCATAGTCGCCGTTTGCTGCCGGCGCAGGGCGGCCGCAGGAACGCGAACACCCCGTTCAGAGAGCCGCACCAGAAAACTGCCGCTCTCTCAGAGGAAACATGCGCTCCACACGCAGCCGTTCCACCGTACGCACCGTCAACATGGTGCCCAGAGAAAAAAGAAACGACGCCAGCCAGATCGCCGACAGATGGCAAAAAGCGTTCGGGAAAACCTCCGCAGGCAGCGCGCGCTTCCACGAGTCGAACAGAACCGACCAAAAGTAGACCGCCCCATGGAGCCGGGCGGAAGCGTAACTGAGAACCGTATCCAGAAAGAACGGCAGCGAAAGGACATTGACCGCAGCAAACCCCACCCCCCACACATAGAGGGAAACGGGCGTCCGCTGCTCCCCGAAGCGAAGACTGCGGCAGGTGAAACGCATAACCTTGTAAGGCTGCCAGAGATTGCAGAGCGGCACAAAAAACCAGAGCACCGCCAGCCCGGGGGAAACTCCAGGCGTCCCGCTTTGCGGCAACGTAAGGGACAGCCGATAGAGCCAAATCAGCAGCGAAAAAAATACCACAAGGAAAAGAGGAAGTAGGATTGACACATAAACCGAATTATTGAGCGCGAGAAAGCGCGCGAACCGCCCCGTCGCCTGCGGCCAGTAGTGAATCAACAGATCGGACGCCACCCAAGACAGAGTCAACACGGCAGAAGCCGCCGCACAGATCAGCGCGCCGATCATCACAAATCGCGCCAGCCGGGATGCGCCTGCGGGAAAGATTCGCATTACTTCACCTCCAGCCAATTCTGGCCGCTGCCCATATCCACCACCAGTGGTACCGAGAGCGTCAGCGCATTCTCCATCTCCTGCCGCACCAGCGCCTGCAACGCCGGCAACTCTTCCGGCGGACATTCCAGCACCAGCTCGTCATGGATCTGCAAGAGCAGTCTCGCCTGAGGGGTGACCGTGCGCATCTTCGCGCGCAGGGCGATCATCGCCTTCTTGATCAGGTCGGCGGCCGAACCCTGAATCAATGTATTCACCGCTTCCCGCTCCGCGCGTTCAATGAGTTGCCTCTTTCCGGCCTTCAGCTCCGGAATTTCCCGCCAGCGACCGAGTAGCGTACGCACGCCGCCCTCATCGTGCGCACGAAAAATCGTGTCGTCGATGAAGCGTTTGACATCGGGGAACTGCTCAAAATAACTGTCGATAAACATCTGCGCCTGCGGGCGGCTCATGCCGGTGGTCTGCGAGAGACCGTGTGCGGTCTGGCCGTAGATGATGCCGAAATTGACCGCCTTGGCCGCCTGCCGCTGCCCGGCCGTAACCTCATCCTCAAGAATGCCGTTGACATTGGCGGCCGCCACGCGATGAATGTCACGGCCCTCCTTGAAGGCCCGCACCAGCGCCGCATCACCGCTGAAATGCGCCAGCATCCGCAACTCCACCTGCGAGTAGTCCGCCGCCAGCAGCACCCAACCGTCTTGAGGGATGAACGCCGCGCGGATCGCCTTGCCGAACTCCGAGCGCACCGGGATATTCTGCAGATTCGGATTGCTCGACGACAGTCGCCCCGTCGCGGTCGTAGTCTGCGAGAAGGTGGTGTGAATTCGTCCGGTCTGCGGATTGACCAGCCCCGGCAGCGCATCGATGTACGTGTTCTTCAATTTCGCATACTGCCGGTGTTCCAGCATTTGCTTCGGCAGTTCATACCCTTCCGCCGCCAGCTCGGAGAGGACCGATTCGTCGGTGCTGGCACCGGTCTTGGTCTTGCGGATCACCGGCAGCCCCATCTCCTCGAACAATACTTTTTGCAGTTGCAGCGGACTGGCAAGGTTGAATTCATGCCCGGCGAGTTCGTGAATCCGCGCCGTCAGCACCTCCAGCAGTCGTCCCAATTCCACGCTCTGCCGCGCAAGGATGTCGCAGTCCACCCGGATGCCGGTGACCTGCATCTCCTCCAGCACCTCGCAGAGCGGCAGTTCCAATTCGGTCATCAGCCGCTGTTCGTCCGCTCCCAGCCGTTCGCGGAACACCGTCTCAAGCTGGAAGGTCGCGTCGGCGTCCTCGCAGGCATACTCCCCGACCTGCGCCACCGGCGCCTGATCCATCGTGATTTGTTTCTGGCCGGTTCCCAGAATGCTCTTGGTCGGAATCTTGACCATCCCGAGGTAGCGCCCCGCCAGCGTATCGAGGTCGTGTCCGCGCAAGTGGGCGCTGAAGAGCGAACTGGCAATCAGCGTATCGAAATCGAGGCCGCGCAATTCGATTCCCGCCCGCCGGAGAACGATGCGGTCGTACTTGGCGTTCTGTCCGCACTTGCCGATCTGCGGATTTTCCAGAATCGGCCGCAGCCATTCCAGCTCCCGCCGGTCCAGCACGCGCTCGCCGGCCGGAGCGCGGAAGGGCAGATAAAACGCCTGATGCGGACTCCAACTGATGCTGATGCCAACCAAGTCCGCGCGCATGGGGTCTTCACTCGTGGTCTCGGTGTCGATCACGAAATGGTCTTCATCCTTGAGGGCCTTCAAGAAGGCGTCGAACAGTTCCGGCGTATCGATAATGCGATAATCGCGCGGATGCACGGTTGCATTGAGCGGAATTTGCTCTCCGGCCTCATCCGCCCCACCGCTGGCCGCCGTGGGAACGCCGGCAGGAGCGCCGCCGGGAACGCCGTAATCGTGCTCCAACTCCTTGAGGAGATTGCGCAGGCCATAATCAGAGAAGATCGCATGCAGCGCCGGCAGATCCGGATGGCGCGGGGCGAGAGCGGGATAGTCCAATTCGACCGGCACCTGCGTATCAATGATTGCCAGCCGCTTGGACAACATGGCCACCTCGCGGCTCTTGAGCAGCGTCTCGCCGCGTTTGCCCTTGATCTCGCTTGCGCGGTCGAGCAGATCCTCCAGACAACCATACTTGGCGATCAACTCCCGGCCCGTCTTCTGGCCGATCCCTTCAACGCCCGGAATGTTGTCCGCCGCGTCGCCCCAAAGCCCCATCAGGTCCGGCAGTTTTTCCGGTCCGAAGCCGTTCTCGGCCGTGAAGTTTTCGGCGGTCGTAAAGAGGTTCTTTTTCGGATCATACAGACAGACCCGGTCGCTGAGAATCTGTCCGAGATCCTTATCGCCGGAAACGATCACGACCTCATTCCCGTCGGCCTCCGCGCGGCGCGCCAAGGACCCCAGCAGGTCATCGGCCTCGAAACCGGCCTGCATGTAAACTGGAATGTTATATCCACGCACAATCTGCTGAATCGGGCCAATCTGGGCGGTCAACTCCGGCGGAGCGGGCTTGCGGTTGGCTTTGTATTCGGGATATAGGTCATGCCGGAAGTTTTTGCCCGGCGCATCAAAGACCACGGCGAGATAATCCGGCTTCTGCTCGCGCAAGAGATGGATCAGCATTCGCGTAAACTGAAAGATTGCGCCGGTCGGCCGGCCGTCTGGAGAAGTCAGCCCCTCCAGAGCATAGAACGCGCGATAAATCTGCGCATGTCCATCAATCAGATACAGGGTCTTCGACAAGGGAGCCGATCCGCAAAAGGTTTGGAGGAATACATCCGCGAAGTCCGCCGGGCCGCAGGGAGGGAAGACTGCGCGATACTACGGAAGAAGTTGCCGCTATGCAATGCACACGCCATCAACGGATGCGACGAACCCGGAAAAGGCGAACCTGTCGTAAGTCTGGAATAAAATTGTCAGGGAAATCCGGCCCTCTTCGGCCGGCCCGGGAAGCGTTGACTACTCCGTCGAGCATAGCAAAACCGCGCCCACTTGTCAAGCCCCGAATTATCGTATTTCGTAAGCGTCGCTCGGAATGTTTGGCGCACCGAAGCATCATCCCGCGCCCGGAACTCAATCCTCCAGATGCAGCCCCAGCCGGCGTACCATCTCCCGGTCGGACTCCGGGGTAATGCCGGAGGTGGTCAGGTAGTCGCCGGTCATCAGCGCATTCGCGCCGGCGGCAAACATCTCGTCCTGCCGGTCACCAAGAATCTTCGGCCGCCCGCCGCAGACCCGCAGCGCCGCTTTCGGCAACAGATGCCGGTACACCGCTATAATGCGCAACGCCTCGTCCGCACTCAGCGGCGTTTGCTCTGCCAGCGGGGTGCCCGGATGCGCGTGCAGGAAGTTCAGAGGCACGCAATCAACCTGCAATTCCCGCAGCGTCAGCGCAAGATCAATGCGATCCTGCCAGGTTTCGCCAAGCCCGAACAACCCTCCGCTGCAGACCTCCAGCCCCGCCTCCTGCGCCGCACGCACCGTCCGCACCCGCTCCTGCCAGTCGTGCGTCGAGCAGATGCGCGGGTAGAACGCCTGAGAAGTCTCCAGATTGTGGTGATAACGCCGCAACCCCGCCTCCCTGAGCGCCGTCAACTCCGCCACGCCGAAACGACCAAGTGAAGCGCAGGGCGTCATCCGGGTGGCCTCGCCAATCCGCCCGATGCTCCGGCAGACGGTCTGAAAATCCTCCCCCTCGACAGTCGCGCCGCTGGTGACAATTCCGTACCGGCTCGCGCCCGAGGCGGCCATTTTTTGCGCATCGGCCAGAAGCTCAAGCTCGCTCATCAGCGGATAGACCTCGGCCTGCGCCCGGTTGTGCGCACTCTGGGAGCAGTAACGACAATCCTCGGAACAGGCTCCGCTACGGGCGTTAACGATCACGCAGAACTCAATCCGCAAACCGAAGAACTGCTCCCGGATCGTGCTGGCACTGGAGAAGAGGCGGGACAAAGGTATATTGAGAGCCAGCTCCAGCGCTTCATCCGCAGTACAGCCGCTTCCGGCCACTGCCCGGTTAGTAATGTCGGATAGCTCCATGATGAATGGCCCCCTGTGTTCGTACAGCATTGCGCCGGCAGATCGAATTCTGATTGTGCCCGGTCAAAAAAAACAGACGGGACACGCCCGTCTGTTATATTTTGCATGTTACTTCATCCTGCGCAAGGGGTTACTTGCTTTCTTCGAGAACGCAGAGCGCCGCTCCGTCAGCCGTGGCACAGAAGATCAGGCCGCTCAACTGGTTGCTGGCGAAAAACCCGAAGCTGGTCGCGGGAATCGACCACGCCACATTGGCCCGGCGCAGGTTCTGGGAAGCCTCGTCCCTGGCCTTTGCTGCCGGATCGCGGGTGTCGGGGGCAGAAACCCGGACGCAATCAATGGAGCCGCCTTCTGTCTGAATCAAGGCGGCGAACCGCAGGAGCGGATCGTGCTCTTCAAGCTGGAGCTTTCCCAGAACGGTCACACCGGTATCGTGCTGCCAAAGGGGGGTACCACCGATACGATCCAAACAGACCAACGAACCATTCTTACCTGCTTTCTGGAGGACATAGCTCTTATCAAGCCCATTATCTGTAAGAAGTTCCGGAGATCTGTACAGTGCGTCCGGAGCGAAGTAGCGCCACGAAAGGCTGCCGTCGCTGCGGGCGAGGCTGTAGAGCGTTCCGTCGGTGCAAGCAGCCAGAATACTCGGGCCGTCCGCCACGGCCGGCGCTTGGCAGCCGCTGCGGGTACGGAATTCCCAGAAATTCTCCGGTTTGCCGTTGGCGTAATCGCCGGTCAGATTGACGCCATATATTTTTTTGCCCCAACTGCCAAAAACCAGATGCGTATCGTTGAGAATCGGAGTCGTCTGGACGATGGCATCCGTCGCAAATTTCCAGAGCTGGCGGTAATGACTGAGTTCGATAGCCAAATCCGCCGTGCTGATTCTGGAATCCGTACCCTTGGGGGGCCAGATATCCTTGGAGATGTCAAAGGCGTATACCCCCCGGTCCATGCCGGTGATGAAGAAAATCTGATTGTGTTCGTCTTCTTCCATAATCGTGGGGCCGGAGGCCGGAGCGAACGGCAACTCAATATTGCCAATGATATTTCCCGTTGCCCGGTCCAGACGGATAAAGCGGCCTTCGGTGGTCAGAACCACGGAAAAGCGACCGACGGTCAGGTCTCCGTGTACAGCGCCCGGAAGCTTGACCCACCAGACGGCTTCGCCATTGTCTTGCCGCAGAGCGATCAGGTCATTTTGTACCGTTTCCACCAGAAACAGCTTGTACTCAACCTCAGCCGGAGCAAGTGTGATATGACGAACCGTTGCATTCGGCAGCGGCAAGGCCCAACGGACTCGCAACGGGGCGTCCGCAGGCAGGAGCTGGTCAAACTGGCGGGAGGTGACGAGGCTGGCGGTCGGCTGCGTGCTGGCGTCCCACGTGGCCTGTCCGGGATGTTTCGCGGCTTCTTCCTTCACGGCCTGCGCCCTGCGGTTGTCGACTCCGGCATCATCGGCGGAGGGGGCTGGCAGACAGAACAGTGCGGTGAAGCCGGCGGCGCAGACGACCGAACGCAAATGGCGTTGTATTCTCATGAAAAGAGCCTCTCCCTGAAACAATGAACAGCCTTCTACAATGATCTCACATTATTCCGGTTATGGGCACTGAATGCAAGAAGAATGCCACTTCCGGCGGCAAAAACCGCCAACTTGGCCGGAAAATCCGCCTCGTCTGCGTTTTTGTAAGTCAATTACCGCCTTTTTCCGGGTCATATCAACCTTTTTGGGGAATTTTGGAGAAAAACCGGCCGATCTGCTCTTTTCATCTCCGCTATTGTTCTTCGCCGCTCAGGACATATAATGACGGGGCGTGTTTATTCGTATGCGGCGCCGGCTGGCGCGCAGGAAGACGGCCCCGGGGCCGGGTAGGAAGGAGCTCGGATGAGGCGTTTGTCTTGGTATGCGTTGGGCCTGTTGCTGGCCCTGCTTCTGTGCAGCTCCGGGGAACTTACCCCAGGCGGTCGCTTGCAGGCGGTGTATGGCTCGGTGCCGAAGGGGTTGGTGCTGGAGGGAACCGCCCGAGGCTTTGATAAGGTGGAAATCGTCAGCTATGACCCGGAACATCACCGGTTTATCCTCAATCGCACCCAATTCTACCCCGTTCCAGAGTCCGTGGACCGGCCGACATTGGCGGCAATCCTGGATGCGCTGGACAAAGACGATAAGCTCGGGGTTACCTACACGCCCGGCGGTAAGGTATTGACCTACGGGGCGTTGGAGAAATCGAACCCGCTTTTACAGGATCTGGCGAAGGCGGACCGTCTGTTGGTGTCGGTGGTCTTCGGGTGGGAGAAAAACCTCCGGGATACTCCCCTGCCGGGCAATTGGAAGCCGGCTGAAAATCCCGATCGCAAGAACCCGGTAATCTGCGTAACGGTCTTCACGGATTACACCTTCACGCTCAGCGGTGATTCCTATTTCCGCACCAACATCGGAATGAGCAACCTGCTGGTTCCGATGGCAAAGAAGGTTTCTCCCGACGGCGGCTATGTTGAGGCCGGGGGCGCCGCAGAGCCGGAGGGTACCGACAAGGATAATCTGGAATATTTGAAGGCGCACGCGAAAGAATTTTTACAAATTCCGCTTCTCAAGCGTGCAGCCGAGGCGGGTGAGGTGGCGTCGTTTGCCCGGATGCTGCGCGACGGTGGTAAGAATGGGCTGGATCTGAAGAAGCTGGCCGAACACGTTCGCAAGGCGAAGTAGCGATTCGTTTCTCGATTTGGTCCGTTTCGAAAAGTCCTTTACACAGGGCTGGCAGCGGCGCAAGCGGATCCCCAACAGCCGAGCGCGTACAGTCATTTGGCGTGCCGGCGCTTGCGATACGACCGGACAAGCGTGTATACTACACCTATCAAGATTGCAGGGAGAGGCAGTGAAAGTTATTGAGACCGTTGAAGATATGGCGCAGGAAGCGCTGGCGATTCTGCGCAGCGGCAAGCGGCATGGATTTGTACCGACTATGGGCGCGCTGCACGCGGGACACGCCTCGTTGATCGAACAGGCGCGACAGGAATGCGAGATCGTCACGGTCAGCATCTTCGTCAATCCGACGCAATTCAACGAACAGACGGACTTTGAATTGTACCCCCGGACGCTGGAAGCGGACTGCCGGCTGGCGCAAGAAGCGGGGGCGGATATCGTCTTCGCGCCGGAGTCTGGAGCTATGTTTCCGGCGAACCGGGATACGGTGGTCATGGTCGACCGGCTGGCGGACCACCTGTGCGGCATCTCGCGCGGACGGGGCCATTTTGTCGGCGTCTGCACGGTGGTGGCGAAGCTGTTCAACATCGTTCGTCCGGACGCGGCATATTTCGGGCAGAAAGATGCGCAGCAAGCGCTGATTCTGCAGCGAATGGCACTGGATCTCAATTTCCCGACGCAGGTCAAGATCTGCCCGATTGTGCGGGAAAAGGACGGGCTGGCAATGAGCAGCCGTAACGCCCGCCTGCCCGAAAACCGGCGGGAAGACGCCCTGTCGCTCTGGCGGGCCTTGTCGCTGGGACGGGAGATGATCGAGGCCGGCGAACGCGACGCCCGGACCGTGATGAACGCGATGGCGGAATCGGTGCTGGCGCATGAGGGGGTGGAACTGGATTACCTCGATATTGTGAACACCGAAACACTGGATGACGTTGAAACAATCGACGATCTGGTGATGATCGCGGGAGCAATCCGGCTGGCGGATGTGCGGCTGATTGACAACGTTCTGGTTGCACCGGCGGCCGATGCCTGAAGGCGCAGCCGGGGCGCGTCCCCTTGCGGTGCACCCGAGCGGAGCGTGGCGAAGGAACAACAAAAAAAACGATAATTTGACAACGATAAAATAAAGCAAAGTTTTTTCATGGAAAGGGTATGGAGGTGTTTCCTTCAAAGCTGGAGGTGCGGTTTTGGCTGGGGATGGGACTTCTTCTGGTTGCGGCGGCAGGAGCGACGGCGGCGGATTCCGGACAGCAGGAGCGGCTGCTGGGGAAGCTGCGCACGGAGCTGACGAGCGGGACGTTTGCCGCCCGTCAGACGCATGAGGATACGCGGATCGACACCGGGCTGGCTCCGAGTGCGTGCTGCGTGTTGAAGAGTCCGCGCGCGCCGGATGTGATTTTTCTGGTGCAGATTGGACGGCAGGTGTCGGCGTGTGTCTTTGACGGCCGCGAGGAGTTGCGCCGGATTTATACCTTTCCCGGCAGTCAGGGCTTCCGTCTGGAGAATGCCGGTTCGGGCGGTACAATTGAATTCGTGGTCAGCGACCAGTCCGACGACGGGATGCTGTACCGGCAGAGAGTGAGCCTGTCGTACCAGGACAACGGTTACGAGATGACTCGGGAGTTATCGGCGGATCGGTGACTTTATTTGCGGGATTCCGGGGGAGAGCAACGCGACGCATGAGCACCACGATCAACCGCATGATTGACGGCGTGAAACAGGCCATCGGGGGACTATTCCCGAGCCGGGCGCGGTTTCCGCAATATTGGGAACGCATTCCCGCGATTGCCCGGGTGCAGCAGAGCCGTGAGTGCGGCGGCGAACCGGGGCGTTACAGCAACTTGTACGATTATGCGCTCAAACGTTGGGGCAGCCGGCTGCCGCAGCGTCCGCTGTCGGCGCTGGTGGTTGGCTGTTCCCGCAAACCCGATCTGCCGCAACAGTTGCTCGCCACGGGGCGGGTGGGACGGGTGCTGGTGGTGGACAACGACTCGGTTGTGCTGGAAAACCTGCTGGAGCAGAAACTGCCCGGTGTGGAATGCTGGCAGATGGAGTTGAACGCAGACCCGCTGCCGCGGGGACCGTTCGATGTCATCGCCTGCTGCGACGCACTCAATCATCTGCGGGATTTTGACCATATCGGCGCCGAAATCGAAAAAGTTCTTGATCGCAGCGGACTCTTCATCGCGCGCGAATATGTCGGTCCCAACCGGTTGCAATTTACACCGGAACAGATGGGACTGGTCAACTCACTTTTGCAGCTTATCCCGGAAAAATGGCGGTTGACGCAGGATATGGAGGAACCGCTGGAGCAGCAGTTCGCACCGGAGCTGGCGGACATGATGCGCCTCGACCCGACCAAGGCGGCGAAATCGGAAGAGATCGAAAAGATGCTCCACCTGCGCCTACGGATGCTGGAAGAAATTCCGCTGGGCGGAACGCTGCTTTCGCCGCTGCTGGCAAATATTTCCAGCGCGTTTCAGGAGAGCTCCCCTGAAACAGACGCTCTTCTGCAGACTCTCCTTGATGTGGAGATGCGCCTCATCACCGGTAAACTCATCGGCAGCGACTACAAGGCCTTCATCGCCCGGCTGTACTGATGTGCGCTCCTCAGCCGGTGGAGCGGCCCTCCCCTGCTCTGCTTCCCGCGCAACGTGCTCGCTGCGGGCGGTTTCCGTAGCGCAATGTGGCGCGAAAGACGCAGGAAGTTTTCACACTATTATTATCTGTTTCCTTCGTTTCGTCATTGCCATATATCACGGACCGTTCAGCGTGCATCAAAAAAATGGCTGCCGCATTTGCGGCAGCCATCCGGAACAACAAAACTCGCCTTACTTATGTTTGAGTGCGGCGCGGGTGACGGTATCCTTGACCAATTTGGCGTATTTATCATTGAGATCCTGCGCCTGCTGCAGCGTTCGCGCCTCGCTGTAAATCCGCACGATCGGCTCAGTGTTCGACGCCCGCACATGCACCCAGCCGTCGGCAAAGTCCAGCTTCACCCCGTCGCGGATGTCAATCCGATCGGCTTTCTCATTCGCCAACCGCTCCAGAACCGGCGCCAGCAGCCGCTTGCTGCAGCTCACCTTGGTCTTCACAAACTGGTAGGTCGGAATCTCCTTCACCAGCCCGCTCAGCGTCTTGCCGGTCTCCAGCATCAGTTGCAACACCAGCGCCATGCCCGTCAGCGCCTCGCGGCCGTAGGTGATGCGCGGGTCGATCACGCCGCCGTTGCCCTCACCGCCACAGGGGGCCTCCAATTCAATCATCTTTTCCGCCACATTGACCTCTCCGACCGCCGTGCGGATTACCTCGCAGCCGTACTCCTTCGCCACATCCTCGATCATGCGGGTCGTGGAGAGATTGGTGACCACCGGGCCGGGATTGTGCTTCAGGATATACTTTGCGGCCAAACAAAGGCTGTATTCCTCGCCGATGTAGCGGCCTTTTTCATCGATGAAGGCGATGCGATCGGCGTCGGCGTCCTGCGCGAAGCCGATATCGCACTTCTTGCGCTTGACCACCTTGCAGATCTCGGTGACGTTGGTGCTGGTGGGTTCGGGGTTGCGCGAGAAGTTGCCGTGCGGCTCACAGTAAAGCTGTTCGGTGGTCGCGCCGATTTCCTTGAGGAACGACAGCGCCAGCTCGCAGCCCGCGCCGTTGCAGCAGTCAAGGGCGACGTGAAACTTGCGTTTGCGCATCTTCTTTACATCGATGATATCGAGGACCTTTTTGAGGTGGACGGCGTTGCCATTATTGTTGATCTTGACCTCGCGCAGATCCTGCCAGGCCACGCGCTTGGCGTGCCCGCCGTAGTAAATGTCCAACAGCGCCTTGCCTTGCGCATCGTTGAGGTAAACGCCATCCTGCCGGAAGAACTTCAGCGCGTTCCATTCAATGGTGTTATGGCTGGCGGAGATGACGATGCCGCCGTCGGCCTTCAGTTCGCGGATCATCATCGCCGCGGTGGGAGTCCCGACCACGCCGATGTCAATGATCTGGCAGCCCGCCGACAACAGGCCCGAAAAGACCGCATGCTTGACCATATCGCCCGAAGGCCGGGTATCGCGGCCGACCACCACCACGCCGCCGTCCACATAGGTACCGAACGCCTCGCCCAGACGCACACACAGCTCCGGGGTCAACTCCGCCCCGACAATGCCGCGCACGCCGGAAATTCCGATCATCAGACTGCTCATATCCCGCTCCTTACCCTAAAAAGCTCTATGTGAAAGACCACAAAAATTTCATTCTGCACGGCGGTGAATACGCCATACAATCCTCTATCGTCAAATCATACGAAGAAAGTTGAGGAAATTCCAGCCAACATCCACGAGAACCGCAAAAAAATGGCCGGCAGTGCGCCGGCCATTCAACTTTGATTTGCCTCCCGCCCGAGCCGGCAGCCAACGCTGCCGCCGCAGATTTCCAAACGTCGTCCGCCGGTTAACCTTGGTGCGGGCCAGCCGGAGCTACCCCGGGTTCAACGGTCGCGCCTTCAGCCAGCTTCGCGTCATGCCCTTCTGCCCCGCCATGCGGATGATGTCCGGAATGGGCGGTTTCGGTCATCTTGGCGACAATCGCCAAACCGAGGGCGGAAAGGATGAAAAGCGCGTGAATGGACATCTGCAGGATGACGTTGGTCATGTAGTGCGGATCTTTTGTGAACTCATGATTGTCAAGGTTGATGAACGACCGCAGCAGATGGATGGAACTGATTCCGATCAGCGCCATGGAGAGCTTGACCTTCATGGTGCTGGCATTGATGTGATTGAGCCAATCCGGTGGGTTCTGCTCCTGAAAATGAATGCGCGAAACAAAGGTGTGGTAGCCGCCGATGATGACCATGATCAGCAGGTTGGAGATCATGACCACGTCGATCAGCCCCAACACTCCGAGCATGATCTCCTTCTCTTCATAACCGCCCAATCCATGCACGAGATGATAAAGCTCGGCAATGAACTGGTACACATAAACGCCCTGCGCAACGATCAGACCAAAATACAAAGGGGCCTGCAGCCACTGGCTGGCCACAATGGTATTCCCGAAAAACCGCGCCATTCCACTCGTTTGGTGACGCCCCTGCATCGCACTCCTCCCAGATCTGGAACCGTTAATTTTCGCCAGCCAGCTTGCGGCAGTCCGGGCTGTGGCCGCGCCATATATCGGCAATCGCAGATGAAACGTTGAGGTTTTCCGATTGAACCGTTTCAAGGGAAGAGGATGCAGCGATCCGGTGCAACTATTCGGGCTGTAAAAGTAGCCCGGATTAACAGCGGCCGGCATAATGCCGGCCGCTGTTGATTCACGGGTTCTTCACATTTCAGGGACGCATAGCCTACCGGTACTGCCCGCATTTGCAGGGGTGCGCGCTCCAGTATGCCACGTACTCCTCCTGCGTGGCGATGCCGTCCTTATTGGTGTCAATCAAGGCCTTGACCTCGGCGGTCGAAACAAAATCGTCCAGTTTAATCTTGCCGGAGTTGTTCTGATCAAACCACTTGAACTCCTCGGTATAATACGAAATTGCCTCTTCGCGCGTCACATTGCCATCATGGTTGGCATCGAGATCCAGCGGGTCAAAGCAATTGGCCTTCGCCACATCCGGTAGCGGCGCCTCGCTGCCACAACCGCCCAGCGCCAGCAGCGCGCCCGCGCAAAACAAACCGGTTGCCATCGTCATCCACTTCATTTCAGTACCCTTTGCGAAATCCGTTTCACAGAAAATTTCGCGCCCGCCGGCTCCCGACGGTACGCCAGTCCTTTTTGACTTCTCCCTACCCACCACTTACGGACAAGCCCGTCAGACTTTCAGAAATTCGCCTGAAAGGCTCCGGATTACGAACGAAAATGAAGAATTCACTCAAGAATTGCCCCCATTATGGAATACACAATAAGGTGCCGCAACGCATCCAGCGGGGTCATTAGGTTGTATGGGAAAAATATGGGGCGGAGAGGTTCCATCCCGCTGCAAGGGCGGGGATAGGTCGCAAATGTCCGATGGGGAGACTACATGCGGCCCCAATGGAAAATCCGGAAGCGGTTCGCGCCCTCGCCGCGCAGATTCCAGCGCGTCACCAGCGGCGGCGAATACAAGCAGGGCAGCTTCGACGAGGATCGCTACACAACGAGGTAGGCACCCACGGCCGGGGCGACTTCATCAATCGCAAGATGATGATCAACGACGACTTGCAGGAGCTGATTGCGCTCTCCGCAACTCTTTTAACCGGCCAATACTGCGCTCGATTACGTTCCGGCGGCGATACCGCTCCCGATCAAACTCAAAGGCTCTTCCCCGGCGCACCTTCTCCTTGCTCTTCTGAGGAATTACGCTCTGCATCCCGCGTTTCCGCTCCGTACGACGACAGCGCATCGTTGCCCGAGAATTTCCAGCCCAATGCCGCCCAGTTTTCATATCCGTCTTCCGTCAATCAGTTGAAATATTGGCGAGCATGGGTATTTACAACATGGAGAAAATACCTACAATAGGCTCCACTGGCGGAAGGAACCAGATTGTAGCAGATCTGGTAGGCGCGTAAAAGCGGTCATGAAATTCTCAGCGGGCGATTAGCTCAGTTGGCTAGAGCATCTGCCTTACAAGCAGAGGGTCGGGGGTTCGAGTCCCTCATCGCCCACCAAGTAAGTCAAGCGGTGTCAAGGAATTACCTTGACGCCGCTTTTGTTTTGTGGTAAAAGGCCAGTAAAACTAGCCAGTAAAACCCTCTTAATTACTGGCCATACTGGAGGATTATCATGGCGAGGCCAAAGAATAAGTACCCAGTCCCATTTATGCGAATAAAAGGTGGGCGGTGGCGCATTGGCTGGTCATGGGATGGCGTGATGTATGAATTCTCTACCGGCTTCGCCGAGGCAGACAAGCCTGACGCCGAAGTGTATCGGGAGAAGGTAAGCCTCTGCCTTCGCGGACATCTTGACTGGCCGGAAGATTGGCTTGACATTCCGGCGGTCGCGCGCTGGATCGGGAAGGACGCCGTTGCGCAGCCCGACGCAGGAGATCAGCCGCCAGCCGTGACAAGCGATAAAGCACTTGAGCTATGGCGTGACCATTACGCGGCATCCATCGACCGTGCAGAGCAAATCAGCACGCGCTA
>CAYWTJ010000103.1:0-11139 GCA_964460225.1 uncultured Planctomycetaceae bacterium | reverse complement strand
ATAGTGCGGATATTCCGGAGAAGCGGGCGATTCTGGAGATTCTCTGTTTGAACTACTCATTCGACGGCGTAAGTCTTTGCTATGAAATGAGAAAGCCTTTCGACGTATTGTCAAAAGGCCTTCATTCTAAAGATGGTAGCGAGAGGCAGATTTGAACTGCCGACCTACGGGTTATGAATCCGTCGCTCTTACCAACTGAGCTACCTCGCCATATTTTGAGTCCACCACAAATTCGACCAAGCCGGTGTTGCACGCATTGGACGCATGGGCTTTTACTGGCAGAGCAGTATACCGTCCGTCCACAAATAAGCAAGAACCTATCTGCAATTTCTGCGCTTCCATCCAATGCAACTAACGATCAATTTTTTCGGTTTGATCCGAACGAAGGATGAATATCCCCCCGTTCTCGCCACCGATAAGAAAATTCGTCCTTTCAGCGCCCAGCCCCCTATAATTACCGATAGTTGCACAAAGGAGATCAGCGCCCATGGACGTAATTTTCTTGTTGGTTGTACGTGATAACGCGCAATTAACCGGAATATTCGCAGTTGCGGCTTGACTAAGAAATTATCGGGCGGTATTATTTTAGTGTCGACTATAATTTAAATGTCGACACCATGTTTGTTGCGCGAAAGGGCTGTATGAGCGGAACCCCCACACTCAACGACGTTGCCAAAAAGGCCGGGGTCGCCCTTGACACCGCCCGGCGAGCGCTCGACGGCAATCCATCGGTCCGGTCCTACCTCAAGGAAATGGTTGAGGCGGCAGCCAAGGAGTTGGGGTATCGTCCTAACCTCGTCGCGCGCGCCCTCAAGGAAAAGAGCCTCTGGGTGGTGCCGATCTCGGTGATTGATCTGGCGACCCCCTACTTCGGCGAATTGGCTTTGCAGCTCTCTGCGGCGCTGGTGGTGAAAAAATTAGAGCCCGTGCTATGCGTCAGCCCCGAACATCTGCATGTCATGAGCCATACGGTATCGGCCCGCGGCTGCATCCTTGCCAACGGACTGGATGAGAGAAAAGTCCGTTCGCTGATCGACGAGATGAAGGTTGCTACGATCAATTCTTCCTTGCCGGAATTGCCCGGAGCATTTGATGTCGCAACGGATTTTGCCGCCGCTTACCGGGAGATTTGTCGTCTGCTGCTGTCGGAAGGGCGGTCGCGGGTGTTATTATATTCGCCGCTGTACGCCTTCGAAGTGCGCAACCACTGGATCAATCCCAAAACGGCCGGCATGTTGCGGGCCTGCCGCGAGATGGGGATGACCATCGTGCGTTGCGACGAGAATGAGATCTGCGCGGCTCCACAGGAACTTGCGTCGGCGGCGGCCGCCGGAAGACCGGAGGCGATACTCTGTGAAAATGACCTGGCGGCCGGAAAGATATGCGTGCAACTCTTGCGCGAGGGCTACCGGATTCCCGAGGATATCCGGCTGGTCGGATGCGATCGGAATTATCTGTTGCCGGGGTTGTGGACGCTGGATCTGAAGGTTGAGGAGCTGGCGCAACGGGCCGTTGACGCCTTGGTCCGGTTGTACGGTGGGCAGATACATACCGGGCGCGAGTATGTGGTGCCGTCGATTGTGCAGGAAAACGTTTCAATTGCCGGCTGCAACTCGTCGGAGCGGTCCCGTCAGGGCAATGACACTGTTTTTCGGCCCGAGCAGCGGGTCGGATTGGATTAATCCGTACTGGAATCATAGTTGTCTCAAGGCAGGCGGGCGGTCCGCTCTGTCCGGTTCTTTGCGCTTTATTTTTGAGGAGTCCCCATGTTCGCATTCCGTCTGGCCATAGCCTCGCTGGCATGTGTTGCGGCCCTATGCCGTGTATGTTCGATACTGGTGGCCGGCGAACCGGTCGCCCCCGCCGCTCAGCCGGCTCAGTGGGAATGGAGCGGCTGGGGCGGTGGCGGCTATTTCTGGTCCGCGGCCGCGGATCCTGCCGATCCCAGAACGATTTACCTCGGCGGCGATGTGAACGGCGTCGCCAAGAGCACCGATCAGGGCAAGAGCTGGACGCTGATGAACAAGGGCTTGAGCAATTATGAGGTATATTCTCTGATCGCCGATCCGCAGAATGGCAAGACGCTCTATGCCCTCACGGTCAATGGCCTGAACAAGAGCGTAGACGGAGCGGGAAGCTGGCGTTTGCTGCCGGCGACAGACGCCAAGAACCTGAAGATCATCTGCAAGCGCGGACTCAGCATTCATGCGGTTGCGGTGGATGCCAAAGACAGCGGTCTGGTTTATGCCGGCAATCCCGATGGCCAGCTCTTCAAGAGCGTCGACGGCGGGGAAACATGGGAGGGTCTGAAGCTGCCGGCACTGGGCGGAACGGGGCCGAAGGCGTGCACCGGCGACGCGAGCATGGTAGTGCGGATGAAGTGCGAGGCCGCGAGCTGGGATCGTTTTGGACGAGTGGAGAAGATCTGGGGCGACAAGCCGCAGGATTGGTCGGCGGCGGCATCGGCATCGGCGGCGCTGTATGCTCCCGAAGGTGCCCCGAAGATCGAGGTGCAACTGGTCATTCAGAGCGGCGAGAAGTGGCTCTGGCAAGCGGGTGACTGGGTTGTCCTCAAGCCGGGGGCATGGACGGAGGCCAAGCTCGATTTGAGCAAGCAGAAAGACATCAACGCCGTACATGCGTTCTACGTGATCGTGCGTTCGACCGAGGCGGCTTATACCGGAGAGCTGCGGTTGGATTCGGTGGCTTTGACGTCGGCAGCCGGCGAGAAGACGATGCTGGCGGACTGGGAGACAGCCGGAAGCATCGACGGCTGGGGTGTGCACAAGAAGGACAAGAATTTTACGTTGATGGAAGCGGTCTGGCATTCGGCGCGACCCGATAACGGCGGCATTGCTTCCGTGGTGGCGGACCCGGTCGCAGGTGCGACGGTATACGCCGCAACGGTGAAGCAGGGTATGTTCAAGAGCGTCAACGCCGGCAAGGACTGGAAGCCGCTGCAAATGCCCGCGCTGTCGGTGAAATCAGTGGCGGTCGCGGCCGCAAACAATAAAATCATATTTGCGGCGCTTGATAAGGCCGGCCTCTTCAAGTCCGTGGATGCCGGCGCAACCTGGCAGCCCACGGGCCTGCAGCTCAAGGAGAAATGGCTGGTCAAGGATGTTGCGGTCAGCCGCACCAACTCCGAGCGCGTCTACTGTCTGCTCGGAGACGGCGACTGGGGGGGCATGGTTGGCGTCAGCGACGACGGCGGTGCGACCTGGCGGGTGAGCGGTTCCTTCAAACGCGACCTCGCGCAAGGGCCGACGTTGCCGGCGGAGGGCACCAAAGAGGGAATGAAGCCGATGAGCGCCCTCACCAATCTGACCATCTGCGACCCGGCGGGCGAGATAGCATTTGCATCAGCCAACTGGTCATGCGTACTCACCACCGATGGCGGAAAGACCTGGGGCGAGAGCAACAAAGGTGCGGACATCACCTGCGCGACCGACGTGTGCTTTCACAATGGCAAGGTGTACGCGACAGCGATGGACGAAGGTCTGCTGATGAGCGCGGACAACGGAAAAACCTGGCAGCAGCTCTCGCCGCTGCGGTGGAGCAACGAAATCAGCGGCCACAGTTGGCGGGTGAAGGTTAGCGGTGAGCCGGGGAAGGAGCGCATCATCGCCACCCGCAGTCCGTGGAATGCCGGCTTGCCGAATCTCGTGATCGTCAGCGAGGATGGCGGCAAGACTTTCAAGCCCGTCAAGTCGGGGCTGCCGGATTATCGTAGCTGGAAGAACTGCATGTGGGGAATGGCGTATGCCCGTGCGCTGGCTATCGACCCGAAAAATCCGCAGACGGTATATCTCGGCATTGATGGCGATCCGGAAAACGGCAAGGTCGGCGGCGGGGTATTCAAGTCCGTCGACGGCGGACTCAACTGGCAGCAGTTGCCGGTTCAGCCGGGTAGCCGGCGGATGTACTACGGTCTGGCGGTTGATCCCACCGACAGCAACCGGCTCTTCTGGGGCGCTTGTAACGATAAAGGCGGGGTCTACCGCAGCGAAGACGCGGGAGCAAGCTGGCAGAAGGTATATTCGGGCGACTACTGGATCTTCAATCTGACCGTCGCAGCGGACGGCACGGTTTACGCCGCCGGCAAGAACCTGTACCGCAGCGCCGACCACGGCAAAAGCTGGAAAGCGATCAATCAGGTAGAGGAAGGCACGACCGTTGTCGGAATTGAAACCGATCCGCGCGACCCGAAGACGCTCTGGTACTCCACCACAAGCTGGGACAGCAACGCCTCCGGCGGCATCTACAAGACCATCGACGGCGGCGCTACCTGGACGAACATCACCGGCAATCTGCCTTGCCGGAAGACGCAGGTTCTGCGCTTCAACCCGCAGACAAATGAGCTGTGGGCGGTCGGAGTCGGTCTGAACAAAACCAGGCAGTAACGGAATATCGTGATCCCGTCAGAGGCGAAGAGCAACCGGAGGAGAAAAATGAGCAGTCAATCACGCAATTTCATTCCCTGCCTCCGGTACCTTTTTCCGAAGCGATGCGGGCGGTTTACGCTGGTGGAAATGTTGATCGTGATTACCATCATCGCGGTTCTGGCCGCGCTGCTGCTGCCCGCGCTGCAAAAAGGTGTTCTGCAGGCGCGCAAAGCTTCTTGCATTAATCAGATGCGGCAGTGTGGCATGGAACTCATCATGTACTGCGAAAAGTACTACGATCGCGCGCCGTTCTATTATAACTGGGGTGACAAGCAAAATACCAGCGCCGTCTGGATGGTCAACGGTGCCGGTGGCCCATCCCTCGCCGGCTTCACGGCGCTGGGTAAACTGTATTACGATGGATTTATGCGCAGTCCCTTGACCTACTACTGCCCGACCAAAACAAACTTCAAATTCAATAACCGTGAATGGCCGCTGACCTCGAATTACCATCAATGGCCGCCCGGCCGCTGGGGAGAGTCCTTCTGTCCCCCGAGCGGAGGGGCGTGGGCGAATTGCCCCACGTATCTCTCTTACGGCACACGCCCGGTCACAGGTGCGCCCTCCTCCTTCAAAAACTGGATTAACGATGAATGGTCCAGTACGCCGCGGTGGAAGAAGTATGCGGCAAAGGCGGTACTGGCGGATGGATTTTCGCTCTCCAACATCAGCGGCAGCCACGTGGATGGCGCAAACATTCTCCGCGGTGACGGCAGCGGACGGTTTGTTCGGTTGGATTCATTTTACCTGAATCTGACCAAAACTTCCCCGGACATTCTGACCGTCGGCAGCGCAAAGGACAGCGGCGTCTGGGCGGATTTCGACTGCGCCCGCTAATAGCGTCTGGGGCAAGAGATAAAAGGAAATACGCCATGCGTTGCGAAGGAAGGAAAACTGGCATCAAGAATTGCTTCACATTGGTGGAGATGCTGGTAGTGATTACGATCATTTCCATCCTGGCGAGTTTACTGTTGCCCGCCATGGACAAGGGGTTGCAGGCCGCGCGCAAATCTGCTTGTCTGAACCAGATGCGGCAGGCGGGGGTGGAATTCGTGACCTACAGCGAGTCCAACAACGGTCATATCCCTCTGTACTATTCCTGGAACGACAAACAGCGGACGAATTTGGTCTGGGATGTCAACGGAACGGGATCGCCCTCGACGGCCGGCTTCACCGGGTTGGGAAAACTCTACTATGCCGGCCTGATGCGCATGGGGCAGATTTATTTCTGCCCCTCGGAGAGAGAGATCCTTTACGACAACCGCAACTCGGCGGTTGGCGCATACAATCAGTGGCCGCCCGGCCGCTGGGGGACCAGTTCCTGCCCACCCTCGGGAGCATCCTGGTCCAACACCGCGACCAGAATTGCGTACGGCATGCGTCCGGCAGCGGCGTGCGGTTCCGGGTTTTCCAATTGGCAGATGAATGATCCGGCGGCTCCGACGCGCATCTCAAGATTCATCTCCAAAATGATTATGAGCGAGCTGCCCTCGTGTTACCGCAACAGTCGCCGCCACATAACCGGCGTGAATGCCTTGCGCGCAGACGGTTCCGGCCGTTGGGTGGAAATGAGCGTTTTTTACGACAATGTGCTGGCGGCGTGCGGTTTGGAAACCAACACAACAACGCTCAATAGCAGCAAGTTGTTGTCCACCGATGCCTCCGGTAACGATACCGGCGTATGGGCTGACCTCGACAAGGCGCGCTAACCCGTTTCCGGAGCGTACGGCTGGAGGCGATTCACGGCGGGTGTTTTGCGGATAAGGAGCAGGACCGGATATGATTGAGCGTGTGATGTGCGCCCATTGGCCGTTTGGCGGCCCGCCGGCACTTGATCCGCAGCGTCCTTGGGTGGAGGCCGCCGGCTGGCCGGCCTTCTGGCTGCACCATCAGGCCGCTCCGTCGGAGCAAAACGAGCCGGAGCTGATCGGGTATCGCTGCCGGTTCCGGTTGGCGCAAGAAGCTCTATTCACCTTGCACATTACGGCCGATGAGCAATACCGGCTGTTTCTCGATGGCGAGTTTTGCGGCGTTGGACCGGAGGCCGGTGACCGGGAAAACTGGTTTTTTGAGAGTTATCGGGTGCGGTTGCCGGCCGGAGAGCATTTGCTGGCCGCCGAGGTTGAGGCCTTTGGCGCACGGCGGGCCGCATCGCGGGTATCCACCCGTCCGGGTTTTCTTTGTGCCTGCGAGGGAACGCACGCACCGCAGGAACTGGTCTCCGGCGGCCGGATGAGTGAATGGGAATTTTCTCGTCTGCCTGGAGTTACGTCCCCCCCCCTTGCTGATCCGGCTCTGGCCGCCGACAATTGGGCGGATATGACCGGACCGGGGTTTTCCTATCACCTCGCTGTTTTCCGCTGTGACTGGTGGAACGACGAGGCCCTCGACTGGCAACCGCCGCAACGGGGATTTGCCGGAAACGCCGGGATGACCCTGTATCCCTCCGCGTCGACGCCGTTGCTCCGCCCGGCACTGCTTCCCCCGCCTATGGAAGAAGAGCATAAGACGTGGACCCTCTGCAGCGTCCGGTCACAGGCCGGCGATGGTGTTGCGGCCGCGCTTCCGCCGCTGGAGGCTTGGCATGACTGGCTGCGGCGGGGCGAGGCGCTGATTCTTCCGGCCGGTATCTCCTGCGAAGCGGTCTTTGACAGCGAGGATTACCTCTGCGCGTACAGCGAGTTGCTGGCTTGCGGTGGACGCGGCAGTTGCGTGGAGATTGCCTGGGCCGAATCGTTACGGAATACCAGCGGCGAGAAAGCGCGCCAGATCCGCAGGGAGGGATGCTTTGCCGGAGTCCGCGACCGCGTGCTGTTGGCCGGGGGCGACACCCGGCTGCGGCTTGCGCCGTGGCGGGCCGGGCGCTTCCTGCAGGTTCGGGTTAATACTGCGGACGAGCCTCTGACCCTCCGGCGGCTGCGCGTTTGCAACAGCGTTTACGGCGCTCCCTCTGTCCTCGCCGGTGCAAGCAGTCCGGCAACCTCTGATGAGGAATTCAACCGGATTCTTGCCGTTTGCCAGCGGACAGCCCGCGCCTGCAGGCGCGATGTTTTCATGGATTGTCCGCATTACGAGCAACTGCAATACGTCGGTGACACGCGCTTGCAGATCCTGCTGGCATATTGTCTGGATCCCGACTACCGCCCGGCGCGCCGCGCGCTTTCGCTGATCTTCGCCTCGGCGCACAACCCCACCGGCTTGCCGCTGGGGTGCCATCCCGGACGTAACGGCGGACTGCTGCCGCCGTTTGCGCTCTGGCTGGCCCCGATGGTGCGTGACTACGCTCTCTGGCGGGATGATGTGCCGCAAGTCCGTCAATTCCTGCCCGCGCTGCGTTCGGTGAATGACTGGTTCCTGCGACATCTGGACACATGCGGTCTGGTGCGTTCCCCCTTTGGCTGGAATTTTCTGGATGCGGCGCTGGGTCAGATCGTTCCCGGCGGTGAAGAGGGCGGATTGAGCGGTCCGCTAAACTGGCAATTGGTGCTGGCGTTGCAGAATTCAGCGGAACTGGAAGAGCGGTTCGGTGAGCCGGAATGCGCCGCGCGTTTCCGGCGTCATGCCGCTGAAATCAGCGCCGCGGCCCAGCGGTTGCTGCGGCGCGGCGAAGGTGCGTTCGCGGACACCCCGACCGATGAGGGCCGCGCATCGGAGCACGGGCAGATTCTCGCCTTGCTGGGCGGAACCTTGCCGCCTGAGCGCGCCCGTTCGCTTCAGCAGGCGCTGGCGGGCGGGGTACCCTTGCGGCCAACTGGCGGTTATTTCACGCACTATCTATTTGAGATCTTTCGGCTGATGCGGCGGCCAGATCTGCTCTGGTCTCGTCTGGAACCGTGGCGCTGGGCGCTTCGGGAGGGTTTTTGCACCTTCCCGGAGCATTTCTCGCTGCAGACGCGATCGGACTGCCACGCTTGGAATGCCCATCCGCTTTTCCACTTTTATGCGACGTTGCTGGGAATACAGCCGCGTGAATGGGGCTTCCGCAGCGTGCGGATCACCCCGCAGCCCGGACCACTAACCGCCCTTTGCGGCACCATGCGCCACCCGCGCGGTCCGCTGACGGTGTCGTTGCAGCGTGCATCACCGGATCTGGCTGCGGACTGGCGGGGGGAGTTCATCTTGCCGCCGGGTTTACGCGGAGAATTGTGCTGGCAGGAGTTGCGGATGCCGCTCGTACCCGGGTGGCAGAGGTTCCATCTGCCCGGTGGAGCGGAGTCGGTAGATTCGTGTTGAAATATGTTTGCGCGTACAGATATAATTGCGATACTTGCGTTCAATCCTTCGGAGCATTACATGAGGCGCACCCAAACGATTTTCTGGGCGTTTGCCCTGATCCTGTTCGTTCTGCCCGGTCTGCGGGCGGAGGAGGGCGGTCTGTTGCGCCTGCAGTATGCGGGCGTGATCGTGGGGATCAAACTTGATGCGGGCGCAAGCGTGCTACTGCTCGAACGCGGCGATTCGGGCAATCTGCTTCACTCCGATCCGGCGCTGTGGGCGCAGACCCCGCCCGAACCAACCCCGGAGGCTCCTTTTCAGGCCTTTAACGGCCACATCACCTGGATCGGTCCGCAATCGATGTTCTGGGCTCGTCAGAATCTCATGCCCGAACGGCGAAAGAGCGGAGCAGACTGGCCGCCGGATCCGTATGTTCTTTACGGACGATTTTCGGTTCTGGAACGTTCCGAGCAGCGCGTCCTGCTGGAAGGTCCGCAAAGCCCGATCAGCGGAGTGCAACTGCGCAAGGAATTGCGCATTCTGGAGGATGGGGGGGTGATTGTGCGGACTGAAGCCCGCAACATCCGCAAGCAGCCGGTGGCGCTCAACCTCTGGTCCAATACGCGGGTGGACGGCTGTTGGCTTTGCCTTGTTCCGGTGCCAGATCGGTTTCTGCGCTTCGATGGACGTACTTGGAATCCGTATACGATGCGCTCGCTGTCGTGGGACATCGACTCGGGGTGGTTTCATTTCAACGCCCTGCGGGTGGAGGATCTGACGGCAGACGTGCAGGAGCGCGCGGGAAAAGCCTTTCTCAATGCCGAACGGGGAGTAATTGTGGCGTTTGGTCCCAAAATGGTATTTCTGAAACGTTTTGCAACGGTGAAGTCGGGTGAACTTGCTCCGGGACAGGCACCGGTTGAGATCTATCAGAGTGTTAGCCGCGATCCGGCCCGGAACATCAGCGAATTGGAGTTTTATAACGCATTCCGCACCCTCCAGCCGAACGAGACCACCGTAATTGAAGAGCGCTGGGATATTCTTCCCGCGCCATCGGAGACCTCAACCGGCGGACGCCTGCGCTGGCTGGCGCAGACCATGACCTCGCTTGCGGAATATCCGGCGCACCCGTAGGACATGGCCTGTTATCGATTCCGCGAAGGGCGCAATTTTCATTTCTTGTGTCGGGCCGCGTCTCTGCAGCTTGCTGCGATTTGAGGTGATGTATCGTTTGTGCGGACGCAACAGCACCGCAAGAACCGGGTGCCCAATACGCCGGCAGATAGCCGGAGTTGCACGGGAAATGTTGCGCGTAAGTGGCACTGTGTTGCGGCCTGCTAAAAGTGGGGGCCGCGCAGGTCGATCTCTCCGGCCGGCCAGCGGCGTGCGCCCAACTCCTTCACCATCGCCCAGCCGCTGGATTCCACGACCCATGTTTTCTTGCCGATGTCGTAATGGCGCAGCGGATTGTCCACCACCCGGTAGCCACTGTGTCCGTATACCTTCGGGTTGCCGAAGAGGACGCAGAACTCGGTTCCCCAAGTGGTCAGGTCGCGCTCGGCGGCAGCCAGCAACGCCGGAACGTAATGCCGGCCGCGATAATCCGGATGTACACAGACTTCCGCGATGCCACCCGCTTTCAGTTCTCCCGCCCCCGACCCGAAGATCTTGCTGTGGATCGCCAGATGGGCCGCCAGAATGCCTCCGGTTCCGAAAATCACCCAGCGGTGCTGCGGCAACTCATGAAAAAAACGCTGCCGGCGAAATTCCGGATCGCCAAAACAAGTCCCGATCAGCGCCCGTAACTTCCAGTCCATGTCCGTGTCTACGGCCGGATCATACAAATAATGAATCTCTGCCTCTGACATCCTCTGCTCCTTGTCCGTGCTTCGCACCAAGAAAAGCCGATCCGTTGCCGCGTGCCACACGGCTGGAATGTACCCCGGAGGCCCGGCACAGTCAAACCACAGACCGAAAAATGACCGGATATGGTCGAAAGAAGAACATCGCTGTCATAATACGAAACACAGGCTGCCAGCAACTCGTCCCCCCGGACTGGAGAGATCAAGGCCGCTATTCCACAATCGTGACCGGCGTTCCTCTGCGAGTGGCGCCCCAGAGCACCTCCATCTGATCGGGAGTGATGCTGAAATCGCCCGGATGCTTCTTTCCTGTTCCTCCGTCCCCCCAGATTCGCAGCGCCGATCCGAGTTTGGTCGTGGGCGGAGCGGAGCGTTTCTTTTCTGCCTGCACCACGGCCTCGTACTCTGCCTGCGTGATCTTTTTCGCCTGTAAAGCGGCCAGTGCGTCCTTGCTGCCGGGGAAGCTGAGAATCAAGGTCGCCACGCTGCCCTGAATGTCCTGATCGACGATAAAGAAATTTCCCGTCGGAGGACGCCCCCACGTCTTGCCGCTCTCGGGGACACCGGCATTCGGATAGGCGCGTAGATACTTCTGGTCTTTTACAAGCGCGACGAGT
>CAYWTJ010000102.1:0-15205 GCA_964460225.1 uncultured Planctomycetaceae bacterium | reverse complement strand
CGACGGCACGCTGAACATGGTCGCGCTGTCGGAGCTGAAAGCAGGAACGGGGGCGACACTCTCCGCCGCCCTGCTGCCCCTGATGAAAAAGCTGACCGATCAGGCGATCGCGGCGAACGCCAATAAGGGGCCGTTTGCCTTCCAGTGCGCCACGAAAAAGATCGGCGCGACGGATGTGGCGACGCTTTCGATGCGCATGGACGCCAAATCCGTCAAGCCGGCGGATGCACTGATTGCCGACCTGGTGACGAAAAACTACACGTACGTGTTCGGCGTTCACAAGGATATCTTTGTCCTAACGATGGGGGGCAAGGCCGAAGCGGAGTTTGAGGCCGTCCTGAAGCGCATTGACGGGGGGGCGGCGGTTGCACCGGCGCAACCGGCCAAGGACTTCACCGCGGCGGGCAACAACCTGCTCTTCAATGCGTTTTATCTCAACGCCTTCCTGGTGCAACTGGCCGATATGGTCAAACCCGCCCTCGCCCAAACGCAGCCGCAGGCGGTCGCCGTGGTGGATCAGGTCGTGGAAGGGCTGACCAAGGAGTCCCCCGCAATCAGTGGCTCGCTCAGTGCGCAGGCAACCGGATTTCAAGCGACGCTGTCCTTGCCGGTGGACGCCATCAAGGGGGCGATAGACGAAGGCGTTAAGGCGGCGATGATGATTCAGATGCAGCAGAACATCAACCGCAAGCAGCTTGACGACAAGCTCAAACAAAACGACGCAACGGTCAAAGAGTTAGAAAAATCCGCCGAGGACTCGGATTAATCCGTTGCGCTGAACCCACCGGCCGGCGCAGCTCCACCGGGGCGCGCCGACCAGCGGGAGCACGCTGTCCGCAATCCGGGAGGGACAGTTCCGGCATTCCAGACCACAAGCTCCAAGGAACCGCACGATGTTGAAGTACACCGACACGACCATCGGACAGTTGCTGGCGGAAACTGCGCGCCGGCAGCCGGACCATGATTTCATCGTTTATCCCGACCGCGCCCTGCGCTGGTCGTGGGGCGAATTCAACCAGCGGGTAGACCGCTTCGCCAAGGGGCTGCTCGCGCTCGGGATCGGCAAGGGCGACCACATCGGCATCTGGGCGCGCAACGTCCCGGACTGGCTGACGCTCCTGTTCGCCTCCGCACGCATCGGCGCGGTGCTCGTCACCGTCAACACCGCCTACAAAAGCCATGAGGTGGCGTATGTCCTCGAACAGTCGGACATGAAGGCGCTCTTCCTGATCGATTCGTTCCGCGACATTAACTACATCGAAATCATCTATGAGCTGGTGCCGGAGCTACGCCGCGCCAACCGAGGGGAGCTGCACAGCGAGCGCTTCCCCTTTTTGCGCACGCTGGTCTACCTCGGGCCGGAGAAGCACCGGGGCATGTACAACACCAACGAAGTCTTCCTGCTGGGAGGCGAAGTGGACGATGCGTCGCTGGCGGCTGCGGCGGCGAATGTCTTCAACGAAGAAGTCACCAACATGCAGTACACCTCCGGGACGACGGGCTTCCCCAAGGGGGTGATGCTGACGCACCGCAACATCATGAACAATGGCTTCTCCATCGGGGAATGCATGAAATACACCGAAGCCGACCGGCTCTGCCTGCCGGTGCCGTTGTTCCACTGCTTCGGCATCGTGTTGGGAATCATGTCGGTACTTACCCACGGCTCCACCGTGGTGATGCTGGAGGTATTTGACCCGCTGCTGGCTCTGGCGGCGGTGCATAAAGAGCGCTGCACGTCGATTTACGGCGTGCCGACGATGTTCATCGCGGAACTGGAACATCCGATGTTCGGCATGTTCGACCTGACGAGTCTGCGCACCGGCATCATGGCCGGTTCGCCCTGCCCGATCGAGCGGATGCGCCAATGCGTCGAACGGATGCATATGCGCGACATCACCAGCGTCTATGGGCTAACCGAGGCATCGCCGGGCATGACGCAGACCCGCACCGACGACCCTCTGGAGAAGAAGGTCGGCACCGTCGGGCGCCCCTTCCCCGATATCGAGGTGCGCGTGATCGATCCCGAAACCGGCGAGGATTGCCCGACGGATGTTCCGGGCGAGGTGGTCTGCCGGGGCTACAACAGCATGAAGGGCTACTACAAGATGCCCGAAGAAACTGCTCGCATCATCGATCAGGACGGCTGGCTGCACTCCGGAGACATCGGAGCATTCGATTCCGATGGCTTCCTGCGCATCACCGGCCGCCTGAAGGACATGATTATCCGCGGCGGCGAAAACATCTACCCCAAGGAAATCGAAGAGTTCGTCAACTCCGTCCCCGGAGTGCTGGACACACAGGTCGTCGGCGTCCCCGACACCAAGTACGGCGAGGTGGTAGGAGCGTTCGTAATCCTCAAACCCGGAGCGGATCTGACGCCGGAGGACATTCAGGATTACGCCCGCCCGCGTATCGCGCGCTACAAGGTCCCCAAGCACGTCTTCCTGGTCAAGGAGTTTCCGCTGACTGCCAGCGGAAAAATTCAGAAGTACCGTCTGCGTGACATGGCCAAGGAGCTGCTGAAAGTCCAGACCACGGTCTTCGATGCCGAAAAAGAATAGCATTCCGTTCAACAGGCCACCCGTTACGGGTGGCCTGTTAGTTTGGCAGCAAAGTTTTCCATGAGATAGCACGGTAAAAAAAGCCGGCTGGCGAGTGTGTCCGGGGAATCGCTCTTCAGAATGTCCGGCCTCGGCGGCAGATCGTCCGTCAAACGCAGAAACACGAACCCTCCGCCGTAAAAGATCAACACCCAGAGCAGCGCCTTGCGCGCGGCCACTCCCCGCCCCGGATGTTCAGCGAACCACATCCGCCGCACCTCCCGCGCAGTCTGCGCCAGCCTCGGCAACTGCAAACGCCACGGCGTATTCCTTGCAATGCGAAATACTGATGTGAATCCGCCCGATTCCGGCCCGCTGCGCATACTCCAGCGCCGTCCGGTGCAAAACAATCTTCGGCGCGCCACTGGCGGAACGGACCAGTTCAATATTGGAAAAGGCCACGCCCTCCCCCCAGCCGCTGCCCAACGCTTTCATGACCGCCTCTTTCGCGGCGAAACGCGCGGCAAAAGACTCGGCGCTATTCTTTTTACTCAGGCAATACGCGATCTCCGCCGAAGTAAAGCACTTATCAAGAAACGCCTGCCCCTGCTTCTCGTGCAACTTGCGGATGCGCTCAATCTCAATGATATCCGTTCCGGTTCCGCGAATCATCGCCCGGCTGCAGCGGCATCTCCTGCCGCCCCTCCTTTGCCGGCGATCCGCTCCTCCGGATCCGCCAGCGGCATGATCTCGATGCTGCCGGAGGGATAGCGCCGCCAGGCGCGTTTGGGTTCCAGTTCACTCTTCCGGCCAGACCAGCCATTGCCGGGAGTGCCGGAATAGTCCACCCAGAACTGCGTGTTCTGACCAATCCGGTAATACGTCCGGCGCCCCGCGCCACTGGTCTCAACCCCGGATTCCAACAACACCGGCGCCAGAAGTTCCGCGATATCCTTCTCCCGCATGCCCGGCTGAATCGCCTGATAGACGCTCAACGCCTTCTGGGTCGGCATCGAAGCGCCGACGCCGGCAGGCGAGAGCATGTACTTCACCTCTTCCGGCGCCAGCTTACGCGAAGCCGGCAGCCCGTCTTTCTGCATTGATTGCGCATCAGCGCCGGATGTTTTGCGGTTCATTCGGTCGCTTGTCGAACTCTGGGTACTGACGTTCCCCCCCGCACAACCGGTCATGACAAAGCCAGTCAAAAGCGCGAGATATGCCTTGCGCATCCGTTCCTCCCTGATTCGCTCTGAATCCATGCAACCCCCTCATGCTCCGACCTGCGTGATAAAGAGCCCGCGCTCTACTTGTATACTTACGGAAAAAAACTCCCTTCTTTTGTACGTCGTAAAAAAAAGAACGCGGCCCCCATCGGGAATCCGCGTCCACCAAGAAACAGCGTCTTAAGATAAGAACGATAACCGCAATGACAACAAATTGTTACAGAAATCGGTTATGCCGCGTACCCCGCCTCCGTGAGGATGGAACAGACATCCACCCACTCCCCATCAACCTGCACCAGCGGCAGTTGCATATCCTGCATCGCCAGTTGCGCCATCGCGTCAATATCGGGGACATTGCCACCCAAAAGGTCCTGAGCCGCGCGCTCCTCGAAATTCCCCTCGCCGTAGTAGGTTTTCACCTTCTGGCAGAGCGGGCAATCCTCCTGCGTCCAGATAATGATCTTCTTCATTGCCAGCACCTCCCTTTCCGCAAGTTTCTCATCCTCACTGAGAACCAGAAATTCCAGAAGTGCATCCACCTCCCACTGCAGCCGGATGCGGCACGTCTCCGTCACAAGGTAACTCATTTGCCATCTCCTTGAATCTCGATTCCCCCTCAATACTTATGGTATCGGCAGAGCAGGCACCTGCGCTTGACCTATTCTTGCGGTTTTGTGCCAACAAACCACAACTGATCGGCACATGCACCCGCCCCGATACTACCCCTATGGCGTTAGGGCAAGAATAAAACATCCGCCGATGCGCCACCGTCCCCTCCACCGGCCCTTGCGGATACGAACCGGCAGGAACGCGATTCTGCTTGATTCAGACGGTTGGCATACGTTTAATATCAGGATCAGAAAGGAACTGAAATGAACCGATTTTTCTTCCTCATCCCCGCCCTGCTCTTCCTGACCGGCTGTCTGGAATCCACGACGGTTATCCACTTAAACCGCGACGGTAGCGGCACCATCACCACCACCGAGATCGTCAGCAATTACGCCCGTGACATCATTCAGGGCATGGGAACGCAAAAAGGGGAGCTGGCAGAATCGGTTCTCGCCCTGACGAAAATCGACGTTAAGGAGTTGAAACAAGCTGCGGGAGACTTTGGCGAAGGCGTGGACTTTGTATCCGCCAAGAAAGTGGAGACCCCGGACGGCAGCCTGGGCAAACAGGTCGTTTATCACTTTAACGACATCAACAAAGTCACCTTCGACCAGCGCACCGACGGGCGCTCCGGCGAGGAAACCAGTCAGGCAATCACCTTCCGCTACACCCCCGGCCAACTGCAAATCCTCATACCGCAAGACCCGGCCAACGACGTGGAATCCATGCAGAAGGTGGAGCAGTTGCAGCAGGTGCCCCCCCAGATGCGCAACATTGTCAAGGGCATGCGGATTCAGATCCAATTGACCGTCGAAGGGCGCTTACGCTCCACCAACGCGCTCTTCCCCCTGCTCGAACAGAATGGCATCCATCTGGTGGACATTGATGTCGAAAAACTGATGAGCTCACAACCGGCGCTGGTCAAATTCTCCGGCACCCGCCCCAGTGATCGCAAAGCCATGCAAGAATTGATGAAACAGTTCCCGTTCGTGCATCTGGAAAACCAGGAAAACGTCACCGTCCAGTTCTAAATTGTCGCGGATTTTCTCCCGGAAAAGCAAAATTCCTTAATTTCCGCTTGCGTTGCCGTGTTCATGCGGTATAACAATTACAAACGTTTGTATTCGATATTTCCTGCTGAAAGGGTGATTCCATGCGCGCGGATGAATATGGGGTTTATGAAAAGCGGATAACGAAGTTTCTTGGCCGGCTCAAAGGCGGCGCTCCGCTTCTGGCGGAAATTCCGTTCCATGCGGAGTACAGCCACAGCGTCAATCCGGTAGCCTTTTCCGACCGACTCAAGGGCAGCTATCAGGAAATCAAGAAGGGCGACAAATGGGGCAGCGCGTGGGATAGCGCCTGGTTCAAGCTGACCGTCACCGTGCCACAGGAGTGGGACGGCAAGGAAATCGTCGCACACCTCAACTTCAACGGCGAGTCGTTGGTTTTTGGCGCTGACGGCTGCCCGCTCTTTGGCCTGACCAACGGCTCCGTGTTCGCCATGGGTTACGGGAAGGATGTCTACTACTTCAACCGCTGCGCCAAAGGCGGCGAGAAGATCGAACTCTGGGTTGAGTCGGCTGCCAACCATCTCTTCGGCATTAACCAGCCCGGCGACCCCGCCCGCACCTGCCCCGAACGGCACGGCTCCTATGAAGGCCGCGTCATCAACTGCGAACTCTGCCTCTTCTCGCGCGACCTCTGGCACCTGTTGCTCGACATTGACACACTCAACAGCCTCCTTGCCGGACTGCGCACGCCGAGCATCAACACCAACGACGGCAACGCCTGGGGCAGCCTGAAGAAGCTGATCCAGCTCACGCCGCGCCAGAAGAAAATCGTCTACCTCGTCAACGAGGCAATCACCGCGTATGCCGATAATCCGGCCAACGCAGCCAAGGCCCGCGAGGTTCTCAAGCCGCTGTTCAGCACCCCGGCCAATGCCAGTGACCTGAACATCACGGCCGTCGGCCATGCCCACATCGACACCGGCTGGCTCTGGCCGGTACGCGAGTCGATTCGCAAATGCGGCCGCACCTTCGCCAGCCAGATCGAGCTGATGAAGAAGTATCCCGGTTATGTCTTCGGCGCTTCCCAGCCGCAGCTCTATCAGTTCACCAAGGACCACTACCCCGCCCTGTATGCAAAAATCAAGGAGTACGTCAAGAATGGCCAGTGGGAGTGCCAGGGCGGCATGTGGGTCGAGGCCGACTGCAACATCACCGGCGGCGAGGCGATGATCCGCCAGTTTGTAACCGGTAAAAACTTTTACAAGGATGAGTTCGATTTCGACGTCAGGAACCTTTGGATTCCCGATGTGTTCGGCTATTCCGCCGCGATGCCGCAGATCATGAAAAAGTGCGGCGTGGACTTCTTCCTCACCCAGAAGATCTCTTGGAGCCAGTTCAACGAATTCCCTCACAACACCTTCAACTGGCGCGGCATCGACGGGACCGAGATTCTGACCCACTTCCCGCCGGAGGACGGCTACAACTCCGAAGCCTACCCCGCAGGACAGCTCTTTGCGCAGAAGAACTTCAAGGAGAGCCACCTTCTGCCCGAGGCGATGTGCCTGTATGGCATCGGCGACGGCGGCGGCGGCCCGAAGGAGGAGTACGTCGAACGCGTACTGCGCATGAACGATCTCGAAGGCTGCCCGAAGGTAAAGTTCGGACGCGCCGATGAGTTCTTCAACCGCATCCACGCTTTCCGGGACGAACTGGAATGCTGGAACGGCGAACTGTATCTGGAACTCCACCGCGGGACGCTCACCACGCAAGCCCGGACCAAAAAGGGCAACCGGATGCTGGAGCGCAAGCTCCGCGAGACCGAATTCGTCTGCTCCTGCCTGCCCTTCGCAGAATATCCGGCCAAGGAGCTCGACCGGCTCTGGAAGACCCTGCTCATCAACCAGTTCCACGACATTCTGCCCGGTTCCTCGATCCGCAAGGTCTATGAGGTTACCGAACGCGAACATGCGCAAAGCATCGCGGAGTGCGACGAGCTGATCGCCAAGGCCGCCGCGCGGCTGTTGCAGCCGGCCGCCGACACGCTAACGCTGGTCAACATTCTGTCGTATGATTACACCGCGCCCGTTACCCTGCCCGCAAGCTGGAAGGGCAGCGGTGTGACGGACCTATCCGGCAAGGCACTGCCGACGCAGGAGGACGACAACGGACTCACCGTTCTGGCGACCATTCCCGCCTGCGGCGTCCTCGGCCTGCGCAAGGGGCCAGCAGTAGCCGGCGCCAGAACCGCCGGCACCACGCTGGAGAACAGCCTGATCCGGTATGAATTCGCTGCGGATGGTACCCTCCTCAGCGCCTTTGACAAGGAGGCCGGCCGCGAAGTGCTTGCCGCCGGCGAAAAGGGCAATCTCCTCTCGCTCTACATCGACCGCCCCAATGACTGGGATGCCTGGGATATCGAGATCACCTATCAGAACGAGCTGTTCGCCCACGCGCGCACGGTCTCCACGACGCCCCTCTCCTCTGGCGGCGTGCGGCAGGGCATCCAGTTCACCCTCGCCATCGGAGACTCGACGATCCGACAGTCGGTCTATCTCAATGCCGGCAGCAAGCGGCTGGACTTCATCACCGACGTCGACTGGAAAGAAAAGCACAAGATGCTGCGCGTGAGCTTCCCGGCAAACGTCGTCGCCAGCGAAGCGAGCTTCGACATCCAGTACGGCTTCGCCAGACGCGCCACGCACACCAACACCAGTTGGGATGTGGCGAAGTTTGAGGTTCCCGCGCACAAATACGCCGACCTGAGCGCCGACGGCTACGGCGTGGCGATTCTGAACAACTGCAAATACGGCCACAAGGTGCAGGGCAACGTCCTTGACCTGAACCTGCTGCGCTCCTCGACCTACCCCGATGCCGATGCCGACATCGGCGCACAGAGCTTTACCTACAGCCTCCTGCCCCACACCGGCGACCTGACCTCTTCTTCGGTACAGGCCGAGGCGAACATGCTCAACTTCCCGCCGGTGACGCTGGAAGGAGTTTCGCCGGAGAAGCTGGCGCTGCCGGTCTCGTTCAGCGGCAAGGGTGTATCGCTGGAGGTAGTGAAGAAGGCGGAGAAGGAGAACTGCCACGTCCTCCGACTGGTCGAAACCGCCGGCCGCACCTCAAAATGCAAACTGACGCTGAACCAAGGAAGCGGCCTGACCGCGACCAATATGCTGGAATGGACCAACGAAAGGGAACTCGCAGGCAAGACGCACGAATTAACGCTCAAGCCATTCGAGATTCTGACCTTTAAAGTCCGCAGCTAATCGGTATAATCATGCAGGCAAGGCCGGACTGCGCCGTTCCGGCTTTGCCTGTTTTTTTTCGCATAGCTTGCTTTCACTCATGCCGGCTGCCGGTTGCGGCCGACGTTGGCAAGGAACCGTTGATTATGCCGCCGCAGAGCCGGAAGATCACCTTGAAGATGCTCGCGGAGTTCGCGGAGGTTGACGTTTCGACCGTGTCGCGCGCACTCAGCGGCGACCCGCGCGTCAAACCCGAAACCCGCGACCGGATTCAGAAACTTGCCCGCAAACATAACTATCGCCCCAACCTCGCGGCACGGCATCTGGTCGCCGGACGCACCAGCACCATTCTATTCATCATATCCTCCTTTGAAAACCGCTTCGAGCGCGAGGCCGCACTCCCGGCCGCCGAAATCCTGCGCAAAGCCGGGTATGATATGTTTACCGCTCTTTCCGCCAATGATTACGGCGTCGAGCAACGCCTGCTCAACCGGCTGCGCCAAGGCGTCGCGGACGGAGCATTCCTGATTCCGGGCGGCAACGAAGACCCGACGCCCATGCGAGAACTGCGCCGCGATCGTCGTCCGCTGATTCTGATCGACCGGAATGTCGCCGGCAGTGGCGCACCGCTCGTAACCACGGATAACGCGGCAGCGGCGGCGGAAATCGTTCGCCTCTGTTACGCCAGCGGCTGCCGGAGTTTTCTGGTGGACTTCCATCACAACAACTCCGTCTCGCGCCTGCGCCAAAGCGGCGCAGCCGCCGAAGTCCTCCGTCTCGGTGCAAATCTACTGACCCTGCAACAAGCCGCCCGCGACGCGGTTCCGGACGAACCGTGGGCCATCATCAGCAACTCTCAGGCCGATGCGCTCAACACACTCGGAGCCTGCCGGCAGGACTGGCTGCAACAGTCGTTTTCCTTCGGGGTTTTCGACACTTGGGGCGGCGAACCCTACCCGGCGCAGACGGCTTACGTGGCGGTTCAGGATTTTCTTGCGCTCGGCCAGCAGGCAACGGCACTCATGCTGCAAATGCTTGATCAGCCCGAGGAGGATCACTCCGAACTCGTCCTGAGCATTCCCCCCAAAGAATTCCTCACCATCCGCCGCAATTTCTGACGACGGCTCCTCTCCCCCCGCCAGACGCAAGCGAGAAGAAGCAACCTCCAAGCCCGCCCCCTTCATTCAAGTCCATTGCATTGCCCTCAGGCTGCAAACGGGGCTTCATCGCGAGTTCCGAGCGCTCTTCGCCCTGCGCTTGCAGCAGACGCGCGACGTTGACGCGGATTCCGGGAGCATAGCCGCATGCGGTTAGCAGCGACAACGCGTGAACAAGCGAACTATTTTGGGCGCTTTGACTTGCAATTTCCGAATGCGGCCGTCCCGCCGTTCCCTCACCGACTCAAAAAGATTTCTGGAAAACCACCCGGCCAATTCCGTATAATACGCCAATGCGTCCCGGACGCGTCAACGCCGCCGGAGAGAGGCTTTTGGCTGACGAACAAACATCCCAACAGCACGCGCTGCACAAGCAGCTCGCGGAGGTGACCCGCGAGCGCAATTCGCTATTTGCCGAAATTGAGTCTGCCCGTGAGCGCGTACAGGCCTCCAGTCACGATGCGGATATCTTTAAATCCCGCCTCGACGAGGCGCTGCGCAAACTCCGCGACAAAGAAAACCTCCTGCGCGAGCAGACCGGTCTGCTCTCGTCCCACGCCACGACGGTCAGCCGCGATGTGGTGGAGCTTCAAGAGCGCTGCCAGAGTCTGAGCGACCAGTTGCGCAAGGAACGCGACGATTTTCTGCGGCAGGAACAGGAGTTGATCCGGGTTTCAGAACTCAACCGCCAGCGCGCGGAAGAAGACCGGCGCGAACGCACGCGGCTGGAGGAGGAAGCGGCCACCTACCGCCGGGATAACGCAGAACGCCGCCAGTCGCTCGAGCAGTTACAGGTTCGTCTACAGGAGTCCGAAGAAACGCGGATTGAGCGGGAACGCCAGATCGGCGCACTGGAAAAACGGCTGCAGGGCGCTCACGAAGAGAACGCCCGGGCAAAGAAAGAATTGGAGCTGCAGAAGCTTGCCGAGAAGCAGATGATTGAGAATTTCCGGCGCGAACTGGCCGAGCAACGCCTAACGGCCGATGAGTTCCAGCGCAAACTCGGCAGCGAGAGCAAACTTCGGGCGGAGTTTGAAAGCCGGCTGGAGGAGGAACACAACAGCCTGATCCGGCAGCGCGAAGAACTCGCGGCCCGGGAAGCCGAGGTTCACAAGCGGGAAGAACTGGCGCACGAAAACGCCCGCCGTTATCAGACCATGCTGTTGTCGGCGCGACACGAATTGTCGTCGCTGCAAGTGAACTATGAGCGGCTGGAACGCTCGTATTTTCAGATCCGCGACGATATGCGCGGGGACCGGCTGGAATTGCTGGGCGAGATGCAGCAACTCGAAAAGAAGTTCCAGCAGACGACCGAACGCCTGCGCGAAAGCGAAAAGCTGCTGGGCATCGAAAAACGCGTAGCCGGCAATCAGACCGACCAATTGCGGGCGCAGATGCGCAATGCGCTCTCGCTGGCCGAGCGCGAAAAGAACACCCTGCGCGCCGATCTACAGCGGCTGGAACTGGAGGCGCAGCAGGTACGCGCCCGCGCCGCCGGATTCGACGACGAGGTCGCCCGGGTACGCGGTGGCGCCGAGCTGCAGATCGAACAACTGCAAGCGGAACTGGAGCGTGCGCAACAAGCGCTGAAGAAGATGTCCACGGCATTCGAGGATGAATCCCGCCGTAACCGTTCTCTGGAGGATCAGGTTCTGAGCCTACGGCGTTTGCTTGAGGATATGGAGCAAAAGCTGCTGGGGGAACAGGCGCAGGCGCGCGCGCAGCAGAAGCAGGCTCAGAGCGAACTGGTGCGCGAACGGGAGCAACTGACGGAGTTGCGCGAGGAGTTGGCAACCCGTACCGGCGAACGCGACCAGATCACCCTCTCGCTGCAAGCGGCCCGCGAGAAGGAATCCTCCCTTCGCGCAGCGTTGAAATCGCTGCACGGAGATATTGCCGAAATGCGCGACAACATCACCGCAGGCTCCGCGAGCAAGGCGTATTTGCGCGAGAAGCTGGAGGCGGTCGAGGCTGCATTGGAGGAATCCCGCCACGAAGCCCGGCGCGAACACGACCGCGCGGAAGAACTGTCCGAGCAATTGGACCGTGAACGCGACAACTTCGTCGCCATCGAGCAGCAATTACGCGAATCGCACCATGCCGACAGCACACGCTCCGAGATTGAACGCAACCGGGAAACCGCAGCGTATAAGGAAGAGATCGAGACCCTGCGCGCGGAACTGGCGCAATCCGCACGCGAGGTGGCGGAGGAACGGGTACGAAATCAGGAGTTGCTGCAAAACCTCCTCGCAATGCGCGACGAACTGGAAATGGCGCAGGACGCCAGCACCGCCAGCAAGGCGTTTTTGAAGGACAAACTCCTGCGCGCCGAAACCGAGCTGCATCAATTGCAGGAGCAATTTACCCAAGAGCAGCGCCGCGGCAGTGAACTCGAACAACAACTCCGCGAATTACGTCGCAAGATGGAATTCGCCTGACCGTCCCCAACCGCCAGAACAACCGCAGGAAAACATAGCGGATAAAGATTACTGCTTAACCTGAGCGGCCTCCCGCAGCCGGGCCAGCCCCTCATCGATGGTAAACGCCGGTTTCCAGCGCAAGGCGCGCATCGCGGCATCCGGGCGAAAGCAGTGATCCACCGCAAGTTGCAGCGCCAGAAAACGTGTCATCGGCGGTTCCCACTCCGGCCGCAGACGCCCCACCTGCTCCAATACACATCCTGCCGCATAAGCGACTGCAAAGGACACGCAGCGCTTCACCGGCCCTGTTTCGTATACCGCCAGCAAACGGTTAATAAAATCCCAACAGTTGACCGGGGCCGGTTCGTTGATAAAAAATGCCCGTCCGCCGACCCGCTCCGCCACGGCTCCGCTCACCGCGCCCACACGCATCTGCCGGTCTTCAGACGGTGCGGCTTCCTCGCCAAGTCGGTCCATGGCGGCAAGGTGTGCCTGCGCGGTATTCTCGACATAGCTGACACTAACCATGTTCTCGCCCGCCCCGACGCGCACCAGCCGGCCGGCTTTTGCCCGAGCAACCAGCCGGGGCAAAAGATTCGTGTCCCCCGGTCCCCAGATCAGGTGCGGCCGCAAGGCGCAGGTGCGCAACTCTGCACGATCCGCCGCGAGCACCAAAGCCTCGGCCTGCGCTTTCGTGCGGGCGTAATGCGTCAAATACTCCGCCGGATAAGGAATGGACTCATCCCCGCCGGTAATCGCAACGCGGCCGAAGACCACGCTGGGAGTACTGGTATAAACAAAATACCGAAGCCCGCAGCGTGCGCAGGCAGCCAGCAATGCGGCCGTGCCATCGTAATTGGCGCTCCGATATTCCTCATAGCGTCCGGCGATGCCGGTCTTGGCCGCGACATGAAAGACCCCGTCCACTCCGGCGCAAGCCTGGTCCAGCGCCTGCGGGTCCGAAAGCTGCCCCCGCATAACCTCCACGCCGCGTGCCTCAAGATCCGGATACGCACCCCGGCCAAACACGCGCACGGACTCCCCGCGAGCCAGCAGTTGGCCGACTATGTGCCGGCCGAGAAACCCGCCGCCGCCTGTAATCAGATAGCGCATAAGCCCCCCTCGTTTTTCGCGACGAACCGCAACCGATCTCCCCGCCGCATCCGCCGCGCTTGGGCGAAAAAGGAGCCGGGGATCACCTCCCCGGCCCGAATCTCATTCGTCGGCACAGTCCACGCCCTTGCAAGCGGGCGATCCTCTTCCCAAGCCGGCCTCAGCGCTTGCGGCCCACGCCCATCGTGCCACCGTAGGTCTGAATCACACCGGAAAATTTGCTTTGCCCCGCCAGCATCGCCACATCCAGCGGCGTCTGTCCGGCGGCATTCTTAACATTTATCAGTTGAATCATCAGGGGAACCATATCGTTGCGCCCGGTACGAGCGGCATAATGAAGCGCGGTGTTTCCCAGCGCATCCGTTGCGATCACCGTAGCCCGGCTGTCGAGCAAAAGCTGCGCCAGCTTTTTGTTTCCCCGTTCGGCGGCATACATCAGCGAGGTGACACCGTCGCGATTGGCATGATCGATGTCAGCCCCGGCAGACAGCAGCGCACTAACCATTTCTGGTTTACCGCGATCGCTGGCGATCAGAAGCGGGGTGTTTCCCCGATCATCGGCCAGATTGGGATCGGCGCGGGCGGCGAGCAGCAAACGGGTATTGTCCAGATACGAACCGCTGGCGGCAAAGAGCAACGCAGACTGTCCGGTGCGGGTGACGGCGTTTACATCGGGATTCCGGGCAAGAATCGCCTGCACGATCCGGACATCCCCCTGCCCCGCCGCGATGTGCAACAGTGTCCGCCCCGTAAGGTCTTTCTCCTGAATCAACGCATTGGTGGAATCCGCCAAGAGCATATTCGTCACCATATCGACGTTGCGGGAGCGGATGGCCTCAACCAGCGCGTTGAACGCCTCGGTAGCCTGAACCGAAGCGGAAAAACATAGCGCAGCCAGAAAAACCGCCAAAAGAAGTCGTGTCATGAGGCACCTCCTGTTCGATCATGCACCTGCAACCCGCGAAAAAAAACCACCCGAGCCTTGCAGAGCATCGCAAAAAAAAGACGATATAATGCTGAAAACGTTCCACGCTATACAACGGCAGCAGGATGCATTATAGCCCCGGCACCGTGGAATGCAACTATTTCCGGTTTCCAGTCCCAGGGAAGCCAACGGGAGGCCGGCATGGCCCATGAACAACGGATGAGAAAACGATGCGCGTGATCGCAGGAATCGCCAAGGGTTTCCCGCTCCGGGTCAGCGGCACCGCCCGACCCTATCTGGAAAAAACACGGGGAGCGATCTTCAACTCCCTCTGCGCAGACATTCTTGATGCCGAGGTTCTGGATCTTTACGCCGGCAGCGGTTCGGTCGGAATCGAGGCATTGAGCCGGGGGGCACGTCACTGCGTTTTTGTGGAAGCCGACCGCTCGACCGCCGCAACGGTGCAAGAAAATCTGCTGAAATGCAAACTTGCCGCATCCGCAAGTGTGCTTACCCTGCGGGCGGCGGCATTTGCGCAGGGATGCCGCGACCAGTTTGACCTGATCTTTATTGATCCGCCCTTTGAGGACAACCCCGGCTGGCCGCAATCTCCGGAAGCGCAATCGCTAATGCGCCATACAGCCCGCCTGCTTGCACCCGGCGGACGAGTTATCTTCCGCTTTGAGCACCAGCGGCTGGATCCGCCAATCTGGGAAGGCCTGCTTCTGCAGAACGATCGCCGCTACGGCCGCAGCCGGGTCTTGTATTACCGCCCTGCCACGGACATCGGTTCAGTATCAACTATTTTCGGATGAGGAGTGTCCTCAACCACATTATTATCGTATTCCCAACCAAATTACATTTCACAGAAAACCGGGCAGAAATGCCCGGTTTTTCACTTTATCAACAATTCTGGAGAGGATTTCGGGTTTGGATGGGCCGGTTGCCGGTCAGCATAAA
>CAYWTJ010000101.1:0-3440 GCA_964460225.1 uncultured Planctomycetaceae bacterium | reverse complement strand
TGCGGGCGGCGCGGCTGATCGACCGGATCGAGGAGGAGCTGGCGCAGCGGGCGCCGGGCTACGAATTGCTGGCGCTGGCGCATTTGATGGAGTTGCTGGGGCTGCTGGCGCGGCTATCGGGGCAGGCGACGGAGGATCATGACGATCCGCTGCTGCGGCTGGGGGAGGCGGTGGCCTATCTGGAACAGCGGTACAACCAGCCGGTGGCGCTGCGGGAGCTGGCGGATGTCGCGCATATGTCGCAGAATACGCTGCTGCGGGCCTTCCGGCGGGCAACGGGGTACAGTCCGCTGGCGTACCAGATGCAACTGCGCGTCCAGCAGGCCGAACAGATGCTGCTGCACACCGGGGCGCCGGTTGGGGAGGTCGCGCACGCCACGGGATTTTCCGACAGCAATTACTTTACGCGGCAGTTCCGGCGGCTGACCGGGCGTTCGCCTACCGCCTGCCGGCGGGAAAACCGCTCCGAGGCAGGGCAGGGGGACGCCGGGGGAGCGGAAAATACCAACTGCAACCGGAGCGGTTTGCGGTTGACTGGCAGGGGGAAATCCGTTTAATAGGGGAGCGGCCGGAGTGGGAACGCGGAGCGGGCGAAGGGCTTGCGCACAAATAGGACACACCCTTGCCGGAGGCCTGCGGGCGGTGTCCGTCCTTGCCGGCGGCCGCGCGTGGCGGCGATATGAGCGGATTTCATTCGTAATTACACGACAGGAGAACGGGATGCGGATTTTCGGGCGGTTGGTTCTGGCGGCGGCGGTTCTGCTGGGGAGTTTTGCCGGGATTCAGGCAATGGCGGCGGATGCGCAAATTGCGGTGGCGGTGGTGCGGATTCAGGAGGTCTTCCGCCGTTCGGATTACGCCAAGCAGATGGAGAAGCAGATCAAGGACGGCCTCGTGCAGGAGGAGAAGGAGCTGGACGATCTGCAGAAGATGCTCAAGTCCGAGCAGGAGAAGCTGCAGTCGAACGCGCTGCTTGATCCGAACACCTTGTCGTACAAAGAGATGGTGATGAAGTTCCAGTTGCTGAACCTGAAATTCGAGGACAAGCGCCAGAATTATCAGAAGACCTCGCGGCAGAAGATGGCGACCTTCTGGCGCAGCGTATATGCGGAGTTCCAGATTGCGATCAAGCAGGTCGGCTCCACCGGCAAGTACCTCGTCATCGAAACGACCCCCGACATCGAGCTTTCCGAGGATAGCGCGCGTTCGACGGCGCCGGAGTTGGTGATGACCGAGATCCTGCAGCGCCGGGTGCAGTACACCGACCCGACGGTGGACATCACCGAACTGGTGATTCAGGTGATGAACCAGAACAATCAGCGTCGCGGCACCCGCTAACAACGGCCTCTGCGCATTCGCGCGGCGGCATGACGAATCCTGAGCCTGCCCGGCGGGTGGAAAGCTTGCCGCGGCGGGCTGCTTTGCAGAGTTGGCGAGCAAAAACGCATCGGTTGCAAACGCTGGCCGTTTGCGGGGGCATGGCGAATGAGTGTGGATCATCTTGAGCGGGAGCTGTTGCGCGACCTGCTCCGGCTGGCGGGCTGGCTGGCGGTCTGGCTGCTGCCGGTGGTCGGAATTCTCTTTGCCGGTTTCATTTTGTTCGACGGGTTGATTTATCAGGCTTCGCGGACGGGATCGCTGGCGCTGTATGCGGCCGCCGGGATTGCGGGAACGGCGGGGCTGGTGCTGCTGGTTGTGGGGCGGCGGCTGGCGCGGATTGAGAAGCGGCAGAAAGAGCAGAGAAAAATGCTGGAAGAGATTCTCCTGCGGCTGAATGACCGCGATTAGTGCGTTTTTTTTGCGGGGGAGCGAGTGGTATGCTGGACGGGCTGGTTTTACTGATCGGGCTAGGTCTTGTGTTCGCCGGCTTTGGAATCGGGCAAAGTCATGTATTGGCTGGCGTTCTGGCTGCTGGATTCGGCGGCTTGCTGCTTCTAGGGGTGGCGGCGTTACGTGAGTTTCGCCAGCAGGGTTTAGGCAGATACGAGCGCCCGGATAGGCAGGAAGAGATTCGCGCGCTTCGGCAGGAAATTGCGGCAATGCAGCGCGAACATACGCCGCAAGAAAAATAGCGGCGACATGGACGCAGCGATTATGCGGACGTGCGCCTGCTTCGGGACGATCGATGTAAGAGTCAGCGAAATCGAGGTCTTGATTTATTTCGTTTCATTCATTGGCCGCGTGGTCGGCCGCATTTATTCAGCAGCGAATGAGGATACATCAACAAATGCCTGAGATGACGGTCAATGAAATCGCCGCCTTGGTGGGCGGTGCGGTCGCCGGCGACGGCTCGGTGGCGGTCGGCAGCGCGCGCGGCATCGAGGACGCCGCGGCTGGTTGCCTCACCTTTGCCGCCGACAAAAAGAATATCGAACTTTTGCGCACCTCGGCGGCTGCGGCTGCGGTCGTTCCGGAGAACGCTCCCGACGATCTGCCCTGCGCGCTCGTTAAGGTCAAGAACCCGCAGGTCGCCTTCGCACTGGCGGCGCAGAAGCTCGCGCCCGCCATTCCGCAGCCGGCGGCCGGGGTGCATCCGACGGCGTTCGTCGCGGACGGCGCGGTGCTGGCCGAGGGCGTGGCGGTGGGGCCGAAGGCCGTGATCGAGGCGGGCGTGGTGATCGGGCGCGGCGCGGTGATCGGAGCGGGTTGCTACATCGGGCCGGACGCGGCGGTCGGCGCGGAGAGCGTGCTGTATCCCAACGTCACGGTCTATTACGGCTGCCTCATCGGGGAACGGGCGGTGATCCACTCCGGTGCGGTGATCGGCGCGGATGGCTTCGGCTTCCAGTGGGATGGCAAGCAGCATCTGAAGATTCCGCAGGTCGGGATCGTGCGGATCGGCAACGATGTGGAGATCGGGGCGAATACGACGGTCGACCGGGCGCGCTTTGGCGAGACGGTGATCGGCAACGGCTGCAAGCTTGACAACCTCGTGCATGTGGCGCACAACTGCAACATCGGGGAGTGCTGCGTCTTTGCCGGGGCGGTGGGGGTGAGCGGTTCGGTGACGATGGGCAAGGGCGTGGTCGTGGGCGGGCAGGTGGGGTTTGCGGACCACATCACCGTTGGCGACGGCTGCCAGTTCTATGCGAAATCGGGAGTGGCGTCGGACGTTCCGGCGGGCAGCATTTACGCGGGCCAGCCGGCGAAGGATATCCGCACCGCTCTGAAAGAATATCACAATATGCGCAGTGTCGGGGAAATGAAGGATAAACTGAAACTTCTGGAACAGAAAGTGGAGCAACTGACAAATGAAGCAAACAACGCTGGTAAATAGTTTTGTAGTCGAAGGCAAGGGGCTGCACAACGGAGAGAACGGCAAGGTGACCTTCCTGCCTGCTCCGGCTGACACCGGGTACGTGATCCGCAGCGGCAAGGACGAGGGCCTTGTCCGTCCGTGGCGCATCGACGGCAGCCGCAACCGCAGCATCATCACCCTC
>CAYWTJ010000100.1:0-3885 GCA_964460225.1 uncultured Planctomycetaceae bacterium | reverse complement strand
GATGGAGATCGCCCGCCGGATCGTGCGCCGTGAGGTCCGGCTGGACACCGAATTCATTCTGCCCATCGTGCGCGAGGCGATTTCCCTCACCAACAATCGCAGCGATCTGCTGCTCTGGCTCAACCCCGCTGACCGCGAGGCGGTGGAGTTGGAGATCCCGTCGCTGCAGGCTGTGTTCAGCGACCTGGGGCGGGTTGAGCTGCGAGAGGATGCAGGCGTTGACCGCGGCGGCGTGCGCGTGATGAGCCGCCAAGGCGAGGTGGATATGCGGCTTGCGTCACAGCTTTCCGCGTTGGAGCGCGCTCTGGTCGGGGACACGCGAGGGCTCAATCTTCCTGCGTTGCCGGAGGACGCCCCGCAGGGGACTTCTGTACCGAAATCCGCCGGGAGTTCCCTCCCGCCGGAAACAGACAGTGCGCCGCAGGAGCCGTCGCTCTTTGATGTGCCGCTGCCGGCGGATGTGCCGGAGGTTGCATCTGAGACCTCTCCCGCGCCGGAACTTCCCGCAGAGATTCTCCGGCAGGATGCTGTCGTCCCGGCGGCACGCCCTGCGCCGGTGTCCCCGCAATCTCCGGAATCCCCCGCACCCCGTCCGACGAATCCGCCAGCGGCGCCTGAGGCTGCGCTTGCACCGGCAGCGTCCGCGGGGGCGGCGGATGGATTTACGCCCGGACTCGGTCAGCAGGGCGATGATGTCTTTCGTCCCGGTGTTGCCAAGGAGGAAACGGGGATTTCCCTGTTATCGGGGTTGTTGAGTCTCAAGGACATTCCGGTTGATCCCGCGCAGGAGCAGATGATTGAGGCGGTGTTGCGCGAGCGGCGATGACGCTTCTTCCGGCATGAAAATCCTTCCCCCCCCGGCAAGTATTTCCTGCTCCGATCCGTATACAACTTGGGGGGAATGGAGGCCGGTCATAAGCCGGGAGTACCGGTCGGGGAAGCGAATGGGTTTTCCGGAATGCGGCCCTTCTTGCCGCCATGCCGGCGGGTCTGCCGGCTGGGGATAGCGAGGAAGGCAGTGACGGCGTGAAAGGCACGGATGTCGTTTCTTGGTGAGAAAATTCATGAGTTGCCCAACATCCTGCCCGGTCGGCTGACGGGGCGGGTTCGTCGTGTCGTGGGATTGCTCGTGGAGGCGACGCCGATGTCGCTGCCGGTGGGCAGCGTCTGCGCGATTCATTCCCGCCTCTCGCGGACCGCGATCGAGGCGGAGGTCGTGGGGTTTCGGGAAGATGCGACGCTGATGATGGCGCTGGGCGAGATGCGCGGCGTCGGCCCAGGCGATCTGGTGGAGAGCCTCAATACCCAGCAGGTGGTCGCGGTGGGACCGCACCTGCTGGGGCGCGTGCTCAACGGGATGGGGCAGCCGATTGACGGCAAGGGGCCGCTCTATGCAACCGCGACACGGGCGGTCTACAGCAATCCGCCGGACCCGGTGATGCGGCCGCGCATCCACACCCCTCTGCCGACGGGGGTACGGGCGATTGATGCCTTCATGACCCTCGGCTCGGGACAGCGAATTGGAATCTTCGCCGGCACGGGGGTGGGCAAGTCGACGCTGATGGGGATGATTACCCGCTTCTCCGCCGCTGAGATCTGTGTCGTGGCGCTGGTGGGCGAACGCGGACGCGAGGTGCGCGAGTTCATCGAGCGCGAACTGGGCGAAGAGGGCATGAAGAAGAGTGTGATTGTGGTTGCCACCAGCGACCAGCCCGCGCCGGTGCGGGTGCGTTGCCCGTTTGTGGCGACGGCGATTGCGGAGTACTTCCGCGATCAGGGCCGCGATGTGGCGCTGTTGATGGATTCGGTGACGCGTATGGCGATGGCACAGCGCGACATCGGCTCGTCGATTGGCGAGGTCCCGTCGGCGGGCAAGGGATACCCCGCGAGCGTCTTCGGGATGTTGCCGCGACTGATGGAACGCTCCGGCAAGTCCGAGAAGGGTTCGATTACGGGATTGTATACCGTCCTTGTCGAGGGCGACGATTTGAACGATCCCATAGGCGACGCGGTGCGCGGCATCCTCGACGGGCATATTGTTCTCGACCGGGCGATTGCGGAAAAAGGGCATTACCCGGCGATCAACGTGATGGCGAGCCTCTCGCGTCTGCAGTCCGAGATCATGCCGAAGGATTTTGTCACCGCCTCCCGGCAACTGCGCGGCGCGGCGGCGGTGTATCATGAGAACGAAGATCTGATCAACATCGGCGCGTATTCCTCGGGAACGAACCCGGAGATCGACAAGGCGATCCGCATCATGCCGCAGCTCAATGAATTTTTGCAGCAGGGCATGGACGAGAAGGAGACGTTTGAGGAGGTGGTCCGGAAAATGAAGGAGCTGGCGGAGGCGCACAGCCAGCCGGTGCAGCCGGCGCGTCCGGCCGCCCCGCAGATGCAGCCGCAGGGAACGCGTCCGCCGGTGACGCAGGCGCGAGGCGCTCCGCTGCCGACTCCGGCGAAAACGCCGCCCCGGAAGCCTGTTGTTCCGGCGAAGCGGTGAACGGTGGTATGCGTTGGCATCGGACACGCGGTTGTGACTGTGGAGCGGATTTGCGGCTGGGGAAGGCGTAGGACATGGCAAAAAAATTCCGGTTCAAACTTCAGTCGGTCTTGCGTTACCGCGAGATGCTTGAGGAAGACGCCAAGCGCATCTTCGCCAAGGCCAATCAGGCCGTCGAGGAGCAGAAGCGGAAAGAAGAAGTTCTACAGGTCGAACGCACCGCGCTGCAGGGTGATCTGCGCGCCATGAATGCGGGCGGGCAGGTGCCGTTCGCGCGCATGGTTAATACACTCAAGTACATCGGCGGACTCGATACCGGCATCGCCTCTGCGCAGCATGAGGCCAACCGGCTGCGGCAGGAAATGGAGGTCACGCGGCTGGCGTTCGTGACCATTCGCCGGGACCGCAAAGCGCTGGAGATTCTCAAGGAAAAGCGCCATCAGGAGTATCTGAAAGAAGAGGAGCGGCAGCGGCAGTTGGCGTTGGATGAACTCTCCTTGCGCGTGCTGCACCGTCAGGAAGAGGAGAAGCGCCGCCTTGAGTTCGGCCGGCATTCGGAAGGGGACGTGAATGGCTAAGAAGAATCCCGCCCGGGGATTTATTAACAGCTTCTTTTACATCATCATGAGCATCATGGCGATGAATTTTCTCATTGTCTGCATCTACCTGATTGGCCTCAACCAGATGGGCTTCTGTTCGTTGGAGGATTACAAAAACATTCTGCAGGTGCTGGTCGGCAATCGTCAGTACGTCCTGAGCCGCGAACAGATCGCCGAGTACCAAAAGCTTAAGGACGCCAAGGCCGCCTCGGAAAAAAATCTCGATCGCAGCGAAGGCTCCGAGAGTACGCGCGCCGCATCCGCCGAAGCCCTGCGCGATCAGCGCAAACAGTTGGAGGAGCGCATCAGCGCGTTGCGGGAGTTGCGAGCGGATCAGGAGCAGAAGCTGGCGGACCTGCGCACGAGCATTGAGGCGCTGAAGGCGGAATACGTCAAGGAGCGCAAGAATCTCGACGATTGGAAAAAGGAAAGCACACAGGCGCAACTCTCGGACAGCTCTCAACGCATGACCAAAACCCTCCGCGCCATGGAACCCGATACGATCGCGAATTATTTCACGGGAAATATGCTGAAGCCCGGCGGACCGGAAGAGAACGCCCGCTACATCCGGCTGTACCTGACGCCGGAAATCACCAGTGAGGTTCTGGGAGCGCTGAAGGAGCAGGACATGCGGCAGATCTTGCCGCTGATGGAGAACAAATATGCCGGCATGAACCCCGAGGCGATCGTCAAAGCGTGGACGACCCCCGGGACGGCAGATTTCAAAACACCGGAACAGATGGCCTTGTATCTTCGTAACATGTCGGTGCCGCAAGCCTTTACCAT
>CAYWTJ010000099.1:0-35424 GCA_964460225.1 uncultured Planctomycetaceae bacterium | reverse complement strand
TGTCGGTGATGGAGATGCCGCGCGCCTTCGCCAGATGCTTGGCGTTGACGATATTCACATCCTCGGAACCGAAGAAGGAGAGCAGGCCGATCACCGCGCCGGAAACGATCTCGCCGGTGTCCTTGCCCTCGAAGGCGGTTCCCGCGCAGGAGACCTCAATTTTGGTCGGCGCGCCGCGCAGAATCGTAGCCGCGACCTTCGCCAGCCGTTTGGAGAGCTCACCATAAACCGCCAGCGCCTTGTTGCGGGTGATGTCGAGGTTGACGGCGTTGATGATCTCGTTGTCCTTGAAGTACTTCACCACCTGCTCGGCCATCTGCAGGCCGCAACGCTCTTCGGCCTCTTCCGTCGAGGCGCCGAGGTGCGGGGTGAGGAGGATGTTCTTCACGCCGATCAGCGGACTGGCGGGATCGAGCGGCTCCTTGGCGAATACATCCAGCGCCGCGCCGGCGACGTGTCCGGCCTTGACCAGCTCGGCCAGCGCCGTTTCGTCGATGATGTTGCCGCGCGCGCAGTTGACGATCCGCACCCCCTTCTTCATCGAAAGCATGTACTCCTTCGAGAGCAGGCCGCGGGTCTGGTCGGTCAGCGGCGTGTGGATCGTCACGAAATCTGCCCGCTGCGCAAGCTGCTCCAGGGTGACGAGCTCGACGCCCATCTGCTTGGCGCGCTCGGCGGAAAGGAAGGGGTCGTAGGCGACGATGTGCATGCCGGCAGCGGCCATGACCTTCGCCACGTGCGAACCGATCTTGCCCATGCCGATCAGGCCGAGAGTCTTGTCGATGACCTCCGCCCCGACGAAGGCCTTCTTCTCCCACTTGCCTTCGTGCATCAGCCGGTCGGCCATCGCGGTATGGCGCGCGCAGGCGAAGATCAGGGCGATGGTCTGCTCGGCGGCGGAAGTGGTGTTGCCGAAGGGCGTGTTCATGACGACGATGCCCTTCTCGGTGGCGGCCTTCTTGTCGATGTTGTCGGTGCCGACGCCGGCGCGGCCGATGAGCTTGAGCCGGGGGCCGGCCTTCTCGATCGCCTCGCGGGTGACGGTGGTGCCGCTGCGGATCAGCAGGGCGTCGATGTCGGAGATCTTCGCCAGCAACTCTTCGGCGGAATACTTGCCGCGCACTTCAATGGCATCCGTACCGAAGGTTTTCTTCAAGAGCTCCAGACCGCTGCCGGTGATCCCGTCGGCGGCTACGATGTGCAACTTTGACATATTCAGCCTCCCAGATAAGTAGAGAACCACTATACCCTATTCAGGGTTTTCAAGTTCCTCAGCATAACCATCAACCGCTTGTCCCCCCAAAAACCATAAACCCGCTTCTCTTTGCGCGAAGGCGCCCCCCAGCCCCCCGCAAAGCGCAGCACACGCGACCGCAGTGCCGCAAACGCCATTTCAAGCGCAATTCGCATCCGTGCGGACATCAAACAATCCGTGACAAAACGCGAAATCACCCATAACAATAACATGCCCTCACTTCGGCAGGTTCAGCAGGTAAAGCCCTTGCTCCTGCGGCGAATCGAACGCCAACTTCAACTCGTCCGCCGAAAACGCCATCCGCTCCGGAAGCTGCCGCTGCTTCGCATTCGTGTTCGGCAGTACCAGCTCCTTTACGACCCGCGCCCCCTTCAGATCCAGCACATACACCTTGATCGCACGCTCCATCCCGGAGGAATCCCCCGCCAGCGCCAGATACCGCTCATTCCCGGATATCAGCATCCGGCGGACGAAAATCCGGTCGGGGATGTTCAGAAGCGGCTTCGATTTCCCTCCCGCCATATCATACGCCATCAGGCTGAAGGGAATCTTGACGATGCCGGTGCTGACCGGGCTGTTGCAGTAATACAATTTCGATCCATCGTTGGAGGGAATCACGCCCTCGACGCCGGACTTCGCCAGCATCACCGTCTGCGTCTTTCCGGTTTTGCTCTCGATCAGCGAGAATTCCGACATACTGCTTTTGGCGCATACGGTCCATTCGCCGTTTCCGCTTACGCGATAACCGGGAAAGCCCGCGCTCGGCACGCAGAAGAGCTCCTTACCGTTCCTCAGCTCGATTGCGCGGTAGGACATCTGCTCCTTATCGAAGAAAAATGCCGCGCCCGCCGCAGGCTGGAAGCCGACGAGCTGCCATTTGATAACTTTGTCCGCCGCCGGAGACTTCACCTCTTCCAACAGCTTTCCATCCGGAAAACTGTAGACGCTGTAACCGGAAGCGCTGCAAGAATAGAATTTCCCATCCGCCAGCGCCATCTCGCCCGGGGCCGGACTCAGCGGCACCTCCGCCGGCTTGCCGGCATTCTTCCCGGCGGTCGGGAAGGCACGCAGGATGTTTTTGCGCTGATTGTCCTCGCCGCAGACCAGAACGGATTTTCCGTCCGGGGCAAACCCGATAAACCGCACCGCGTCCATCCCCGTCGGCCAAGCCTTTTCGCCCGCAGACAGAGCCCCCCCCGACAGGATCATGAGCAGCAGCAATGACGCCATTCTCATCGTTCATCCCCCGCGGAAATCCACCGACAGCCAGAATGCGGGCGGGGGAGCAACCAAGCTCCCCCGCCCTGTTCGCTTCAGTAGGACAGCCCGGCATACAGCGGGAAGCGGCCGGTCATCTCCAGCACGCGCGCCTTGAGCTTGGCCAGTTTCGCCTCGTCGCCGCCACTCGACAGCGTTTCGTCGATGATGACCGCCACTTCGCGCATCGCCACATCGTCCATCCCACGCGTGGTCGCCGCGGGAGTGCCGATCCGGATGCCGCTGGACTTCATCGGCGGCAGCGTATCGAACGGAATCTGGTTCTTGTTGACCGTGATCTCGACCTGCCCCAGCAGCGTCTCGGCCTCCTTGCCGTTGATGCCCTTGGGGGTGACGTCGAGGAGCATCAGGTGGTTGTCGGTGCCGCCGGAGACGATCCGGTAGCCGCGCTTGACAAACTCCTCCGCCATCGTCGCGGCGTTCTTGATGACCTGCGCGGCGTACTTCTTGAACTCCGGAGTCGCCGCTTCCTTGAACGCCACCGCCTTGCCGGCGATGACGTGCATCAGCGGGCCGCCCTGCATGCCGGGGAAAACCGCCGAATCGACCGCCTTCTTGTGCTTTTCCTTGCAAAGGATCATGCCGCCGCGCGGACCGCGCAGGGTCTTGTGGGTGGTCGTGGTCACGATGTCGCAGAACGGCACCGGGTTGGGGTGCAGCCCCGCCGCGACCAGACCGGCGATGTGCGCCATGTCCGTCACGAAGAAAGCGCCAACCTCTTGGGCAATTTCCGCGAACTTATCGAAGTGCAGGGTGCGCGGGTAGGCGCTTGCACCGGCAATCAGAATGTTCGGCTTGCACTCTTTGGCGATGCGCCGTAGTTCGGAATAATCGATCTGCTCGGTCTTTGCATCGACGCCGTAGGCATGGCATTCAAAGAGCTTGCCGGAGAAATTGAGCTTGTAACCGTGGGTGAGGTGGCCGCCGTGGGCAAGATCCATCCCGAGGATGCGCGACCCGGCCGGGCAGAGCGCGAGGTAGGCGGCCATATTCGCGGGCGACCCCGCAAGCGGCTGGACGTTGGCGTGATCCGCGCCGAAAAGAGCCTTTGCGCGCTCGATGGCGAGAGTTTCCACCTTATCGACCTCCTGACAACCGCCGTAGTAGCGCTTGCCGGGATAGCCTTCGGCGTACTTGTTGGTGAGACAGGTGCCCTGCGCTTCGAGGACGGCGCGGGAGGTGAAGTTTTCGGAGGCGATCAGCTCGATGCCGCGCTGCTGGCGATCAAGCTCGGCCGAACAGGCGGCGAAAACATCGGGATCGGAGTTCTTGAGAAAATCCAGTGACATAATCTACCTTTCGTTTTAAATGCAGCGCACGACCAGCGCGCCGCTTATCCTATTTCAAATGCGTGGATGACATACTTCAAGTAGCTAAGCAACCCCAAGCCGACCAGCAAAAACGCGACAGAAATGCCGCTTAGCCAATGAAGCCTATGTAAGTACGTTCGATATCGGTCAGACGAATTGAAGTACTCCTTGTTGCGCAGTCCCATACCAGTCACAAAAGGCCAAATGCATTGACTTTCAGAAGACACGGATACCGCCCCGCCGCCTCCCGCATCCATTCAACATACCGATCCCACCAGTTGTTCATCCTCATCTCCCCGAACACTCGATGAATTTCCGGTACGATTCGCATAAGCGACCAGCGTGAGCGCAACAAAACGCTTTTCACACAGGTGCGAATATGCAACCGATCAGAACAGCGCAATAAACGAGGCGTAGGATCAAATGCTTCTGGTATTCTTTGAAATCATCGTACAAACTCGGCTGTTTGACGCACACCACAAAATCTCGGAACAAGAGAAAAAATATGACCTCAAAAACCGTTTGAACTGCCGCGCTCAATAATGCGGGAAGGGAACGTTCCCCCAGAAGGAAGTATCCCCATGTCGCCGCCAGCGACAAGCAAACCAGCGCTAAGATTACAGGAAACCACCCTGCAATTTCCTTCAGCCGCTTGCGATTGTTCTTTTCATCGTCCAACCGCTTAGCAACAAAGCTCGTCCATACCCCCATTCCCCACCCTCCCCGGCGTGTGTCGTAATGCAATCAGCAGCTATTTTTTTGCAGCCAGCGCAGATAGGAATCGATGAAGGGGGCGATGTCGCCGTCGAGTACGCCGACGATGTTGCCCGTCTGGTGCTCCGTCCGCACATCCTTGACCAAGGTATAGGGATGCATCACATAATTGCGGATCTGGCTGCCCCACGCGTTTTCCGACTTCTGCGCGTTGTGCGCGTTGGTCTCCGCCTGCCGCTTGGCCTCCTCGTGCGCGTACAGCCGCGCCTTCAGAATCTCCATCGCCATTGCCTTGTTGCTGTGCTGCGAACGCTCGTTCTGCACCGCTACTACAATATTCGTCGGCAAGTGGGTGATCCGCACCGCCGAGTCGGTTTTGTTCACGTGCTGGCCGCCCTTGCCGCCCGCGCGGTACGTGTCGATCCGCAGATCCTCCTCGTCGATCTCGATGTTGATCTCTTCACGGAAGTCGGGGACCACGTCAATCGCCGCGAAGCTCGTCTCGCGCTTGCCGGAGAACGGCGACATCCGCACCAGCCGGTGCACCCCCAGCTCGCCCTTCAGCATCCCGTAAGCGTACTCGCCCTTCACCCGCAGGTCGATGCCCTTGATGCCGGCCTCTTCGCCCTCCACCAGCGAGAGCGTTTCGACCGTCCACTTCTTCTCTTCAAAGAACCGGGTGTACATGCGCAGCAGCATCTCCGCCCACTCGCAGGCATCCGACCCGCCCGCGCCGGTGTGAATGCTGAAGAACGCATCCTCCTCGTCGTGCGGACGCCCCAGCAACGCCATCGTCTCCAGCGCCGCCAGATCGGTCGGCAGCGCCAGCAGCATCAGCCCGGCCTCGTTGAGCGTGTCGGCGTCGTTCTCTTCCTTGGCGAGCTGGAACAACTCCAGAGCGTCATCAAAATTTTGTTTGAAAACGCCAAACGGCTCCAGAATCGCGTTCACCCCTTTGCGCTGCTGCACCACCCGTTGGGCGGCTTCGGTGTCATTCCAGAAATTCGGTTCCGCCATTTTTTTATCTAATTCAAGTAGCGTCTCTTTTTTCTCGTCGATTTTCAGCGAGATCATCAGCTCTTTCAGGCGCGATTCGATGTTGGCGATGACCGAATTCACCTCAAACAAGTCAGGCATTCCGAACCTTCAGGCAAGCAGAACGCTGTCAAAACAGCCCCCGCGAAACAAACGAAAGAAAGACATCCCCGGCAACCCGGACCGAGCGCGCAACCGGCCTCCCCAATGGGGGATATAGTATAACCCGGGCTCGGAAGAGGTCAAGTACCGGCAGAGCATATCGATAATTTTTTTATCGTTTGCCGGAAGCTCGCCCGGACGGCGTCCGCCGCAAGGTCTTGCGACAGTTCCGATAATATTCCGCCCGAATTTGTCCGGATCGGACTTGATTCACCTCCTGCAAAACGATATCATAATCACGTTTGGACGCACTGGGAAGTGCGGTAAAAGAGATTAAACCTTGCCGACGGGATATTGGATGCTCCAGGTTATGCTCCTCCTGATCATCTCTGGCTTGCTCTCCGCGCACCGGTTTCTGACCGGCGCGGGATCGTTGACGGTTCCGCCGGCAACGATCGCGGATGGCCGCCGAACGCCGGCAGTGTTTGCATCGGTTACGCTTAAACTACTGGTGATGGGCAAGTTACGCAACCTGATTTCATCTGCGAACGAGGTCTTGCGCGCAGCACAATTCAACTTGTGCCTGCGCCGCCCCCGTTCCACCGTTGCGGCATGCTGATTCGCCGGCGATTTCTGCGCTGCCAACCTCTCTTTTCCCCCACATTCCGGCTGACCGTCCGGCGGTCAATCTCTGCTCATAACATATCGTTATGAAAGCAGTTAGCGGATAAAGGGGTAATCATATGGAACTGGTAAGCATTTTGATCGGGTTGGTGGTTGGCTTGGGTCTGGGATGGGTCGGCCGCCACGTGATGTCGCTGTATCGCAAGAATGCGGCGGAGAAGCAGGCGGAGGATTCGCTCCGCAATGCCGCGAAGGAAGCGGAACGTCTGAAGCAGGAAGCGCTTGTCGCGAACAAAGAGCAGTTGTTGGCCGAGCGTGAAGTTCTGGAAAAGGAAATCCGGGAAGAACGCAACGAACTGAAGAACACCGAAAAGCGGCTGACCAAACGCGAGGACAATCTTGACCGCAAGGAAGAGACCCTCAACAAGAAGGAGCAGCAGCTTCACACCACCGAAGAGAAACTGGAAAACACCCAGCGCAATCTGCAGGCGCGCGAGTACGAAATCACCAAGGCCATTGAGCAGCAAAAGGAGCGTTTGCTCGAAATCGGGCGCATGACGCTCGAAGAGGCGCGGCAGGAGATTATCCACCGCACCGAGCAGCAGATGGAGAGCGAGATCGTTCAGTTGATCGACCGCGCCACCAACCGCGCCAAGGAAACGGCAGAGGAAAAGGCGCAGATGTACATCGCCGACGCCATCAACCGCATGGCCGTCGACTATACGACCGAACACGTGGTGAGCACGGTGGAGTTGCCCGGCGACGACATGAAGGGCCGCATCATCGGACGCGAAGGACGCAACATCCGCGCCTTCGAGAACGCGACGGGCGTGGACGTAATCGTGGACGATACCCCCGGGGTCGTGGTTCTTTCCGGGTTTGAGCCGGTTCGGCGCGAGATCGCGGCACGGGCGATGGCGCGGCTGGTCAGCGACGGCCGTATCCACCCGGCGCGCATCGAAGAGGTCGTCATCAAGATCCGCGAGGAGATGGACAAGGTTCTGGAGGAGACCGGCAAACAGGTCGCGCTGGAGCTGGACGTCCGCAACCTCAAGCCGCGCGAAATCATGCTGCTGGGACGGCTGAAGTTCCGCACCAGCTACGGGCAGAACGTGCTCGATCACTCCCGCGACGTGGGCTTTATCGCCGGAATGCTGGCGGCGCAACTGGGACTCGACGAGCAGTTGGCGCGCCGGGCGGGGCTGCTGCATGACATCGGCAAGGCCGTGGACCATGAGCAGGAAGGCACGCATCCGGAGCTCGGCGGCGAGGTCGCACGGATGTGCAACGAGCCGAAAGAGGTCATGTCGGCAATCATCCACCACCACACCCCCGGTGCGGCGGAAGACCTGTATGCGACGATCGTGCAGGCGGCCGACGCCATCAGTGCGGCCCGCCCCGGCGCACGACGCGAAACGCTGGAAAACTACGTCAAGCGGCTGGAGCGGCTGGAGGCGATCGCCAACAGCTATGAGCAGGTGGAGAAGTCGTTTGCGATTCAGGCCGGCCGCGAGCTGCGCGTGATCGCCAACGCGACGAAGATGTCCGATGCCGAATGCCAGCAGGTCTGCCGCAAGATCGCCAAGCAGATCGAAGACGAGCTGACCTATCCCGGCGAGGTCAAGATCACGATGGTGCGCGAATACCGCATCACCGAATACGCCCGATAGACCGGCACATCAGCAAGTTCCCCAAAAACTCCGGCTCAGGCCGGAGTTTTTTTCATGCCGTGGCCAGCCAGCCTCTCAGCGCTTCATCCTCCCACTAAGTGCGCCGCTTCCCGCCTGACGCATGCCTCCGCCCCCGGGAAAACTGGAGCCCTCTGAGCGGAAAAGGCTGGGATCAGGCCTCCGAGCTCGGAGGCAATTCACCGCACGATTTCTTCAGGATATTCCTTGGCGAAGCACAAAAAACCGGGTAGGCTACCGGTAATTTGCCGCCCGACGGCTGCGCATGGTGCGCCGGCGGCTGGCAGGACGGCCCTCCGGAGACGACCTGTGTCCACCCCCGACCTCTTCACCCGCTACGACGCCACCGAACTCGCGGATCTTCTGCTGCCGGCCAGCGACTGGCTGCCGTTCCCGCCCGCCAGCGACCGGGAAGCATGGAGCCGTATGCAGACAGACCCGCTTGCGGCACGTCGGGCTTCCCATCTGACCGGGCGCGCCGAGGGACTCTGCGGGATCAATCCCGGACGCAACGCAATGAAGCCGGTGGACTGCGAGGTCTGGCCGGCACTGAACGCGAAGACCTATCTGGAGTACGTCCGCACCGGCGACCGCATGAACTATGAAGCCCCCTATTTTCAGCGGCGACTCAATTTCGGGGTACTGGCGATGGCGGAATGCCTGACGGGACGCGGATGGTTTCTCGACGAACTCATCAACGGCCTCTGGATGATCGGCGGGGAACCGACCTGGTGCGTGCCGGCGCATACGCGACGCTTGCAGGCCGACGGTCAACCCGACGCGTTTCCCGACCTCTCGGTCCCGACGGTAGACCTGTTTGCCAGCGAGACGGCATTTGCGCTGGCGGAAGGGCTTTATCTGCTGCGCGAACCGCTGAATGCGCGTTGTCCGGGGGTGGTACCGTGGGTGACGCGCCTGATCGAGGAGCGGGTCGTCCGGCCGGTGGAGGAATTTCCGGACGGCTTCTGGTGGTTTGACGGCAGGAACAATTGGACGCCCTGGTGCTGCGCGAATGTGTTGAACGCGGCGTTTTATACCATCGACGACCGTCCCCGCCTCGGCCGCCTGCTCGAAAAACTGCTGGCGGCGTTGCAACGGTTTTACGACAAATACAGCAGCGATGGCGGCTGCGACGAGGGGCCGATGTACTGGTTCGCCTCACCCGGCGCGCTGGCGCTGGTGCTGGAACTGCTCTACTCGCGCAGCGGGGGGCGGTTGAATTTTTACGACGATCCGAAAATTCAGGCGATGGGGCGCTATCTGCCGGCGGTGCGCCTGGCCGCGAATCACTTCGTCAATTTCGCTGACAGCAAGGCGCTGCGGGACACCAAGCGCGGCTTAACCTACCGCTTCGGCAAACGTCTGGGCAACCGGCCGCTGCAGGATCTTGCCCTCCTGAGCGCCAGCGGCTGGCGCAAGGGCGGCGAGCCGTGGCCGCTGCTCAGCCTCGGACACTGCGCCGCCGACCTCTGCCATCTGCTGCGCGACCTCTGGTGGCTGCCGGTCGGCGAGTCCCCTTCCGGCGCCCCCCTCCCCCTGCACACCTGGTTTCCGGATCTGCAGGTCGCCGTCCTGCGCGCCTCTCCGGACGAACACGTCGGGCTGACCATTGCGGCAAAAGCCGGCCACAATGCGGAGAATCACAACCACAACGATATCGGGCAATTTCTGGTGTTGCTGGATGGCGAACCGGCCATTGTCGACGCCGGCATCGGCAACTATACCCGCCTGAATTTCAGCGACCAGCGCTATACGCTCTGGATGACGCGCGGCGCAACGCACAACCTGCCGGTCATCAACGGCTGCGAACAGACCGCGGGCCGGGATCGCGCCGCGACGGACGTCGTCTTCCAGAATGCTGAAAATGCCGCTAGTTTCGCCTTGGATGCGACGGCGGCCTACCCGCAGTCCGCCGGGGTCCGGAGCTTGATCCGGCGGCTGGAATTCGACCGGACCGCCCACGCGGGCGCAGGCGAACTGCTCGTTACCGACCGGTACGGCCTGACCGCCGCCGGCGGGACGCTGCTGTTGCGCTTGCTCTCGCCGCGCGAGGTCGGGGAGATTCGTCCGGGCGTCCTGCGCTTGACGGCGGAACAGGGGCGGGCGCTCCTGCTCTGCTTCGATCCGGACTTGTTTACCTGCCGGTTGTGCCAGCGCACCCCGCAGGAAGATCCGGATCTCTTGATGACCTGGCCGGGGGGCTTGCGGATCATCGAACTAACCCTGACCGCAGCGGCGCGGGAGGGCGATTACCGCCTCGTATTCCGTCCCGAATAACGGCGGCTCCGGCCATCTGCGTCCCAACCGAAGCGATGCGCTGTCACCCAGCGCCGGGACAGGACAACCGCGCTTGCCCGGCCACTGGAAGAGCGACAGATTCTCCCAATGAAAGCCAGCCCGCCGGCGCGTCCCGACGGGCTTTTCATTTTTACGCAATCCCTCATGCCGTAAGGCGCGTGGCAGGGTTCATGCCTCGAACCTCCTGTACCACGCATATATGCCCAAACGCTCCCGCAGAGCCGGACAGGCTGGCCTTACTCAAAAAGCGGCCTACTCCCAGTTCGCCTTGATTCCAGCACGGCTGGATTCCAGACCGGCCAGAGCCAGATGCGGCAGCATTCCCAAGCCCAGACAGCGCGGGGTGGCAATGCCCGGAATCCGTTCATCAAAAAGCACCTCGGTGATTGATGACGTCGGGAAGAAGAACCCGCCCCACATGGCCGGGAACGGAATGCAGAGCAGGTGCGACAACCAGGTCAGCCCCAGCCCGCCGTGGCAAAAAAACAGAATCCGTTCTTTGGACGGGCGTTTGATGCGGTACTGTCCGCCTTCGCGATGAAAGCCCAAAGTGACAAGGAACCGGTCCGATTCGCAGGCAACCCGCTCCAACTCCTCTTGCATCCTGGCATATTCTTCATCGGTCAGATGAGGTCGCATCGCTTCGACCGCTGCGCGATTCTCTCCGAGCAGACAGGCGTGAATGTCCCAGACCATCCCCTTGATGCGGCTGCCCCAGAGATTCAGCTCCGCCGACCAGGGCTGCACCTCCACCGGCACGCCGGAAGCGTTTGACGTGTATTCAGCGGTCGCCAGAGCCCGCCCCAGAGGGCTACTAAAAATCCGGTCAATACGGGCAGTTCCCAGATAATCTGCCAGAGCCTGCGCTTCCTGCTTTCCTTTCGGGGTCAAGTGATCGATCGAATAATCCGGGTCGCCATGCCGGATAATCAGCAGCTTCATGCCATCCTCCATTTTTGTTCGCGGCCGCCGTCGCGCGACCAGCTCTCGACCTTCGCCTCCGGCCACACGGGGAGTGCGTACGCGCGGCGACATTTTTTTCGCGGATATTCATTGATTCGGCGGCAGATAGCCGTCTCCTCTTTCACGCGCTTCTGCAACAGACCGCTGTCGATGGCCCGCCCGTCTCCGCAACACATCCGGCCGGTCCGCCGCCGACAACAACGACATCACCCCGTTCGCCCACGAAGAGTTCCCGTTGCTTCCTGCAATCACCGCGCAGGTTTCCTCCGCTGCCGGATCCATTCCCATGTGCTACTATACCTTGCAATAAAACCTATTCCATTGGAAAAGCGCAAACGCAACAAAAAACTTGCATCATAGAAGAACAAACGCCAGCCATCCCGGAAGGCAAGCAGCGCCTGATTCCCTGTATACCTCGTTGACCGCGCCGCCCCGTTCCCACCGTTCGTGCGGTCTGTAACCTCATCATATATAACAATAGGTTATTGTTAATATAATTAGTATTCATTATTCTTATTCAAAGTACAGGGTATATTAGGAGAGGCCATGAACCTGATTCAGTTTGAGTATTTTCTGAAAATCGTGGAGAAGGGCAGCATTACCGCCGCAGCGAATTCGCTTTACCTCACGCAACCGGCGATCAGCAAGCAATTGGCGCTTTTGGAGCAGGAGCTGCATCATCCGCTTTTCTGGCGGAAAGGAAAGAAACTGATCCTGACTCCGGGCGGTGAACACCTGAAAAAACGGCTCCTGAACATCACGCAAGAAATCAGCGGCCTCAAGGCGGAACTGAACTCGCTGCTCAATCAGGTGGCCGGGGAGCTGCGCATCAGCGGCGGGGCGTATAGCAGCGCCAAACTGCTGCCGGATTTGGTCGCGGAGTTGATCCGGCGCTATCCCGACCTCCGGCCGACCATTTCATCGCGGGACAATTTTGTGCAGGAACTGAAGGCCGGGAGGTTGGATATCATGTTCGGCGTGATTGACCATCCGGGGGGCTTTTCCGGCTTGCGCTTTCTTCCGCTGCTTCAGGGAAAGATGGTGATGCTGTGCGCCAGAGAGTCGCCGCTGGCGTCCGCAAAGCGGATCACGCCGAAGTTGCTGCGGGAACAGCCGTACCTGCAATACAGCGGGGGCTATCCGCAGCAGTTGCTGGCGGAACGGCTGCCGTTCCTCTCCTCCGGCCGTTGCATCATGGAATCCTATTATTTTGAAACCTTGATCGCCTATGTCATCCGGAATATCGGCTTTACCATAATCCCGGAATATCTGCTGAATCCGGCCACGTCTCGCGAGGTGGCGGTGCTGAAATACGACACCGGCTGCTCGCTGCGAATGGGGTGCCTGATCCATCCCAACCGACAAAACGCGCCGCAATTGCGCGCCTTTTTGGAGTTAATCCGTGAAAAATATCCCTTGGCGAAGGAATCATGACATGGCGCGGACCTTTCTCCGGCGGTCCGTTGCAGCGATGGCCCTCCTGATCGCGGCAGCGGCGGCGGCGGGTGACGACGCGAGGATAACGGCGAGTAAGGAAAATACGATGATCGGCAAGGATGTTCCGGCGGGAAATATCCAGGTGGTGGCCGTACAAGACCGGCAGATCACTCTGGACGTGGAGCAGCGCGGCTCGGAGACGGAATGGTTTTACTGGAAGTTCAAGGCGGTCTTCCCTGCTGCCGGCGCCTACGACTTCCGGTTTGTCCGGCCGAACAAAATTGGCCCACAGGGGCCGGCCATCAGCGTCGATCAGGGAAAGAGCTGGCGCTGGACCGGATCGACCACCGACAGCCAGACCTTCCGCTACGTTTGCGGCGCGGCCGGAGAAGAGGTCTGGTTCTGCCAGTGCATTCCGTATCTGCAAGGCGATTTTGACCGCTTCTGCGAAGAATTCGCGGCCTCCCCGGCCTTCGGCGTTACCACCTTGTGTCAGAGCCGCCATAACCGGCGGGTGGAGCTGGTCACCATCAAGGAGGGCGAACCGGAATACACCGTGCTGCTGACCGCCCGGCATCATGCGGGCGAGTCGATGGCGAGTTATGCCGTAGAGGGATTTATGCGGGCCATTCTGGCCGATACGGAATTCGCGCGGAATTTCCGCCGGCAGGTCGTGGTATCCATCGTTCCCTTCGTGGACAAAGACGGGGTGGAGGAAGGGGATCAGGGCAAAGCGCGCGCTCCGCACGATCATGCCCGCGATTATGGCGGCCAGAGCCTATATCCGGAGGTTACCGCGATCCGCACGCTGGTGCGGAGCTTCCGTCCGGATTTTGTTCTCGACCTGCACTGCCCGTGGATCCGCAACCATGAAAACGAACGCATCTTCATTCCGGGGCCGGAAAATGTCAAATTCGCCAACGCCATGGAGCTGTTCGGAGCGTTGCTGGAAAAGGAATCGCCTCCCGATGCGCCGTATTTCCGGAAGGACAACATTCCGTTCGGCGTCAAATGGAATACCGGGAGCAATTATGGCGCGAATCTTTCGCTGAAGCATTATTGCGAACAATTCCCCTTCATCGCCAGCAGCCAGACGATTGAGATTCCGTTCGCCAACGCGGGAGATTGCGTTCTGCTGCCGGACAATGTCCGTAAGCTCGGAGAGGCGATTGCGCGCGCAACCTTGCAGTTTTTACAGGGACATGTCCGGAAGGACCGGGCGGCGGTTCTTCCTCTCACAGGCGACATTATGGCGAATAGGGAGCAAAACAACGCCGGCAAAACCCCGACCGGTTATGATTATCATGAGGCATTTTAAGGGCGTGCGGCCAGACCTGACCGGCGGTGATTATTGCGTCGGGAACCTTGAGACGCCGCTTGCCGACGAAGCGTGCGGTTATTCCGAAATACAATATTCGTTCAACACGCCGGAGGAATTTGCCGCCGCCGCGCGCGGGGCCGGCTGCGCCCGCCGCGCTCTATTCAAGCGATGGACCTCTGGCCTGCCGGGCGCACATTCCATACAATAACACGCGGAAGTATGGGTCCCGGAGCTTGGCGAAAAGAGTCCCCGCTGACCGACCTCCCCACGAAAGGGCAGAACGATGTTCACCGCCGATTGCCATACCCATCCCTTTCAGGAAAGGCGAACCATCGCCGGTGTCCGGGAGTTCGCCGAAGCCGCGCTGGTCCGAAATTTGCGTCGGTTGGTCTTTACCGAACATGCGCCCCTGTCTGCTGCGCTGCACCCCTCCTCACACTTTTTGACCGAGGATGAGTTTGCAGACTATTACGAATGCTGCCTGCAAATCCGGGAGGAGTACCGGGGCCGTCTTGCCATCGTGATCGGAGCGGAGTTCGACTACCATCCCGACAATCTGGATATGATCCGACAGGTATTGCGCGCCTATCCCCTCGAGCACGTCGGCGGTTCGCTCCATGTGCATGGCGACTATTGGGCATCGCTCCTTTCGCAGGTTTCTGCGGAGGAACGGATCGCTTTTGCCCTGGACCAGACGCTGCGTTTGGTTCAGAGCGGCCTCTTCACGTGCCTCATGCACTTCGATTTTTTCCGCTGGAAGATCCCCGGATACAATCCGCGGGAACACGTACAAACCGTTGACAGGATCATGAACGCGCTGGTACAATCCGGCATGAAAATGGAAATCAACACCAGCGGCATTTACCGGGATTTCAAGTCCTTCCTTCCCTGCCTTGAGGTGTTGCGCCGCGCCAAGATGGCGGGGGTCCGCCTGTGCTGCGGCTCAGATGCCCATCAGGCGTCGAAGGTCGCCGATTATTTCGAAGAGCTGCCGGCTTTTGTCGCGGCACCATGCTGACGCATTCAGGCCCTCATGCCGTCAATCTGCCGGAACGCGCTGTGGTTATATCCGGCGCTCCGGATTTCCGCGCTGCTGGCGGTACTTCTGTGGGGAGAGGCCGGTGCTGCTCTTAAAAAATCGACTGAAGGAGTAGATCGTGTCGTATCCGCAACACCGGGCCACCTCCGACACGCTCATCGTGGTATCCAGAAGCAACCGTTGCGCGGAGTCGAGACGGCGGCGGCTGATGTAGTCCCCGAGGCTGATTCCGACCTCCTCCCGAAACCGCCGGCGCAGATGGCTTGCGGACCACTCCAACCGGCTGGCGATATCTTTGATCCCGAACGACTCTCCAAGGTGCTGGTTAATCAGGCTCATTGCCCGGACAATGCGGGCGGAATTTTCCTTTTGCGGCATGACCGCCACCGCATTCTGGGATAACTCCGCAAGCAGAGACGCCAGCGCCAATGACGACGCCACCCGGTTGTCGCTACGATAATGCCGCAGAAGCCCCTCGGTATGCCGCCAGGCCTCCCCGGTCATGTTCAGAATCGGCGTGCGGGGGAAGTACACCGGATCGCCCGGCACTTCGAAGGAAACAATCAGCCGCAAATAGTCCTTGTGCAATGCCGGCACGCAACGATGCAAAAAAGGTTTCACAAAGGCAGCCTGTCCGGGTTGAAGCGTGTAGCGTTGGTTTTCAATGTCATAGGTCAGCGGAACAAAAGGAATGATCAGCATATAACGAGAACTGATAATAGTCTTGGGCCAGTTGAAGTCGTGACAATACAGCAGGATGTCATCGGGGATCTGCACTCCGGCGGGAGTCGTTTTCCCAGAAAAAAAATCTGCGACCTTGGGAAGCCTGCAAGACAAGGCCCGCACACGCTCCATTCCCATCCCGCCCCTCCCATAATCATTTCTGTTAATCAACAGGCGACTACCACTATATTTCAGACACCATATGATCGCAAGTGTTAAATCAAGGAATCATATCTGCCATTGTCTGGCGTCCTTAAGCAGGGTATAGTCCTTCTGATGCCTGACTACTTTTTGACTGAAAAGGAAGCAAAGATGACAACATCCCAGCAGGTTGCGCGGACTTCTCCGGATTTTCTGCGGAACGCGACCATCTACCAGTTATTCCTGCGCCCGTTCATGGTCGAAGGCACTCTGCGCGCAGCGCAGAAGATGCTTCCGCATTTAGCCCGGATCGGAATCGACATTATTTACCTCTGCCCGATCTGTCTGCAGGACGATGACATGCGGCCGGAATTCTGGAGCAAGCGCCAGAAGGAGAGCGGCCTGAACAATCCCCAGAATCCATACCGCATCAAGGACTTTTTCGCCATTGATCCGGAATACGGAACGGAGGAGGACTTACACGCCTTCCTTGCCGAGTCCCATGCGCTGGGTATGAGAGTCATTCTGGATCTTGTTTACTTCCATTGCGGGCCGACCGCCGTGTTCATCGAGGAGCATCCGGATTTTCTGAAGCGTGATGCCAATGGAAAGGTGATGGGAGAATGGAATTTCCCGATGTTGAACTTCGACTCCGCCGGACTGCGGGAGTACCTCTGGAGCAATATGGAGTATTTCCTCCGCAAGTTTCAGGTTGATGGCTATCGCTGCGACGTCGCGGGGGGGATTCCGCTGGATTTCTGGGAAGAGGGACGACGGCGAATGGAGGCGGTCAATCCCGAGGCGATCCTGATCAGCGAAGCGGACCGCATTGAGGATCAACTTGCGGCCTTCGACCTCAATTACGGTTTCGCATGGGAGTATGGCGTAATTCATCTGTTCAACCGCGAAAAGCCCGCCGCCGATCTGCGCGACAGATGGACAACAATGCGGGCTGAGCGCCCTGTCGGCACGCGGTTTTTGCGTACTCTGGACAACCACGACATTGCCCATGACTGCGGCGCAAAGCGACATGAAACGGCCTGGGGGCGGCGCGGTGTGGAGGCCGCGCTTGTTATCAACTTCACCATGGACGGCGTCCCGTTCCTGTACAACGGGCAAGAGATCGGCGACGCGACGCAACACAGCATTTACGGCAACCGCGAGCATGGTCCGCGCTTGATGATTGATTGGTCCCTTGCCCTCAGCGAAGAGGGACAGGAGCGCATGAATCTGATCCGTTCCTTGACGACGTTGCGGCGCACCCTTCCCGCGCTCACAGGAATGGACGTCCGCTGGATTGAGAATGATCGCCCGGCGGAGGTTTTATCCTACCTGCGTGAGGCGGAGGGGCAGACGCTTCTTGTCGTAATCAACACCAGCCAGCAACCGTTATCCGTATCCCTTGAGTTACCCGGAAATACGACGTTCCTCAAAACCCACCTGCAATATGGCAGCGAAATGCGCCAGATCAACGGAACAACAACGGCAGCATTATTACCATACGGATACCTGCTGAGGGAGCTGTGGCCGGTATGCTGATCGTCGAGGAGCACCTGCGGGACGGGGAGCGGATTCTTGAAATCCACGCGGAGGAGTGGCGGGCTGAGATCGTATTGTCCCGCGGCGCTAACCTCTGGCGGTTGCGCCACGCATCCGGCGCCGAACTGCTGCGAACCCCGCCGTCGATGTCGACCTTCCGCGACACCACCGAGATGTGGGGCATTCCTGTATTGTTCCCGCCCAATCGGATCGCAGGCGGTCGCTTCGCTTACCGGGGGCGCGAGTACCGCTTCCCGATCAACGACCGGTTGAACAGGCACCACATTCACGGCATGGTTTCCCGCCAGCCGTGGGAACTGGAGCGGGTGGACGGGGACGCCATCACACTGTGCTTCAAACACACGCGGGAACGGGATAGTTACGAATGGTTCCCGCATGCGTTCGAGTTGCGCCTTCAATACCGTTTCCTCGGCAGCCAGATTCGCCAAATGGCGACCATGTACAATTGCGGCGAGCTCCCGCTGCCTTTCGGTTTCGGATTTCACACCGCCTTTCGCCTGCCCTTCAGCGAAAACAGTTCTGCGGAGTCTTGCCGCGTCCGGGTAACGGCAGGGGATTGGCAATGGGAGTTGTCCCCCGAAGATTCGATTCCGACCGGAAGACGCCTTCCGCTGGATGCGGAGAAATGGAACCGGGGCGTCGTGACGGAACCCCGTTCTGTTTTTATTCACGCCCCGATTGAGGATTGGGGGGGATTTCGCGGGGCTGTATTGGAGTCGCCAGCGGAACGCGTCCGGGTGATCTACGAAACAGACCGGCAATTCAGCTATTGGGTGTTGTGGAATTATGGCGGCGGGAAGGGCTTTTTTTGCCCGGAACCCCAGACCTGGGCGATCAACGCCCCCAACCTGCCGGCTGCGCCAGAAGTGACCGGCATTCAGGCACTGGCCCCCCATGCCCTATGGTCCGCGACCAACCGGATTCTGCTGGAACGGATTCCGAATTTGGCTGCGGAGTGATTGGATGGCGGGGAGGAATGCGACAAAGAGAACGAGGAAGCAACCGCCACGGCCAGACCGCCGTTACTTGTCGCCGCCGTAGACCGTCTTCATCAGCACATCATGCACATTCGCCCGGTTGTCGGAACCCGCAATTTTCTGAAAAAACATCTGGGTCGCCAGCTCGTCGTTGTTGACCGCAAAGAAGAACAACGCCCGCACCAGAGCCGGGTCCGGCTCTTCGGGTTTGCGGTTCTGTTCGTAAATCGCCAGCACACTCTCGGCATTCAGCCCCAGCGGGAACTGCACCTTCTGAGGAAAACGGTTATCCAGCAGCACCGTCAGCTCCCGGTTCTCGACCTTGGAGAAGGTTCCCGTCAGCTTGGTCCCCTTGACCAGAGTCAGCGTAATCGATTTATTCTTTGACTCGCTGTAGTACGCGGTCAACCGGCGTTCAAACGTCAGCAGCACCTCGACATCCTGCGCGCAGGCCTTACCGAACCCGCTGAGCTGCGGGTATTTTTTACTGCTGGCGAAGGAATCCGCGAGCGCTTTGGCCGAGGTCAGATCCCAATCCTGCAGCGCTTCATGAAACTGGGTCGAAAACTTAGTCAGCGGCCCCCGCGTGATGACATCGTTGGTAAAGGGGAATTCCCATTTCCGCGCCGGGGCGGCGGGTTTGACCGGCTTGGGCGCGACCGGCTGCGCTGCCGGCTTTCCAGCAACAGCGGCCGGCTTTCCGGCGACGGCGGCCGGCTGACCAGACGCGGCGACCGGTTTTGCCGGGGGCGTCTTTTCCGCTACGGGAGCGGGCTTGGGCGGCGTTGCCGGCGCGGGAATTTTCTGGAGCCGTTCATCGGCGTCCTGCGCCGCTTTGGTGCCGGGAAACCGGGCGGTGATCTCCTTTAACAGCGCCGGAAACTTCGCGGCGTCCTTCTCCTGCTTCAGCGCCACCTCCCACGCGGCGGCAGCATCCGCCTCCAGCTTCAACCGCTTCTGCTCCTGCGCCTGTTCCCAGGCGGCAGTCAGCCTGGCGTACTCCGCGCTTATCAGCATACTCTCCGGAGCCGCCGGAAATTTATCCAACAACTGGCTCATCAGCTCCCGCCGGCGTTCTCCCTGCGCCAGCAATGCCCCACGCAGCATGTCTGTCGCATCCTCATCGCTCCCGGCGGTCAGGGACACTCCGCGGGGCGCGGGCAGAGCCCCGCCCCCCTTGTACTCCGGCAGATCCGCAGTGCTGCCAAGAAAAGCCACCGCACTCATTACCCCCGCAAACGCAGCCAGCAGCCCCGTCGTAAACAAACCCGCCGCCCAGAAAACCGGGTGACGGTACAACGGCACGATGCCGCCATCGTCGTCCGGCAGCACTGCCGGACGCGAGGCCGTTACCGTAGATTGGCTTGAAGTTCTCCGGACGCTCATCGGCTTCCTTCCGCAGTCGGTTCGGCTACTTCTCGGGAGCCGCCGGAGCGGCGGGGGCAGCCGGGGCATCGGTGCGCAATTTCTGCATCTGATCGTTCATCATCTGCCGCAACTCCGGCAGATGCGCCTCGGTGATTTCCTGCTCGATCTTGGCCCCTTTGAGCACCAGATCCGGCTGGACATTGGCCCATTTTTTACCGGCCGGCGTCGAGAAGAACACGATCAGGTTGCGCAGCTCCTCCTCGCTGAAGGAGTCGGCGTACAGCTTGATCATCCGCGGCTCCACCACCTGCCAGCTCAGGTACTTGTCGAAAAAAGCCTTGAGCACCGGCCGGAATTGCTCCAGACCGGGGTTGCTCTGAACGTGGTTGGCGATAATCAGGTCGACCGACTTCTGGTAGGACTCGCGGAAATTGGTGACCGTAAAGAACTCGCGCACCGCTTTCTCGTGCGAATCTTCCGCCGCCCCGAGCTGTCCGGCGGCCAGCACCAGCAATATCAGCCATGCCCTGCGCAACATAGGTAACACCTTTCATGTAATGACCTAACAAGGAGGTAAACCACCGATTCTATGATATGCCCCCGCCCCGGACGATGCAAACAAATATCACTCCGCAGCGGAATTTTCCCGCCAGAGGCTTTGAATGACACAAAAAACATGGTAAAATAAATTGGAGTCAGACCGCGCCAAGCCTGTTAGCCAAGAGACAGAAAAGGTGGTTACCGCCCGATATGACACTTATTTTGCATCATTGAATCCGTTCCGCCGCTTTTTTTTGAACTTTTATCCTTATGCCGATCTTGGAGTTATGATGTTTTGGAAAAAGACTGATTGACAACTTTGTTCGGAATCGGTAAAATCGCGCCCCATCACGGACGATACAAGATATTGTGGTGACAGTCATCCAACACACAACAATTGGCGATTTTGATATTAATTTTGCAAACGTTGAAGGCCTTAACAAGGAGGGGTGAATTATGCAACTGATGGAATTTTTCGAGAAGGTGGAGGCACATCCGGATCTGGTCGGAGAGGGAATCGACAAGCCCGAGGCCAAGACTCCCGGTGCGATCGTCCGGCACGTCAAGACCGGCCTGTCCACCCGTCTGCCGATCGAAGCGATCGAAAAGGCCGATTGGGCTGTTATTGAGGAGGTTTTGACCTGCCGTCGCGAGCCGGTGGCCCTGCAGCACATGACCCGCGTGGTCGGCTACTACTCCCGCATCGACAACTGGAACAAGTCCAAACTCGGTGAGCTGAACGACCGCCATCACGGGAACTACGCTCTGCCCGAGCAGCAGGCGGCCGCAACCAACTGCTGAGTGCGGCTGCGCTCTTGCGCACGCCGGAGAATCCTGCAAAATAAGGCCGGAAGGCGGGGCTTAGCCCGCTCTTTCGGCTTTATTTTTTCCGGAGCCATCCGATGCCGGGACGCGGACGTGAATGCGATTTCCCGGCACCTCCGGCGCACCAAGAACCCCAATACGGCACGCGGCACTCAAAAGAAACGGCGGCAAACCGAACCGTGACACGGCATAGCGCTGCCAGACCTGCCCGCTTCCCGTTGCGGACGCCCAAACGTTATGAGAACGAAAGCCGCTTCTCTGGCGGCACAGGAAAGAACGATGCCTCAAGGTTGGACCGAGCGTTTAAACCCATCGAACACGACCGGCACCAGCTTCCCGGCGCTGGTGCACCTGGCGACCCGTGCCGGCACCGGCGGCGTATCGGTATTCATCCTGCAGGCTGAACCGGAGCGATTGCGCGCCGTGGAGGAATGCCTGCCCGCCCTGCGAAGGCGCCCCCCCATGCAAACCGGCGAGCTTGTCTATGGCTGGCTGGAGGCTCCGGGGCAGACGGAACGGGTAGACGAAGTACTCCTATCGGCGCCAGCGCCGGAGCAGCGCATCATCACCGGCCACGGCGGAACGGCCAGCGCGCTGGCGCTGCTGGAACTCTTTATCGGTCTGGGATTTGCGGAAACAGCCGAGGCCCCCGCACTGATGCCGGCCGGCGCAGCCCCGGATCCGGCGGCGCAGGAAGCGTTCCGCCCCGCAATGCCCCCGCCCGCCGATCTGGAAAGGCTCCTGCCCCGCTGCCGGACTGCATCGCAGGCAGAGTTTGTCCTGCGCGCCATGAACGGCGATCCGGCCGCAGCCGCGCGTCTGCCGGACTTGCTGCGCCCCCGGCGCTGGTGCCTCTGCGGCGCGCCGAATGCCGGAAAAAGCTCCCTCCTGAACCGGCTGTGCGCTCAGCAGCGGGTGCTGGTCAGCCCGTTGGCGGGGACGACGCTGGATGCGGTAGAACATCCGCTGGACCTCGGCGGCTACGACTGCACGCTTGTGGATACCGCCGGCTTTCGCACCGCCGCCGGCCTGACCGAACAGGAGGCGATGCGCCGGGGACAGGAAGAATTGAAGCATTGCGATCTGGCGCTCTGTCTCCTTGACGCAACCCGCCCGCTCAACGAGGATGACCGGCTGGCGTTGGCGGCCGCCGCTCAAGCGCCCCACTTGCTGCTGGTTTTGAATAAGTGCGACGCACCTGCTCCGGCGTGGCGCGAAGAGAATGCTTGCCTACCTGCGGAATTACGGGCACGAATCCCTGCTGCGCCTCTGCTCCGGATCAGCGCCTCCCCCGCTGCGGGGTTCGGGGGCGAGGACGGCATTGCCGCTCTCCGGCAGGCCGCCATCACCGCGTTCGGCGGCCCGCTACGCGCCTGAAAACGCCCCGGTCATTGCAACCGGCGGGCGTTTTTGTTGTTGTTCTGCGCGCACGCTCTGCCTATAATCGGCATATGCCAACTGTGTCCGGATGACGCAGGGCGGGAGAATCAAAACGGGGACGGAAGAAAACCAACTATTGGACACGATCACCTCGCCGGAAGATCTGCGGGAGCTGCCGATGTCGGCGCTTCCGGCACTGGCGGCCGAAATTCGCGCGCGAATCACCGAGGTCGTCAGCCGCAACGGGGGGCATCTCTCCAGCAACCTCGGGGTCGTGGAGCTGACATTGGCCCTGCACCGGGTCTTCGACTTCCGCCGCGACCGGCTGGTCTTCGATGTCGGACACCAGTGCTACACCCACAAGATCCTGACCGGACGGCGCGCCGCATTCCATACCATCCGCACCGCCGGCGGCCTGAGCGGGTTCCCTAACCCTTCGGAAAGCGAATACGACACCTTCATCAGCGGACATGCCTCCACCAGCATTTCGGCGGCGACGGGTCTGGCGACCGCCATCCGCCTCTCCGGCGAAAAGCGCAAGGTCGTCGCCCTGATCGGCGACGGCTCAATTTCTGGCGGAATGTGCTTCGAGGCCATGAACCATGCCGGACATGAGCAGGAAGACCTGATCGTCATCCTGAATGACAACGAAATGGCGATCGGCCGCACGGTCGGCGCTTTCGCGCGCCGGCTGGAGGAGTTCCGCTCGACGCCCGAGGGCACGCAGATGCACCGTGAACTGCGGCAGATTCTGCAATGCATCCCGCTGATCGGCGTCTCCCTCGACTGGCTGCAGCAACGGGTGCTTGACTCCATGAAGAACCACACCGGAGCGGCGGCGATCTTCGAGGCGTTGGGCTTCCGCTACTTCGGCCCCTTCGACGGACACAACATCCCCCTGATGGAGGACGCGCTCCAGAACCTGCGCCAACTTTCGGGGCCGCTGCTCCTGCATGTGATTACGGAAAAAGGCCGCGGTTTCGCCGCCGCCGCCGCCGACCCCGAGTCGTTCCACTCCGCCGCCCCCTTCACCATCGTCGGCACGGGCGAGGTGGTAACCCGCACGCAGAACATCAACTCCTACTCGAACATCGCCGCGCAGGAACTGCTGCGGCTGGCGCGCGAGGACCAGAAAATCGTCGCCATCACCGCCGCCATGACCGCCGGCACCGGGCTGAATACCCTCGCCTCGGAGCTGCCGGGACGCTTCTTCGACGTCGGCATCGCCGAAGAACACGCCATCCCCTTCGCCGCCGCGCTGGCCAGAGAAGGCTACAAGCCGGCGGTTGCGATTTACTCGACCTTCCTCCAGCGCGGCTACGATCAGGTATTTCACGATCTGGTGCTGCAAGGCTGTCTGCCGGTCACGCTCTTGCTGGACCGCGCGGGACTGGTCGGGCAGGATGGCCCGACGCATCACGGGATTTATGACATCGCCTTCTTGCGCCACCTGCCCAATCTGGTGCTGCTGGCTCCGCGCGACGGGGAGGAACTCCAGCAGATGCTGCGCTTCGCCCTCGCACAGGGACGCCCTTGCGCCATCCGCTACCCGCGCGGCGGCCCCGATCTGCTCCCCACGCTCCACGCACCGCTGGAACTGGGCAGGAGCGAACGACTGACCGATGGCGAGGACGGTACCGTGTTCGCCTACGGGCGGATGGTCTTTCCCGCGTTGCAGGCGGCAAAACTCGCGGCGGAATCCGGCATCCGGATCGGGGTGGTCAATGCGCGTTTTGCCAAACCGCTGGATGAAGCCGCCCTGCTGGAGGCTGCGGCGGGCGGACTGGTTTTCACCGCCGAGGATCACGCCCTCGCGGGAGGCTTCGGCTCCGCAGTCTGCGAACTGCTGGCCGACCACGGCGTTGCCTGCCGGATCGTCCGGCTCGGAATCCCGGACGAATTCATCCGGGGCGCATCGCCGGCCGAGCAATATCACACCCTGCAACTGGATGCGCAGGGACTCGCCGCGACCTTTATCCGGGAAGCGCAACACCGCCGCGCGATCCCCCCCCGGCGCTCTCCTGCCGGGGTCATCCCGACATGACCTCGTTCCTGCGCGAAGGCAACACGACCGGAACCTGCGCGGCAGCGGCAGCGTTAGCGGCGGCCATCCTTCTGGTACGCAACACGCACCCCGAATCGGTTCTGCTGACCTTGCCCAATGGCCGGCAAATTACGCTGCCCATCCTGCTGACGGAATCGACGGCCGCGGGTGCCCGGGCCGTGGTGCGCAAAGACGCCGGCGACGACCCGGATATCACCGATCAGGCGCAGATTGTGGCAGAGATTGCCTTTCAAGATCCCCCCCCCCAGGCCGATGCGGCCGGGAGGACCGACTCGGCGGCCGGAAGGAATGCTGAGTCTGCCGCTCAGGACGCGCATATTTCCGAAGCGGACAAGGCGTTGCTGGGCATTCGGTTTCTCGCCGGCGATGGGGTCGGGACGATTACGCGGCCGGGACTGCAGCTGCCGCCGGGGGAACCGGCCATCAATCCCGTACCACGCCGGCAGATCGCGCTGGCGCTGCGGCAGGTGACCGACCGGCCGCTGACGGTGCGCCTGAGCATTCCGGGCGGAAGGGAACTCGCGGCCCGGACGTTCAACCCGAAGTTGGGCATCGTTGGCGGGCTGTCGATCATCGGCACCAGCGGAATTGTGCGCCCCTTTTCGCATGAAGCGCGGCGCGAAAGCGTTCTCTGCGCCCTGCGGGTTGCCCTCGCCTCTTTGCCATCCCACACCGCCCGGCGCCCTCTCCCGACCGCAACCGGACAACCGGACTGCACTCCGACGCGAGTGAAGACCGATATGGAAGAACGGGAAGCGGTGGGCGACCGTGATCCGGGAGCGAGCACTCCGGAACGGATTCTGTATCTGGTGCCGGGACATTATGGTGAGACGGCGGCCCGGACGATTCTTGCCGCTCCCCCGGAGCGGATCGTCGAGGTCGGTAACGACTGGGACTGCGCCTTTGCGATGCTGGCCGCGCAGGGAGCGGAGGCCGGTTTGAGCGCTGTCTGGCTGGTGGGGCATCCGGGAAAACTGGCGAAATTCCCCGGCGGGCATTTTCAGACACACTCGCGCATCTCGCCCCCGGCGCTGGCGGAGGTGGCTGCTCTCGCGGCGGAATTGGGGGCAAGAACGGACTACGCGGGAGAAACGGTGGACGGGCTTTTTCAGACACTCTGCGTGCCGGACCGGCAACGCCTCGGGACGGCGCTGGCGGAGCGGATCGCGCTGGCGGCGCAACGCCGGATGCCCGTCTGCTGCCGGGTGCTGCTGGTGGACATGAAGGGGGACGAGTTGGGGAGGAGCGCGAATGCTGCCGATTGTTCTGTCTGAAGCGATGGCCTGCCTGATCGTGGGCGGCGGCAAGGTGGCGCTGCGCAAGGCCGGAGCGCTCCGGGAAGCGTTCGGTGACGCTGCGCGCCTGCGGATCGTCGCGCCGGAGCTGGAGGCGGGCTTTTTCGTAAACGACAGCCTTTTGCCGGGCCTCGTCTGGCACCAGAACGAATACCAAAGCGTGGAGATGCGCGCGGTGCGACTTGCCTTCGCCTGCACGAATCATCCCGAGGTCAACCGGCAGGTGGCGGAGGATGCGCGCCGGGCGGGGGTTCTGGTCAACGTCGCGGACGCCCCGGAATTGTGCGACTTCTTCCTGCCGGCCACGCTGCGCCGGGGGCCGCTTGCGATCTCATTCGCCAGCGGCGGCGCGCCGGCGCTCTCGGCGGCACTGAAGCAGGAGGCGCAGTATCCGGCGGAACTGGCCGCCTTTGCCTGCGCAATCCAAAATCTGCGCCGCGCATGGCAGGAGCAGTTTCCGGAGCAAGCCCGGCTGCGACAGGACCTCCTGCGGGAACTCTGTGCGCAACCGGCACGCAACCGCTGGCTCGCGGCCACAGAAGAGGAGCGCAACGCCATCGTTCAGGAGCTGGAACGCCGGCTGCGCTGACCCGAAGCGGGCGCTCCGGCCGGTCAGCCGGCGTTCACGGAGCGAAATCACAGCCGCGACAGCAGGAAGGCGTGCAACTCGGAACTGCTGCGGAATTCGTGGCCGGCGGCGGCCTCGGCAGTCTGCGCCTGCGTGTGCCCATGCAACTGTCCCGGCAGACGCAGACGCACCGTATTCCAGCCGCGTCGGTTGGGGGCGATGAAATCCTTGACGGGATTGTCGCCGATGTACCAGAGCGTCTGCGGCGCTGCCTGCCATTGGCGCTCGATTTCAATGAATGCGCGCTCCGACGGTTTCCAGAACTCCCGCCCCCAGACATCCGTAAGAATCACCGGATCACAATAACGCGCAAGCTGCAACGCCCCGGCCTTCGCCGTCTGCGCGGCCAGCGGGCCATCGCTGATGACGCCCAGCCGGGCACCTCGCGCACGCAAATCCGCAAAAAAACTCCGCCACTCCTCCGGCAGCACGACCTGCGGGGGATGATTGCGGTATACCTCCACCAGACACGCCGTGGTCAGCCCGGACTCAAGCGCTCCGGCGCAGCCATTGTTGCCGCCCCCCCCCGCAACGCTCAAAGCCTTCACGACCTGAATAGCCGAAACCGCCCGCAATTCCGGGAACGCCTCCAACAGCCGGTCAAAGCTGTTGCCGCGCACGCCGGAGTCAAACTCCGCCAGCAGAAAGGCGGCCATGCGCTCCGCGCACCGAGCCCGCGCATCGCCCCCCCCGTCAGCCGGAACGAGTCGCGCAACCATCCGGGCGCAGAGTTCCCCGGTCAGACAGTCGGCGCAAAACCCGGCAACCGCCCGCATCCCGCTGCGCACATATTCCGCCTCCGGCAGAAGCGTATCGTCGAGATCGAAAACGAAGCCCAAAGCCAATCCTTTGCTGCACGATAAAAAAGCGGGACAGGTGCAAGCCCTGTCCCTGCCGCATACGCTATGGGGCGAAAGAATCACTCGCCCGTCAAACCATCCACAATCGAGGAAAGTCCCGTGACATAGTTCATCTTAATGGTGAGCCACTTCATTTTCGCAGGATTTGTCGCACCGTGCGGCGTGTTATAAATGGTGAAGGAATCCGCCGTATCCCCATCGCCGTTCAGGTCGACCGCGACTGAGGTATCGGTCATATCCCCGTCGCCGTTGAGGTCCGCCTTATAGGTAACTTCGGACAGCGAAGACTCCGATATCCCTGAGGCCCACAGATCTGTCAGGGGAACGAACGGAGCCGTCGAAGCAGCCGTAATCGAGGAAGGAGACGGCGTGCCGATCAGCTCATCGAGCAAATAGATGCGGATATTGGTCAGTGTATTGACGTAAAAAGCGGTGGTCATTTCGCGGGCGGTCGCCGTAATCGGCCATGCGGTTCCCGACGGCGTGAAAGCGATAATCAGCGAGCAGTTTCGTCCCAGCCCCTTGGTGAGGCCCGGATCGACCGAGTATTTCCACCGGGTATCCGTGGTGCTGGCCGGAACCTGCTTGTAGGCCGCCGTCTGACTTGAGGCGTCAGTTCCGGCGCCAAAGCCCAGACTCACCCAAGCCGCCCCGTTGGGCAGGGGGTTGTGCGCAATATCAGCACCGTCCTTCGTCACCAGCCAGACATCATACGGGACGTCATAGGCCGTGTATGCACGAAGATAACCGTCGGCGGTATCGGAGGTTTTCGGGGAAGCCGCGCCGGAGGAGTTGGTATCCATCAGGCCGAAATCCCAGTCGTACTTTCCGCCATCCAGGAAATAGGCATAGACCACGGTATTCAACTGCATCGCCTGGGAACGGGCGGATTGCAGAGCCCCCTGCACCGTATTGGCCGCAATGCTCAAATTCTGCCCCTGCTTGACCTTCTGGTAGCCGCTGGCGATCAGGCCCATCATGATCATGGCGATGGCCATTACAACCATCATCTCCAACAGCGTGAAATTTCTGCGCATGGCAGTCCGTCCTTTCTGGCCCCTGTCCCTGACAACACCTCTAACCCGTGCAGGATTGCGAGATTAGCACAGTCTATACTCTACCATTCGCCCTCCACGACTGCAAGAAGTATTTCCCCGCCGGCCGCCATTTCCGCCCTGCGTCGCCGTCAACCGCGCCATTTGAAAAAAACTGCCCCCCGGGGGCAGTTTCCAATGAAGGGCCTCACCCTGCCGCCGCTTGCGCGCCGCTAATTCAGGTGCAGAACCTTAAAGTGCATCAGAATTAGCGTCAGTGCGACCATCACTGCGGCAAGAATGTAGGCGACCTTCTCCGGCCAGCGTCCGAAGTAGTGGTATAAGACGTGAAAAAGAATGACGACCGCCGTTGAATCACAGAGCAGCATGACGGTCTGGCCGAAATCAAAGTTGAAATATCCGGACACGAAAATGCGCAATTTGTCCAGATAGATCGCACAGGACAAAAACACGATGAAAATAGAAACGTGCTTGAAGGTTTCATTCATCCCACCACCTCCTCCGCCACCCGCCGCCTTCGTTGCCACAAGTACCCCCTCTTTCTTTATGATCCGATTCCGCAATGGGTTGCCGCGCTCGCGCGGGCGCCACCGGCAGTAGTTATCGGATTTTCCGGGTAAAATCTTCAGTGCTTCGCCGCGTTTGCAGAGGCACCGCGACGGGGGCGCTGCAATACCGGTACGACCGCACAAAACAGCGAAAACGCGTTGCTGGAACCTCTAACACCGCATGAAGCCGCGCGCCCCGAACCCGCGTCAACCTCAAGCCCTGAGCCACACGGCCGCAAGCGCATGGCAAAATCGGTCAGGGATTTCCGCGTAACGCTCTTTTTTTGGCCGATTTTTCATGCGCCTGCCCTGTCGGGGGTGAGTGGGAGGGCGGGAAGTTCTGGAATGACGACACATTATCGCTATACTTCCCGCTGTATGCACGCGGACATTCGTACCGGCAATCCCCGCCGGGACCGCGCAACTCACGGAGTATAATTCAGCATGGAACAGCACGAATGGAGCCGTCCGGGTTGGGACGAATATTTCATGACGATCGCCGGCGTAGTGGCGACCCGCAGCACTTGCCTGCGCCGTCAGGTCGGAGCGGTGCTGGTCAAGGAGAAACGCATTCTCGCCACCGGCTACAACGGCGCACCGCGCGGCCTGCGCCATTGCGCCGAAACCGGCTGCCTGCGCATGGCGCAAAATGTCCCCTCGGGCGAACGGCATGAAATCTGCCGGGCGCTGCACGCCGAGCAGAACGCTCTGTTGCAGGCGGCCGCCTACGGAATTCAGATTGAAGGGGCGACGCTGTATTGCACCACGCAGCCGTGCGTGCTGTGCGCGAAGATGCTCATCAACGCCGGGGTGACGAAGGTCATCTGCGCCGAAAGCTATCCCGACGAACTCGCCTTGGCGCTTCTCTCCGAAGCAGGAGTCGAGTTGATTCGCTTCGCCACCAGCAAGGACGCGACGAAAACGTCATGAATCTGATCATCGGCGTTGCCATGCTGATCTTCGGCGTTCTGCTGGGGGGGATTGCGGTGGTTCATGCAATCCATGCGGAATCGCGCGACCAAAAGCGGGAGCGGCTCGGGCTGCTGGTTCCTGGCTGCGGTTTTCTCTGCTATGCCGCGGTCTGCCTCCTCCGGCCGGGCATCCTGCCCTGCCTCGTCCTGCTCCCGCTGGGCCTGTTTCTTCTGACTCTGGGCAGAGGCGTCTACGAAACCGTCGCCTGCGCCGGAACGACCAAAAAACGGTAAATCGCAAATCAAGAAAGCGTCGACGGATCATGGCAATTGAAACGGACATTCTGGTAATCGGTGCGGGTCACGCGGGGTGCGAGGCGGCGCTGGCAGCCGGGCGGCTGGGGCTGCGCGCTCTTGTCGTCACCATGTCCCTCGACACCGTCGGACAGATGTCCTGCAACCCGGCCATCGGCGGCCTCGCCAAAGGACAACTCGTCCGCGAAATCGATGCCCTCGGCGGCGCGATGGGGCTTGCCATCGACGCCACCGGCATCCAATTTCGCATGCTGAAATCCTCCAAAGGCCCGGCGGTCCGTTCGCCACGCGCACAGGCCGACAAGTGGGCGTATCAGCACTGGATGAAGTGCTACTTGGAACACGCCCCCGGCGTCCTCCTGCGGCAGGACCGGGTCATCGACATTCTCGTCGAAGGCGGCCGGATCGTCGGCGCCCGCACCGCCATCGGCTGCGAAATCTCCTGCCGGGCCATGATCGTCTGCACCGGCACCTTTCCCGGCGGCAAGACGCACATCGGCCCGCACATCGCACCCGGCGGACGCTTCGGAGAGCCGGCCGCAGCGGAGATCTCCGGCAGTCTGCGGAACCTCGGCCTGCCGCTCTTGCGCCTGAAGACCGGCACCTGTCCGCGCGTGCTGGCGGCGAGCGTTGACTTTTCCCGAATGGAGCGGCAATCCGGCGACGAGCCACCGCAGCCGTTCAGTTACCTCACCGACCGGCTGGAGCTGGAACAACTCCCCTGCTGGGCAACGTGGACCAACGAGGCGACCCAGCGCGTCATCGAAGAAATCATGGCGCAGGCGCCGTTGTTTTCAGGGCAGATTCAGGGCGTCGGCCCGCGCTACTGCCCGTCGTTCGAGCTGAAGATCGCGCGTTTCCCCGAGAAGGGCAAGCACCACATCTTCGTCGAACCCGAGGGCCGGCATACCGGCGAGCTGTACCTCAACGGCCTCTCCACCAGCATCGACTATGCCGCGCAGGAGCGGATGATTCACACCGTGCCGGGGTTGGAGCAGGCGCAGATCGCACGCTACGGCTATGCCGTCGAATACGATGCCATCCACCCCAGCGCCCTGCGCGATACCCTGGAAACCAAGGCCGTGGCGGGATTGTATCTGGCCGGGCAGATCAACGGCACCTCCGGTTATGAGGAAGCCGCGGCGCAGGGGCTATACGCCGGCATCAATGCCGCCCTCAAGGTACAGGGACGCGAACCGTTCCGTCTCGGCCGGGAGGAGGCCTACATCGGCGTGCTGATTGACGACATCGTCACGCGCGGCTCCGACGAGCCGTACCGGCTCTTCACCAGCCGGGCGGAGTACCGGCTCCTGCTGCGGCAGGACAACGCCGATCTGCGCCTCACCGCCCGCGCGGCCGCGATCGGACTGGTTGGCGAAGACCGCGCCCGCCGTGTGGAGGCGCTGCGATCCGAAATTGCCGCGACCCAACAGACGCTGCGCTCGCATGGCGTCGATGGCCGGACGCTGGAACAGCTTCTGCGGAATCCCGAATCCACCTGGGACGCCGTTGCCGCGCAGCAACCGGAACTCCTCGGCGGCGTCAGCGCCCGCGCCCGCGAACAGGTCACCATCGAAGCGCGGTATGAAGGTTACATCGACCGGCACCAGGGGCAGATCGAGCGTCTCAAGCGTAACGACAACATGCGCATTCCGGAGGCCTTCGACTATCACGCCATCTCGGGTCTGCGCAACGAGGCCCGCGACAAGCTGGCCGCCATCCGCCCCGAGACGATCGGACAGGCGGCAAAGATCTCCGGCGTCTCGCCGGCCGACCTCGCGCTGCTGGCGATCAAGGTCAAACAGTATCTCAGCGCCACCGGCGGCCAGCCGCCGCACGATCCTGCCTGAAAACGCCCGCGCTTGCGACACAACAAACAGCCGGCCGCAGTCACCTGCGTCCGGCTGTTTTGACCTGTGTTCAGTCCAGGCTACTTATCCTTGAGCTTCTCGATTTCGCGTCCGCTGACCTTGATGTTGTTAATCACATCCTCGGCGTTCTCCATCTGCTTGCCCAGCCGCTGCATCAGAATCGCCTTATACTCTTCGGTACTGATGACGCGGATCATCAGGTCGCCCGAACGCGCCGTATTCCCCTTCGGAGAGTTGTCTTTCGCCTCAATCCACATGCGGATCAACTTCCCCGCCGGAACGCCGACTTTGAGGTTGTCCCACTTGCCTTTATAAAAGAACACCGGTTTGTCCGGCTTGACGGTATCGAAAACCTTGACCGGCCGCGCCTTGTCCGTAAAGATATTGGTTGTCGCCTTCTCGGGGTCATCGGCGGAAGAATCGTATACCTGATACTTGATGACGACCTCGCTGACGGAGTATTCGTCACGGACCTCGAAGTCGACCGGCAAGCTGCTGGGCGCGGCGATCTCCACGGATGCTTCCGGCGATGCGACCCTCAGAACCGGCGGCTGATCTTCGGTGACACTTACGTAAAACAGCGGCGGCTCCACGTTCATCAACCCCAGCTTATCCGTGAGATTGACGGTGTAGCTGAAGGATTTGTCGGCGGTAAACGCGGCGATCCAGCGGTTGGCCTCTCCTGCCTTCAGCTCCGGAACCGTACCATTTTCGCCCTTGGGCGCCAGCTTTGCCTCTTTCAGCGGCTTGCTCGGCGTCAGCAGGAGTTGCACCTGGCTGCCCGAAGGAACCACCGAGCTGCCTGAATCCGCCGTAAACGGCTTGATGTTGGTATGCGGCGGCGGCGTTACCTGCAACTGCACGGCGGTCAGATACGGCCGCTTCTCGGGAATCACCTCTTTCGGCCCCCATTCATCGTCACCGACGGCAATGCTCAACTCGCCGGGCGCAAATAGCGGCGGCAGCGCAAGGCGATACGTGCCGGGGGTCTTCTCATCGTGCAAGATCTCGAGATTTTGCGTATCGCCATCCTTGTCGGGCGTATAATACGCCGCGCCAACGCGCGGCAGATCGCCGGCGGCCGTAATCGTCACGACGGTCGCCTCCCCTTCGGGGATGTACTCGGGAAAATTCACGGCGGTGATGTGGGTGTTGCGGGGGTACTCGATGAAGGGCAGCCCCAGCCGCAGGAAGTAGCGCACCGACGCACCGGGGGCGATGACCATGACCAGCAGCCATAAGACCACCGCGCCAGCGGCCATCTGCACTCCGCGCTTGCGCCAGCTACGGTCAATGATCCCCTCGACATCAAGCTTCTCGGACTGCGCCAGCGCCTGCTGCACTACGCCGTCAACCAAATCCTCCGAGACCCCGGCCGGAATCGTCTGCAGCCGCTGGAATTGCAACGCGGAGATCAGCCGGCTTTGCAGCCCCGGATTGCGCGCCTCCACCAGCAGCGCCACGTCATCGGGCGACAGCGGTTTGCGCAGCGGCAGAACAAACTCCCGCCAGAAGCGCCGACCGAAATAATACGCCGCGCCGGCCACCAGCAGAAAGCGGATGGGGTACGGAATGCGCGTCAGGTAATCGATGAAGAAAAACACCAGCAGAGCGAACAGCCCCACGCTGCCCCACAGGGACAGGCCCTTAAGAAAGGTCTGCCGCCGGCGCGCCTCGCCCGCCGCCAGCAGGGTCTTCTCGATCTGATCAGTCTTGGGATAACGTTTCATGGTATAGCAGATCCTTTATGGCAGATCCTTGTACTTGCGCAGCACCCATTCCGCGGAACTCGTCCCCACCACCAGGATTAAGATCAGCCAGAAATCCCAGAGCGGAATCTCGCTCCGCTCCCGCGACGGTTTCGACATCGTCTGCAGATACTGCAGAATTTTGCCGGTTTCCTCCAGCGGGACAAACTTGCCGCCAGAGTTGACCGCCACCTCCTCCAGCACTTTCTTCTGCATCACCGGCTTTTCGTACTCCAGCCGCGACTCGCGGATGTCCACCACCACGTCGCCCTGATCCGCCCGGCCCATGGCGAACAGCTTCCACGCGCCCTTGCGCAGCACCAGATTGCCCGAGAACAACCCCGTCTTGCCCTCTGCCGCCTTGACCTCGAACTCCTGCTTTTCCTTCGTGGTCATTTCCTCCGCGACGACCGTCACCTTCTCCGCCAGCAGCGGAACGTAGTCCTTCGTCACCACCGACAGCGTAACCGGAATCTGTTCGCCCTCCAGGAAGTCGCGCCCCTGCAACTGGAACTGCACCTCCTTCAAATGCCCCAGCCGGTGCGGCAGGCCCATGAACTGAATGGTCTGTCCCCAGAAACGGTTGGTATAGCGGTTGCCGACCTTGTAACGCCAGCGCCAGAAGGAGTTGGTGCCGAGAAACAGCACCTGCCCCTTGCCGAAGCGCTGGAAGGCAACCAGCGGAATCCGGCCGTACTCATTGCGTGCGGTCGCATGATCGGCCAGCGAGACCGCAGTCGGCTTGAGGCGGCGGATGCCCTGATAGTACCACAGGCTGCCCGGCAGTTCCGCCCAGACCTTCATGTTATCTTCCTGCTTGGGCGTCAGCCGGGTCACCACGTGATACTGCCCTTCCCGCGTGAGGCTGAAATTGAAGGGCTGCGCGGCGCCCGGTACGAGGTCCTGCGCCTCATCCTCGGAAATGCGGGTAAACGACACCGGCAGCATCTGTTCCAGCGCGGTCCCGGCAAACGAACCGGGCGTACCCTTCGGGGCGCTGATGACGATCAAAGCGCCGCCGTCCTCCGCGACATACTTGCGAATATCCTCAATCTTGCGCGAGGTCAGCTCCTCCGCAGTAATGTTATTCAGAATCAGACAGTCGTAGTTCTTGCGCAGTTCGTTGTATTCCGGAAAGCGTTCGACGAACTGCTCGTCGCTGCGGGAGCGCCGCATATCGCCGCTGTTGATGAACACCTTGGTCTGAATGCGTTTGTCGCTGTTGAGGAAGCCCTTGAGGTAGCGGTACTCCCAGCTTGGGGTATCAATGGCGATCAGAATGCGGATGGCGTCGTCGATCACGCGCACGCGTTTCTGGATGCGGTTGTTTTCGGTGAACGCTTCGCCCGGCAGCGGCTCGACCTCGACCGTCAGCGTGAAATCGCCCTTTTCCTCGGCCTTGATGGTGATCTCTTTGCTGAAGCGGCCGTCCTGGAGGTCAACGCTCTCCTTGCCGACGATCTTGTCGCCCAGCTTGACCTTCACCTCCGCGCGCTTGCCCAATCCCGCCGCCGCGTTGAAATCGACCCGAACCGCAAGCTCGTCGTCCT
>CAYWTJ010000098.1:0-6072 GCA_964460225.1 uncultured Planctomycetaceae bacterium | reverse complement strand
TGCTCAGGGAGGTGTCCGGCAGAATCTCGACCAGCGGCGAGACCTCCTCGCGGTACAGCTTGAGCTGCATCTGCTCGTTGCGGGCATAGGCGCGCCAGTCTACCCGGCGCAGATCGTCACCGGGCTGATACTCCCGGAAGTCGTGGAAGTCAATGGAATTGCCGCTGCCGCTGCCGCCATACACGCCAGCCGGTCCGCGACTGAGTTGCGCGGGCGGGACCAGCCGGTAGCTGGCGGAAAGCCGGGCGGCAAGCGAAATCAATTCATCACGCGTCATGAGAGGTTTGCCTTCACTATAGTTGTGAGGGGGAATAAACGATTATTCCGCATGTTCCTCCGCCGTGGAGATGGTGTATTTGCCGGCGCCGCTAATGTGATGTCGCATCCCCTCCGCCCAGGCGGAGGCGACGATCACCAGCAGAAATACGGTAATTAGTATGGATTCGATGATGAGGATCAGCGTCGCTGCCTGAAGGGAGCCGAGGTCTGCGGAACGGGCCATCTGAAACAGGAAGCCAGCGGGACTGATGCAGAGCAAATAGTTGCTGATGCCGCGCAGGGACTGGTCCACGTAGGTCAGGACAAACAGGATCGCGCTGGCAAATCCCAGACCGATGTTGGTTCCGACGATGCTGATGATCGCGGATGAGCGCCATCCCCGGCGGTTGCAGAACGGGACGACCAGAATATCATGCGCCACCAATCCCGCACCGATGACCAGATAGGGCAGCAGGGCGATGCTGGCGATTTGATACCAATCGCGGTTGATTGCGGAATTCTCGACCAGAGCGCTCAACAGGACCAGAATGAATACCACCAGATAATTCGCCAGCGCAAAGGCGCACAACCGACGATTGCCCGGATAAAACAGCAGACGCCCGATTCCCATCCGCGGCCAGTTCAGCGTCAGTCGCACCGGCAGGTGGTCGGTCGTGCGGGTGATGAATAGAAAGCCGATGCCCACGATCCAGGAAACGACGTTTGCTGATGCCAGCAGGACATGCCCTTTGTGCATGAATGCGGTATGAAGCAGGACGATGCCGAGCGCCAGCGCCGCGATCAGCGCGGTCAGGCTCAGGATAAACCGGGGGGCGAATTCCCGGTCTTCGTTGTCGCCGCGCAGACGTGAGATTGCGACATGATAGAAGAAATAAGCCAGCGCAAGTCCACCGAAATACAGAAAGCCCGAGACGATCCAGACCTCTTTGTCGTTCAAATTATTGTCGCAAATGAAAGAAACATAGAATCCCGAAGCCATGCTGATGGCGCCGATGAACTGCGCCAGAAAAGCGACGATGGCGAACAGCCGGAAGCCCACGTGCGCGCCAAGAGTAGCCAGCATCAGTTGAATCGTCGGCATGACGATTACCACCCAGATCATCCAGGCTATGAAGTAAAATGCCATATGAAAGTCGATGCCGCCCAGCAGGTATGCCGTCGAGAAGGCCGGCGCCGCCGCTGAAATCACCAGCAAGGAGCCGCACCAGGCGCTGAGCAGCTTGCCGCGTACGATCCGGGCTGCCGTCAGCTCGGAGAGCATCGCAAGCTCCGTGGCGCGGTTTTTCAGTTCCGCGCGGAAACGCTCGTAGATCATGTTCGGCACCACGGCGCCGCATACCGCAAGCATCGCGCCGAACAGAACGCCCCAGAGCACCTTGCCGTTGGAGTCCCATTCGCGCGCCATGAAGGTGTAGAGTCCCGATCCGATCACGACCAGCATCACCAGCAGAAAGAACATGATGATGAAGAGCTTGCCGCGCATCCAGAGGCGCAGGTCTTTCACCAATACCGGATTGGCCCGCCAGTCGATGTAATCTGTAATCCGCTGCAGTAGCGATTTGCGGTCCGGCTGCGCCTGCAGCGCCGGTTGTTCGGTCATTTTGCATCCCCCGCGCTTTGTTCCCCGTCATGCCCGGTCAGAACAATGAAGGCATCCTCCAGATCGGAGGTAGCGCCATGAAAATCGGTGATGTGGAACTGATTCTCCAGCAGCTTGCGCAGCAGGCTGGATTGAAAGGCCCGATCCCCGTCAAACGAGAAGGCCGCCCCGGTGCGCAGCGCATGCACGTGTCCTACGCCCTGCACCTCGGCCAGAAAACGCTCAAGCCGCTTCCGCTCGTCCTCGGAATGCTCCAGCAGATGAACCTCGACCCGGTGCCCATGGTCGATTTTCTTCTGCAGACTGCCGATGGAACCGCTGGCCTTGATCTTGCCGTGTTCGATGATCGTGACCGATTCGCAGAGCTCGGAAAGTTCGGTAAGAATGTGGCTGGAGATGAACACGGCTTTGCCGTGTTCCGCCAGCAGCCGCACAAGGTTGCGCAATTCAATTCGCGCGCGCGGGTCCAGCCCGGCCGCCGGCTCATCGAGAATCAGCACCTTCGGGTCGTTCAGCAGAACCCGGGCGAGGCTCAGTCGTTGCTTCCAGCCTTTTGACAGCGCTTCCACCTGCCGCTCACGCATCTCCCCGAGGCCGGTGAATTCGACAACATTGTCAATCCGTTCGCGGCGGCGCTGCGGGAGCAGGCCATAAGCGCGCGCATAAAAATCCAGATACTCATGCACGAGCATATTCGGGTACGAATCCAGATAATCCGGCATGAATCCCGTCAACGGGCGGGTGGTTTCGGGATATCCCACCACGGACACGCCGTCAATCAGAATGTCGCCCTCGTCGGGTTGCTCCAAGGTGGCGATCATACGCATGGTGGTCGTCTTACCGGCGCCATTTGGCCCGATGAAGCCGTGCACTTCGCCCGAGCAGAAGCTGAAGCTGATATCATTGACCGCCTTGACGCTGCCGAAACGTTTGCATAACCCGCGCACTTCCACCATGATTGAGCTGCTCACGGCCGTTCTCCTTTCGCGGTTGTGCCGCTGGTGCGCTCGATGCCGCCGGCTTTTTCTGGCAGGGCCAGATTTTCCAGCATGCGCCCAGAGGCGGCGTAGAAGTACGAGCCAAACATTTTGTCTCCGTTCAGGCCGTTGTCATCCATGTAGGGCAACCCTTCGCATTCGGCAAGAATACGCAGCTCTCCGAAGGGCAGATTGTGGAACAGGGAACTGACTTTGCCGCGCAGATCGTCGCGGGTCTTGTTGTCACGCTCAATCAGCAGGATGCGCCGCTCGCCGGGACGCAGGTTCGTTGCCGTCGCGCAGCGGCTGTCGCGCAGCGCAACGGTTAACGTGCGTATGGAGTGGCTGAGGGTGTTCAGCGCGTAATAGTCATTTCCCTCCCGGACGATGTCGATTCCCATCCGGGCCGTGACCGGGGTGACGCTCAATATTCCCGAAGGCGTGCGCGGCGAAATCCAGCCGCCGGTCAGGCGGATGCCGTTGGTGAGGTCTGTGTCAAAGACCTGACTGCCCGTGGTGTTCTTGCGGAACGGAAACAGCAGCGCATTCTCCGGGAAGTTGAGCGTGCGACCGGAGAGGCCGGAGTAGATTCCCCGGGCGTGATAGAGCGCCCCTGCATCGTTGCCGCTCTCGGCGATCAGCAGGGCAGCTTCCTTGAATTTGGCGCTCCAGCCTTCGCAAAATGCCGAATAGCCGAAGACCGCCAGTGATCCCAGAAGCGCAAGGATCGGTGTGGTGATGAAAAACAGCAGTAGGGACCGGGTGCGGCGAATGTACAGGTAGTTCACCGGTCCCAGACAGACACCCAGAATCAGGAGTATGCCCGTGATCGCCCAGGCAGAGATCAGCCCCAGCCCCTCCAGCAGCCCGTTTCCGCCGCTGAATGTCAGGTTCGCGGTATCCAAGTCCGACACGATGCCGCGGAGGTCCTCAATGTTGGTGTCCGTCCAGCGCGAAAAATCTTGATCCGTTTTGGTCCAGACCTGGCCGGTCATGCATTCGTAAACGGTAATGCCTCCGCTGAGGCGCGTCGAGGCTTGCCCCAGATTCAGCCCCAAACCTCTGGCGTCGGCCATCGGATCTGCGCCGATCAGCCAGATCCGGCCGTTGCCCCAGCGCACCCATTGGGAGATCGCTTCGCGCTGCCGGTCGGTAAACTTGGTCAGGTCGTTGGGTTCGATCATGATTACGCCCCGCAATCCGGCATACGACTGCCACAAGACGGGAAGCTTGTAGGGGTGGAGCGTTACTGCTTCCGTCGGCTGGGGGCCACGCCGGTTTTTTGCCAGATGGTCGGAGATCACGCCATGCAGCTTGCCGTTTAATGTGAAGATGTTGTTGTTGGTGGTGGAGGAGCCGTACCGGGAGCCGGACTTCGGGTGAAAATAGCTTTCCAGTGAACGGCCCTGCTGCTGGGTAAGTTTGATGTTGTAGTTGCTGACTCCGGAGGGAACCGGGATTTCGAGGCGCAAATCGGTATTGTCGCCCAGATTGATCTGGCGGACAAACCGGTAACGCACGTTGCTGTAGTTCGACCCGGTCAGGTCAATGTCCAGCCGTTGCTTGCGCGGGTTTTTGATGTCCAGATACAGCGGTGTGTAACCGGCGGAATCCAGCTCCATGCCGCCGGCGGTATAGCTTAATTCCCAGTCTTCCGCCCATCCGGTTCCGGAGCCGAATCCAAGCAGCAGCAGAAAAAGCCACCGCAAACCGGTGCGCCAGAGCGCCTGCGTGCTTGCGCGCGCTCCAGCGGACGGCGCTTCTGAGATACGACGCATACTGAAATCTCCCCCCGTTGATCTTGTGTGCGCACAGCGGTTCCATGTGCCACAATGTCAGGCTGCCTGTCAGCGGCCTTGCGCGATTCTGGTTGCCAGTGACTCAGGTTCGGAACGGTCCAGCTCTCGTGTCGAGACGATCAGTTCCGTGACGACCTTATCCGAGTCGACCCCCTCCAGTCGCGCCTGATAATCCAGCAGCACTCTGTGCCGCAGTACCGGCAGCGCCACGGCCTTGACATCCTCAAAGCCCACGGTCCGCCGGCCCTCGAGGAAGGCCCGCGCCCTCGCCGCTGCCGCCAGGCCGATGACTGCGCGCGGACTTGCGCCAAACTTGATGTACTGCGCCGCGCCGTCCGATGAACCGGGGCGCGTCGCCACCACCAGCCGCGCGATATACCCCGCCACCGGGGCGGAGAGCTCGACGCGGCCCACGTCCTCCAGCGCACCCGCGAATTCCTCGCGCGTCAGCACCGGGTCAAGATCCGGCAGCTTGCCGCCAATGGCGCCGAGGGCAATCTTCTGCAGAATATCCGCCCCGACATCCTCGACGTTCAGTTTAAAGAGGAAACGGTCGAGTTGCGCCTCCGGCAGGGGATAGGTTCCTTCCAGCTCAATCGGGTTCTGCGTGGCAAGCACCGCAAATGGCCGGGGCAGGATGTGGGTCTTGCCGAGTACCGTGACCTGCCGCTCCTGCATCGCTTCCAGCAGCGCAGCCTGCGTCTTGGGGCTGGCGCGGTTGATTTCGTCAGCGATGACAAGGTTTGCAAATACCGGGCCGGGGCTGAATTCAAAGGTCTTTTCGCCGCCGCGCTCACGCATCAGGTTGGAACCGGTGATGTCGAGAGGCATCAGATCGGGGGTGAACTGGATGCGCCGTGCCTCCAGTCCGCAGAGCTGGCAGAAGGTGCGCACCATCTGGGTCTTGCCGAGTCCCGGCAAACCTTCGAGCAGCACATGCCCGCCGGCGAGGATGCCGGTCAGGAAGTCCCGCACCAGCGTTTTCTGCCCCAGCAGCACGCTGTTGATTCCGTCCTCCACCCGTTTGATTGCTTCCATGGATTTCGCGTCATCCGCCATCTTTGCTGCACCTTTCTTCGCCGTCCGCGCCGTTTCAGCGCGAAAGTGACTTCGATCCGTCCGTATCCGGTTTCCCCTCAATCAGCATTCGCAAATACGCCTGTTCTTTTTCATATTCCTTCTGTCGGCATTCGACCGCCGCCTTCAAAATGCTGCGCACCTTCTCCACCGGCGTTTCTCCGTCCGGCGCTTTTTCCTGTCCGAGGGGCGACACCTGCACCATCGATCCGAATATTGCCAGACTTGCATATGAAATGCCCGCCACGTCCTTACGCTCTCCGGACTCTTTGCACAAGAACGCGAGCCAAACGGAACCCTCCGGTAGCGAGAAAAAGGCAACCCGAAAATTTGCCAACTG
>CAYWTJ010000097.1:0-12772 GCA_964460225.1 uncultured Planctomycetaceae bacterium | reverse complement strand
CAGCTTGAAAAGGCTATCATCGATCTGAGCGTACAGCACAACCGCAAGCTTTGCGACCTGACGGCCGCCGATGCATCCGCTTCCGCATACGCCAACGCCGCGCTGACGGCCTCGGGGCGGAACTTTCAGGAGGTGCGGCAGGAGGTCGCGGACGCGCTAGTCGAACGGATCGAGAAGGGCATGGCGTCCCAGACCGGCCAGACCTTCCTGCACACCGAACCGCACCATGACGACGTCATGCTCGGCTACATGCCTGCCGTCGTGCGCGCCATTCGCCCGGCCAGCAACCAGCACTATTTCGCCACGATGACCAGCGGCTTCACCTCCGTCACCAATCAGTATCTCGACGGCCTGCTGCTCAAGCTGCTGGCCTATACCGACGGCGATTCCGATTTCACCGGGCGGCTCAGTGCCATCGGGTATTTCGAGCCTGCCAACCGCGACGGGCGCAACTGCGATGTCTGGACGTATCTCGACGGCATCGCGGCGGCCGATCCCGCGCTGCAAGATGCGGGCGTATCGCGCCGGATGCTGCGGAATCTGATCGATGTGTATGACGAAAAAGAGGTCGCGCAGATCCGGCGCCGGATCCTCGATATCCGCGCCTATCTGGCGGGGGCATACCCCGGCCAGAAAGACCCGGCGCAGATCCAGAAGTTGAAGGGCATGATCCGCGAGTGGGAGTCGGAATGCCTGTGGGGCTACTTCGGCTGGAATACCGATTACATCCGCCATCTGCGGCTGGGCTTTTATTCCGGCGACATCTTTACGCAGGAGCCCGAACGCAACCGCGACGTTCCGCCGATCATGGATCTCTGCCGCGAGACCGCGCCGGATGTCATCAGCCTGGCTTTCGACCCCGAGGGCAGCGGTCCCGACACGCACTACAAGGTCATGCAGGCGATCACCGAGGCGCTCAAAAATTACGCCGCCGAGAGCGGCAAGGCAGTGAAGGTCTGGGGCTATCGCAACGTCTGGTATCGCTTCCATCCCAGCGAATCGAACCTCTATGTGCCGGTGTCCCTGAATATGTTCTCGGTGCTGGAAAGCTCGTTCCTCAACACCTACATCTCGCAGAAAGAGGCGTCCTTCCCGAGCTTTGAATACGACGGCCCCTTCTGCGGACTGGCGCGGAAGATTCAGGTCGAGCAGTACCGGACGCTGCAGACCTGCCTGGGGCGCGAGTGGTTCTACAACCACAAGTCGCCGCTGATCCGGGCGACGCGCGGGTTCGTGTTCCTGCGGGAGATGGATCTTGACGAACTCTGCCGCTGCAGCCGCGAGCTACGCAAATCGCAGGAATCGTTCTGACCCGGACGGAAGTAATGCGCAAGGGCCCCCTCGTCGAGGGGGCCCTTTTTTTGCGCGAAGGAGCGGTCAGATGGATTCGGCCGGGCCGAAGTAGCGGGGCCGGGTTTGAAGGATGTTGATGTCGAGCCAGGCCTTGATGCGCGCCAGCGCCTCGCGGAAGTGGTCGGCGGGACGGGTATTCCAGCCATCGCCGTTGGCGCTGACCCCCACGGCTTGCAGTCCCCATGCCTGCGCCAGATACAGCGTGCGCGGCAGGTGGAAACGCTGGGTGATGATGCAGATCTTTTCGTTGCCGAGTTTCCAGACCTGCGCGGCCCGCGCACAGGTGTCGAGGGTACGGAAACCGGCGTGATCGCTCTGCACGTCGGCATCCTTGACTCCCTTGCGGATCAGCCAGAGGCGCATGATCTCCGACTCGCGGTTGTGCTGAAGCTGGTTGTTACCGGACACGAGGATTTTCTGGATTTTCCCTGCCTGATACAGTTCCAGCGCCGTTTGCAGCCGCTCCCCCAGAATTTGCGAGAGCCGGCCATCGGCATAGACCGCCGCGCCGGGAACAATCGCCACCCGCACGCTCTGCGCCCTGGCGGGTTCCAAAACCGGTTCTCCCCCCCAGTCATAACGCTGCAACATCATCAGGTTGATCCCTCCGCACACGATCAACCCTGACAGGAACAGCGACCCCAGAAACAACAGCGGGCCGCGTCGACACCGCCGGCGGGGGACTGGCAACGCGCCGGCGGAGGCGGGCGGCGGAGCGGCCGGATCGATTTCTGGCATGGCAAACTCCCGTGGCGGCAGGAACAGGGCGTCCGCCGAACGCTTGCGGTACATTGTATGCATCGGGCCGGGTGAAATCACGTGGAATATCGGGTCGCCTGCGCAAGGGGATGGCGGCAACCGGCGTGGAGGGCGCGCCGGCTAACGGAATGCGTCGGTGGCGAATATCGGTAGCAGTTGAGAAATGCGGTAAAAAATTCTGTTAAATCAGGCTGCAACCTATTATAATCCGGGGAATCTCGGTTTTCGTGCGGGGCGGCCGTCCGCGCGGTTTTGAAAACGGGAGAAGGCGCGCAGCGATCCGGTTTTACGGGTGCGCGGCGCCGGCCGGTACAGTGTCTGTCCGCAACGTGTCTGCTTTTCTGTCCGTACTCGGGGGATGCCAAAGATGACTCGCCACCTGTTCGCCCTGTTCCTGCTGATTTCCTTTGTCGCTGTCAACGTCACTGCCGCCGACCGCGTATCGCCGCGCGAGCAGGCGGTCATCGATCTGCACGACTTGCAGTCGCCTTTGACCACCGAGCGGCAGCGCGCATTGCTTTCGCTTCAGATGCTTACCGATCAAGCCGTGGCGACGGAGCTGACGGTGGCGGATAAGGTGAAGGCGATCGTGCTGGACCCCAACGAGCCGAATACGTTGATTCGCTGCTATGCGCTCCAGACGCTGCTCGCTTTGCAGCGCAACAGCATCGTCCTGCCCAACATGATGGAAATGCTCAACGACCTCCTGCTGCCGGCCAACGCGCAAACCCAGAAAAACCCGAAGGGGTACCCCTTCCAGTTGCGGCTGGAGGCGCTGAAATTGCTGATTAATGTGGCAAATCAGACGCCGATCTCCACCGGTCCCAACCCCGTGACGGACAAGGTCTTTCTGATTCTGAAGAACCTGCTGGCGAATAAAAAGGATTTGCCGGATGCCATGGTCGCGGGGGTCTATCGCTGCCTCGGCGCATACAGCAGTCGGGCGGATGCGCGCGAGCTGCTGATGGAGGGCTTGCAGCGGGAAACCTCCATCGAGGTCTTGGATGCCGTCCTCTGGGGATTGCGCAATGGGATTGTGAACAACGCAACCACGGATCGCAAACTGGCGGAGCTGTTGTCCGAGCGGTTCATGAGGGCCAGTGATCCCAAGGACAAGTCGATCCGGGTTTCGCTGCTGGATTGTCTGGAAGGGATCATCAGTAACATTACCCGTAGCGGAGGCGTCCTCGGCAGCAGCGGCGCTTACAAGCCCACCAGCCAGTTGCTGGATGCGGTACAGAATATGCTCAAGACCGGTGATGACCGGGATGTGGTTGCGGCGGTTCACTTTTTGATGCGCGTTAGCGCCCAGGATGCCAAGATCGCCCAGCTTCTGTTGTCGGTGGCCGCTCCCAGCCAGACGCATCCGCTCGCCTACCAGACCCTTGCGACGATCAATCGGGCGCTGATTGACGTTCTGATCGGGATGGGGGGAAACAGCAAAAAAGTGCCGGAGTCGGCCGTCGTTGCGGTCGCAAACACCATTGTTGAACATATCATTCAGATGCTGAACCCGGCGGAAACCAACAATGTACCGATGGAATTGCGCCGGAGCATGATTCTCGGACTGGCGGGTGTGCCGACGGTGTTTGACCGCGTTGCGACGGTGGACACGCTGATCAAGCTGCTGGATATCGAGGCGAAGCGTGAAAAGCTGGATCAGGGCATGATCGGAGACATCGAGAATGCTCTCTCCTTCCTGACGGGCGTCACCCCGTACCGGAATGTGATTTTCAAGGTCAAGGAAGATAAAGGCAAGATCGACACTGCTTCGGTCAATGGGCCGAGCCTCGAGCGGATTGATATGCCGGACATTGCGCTCTGGCAGAAGTGGTTTGTCGAAAACCAGAAGAAGTTGGCACCGGGCAAGACCCCCTTCGAGGAGCGATAGAGTCGTAGCGGGATCGATGCTTGACGGCGAAAGCCGGTAGAAACGGCCTGCCCGGAAACGGACAGGCCGTTTCCCGTTCCGGCTCTGCTGCGGGCGGACAGTTGAAGGCTGCTTGCAGCGTTGCGGCTGGCCGGGGCGGCGAAAGTTTGGCGGCTCTCCCTTGCTTTGCCGGGAATTAGCCGTACATTTTTTGTTGTGGTCTGGTCCGTGCCGGCGCCGGGAGCGTCGGCCGGGCGGCCGGTTCCTCTATGCTGAGTCGAAAATGCTGAAAATCACCTATTATCCCGATCCCTTGCTGCGTCAGGTTGCCGTGCCGGTGACCGAAATCACACCAGCCCTGCGACAACTGGCCGGGGAAATGTTGCAGACCATGTATGAGGCCAATGGCATTGGTCTTGCGGCTCCGCAGGTCGGCCGGAGCATCCGGTTGGTGGTGATCCACCTTGCGGATGCCGGCGAGCGGTCGGCGGATGACCCGGCCAGCCAGCCGCTGGTGCTGCTTAATCCGGTGATTACGCAGAAGAGCAAGGAAAAAGAGACCGCCGAGGAGGGGTGTCTGAGCCTGCCGGGGTTGAGCGCGAAGGTCAAGCGCCCGTCGGAGGTTACGGTGCAGGCGCTTGGTCTTGACGGGCAGCTCCATGTCTACGTGGCGGATGGGATTTTCGCCCGCTGCCTGCAGCATGAAATCGACCACCTGGAGGGCGTGCTCTTCGTCGATAAGGTATCGCTGGCGGCCAAGCTTTCGTTGCGGGGGGACTTGCAGGAACTGGAAGAGAAGTTCCGCCTCGGACAGACTCCGGACTTCAAGCCGGAGTAGTAGCGCGGGATGCGGCGGCTTCGCGCAGAAGGATGGATATGAATATCTGCTTTTTTGGCAGTGCGCCAATTGCAGTCGAAACGCTGGACACCCTGATCGCCAGCCGGCTGCCGGTGAGCGCGGTCTTCAGCCAGCCCGACCGGCCGGCCGGGCGGGGCGGCAAACTGCACATGACCGCCGTCAAGGAACGTGCGCTCCAGCTCGGGTTGCCGGTGTACACCCCGGAAAAGCTCCGGGCGCAGGAGACCATCGACGCACTGGCGCGGTATCAGCCGGACCTGGTGGTCGTGGTTGCCTACGGACGGCTGATCCCGCAATGTCTGCTGTCGATTCCGACGCATGGGTTTGTCAATTTGCACGCGTCAATTCTGCCCAAGTACCGGGGGGCGGCGCCGGTGCCGTTTGCGATTCTGAACAATGAGAAGGAAACCGGCGTCACGGTCTTCCGGCTGAATGAACGGTTTGATGCGGGGGATATCCTTGCCATTGAGCGGCTGCCGATCTTGCCTGACGACACCAGCGAGAGCGTGTTGCGCAAGCTTGCGCCTCTGGGGGCGAATCTTGTCTGCAAGGTGGTCGGTGAGCTGGAGGCGGGTTGGACGCACCCGGTGGTGCAGACCGAGCCGCTGGCTACGCATGCGCCGAAGATTGCGAAAGAAGAAGGTTTGCTTGACTGGCGGGAAACACCGGTTAAAATCGACTGTCGGGTGCGGGCCTTTCAGCCTTGGCCGCTCTGCTACTGTTTTGTCGGGCCGGTGGAGCAGCAGAAGCGGTTGTGCCTGTTGAAGGTGGCGGAATTTGCTCCGGGCGGTCGCGGACACGCGCCGGGAGAAATTCTGGCGGCCGACCCGCATGCGGGATTGATTGTAGCCTGCGGCGGCGGGAAGGCGATATCCATCCTCCGGCTCAAACCCGAAGGGCGCAAAGAGATGGATGTGGCGGATTATCTGCGCGGGGCGCATCTGCAGCCGGGCCAGCGGTTGGCGGGGGCGGCAGAGTTGCATATGCAGCAGTCGGCGGTGGCCGGTTCCTGCCAGAGCTGAAACGGGCAGTGCGGGCCGGGCGCAGAAGCGCGTGCCGGACGGAAAGACGGGGGGGGGAGGGCGAGTGCATATCTTTTTTTCAACCGGGGACACCTCGGCCGAACAGCACGTCTGCGCGTTGGTGCAGGCATTGCGCCAGATCCGGCCCGAGCTGCGTTGCAGCGCGCTGGGATCGGAAATCCTGCGCAAGGCCGGCATTGAGATCGCGCAGGATTCCGCCACGATCAAGGTCATGGGGTTCGCCGCCATTGTCCGGCATCTTCCCAACATCTACCGGATATTTCATCAGGTTCTGGATTATATCGGCCGCACTCAGCCCGATGCGGTGGTGCTGGTCGATTATCCGGGGTTCAACCTGCGGCTGGCGAAGGCCATCAAGCGGAAGTACCCGCGCATTCCGGTGGTCTATTACATCACGCCTCAGGTCTGGGCCTGGCGGCAGAAGCGATGCGAGGTCATCCGGCGGTACGTCGATCATTGCCTGTGCATTCTGCCGTTTGAGGAGGACTGGTTCCGCAGCCGTGGCATCAGCGCCGAGTACGTCGGCAGTCCGGTCATGGACTCGGTGCGGGATGTCGACCCGAAAGCGGCGCGGCGGCTTCTTGAGCTTGACGACAACACCCGGCTGATTTCCATCTTCCCCGGCAGCCGGCGCAAGGAGATGGAATACATCTTTAAGCCGATGATGCAGGCGGTGGAGATTTTACAGCGCGATGTGCCGGATCTGGCGTTCGCCGTGGCGGCGGCGCCGGGTTTTTCGCGCGGCGATTTGGAGAAGTTCTATCCAATCCCCAAGCACATTCCGGTATTGGAAGGATATCACCGCGAATTGCTGGCGGGAAGTCATTTCTGCCTTGCCAAGAGCGGAACGACCACGCTGGAGGCCGGATTGCTGGGCTGCCCGATGCTGGTGGCGTACCGCGGCGACTGGCTTTCGGCGCGACTGGCGTTCTGGCTGATGCGGCTGAATAAAACCCGGTTCATCTCGCTGCCCAACATCATCAGCAACCACTCCATTGTTCCGGAATTTCTTCAGGAGATGTGCAACGGTCCGGAGTTGGCGCGCATCTGCCGGCTGTTGCTGCGCGATTGGGAGCTGTACGACCAGATGGTCGCGGATTTGCGCCGGTTGCGTGCGCTGGTCGGTGAGGAACCATCGGACGTCCGGGCGGCGCAGGCGTTGCTGGGTTACCTGCAAAATCCAGTTCGCATGATTTGAAACCATCATCAAGACGTTGTCGTGAAGATTCCGGCGCGCTGTACCTCGCCGGCGTTGGCGAGGTTGTCAAGCTCCCGCAACCTGACAGCGCCTGCCGCTTGTATGCGAATTCCCCTCCCGCGAAGAATCAGGCCTTCTTTTCAGAAAAATACAGGCGGTGCGGTTGAATGGGACCGCGCAGCGTTTTTGCGACCGGAAAAACCTGCTGCGCATACGGCCTGCCCGTTCGGAAGAGGGGTTCCGTATACGATGAACCCGCTCGGCCGTGACCCGCGCAGGACATTCGCGGTGTTCCTGTTGGTTCATTCCGCCGCTGCTTTGCTATAGTACATGAATTACAGGATGATATGACAAACCTGTCACAAAAACAATGAAAGGCGAGGCGGTCAGGGCAATGGCATTAAAAAACCAAAAGAATAAATCACATAATTACCGCCACATTAGATAGTTAACTACGAACTGCAACTGCCAACCACGCAGGGGCTACGTACCCTGCACCGCGCCAACCCCGAAACGGGGCAAGTTAGGCACGTTGGATCGCATTCGCGCAAGCATCAAAAGGTAAGCTGCCGGATCTTCGCGGGATTTTAATGCGATTGCCCTGGCGAGGCGGCGAAATAAAGGGAAATTTAGTTGCGCGGTTCCTTTCACCCTACTATAATCAGAATCATAACATGTATTTATGGGGATGATTCATGAGCAGAAAAAGCATTCTGGCAAACCAGGTATTGCAGGCGTTGCGCGAGGAAATTGCGGAGGGGAAGACGCCGCAAGGGTGCTTTCTGCCGAGTGAAAAAGGACTGTGCGAGCGGTTTCGCGTCAGCCGGATTACGGTGCGGCTTGCACTCACCAAGCTTGCGGAGGCGGGGCTGATTCTTTCCCGTCCCGGCAAGGGCTGGCAGGTTTGCTCACCGGCGGACGCCCCCATGCCGGAGCGCTCCGCGCGGGTCAGCGAATCGCTTCCCGCGCCGGCGAAGAACGAGGTCTTCCTCCTGACCCGCCACACCGTTCTTTCCACCTACCTCTTTCAGGGACTATCCGATATTCTGACGCCGGCGGGTTATTCGGCGCGCCTGTTCATGCTACCCGAAGGTTACGAAACAAACGTGCAGGTCGTTTTGGACGGTCTGCGCGGCAAGGACCCGGCGGCGGTCTGCCTCTTTACGGATCGTCATCTGCCCGGCGAATATCTGACCGGCCTGCAGGCGCTCACCGTTCCGCTGCTGATATGCGGCGGTTGCGAGCATGTGTTCTGCGATAGCCTTACCTTCGATTTGCGCGAGGGCGGTCGCCGGATGGTGCATTATCTCTGCGCTATGGGTTATGAACGGATCGTGTATCATTGTTTTTCCAAGCTGCGGCAGGAGTTCCCCTCCTTCCGGACCCGCGCCAAGGGGTATATCGAGGGGATGACCGAAGCGGGGTTGCGGCCGGAGGTGCATGAAACGGATTTTCGGATCGACTACGATACCGGGGTGCAAGAACGGTTGATCAAGGCGCTGGAATCCGCTCCCGGCCGCCGGACCTGCGTACTCTGCGATACCAACATGCTGGCAAAGTCGACATACCTGATTCTGCTGCGGCATGGCTTTCAGATCCCTGAATCGTTCGGCCTGTGCGGATACGGCTCGGACTCGGATAACCGGCTGCCCGGAGGCGGCGACGGCGATAGCGGAAGCGCGTTGGCATGCGTGGAGGAGGATTGGTACCAGGCGGGGCTTTCGTCCGCGTGGCAATTGCTTTCCCGATTGCGCGGCGATAACTCCCTTCCGCGTCTGGTGCTGCTCAAAACCGGCACCATTGAAGGAAATACGCTGTAGTGCGCTGCTGGTTGCGGCATCCGGCGGCCCCGCGCCTGGCTCAGCTTTCCGGCGATCAGCTTGGGGCTTGGGGCGGGGGGATATTCGCGGGCTGTTTGGGCTTATTTGGTCTGGCCGGAGTGTATGCGATGGCGTCGGTCCGTCTTGACCCGATGGAGAGCAGCGTCTACTTCATGCCCGAGCCTCGGATGACCTCCACCACCGTCCGCAGAAGGATATAGGTGTCCATGAAGAGTGATTGGCGGCTGATGTACAGAAGATCCAACTGAATCCGGCGGTTCAGCGACGGATCGCCCCGCGAGATCACCTGCTGCAAACCCGTGATCCCCGGCAACGCCTTCAGACGCCTTCTCTGCAGGGGCGAGTAGCGGTCTACCAGCTCCTTGCGCTCCGGGCGCGGCCCCACCAGACTCATCTCCCCTTTCAGCACGTTCAGCAACTGCGGAATCTCATCCAGACTCCAGCGGCGCAGAAGGGCGCCGAACCGGGTAACCCGCGGGTCTTTGCGGATGTTGAAAACCAGACTTTCGTCGAGTTCCCCGTTGGCGATTTTATTGACGATGTACTGATCCGCATCGACCGCCATGGTGCGGAATTTAATCATGTCGAACGGCGCGCCATGGCAGCCGATCCGGCATTGAAAAAAGAATACCGGTCCCTTGTCCTGTAGCTTGACGACCAGCGCGATCAGCAGCCAGAGCGGCATCCCCGCCAGCAGGGCCAGCAGCGACAGGGTCACATCCATCAACCGCTTGACGACCAGATACACCGGATGGATGCAAGCGTCCCGAAGCCGGATCAGCGCCACATCGGAAAAACTGTACATCTCCTCTTTGCGGACGGTGATCTCGAACACGTCCGGAACCATATATGCCGCGATGTTGCAGCTTTCGCAAGCATTGAGAACCGCAAAAAAACATTCCTTGCTGTCGTCGTCCTCCAGCATTCCCGGCTGCTGAAGCAGAAAGACCATATCGCACCGGTGCGCGCGGGCGGCGCAGGCAAAGCTCTCCTCCATGGCGACCGGATCAAGCAGCCAGGGAAGGACATGGATTTCGTTCATTCCCACGATGCGTTCGCGAAGCTTCCGGCTCACCTCTTCCGCCAGTCCGTCGGGGCAGATCAGAATCGCCCGGTACATCGGATTTCTGCACAGATAACGGCGGGTAATCTCCCGCCAGAGGATCAACAGCCCCCCCGCCAGCACATACGCCAGCACATACGTGTACCGCGAAACCAGCAGCTCACGCCACAACGCGCCGATGGCCAGCAGGAAAATCGCCGCCTTGATGCCGCACAGCCAGACGTTCAGGTAGCGGTCCAATCGTGCGGGGTCCCCGTGGGCGAGGTGGCTGTAGGCCCCCTTTCGCAGCAGGAAGAAGCACCAGAGCGCGCCAAAAAGAAGCGCGGCATAGGCGTAGGCCGGGAAGGACACCTCCCCCTGCACCGGCAGGAACTTTGTGACCCACTCGGTGAAGCGTATGCCGTAGGCCAGCAGCAAGGCGCCGGTGATGAGCAGGAAATCTGCCGCCAGCGCGGATAGCAAAAGAAATAAAGATGTGCGTTTTCGCATCGTTTTCCTCAGAAGGCCGGGGCTGTCCCTGCCCTCATTTCATATCGGATTTTGCGGCGGAACGGGAAAAAATAGCCAGAAGTTTTTCCACGACGTTGCCGAAGGAATGGGCCTGAGCCGCCGCTGCCGCCGCCTGCGCCATCCGCCGGGTTTTTTCGGGATCGCCAGCCAGCTCCCGTATGCACTGCGCCAGAAAACGGCTGTCAGAAGGATCCGGCAGCAGATAACCGGTGCGTCCGTCTTCGATTAATTCGGCATTTCCGCAGAGCGCGCTGGCAATCACCGGAGTCGCGCACGCCATCGATTCCAGAATAACGGCGCCGCCAGGATCGTACATTCCCGGAAAAATCTGAAAATCCGCAGCGTGAAAGGCGGCTGCCGGTTCTCGGGTTGGCCCCAGAAACAGCACCTGCTGCTCAACGCCCAGTTGCCGCGCCAATCGCCGGTATTTCGTTTCGTCGCCCTTACCGACGACCAGCAGTCGGAAGTCCGGCAACTCGCCGGCGATCTGGGCCAGCGCCTGCAGGGTGACATCCAGCCCCTTGCGGTGCCAAAAGTTGCCGATCAGCAGCCCCGCCGGAGTCTCGGGGGATATTCCCGCTGATGCGCGGAACCGCTGGCGCAAGGCATCGTGTTGCGTTCCGTTGAATTCGTCCTCGAAATAACCGGTATACACCACCTCCACCCGCTCACCCGGCACGCCCAATTCCATCGCATGCCGCTTGACCAGTTCCGAAATCGCGATCACGCAAGGAGTCTCCCGCATGACCCTCTGCTCGACATGGATTTGCGCCAAAGAACTGGGATTGATGGCGGCGTGGAACCACCGGCTGACGGGATTCGGTCGACGAATGCGCAGCCAGTGCTGGTACGAGCCGCCGCCCATGTAAAAAAAATCAGCGCCATAGACCGGGGCGAGAGCATAGGTTGCATCGAAGTGGAGCGTGCGGTGCAGGCGCAGTTCCCGCGCGGCTGCTGAGGCAAAGGAGGTAATCCGGCGAAAACGCGGAAACTTGGCGTAGGGAACCGGATGTATGATGACACCCGGCTGAGGCTCCAGATATGCGCCGCAAAAGGCGTGGACCTCGTGTCCCAGCTCCGCCAGCCTCCCCGCCAGAGACCATGAATAACGCTCACCGCCACCACCATTCCGGGCAAAGAGCTTATTCAACAACGCAATGCGCATTCCGCCCGTTCCCCCGTTCCTCTGCCGTGATTCTCAGAAATGCAGGGATGACCGACCGCTCCATGTCCTTGCCTCATCGAACACCGGCCCGCAGGATGAATTTCCATCACAAGCGAATATTCAACTTCCCGCAGCAAAAGTAGTTGTATGTATCAAACACCCTCATACCATCATAACAATTCCGCCAAAGGCTGTCAACGAGGATATGTCCATCCCCGGCGGCTGCAAAACGTTCCTCCAGTCGAAAACTCTCGACTTCCGTGATCGGAATATGGCGGTGGAGGGCATGGCCGGGGTGGATATCGGCCGATGAATGCGCGCCCTGCAGAATTCGGTATTTGACAAAGCGGAATTGTGCGGTAGAGTAAATGGGCTATCCATTTATCCGGAATGGTCCCTGTTCTTCGGAACGGTCCGTTGGTTGTCGAACGTGGTTGTCGAACGGAGCTGGAATGACTCGTCGGAATGTGATGCAGGACGCCGGGCAGGAAGCACTCACGCGCAGTGAGGAGATTACCAATCGCCTGCGGCAGATGATTCTTCAGACGTGCGAGGGCGGGGATTTGCGCCTGCCCTCGGAGCGGGATCTGGCGGAGCGTTTTCGGGTCCACCGGATTACGATTGCCAAGGCGCTTCACTCTTTGGCGAGCGAGGGGTACATCAGCCGGAAGGTCGGCAGCGGCACCTACATCAACCCGCAAGCGTTGCGCGAGGAAGCGGCGCTCAAGGTGGTGAATATTCTGCTGCCCTTTCCGGCTGCAGGGGCGACGCCGGATGAGACGGCCATGCCGGTTAACACGACGCAACTGCTCGGGGGGCCGGGCATCGCGGAAATGGTTTATGATTATTTCCGGGAACGGAACATCAAAACGGCGGTCTCTTTTTTTCGTGACCGCAGGGAATTGGCCGGGCTGATCCGGGGCTGCGCCACGGAACAGCATGCCGCTCACATCATCTGGTATTCCCCCTCGGAAGAGACTCTGGCGGCATTGCAGGTGTTGCAGAGGGGCGGGCAGCACTTCTGCCTTGTCGATTCGTATGAGCCGCAACTTGCGTGCAACTTCGTCGGCACCGACCATGCTCTGGGCGGGCGCATGGCCGCCCGTATGTT
>CAYWTJ010000096.1:0-2591 GCA_964460225.1 uncultured Planctomycetaceae bacterium | reverse complement strand
GACCTATCCGACGGCAATCCTGCCGCGCAGCATACCGAAGATGATCCATGCCTTCCGGCATGAGGTCGGCTATCCCGGCGAGTGGCTGGAGTGGCACGGCCACAATGACTTCCACAAGGTGCACATCAACGCGACCACCGCGTGGATGTACGGCTGCGCGTCCCTCAATGCCTCGATCCTCGGCTACGGCGAACGCACCGGAAACCCGCCGCTGGAAGGAGCGATCATCGAATACCTCGGCCTGCATGGAAACGATTGCGAGATCGACACCACGGTCATCACCGAAATCGGCGACTACTTCCGCGATGTCATCAAGGCCGAAATTCCGTCGAACTATCCTTTTGTCGGCTCTGAGTTCAACACCACCCGCGCGGGCATCCATGCCGACGGCATCCTGAAGAACGAGGAGATCTACAACATCTTCGACACGACCAAGCTGCTCAACCGGCCGCTGCAGGTGACGGTCACGGACAAGTCCGGCGTGGCAGGCATCGCGCGTTGGTACAACGACTACATCAAACAGCAAAAGCTGACGGATATCGAGCCCATCAGCAAGCGGCACCCCGGCGTGAAGCGCATTTACACTTGGGTGATGGAGCAGTACGAGCACGGCCGCACCTCCGGCATTTCGCCTGAGGAGATGATCGCGCAGGCGAAACACCACCTGCCGTTCATGTTCGAGTCGGACTTCGAGCGCGTGAAGGAAGATGCGATTATCCGCGGCGAGAAACTCGCCAAACGGATTCTCAACAAGCTTACGCTCTTTGCCGGAAACACCGAGAAACTCGACGAATATCTGGCGAAGATCGTGCGCGAGGAGCCTTCCATCCAACTGCTGGCGATGATCGGCAGCAATGGCGAGCGGGTGAGCGACGTACACACCCAGCACGGCGAGAAGGGAATGTACCGCAATCTGCTGAACAAAGGCTTTGCCGACCGCGAATGGTTCCAAGAGGTGATGAAGACCGGAGAGTCGTTCTTCTCCGACCTCTTCTTCTCGCAGTACACCGAGGAACTGGTTCTCACCATCGCCTGCCCGATGAAGGGCGCCGACAACAAGGTGCAGGCCGTGATCGACATCGACTTCCACTTCGACACTCTGGTGAAGCTGATCAACAACCTGCCAGTAGACGAGCTGGATCAGAAATAACCCGCAGGTGCGCGCCGGCACCTGCGCACGAAACAAGGAAGCGCGGACGTCCCATTCACGGGCCGTCCGCGCTTCCTTTGTATGCCCAAAAAATGCGCGCCCCGGTTCTTGCGCCACGCCCCCGCACATCTGCCAGAGAGGGAGGGACGGGGCCAGCCGTTATTTTCCGGCTTCTGCCCCCGGCCCGCAAGCTACAGGCCAGACTCGCGCAGGAGGGTCCGCCACAGAACGCGAACCTGCGCGGCGAGATACGAACGCGGCGCACTCCAGAACCAGAGCGTTCCGCTCCGGCCTCCGTCCGACAGCGCCACGTTGCGCCCGTCAACACCGCATTCCGCAAGAACCGCCGCCTGCAGCAGAAAATAATTGCCCGTAATCTCACCGCGCGGGCCGGGTTGTCCGGCCTGCTCCGCTGCCGGCTGAACCGAAATATCGCCGCCCTGCGCAGTCGAGAGCGCGGGGTGACGAAGCGTCCGTTCCCGCACCGGCGAAAGGGTATCGATCCGAACCTCATCGCCCGCTCCACCCGAAACCGGCGCAAAGCGGCCGCTCGCGGGAGGTCGCAAATATCCGGCCAGATCGGCTTCGAGGTAACCCTGCACCCGTTCCGGCCCGCTCCCGCACACCATCCCAAGCTCCTGCTTGCCCGCCACCACAGCCCCCGGCAGCGCCGCATCCTGCCAGCCGCTGATGACGCCGTCGAAATCCGCCCGCAGCGTGCAAGACTCCTGCTGCCGCACCAGCCCCTCCACCCGAGCCTGCTCGCCCGCCAGTTGCCGCATCAGCTCCCGCAGCCGGACCTGCGCCCCCTCCTCCGCCTGCGCCTGCCGCAGCCGGGCCAGCGAAGCGGCGGCCGCCGCTTTGGCCTCGGCCAGCGCGTGATCCACCGGCTCGGAGCGCAATACGGCCAACACCTCGCCGGCTTTCAGCGCCTTGCCGTTTGCGGCGCGCACCTGCACCAGAGTTCCCGCCAACGGAGCATATACCATCTGCAGCCGCGCCGGCTCCGCTACCGCCGGAATCCCGGTATGCCGGGGCAAGGGCAGCCCCGCCCACAACAGAAGACCGGCAACGGCGAAACCGATCACCACGCCGCGGGTGCGCAGCCGGATTTGTGAACGTAGCCGCCAGAGATTCCGCGCCTCCGCCCAGCCCGGACGCACAATAAAAAGTAAAATCTCCAGCGCGAACAGCACGATCCCGATGATCTTCGGGAAGGAGTGGTACACGACCAGCGCAATCCCGAGATACAGAAAGAAACGATAGATCCAAGACCCCGTGGCATACAGCAGAAAAATGGTCCGCAGCCGGCGATCAGCGCGCGGCTCGGGGTCGGGAGCGTCGATGCCGAACCAGCCCGATCGGTAGCGCCAGCGCAGATACTCCGCCGCGCGGGCATACAGGTTGTCGATGCCGACCAGATCGCAGAAAAGATAGTAAC
>CAYWTJ010000095.1:0-3080 GCA_964460225.1 uncultured Planctomycetaceae bacterium | reverse complement strand
ATCGCGTGCAGATCAGCTCCGAGGCGTCGGCACGCGCTCCGGAAGCAGGGGCGCAGTCGACCCGGCTGGCCGATCAGTATCTCAGCAGCATGCAGGACATGATCTCGCTCATGCAGGAGCAGGTACAGGGGCTGCAAACCCTTACCTCCCCCGCTGCAACGGGGTCGCAAAGCCTCGCTGAACTCGGCACCGCCGATCAGGTTGTGAACGACGAAGCCTCCACCGCTGCCGCCAATGACGGCAATCTGCCCTCCGCCTTCGCCGCAGCGGCCAATGCCAGCGCCGAATCCGACCTTGCCGCCAGTCAGCGGGATGCCTCCGCGCAGGAGCCGGTCAGCGCGGCGGAATCTCAGAATCTGGCGCAGCTCGGAACCGCCGATCTGACCGTACAGGACGAGGAGGCGACCGAAGCCGCAAACGACGGTGACCTGCCGGCCAGCTTCAATGACCTTTCCAATGCGGATGCGAGATCGGAGAGCCAGACATCGACCGGAAACGGACAGACCGATTCGATTCAGGGACGTCTGGACACGATCGCCAGCGCCAGCGGCGTCATCACCCGCAATCAGGAGGCCATGGCCGCTTCGGATTCCTCGCCGGCCGGTAATTTTTCGTTGTCGGTCGATCTGAATTCGCTGGGAACGGTCGATGCCGGGAACGGCAATACCGTATCCCTGAACGACCTGAGCACGCTGACGGGACCGCAGGGCGACTCCAATCTGGCGGCGGCAGTGGTTGAAAAAGCGGCGGCTGACCTGGCGGCGGCTGGGACAGAGATCGAAAACTACCGCAGCATGCTCGGCGGCAACAATGAGAACATCAGTGGCGCCGAGGAGCTGCTCAACACCGACACCGCCGGAGCCCTGACCGCACAGACCGCGCAGAACATCACGGCCTACGACCCCGCAGCCCTGATTCAGGCCGCTGCCGGCAACATCAGCGGCGCCCGCGCGGTTGACCTGCTGTCCTGAAAGACCTCGTCACAACAGGAATTCCAAACCAAAGGAAGAGGGGCGTCCCGCGCAGGACGCCCCTCTTCCTTTTCTTCTGCGCCTCCGGCTATTCTTCCGGAGGCCGTTCTTCATTCACGAACGCAGCGCGGGATTCGGCCATTTCCTGTCGCCGGATCAACTGGAGAAGGTGGCGTTGATACGTTCCAGAATCTCCTGAAGCTTGAAGGGCTTCATAAAATATCCGGCCACTCCGAGCTTCGCCATCGCCAGCAGGAGCGTCCGTTCGGTGCGCGCGCTGATGACGTAAACCGGCAGCTTTTCCAGCGCCTTATCCTCGCGGAGCGTGCGCAACATCTCCGCCCCGTTCATTTGCGGCATCAGCAGATCGGTCATCAGCAGATCCACCTTGCGCCCGCTCTTGAGTAACTCCAACGCCTCTTTCCCGTCCGCGGCTTCCAGTACCTGCGCACCATGGCAGGAGAGCGCGTTTACGACCATACGCCGGATACCCTCGTCATCGTCTACCACCAGAATGCACCGGTCCTGAATGTTCGGATACTGCTTGCGGGCGGCGGAAACGGCGGAAGCGACAGGATCGGATTTGACGGCGGGTTCCCGCAACGCCGGCCCGCTTCTGGGTTTCTCAGACTCGGAGGACCCTTCGCCGCGCAGAATCCGGATGGTTTCGCGCGCTTCGACCAGCACCTCTTTGTCCAGCGACCCCTTGAGCATCATCTCGATCTTCGGCAGAGCCATCTTCGCGCAGATGGGGCCGATCGCCCCCAGCAGCCGCAACGAATTCGCCTGAACATCGATCATCTTGCTGCGCAACATCCCCACCGCCCGCAACGCGGCGCCATTGGCGGCCGGCCCCATGCGAATCAGCAATGCTGCCGCTTTTTCGCGCAGGCCGAAGTTGGGGTCAATCATGATCTTGCTGAGATGCTCGGCAATCACGGAAAGATCCTTGCCCTTGGCTACCGCCTGCAAGAAGAGATCGAGAAAGGCATGCTTGGTTTCGATCTCCGCCCGCAGAAGGGCCTCAATAATCAACGGCGCAATCAGCGGAATGAAGTCCGGACTCATCATAATCCGCTCCTGCAACCGTCGGCGCTGCGGAGGCGGCGTTTTGAGCGAGGAATAATGATCGGCCACGCGCCGGGCTTCCGCCTCATTGCGCAACGGCCAGACACGCCCCGAGCCAACCAGCTCCGGTTCGCCCTCAGTCTCCTGATCTGGATTTTCATCCGGCAACGGGTTCTGCGGGATGGCTTCGTCCTCTGGCATTGTTACACTCCGCAATGATTCCGGTCCAGTGGTATTTTACCCGGACATCCCACTTTTGGCAAAAAAGAAACCGCGCAAATGCATGCGCCGCACCAGGCTTTTTGCTTGCATCCAATTTCAAAAAAAACCGCGCAACGTAGCGAATGCTGTCCGATATTCCCGTTGATGCCGCCATCAACCGCTTGGGCTGCGCGCCAACGCCACACTCTGAATCGCCTTGCCACCGGGACAAGCCAAAAAGGACCCGGCGATCGCCATGAAACCCTGTTTTCCGACGGAGCGGAATGCGATTGTCCGAATCGCAACCCGCGCCCGAACGTTCCGCAACCACCCCGCCGCCGGGTTCATTATCCCGCAGAAGACCTCACGCTGCGCCCGATGCCTCCGCCGGCATTCGGCTGCCCGTCAACGAATCTGCCGCAGATCCCCCGCAAACTCCCAGCTCAGCCGCCCCTCGCCGGATTGCCCCTGATACAGTGAATATCCGGCGGTGAAATCCTGGAAACTGTCAAAGACATCGAGCACCCGCAGCAAGTGCGGCAATATTTGCGCAAACTCCGGGTCCATGCCCCCGAGCACGCTCCCCAATCCGCCGCCGGCTCCCAATGCTGCGCGGGCATCGGCCAGCAGTTGCGGGGAATGCCTCCAGATCAGACACCCCTGCCCAAGCAGTCCCGGCAGCGCCGGCATGTTTCCCGATGGCGCAAACCCCTCGCCGCGCCCGCAGCGAAGCGCTCCAAATGCCCCGGCCGGACCGGAGCCAAACGCGCACCACGGGGTTGCATCCTGCGCGAAGAACGGCAGGCGCAACTCCGCGCCGGCCGCGGTCGGTTCAATCTT
>CAYWTJ010000094.1:0-16070 GCA_964460225.1 uncultured Planctomycetaceae bacterium | reverse complement strand
CATTGATCTTGTCCTTGAGGTCCTTCTTTTCGCGCTGCTCCCCCTCGGACACGCCACCGGCCTGCGCCAGAATCTTGCGGGTCTCATCCAACTCTTTTTTAACATTGTTGTTGGCAAATTCCTGATCCGCAAGTTTGCGCTGTACACTCTTGGTGCGTTCCTGCTCGGTGGTCAGCCCGGTGGTCAGATCGGTAATCTTGCGATCCCGCTCCGGGATCACGTTCACCTTCAGGTCGTTGAGTTCTTCCTGCAGTTTTCCGCGCTCGAGTTGCAGTTTCGCGACCGCCTGATTGCCGCGTTCCACCAGTTCCTTGGGGCTCGCCTGCAGCAGGGATGCCTCCATCTGCTCGTAGGAGGTCGACTGGTTGTAGTAGCTGATGAGCCCGTAGGCGGCAGCCACCGCCAGAACCGCAATCGCGCACCAGTGGCCGACAGTACCCTGCATCGCATTTCTCCTCTGATTATGAAACTCGTCACCTGCTTTGAAACGGTTGCTTGCGAGGCGCGCACCCCCGCCCATCGTAATTCTTCCCAAATACCCCCGGACAGTCAATCATTTCCTGTCCATCCGCACCAACTTCAAGCGGATATGCCCCGTCCGCCAGCAGAATGCGGGCGAACAGAGGGTTCTGCTATCACTTACTCCGGACGGCGATTCTCTTTCAAAAAGATCCTCATTTTTGCCGTTGCCGGGCGATCACCTCCCGCGCCGCCACCGCCAGCCGATCCGCGCGTTCGTTCTGAGGATGCCCGTTGTGGCCCCGAATCCACTCCCATTTAACCTTATGATCCGAAATGGCTTGCAGCATGCGTTGCCAGAGTTCCGCGTTTTTGACCGGCTCCTTGGAGGCGGTCTTCCACCCATTGCGAAGCCAGCCGTCTATCCAACGCTTGCGAAAGGCGTCACAAACATAACTGCTGTCTGTATAGACGGTTATATCACACGGCTCGCGCAAGGCCTCCAACGCGCTGATCACCGCCAGCAGCTCCATCCGATTGTTGGTCGTGTGTGCTTCTGCGCCGCTGAGTTCTTTTTCCGCCTTCGGACGGTCGCATTCCAGAATCGCTCCCCACCCGCCCGGCCCCGGATTCCCGCTGCATGCGCCATCGGAATAGATTCGCACGGATTTCATCGACTTTCACTTCCTTGACAGAGAAATGGTTGGGCGGGAGAAACACTGGTTTGCGCTGCGGAGCGTTCAAGGCCCGGCCAGCCCGCGCCTTGCCGGGGCGAACCTACGCTACCGGAAATTCTCATATTTGCTCTGGGAAACTTCCTCATGCCGGCCAGCCGCCATTTTCTGGTGATTGCTCCGCCAGTCGAGCATCTGCCGGATAATGCCTTTTTTCTCAAAACGTCGGATTGAGGTCGTCGCCTTCACGCGATGAATGAAGAGGTATTCCGCCCCCGCCGCCAGCGCCCGCATAATCAAATCCGTACTGGTCCCCTGCGGCAGATGCTCGTCAAACCCCTGCACGGCGTCATACACCGAACGCTGCATGACCATCACCCCGCCCGGCGCATGCACCCGTTTACGGCGGGTCACCAGATTGGCGATCCAGAAGCAGACGCGCACTACCGGTCCCCCCCGGTCCGGGCGCCCCGCAACCGTTCCGATCACCCGCGGCTTGTCCCCGACCGCCTCCAGAATCCGGCGCAAGCCCTCCGGCGGCAGGGTCGTATCCGCATCCACAAAGATCAGCAGCTCCCCCACCGCATGAGCAGCCCCGAAATTTTTTCCGAACGACATCCCGGACAGCTCGGACTCCACGACGCGCACGCCGGGAAATTCGGCGGCGATCTGAGCGGTACGGTCGGCGCAGCCGTTGCAGGCGACCACAACCTCAAAATCACCGCAATCCTGCGCAACCAACGAAGCCAGAGTGGGCACAAGGGCTTGCGCCTCGTTGTGCGCCGGAACAATGACGCTTATTTTCGGGATTCCCATAAAGAAAACCATTGCGAAAAATTGAAAAGAAAATAACAATACAGGGTATGCCCTTCGGACAGGACCGTCCGGGCAATCATACGAGTTATCCGGCCGGATGCAATCGCCCTTTCCGGCAAACTGCGGATTAACTGTTGCCATTGTCGCGGTGCTTTCCGGATCGCGCTTCGCCGATCCAACCAACAGGTAAGGACTTTCGCCATGAACGATCTATCCGCTCTGACCCGCGGGGCATTCGCCCTTGCTGAGGACTGTAAAATCCGGTCGGTCGTGCAAAAGCTGCGCGTCTTCGAGTGGGCGGCGCGCGAGTTGTCCCGCCGCCGGTATGAGAAGTACGCCCGCCTTTCCTACACCGCCGGCGCACTGCGCGCCGGGGAGCATGCCTACCCGCAATTGCTGCAGATGCTGAAGGAGGTCAGTACGGCCTTTGATCTGCCGGTGCCAGAGCTGTTCATTGAGCCCGGCGAATTGCCGCAAGCCCGGCTTCTGGGCGAGGAAAAGCCCATGCTGATCCTGACCACCAGCCTTGTGCAGCTTCTGAGCAAGGACGAGATGCGCGTTCTGCTCGCGCACCAGATTGCGCATTTGCATTGCTCGCACGAACCCTTCCTGATGGCGCGCGAGTTGCTTGCGTCGGCGGCCGACAACATGGGCATCCTCAAGGGAATGGTCGCCCCGCTGCGGGCGCTTCTGGAGGAATGGGCAGCGCTGGCGGCGCTCTCCTGCGACCGGGGCGCGCTGCTGGCAACCGGAGATCTGGCCGCGCTGCAAAGCATGTTGACCAAGTTCGCCGGCGGAACGAGTGCGCTGTACGGCGGCGCGGGGCCGCAGGCGCTGCTGGATCAGTACAATGCCTACGCCTGCATCAAAGGCGACACGCCTGCCTGTCCGCTCTTTAAAACGTGGTCGAGCCTGTACCTGAGCATTCCGCACTATTCCCTGCGGGCCGGCGAGATTACCAAATGGGCGCAGAGTCCGGACTATGCCGCCCTCAGCCGGGGCGAATCCTCCGGCGAAAAGCCGCATGAGGAGGTTGACGATGAGCAGGCCCAGGCTTGCTGGGGTGCTTTTGCCGGTGAGGAATCCCCGTGGACGGCGACGCCCCTGAGTGATGAGATGATCTTCGGCTTGGGCAACCTCAAGGCCGGTGCGCAACGTCTGGCTGGCGAAGCGGAAGGCGCGCTCAAGACCGGCGCGGAGCTGGCCGGAAAGACCCTTAACAGTGTCGCGGAAGCCCTCTTTAAGTTTTCCGGTAAGTAACTGCCCGCTTCCCCATCCTCCGAACCGGCCTCCAACTTCTTGGAGGCCGGTTTTTGCATCCCCATGCCGGCGCTTTCTCCATGCTTTCCGGTTCCCATCCCCCCCTATGCACGGTCAACCCATAGTCGAAAAAAGAGACCCGCGCTTATCTCCGGCGCGGGTCTCTTGCTGAGGTTCCTTCAAGGGCGTCACCACCCCGTTTCTGTGAAACTTACTGCTGATTGAGCTGACGCTTGAGATCGCGGATGCGATTCTGCGCCATCGTCCGGTAGGTGCTCCCCTCTTCGTACTGTTGGGCGACCTTCTCCCAGAGCGGCAGCGCCTCCTTGAAGCGCTCCATTTTCTCCTGAATCATTGCCAGATAGAAGATCGCTTCCTTCGGCGGACGGTTCTCCGAAGATGCTTCCTGCGCCTTCTCCAGCCAGCGCTCGGCATTATCGTACTCCTCCAGGCGGTAGTAGCAGATGCCCAGTTGCAACACTTCCCGATAATCGGGCTTGTTGCCAACCTTAAAGGCGTTCTGATAATTCTCGATCGCCTTGCGCAGCCCGGTATTCTGCAGCGCCTTGTCGCGCACCAGCTTGGTTGCGCGGAAGTAGTCGATCTGACCGAGGCGGTAATAGCCTTCCTTCACTTCGTTGGCATCTTTGGCCGCCAGCACGCGCGAGTACGCCTTTTCCGAGGCGTCCAGCGACTGAGCCACCTGCCCCGTAAAGGTTGCGATCTGGTTCTCCGGAACCTTTTTCTGGGCAAGTTCCTGATAGATGCCGCTGGCCTTGCTGTACTGCGCGTAACCATACACCTGCAGGTAACGCGTCTCGTTGGGCGCCAATTGAATCGCATGATCGGCGCTGGAGATGGCATCCTCGTAGCGTCCTTTTTCCGTCAGGACGCCCGAGAGCAGGGCATACGCACGCGGATTCTTCGGTTCCTTCGCCAGAACCTGCCGGACCAGCTTCTCCGCCTCATCATATTTCCCGGAAGCATACTGCTGATCGGCCTGATCCAGCATCTGCCCCGAATCGAGATTCGCCTCGCGCACACCCGTCGCCGCCTCAGCCGGCGTCCCGATCGCCCCGATGGCTTCGGTGCCGATCGGCGGGATCGACAATCCCGCGTCCTCTGCTCCCGCCGTCACGGCGGCCTTCGCTGCATTGCCGGTTGTACCCGTCACCGCCGCAGCAGGTACCGGAGGGATGTCCAGCCCTGAGTCAGTTGCAACAGGCTTCTCGGGGGTTTTGCCAACCGGAGCTGGGGTACCGGAATCTGTGCCGCCGCCAACCGGTGGAATCACCGTTTCATTGCTTGGCGGAACCACGTTTTCTGTCCGACCGGGCTCGGCCGCCGGAGGATTCCCTGACGTAGCCGCGCCAGCCGTAGAAGTGGTCGGATTCGCCGGAGCACCCGGAATGGCAATCGGTTCGTGTGTCGTCGATTCAACCGGGGCGACCGGCGCCACGGCCGGGGTCGCAGTCACCGGGTTGGCATTCTCATCCACCTGACCGGGGATGCTCTCGCTATCGGCAACCACCGGTTTCCATGGATCAGCCGCCGTGGTCGTGCCGGTGTTGGTGTTTATCGGCTGGCTGACGACAGCATCGCCGCCGGTATTCGTCGGTGTTACCACGGTAATCGCGGTCTCGGGGCGTTTGTCATCCACTGCGAAGGCCGCGCTCAGGCCGTAGCCGACGTTGCCCATCCGGTCGGAAACCGCGACGCGCAGCAGAAGATTTTCCCCCTTCAGGCCCGGCGTCCACGACCAGTTGCCGTTGGCCGGCAGGTTATCCGCCAGCGTCCGCCAAGTGCTGCCCGCGTCATTGGAAAGCTCGATCACGGCGGAGTTCTTCTTGATGTTCACATCCGCCGCGCTCCAACTGATGACCGTCGGACTGCCGGTCGGAATCGTAAGCTGACGGTTGGTGAAGGGCGGCAGGATATTGACCTGCGGGGCATCCTTGTCGATATCCACCACGAACATCGGGCGCGTCCCCTTGACCGGCAACGGCGTGCGGTTGCCGCGCTTGTCGGCCGCGACCAGATACAACCCGACCTGCCGCGCCGGCGGAGTCTGCAGCGACACCGGCATCGGGGAGGCAAGGTCGGCGTCCTGCCCGGCAAAGTACCAGTCCGCCCCGTTGTTGGTGGAATAGTAAAATTCAACCGACGCAACGCCGCTCTGGGCGTCCGTGGCGGAATACTCAATCGGGAAGTCAAAGCTGGTGGCGGAAGCCGGACCGGTGATGGCAACCTGCGGCGCGTCCCGATCCAGTGAAAACTGCGTCTTGTTGCGCAGATAGGCCTTATTTCCGGCAAGATCAATCGCCGCCAACCGCAGGATGATCTCGCTCTCCCCGGCGGAAGCCGGAGGGTTCCAGTTGATGCTGCCCTTGGCCGGCAGTTTCTCGCGAACCGGCAGCCAGCTTGCTCCGCCATCGACCGAATACTCAATCGTCACCGGGTCGCTGCCCATGTGCGGATCGCTGGCCTCCCACGCCAGTGCGAGGCTGCCATCGCCGGCAACCGCAGCCTGCCCCGCCGCAGGCGAGAGCCAGCGCAGGGTCGGCGGGGTACGATCCACAATCACGAATCGATCCGGACGGCTGCCGGGACGGGGCGCGGCGGCCGGGCGCGCAGGGGTGGAGATCACGGTGGTAAACCCGTACGTCCCCTCGCCGGGAACGTTGACATTCATCGGGCTGACACCATCGGGGTCTTCACCGAACAGTTGCCAGGTGGAGCCGTTGTCGCGGGTGATGTAGAGCAGCACCTTGACCTGCCCGGTGCCAACCACGCGCTTGGCATACTGGACGCTGAACCGCGTCCACGGGATAACCTGCGTATCCGGCGGCGGTGTGACGGTTCTGGTCTCACCGGCAACGGCCGCGATCGACCCAAACGCTATCAGAGCCAAAAGCAAGCATGAAGAACCTCTGCCCGGCATTTGTCATTCTCCTGTTAAAGTATATACATCAAAACATTATGCCGCTTTTTCTCATTATTTAAAGGTTTTTTTTTCAATTTGCGGCAATTACCCCCGGATATCCTTTCCGTATCAATCGGACGCCTCGTCCCCCGCGGAAAGTGTTGCAAAACCCTTGACAAAAACCGCTCCAAACTCATAAAATACTCATAACATATTGATTTGAAATATATTAAGCTCTTATGTCTTATCCTTCCCGGCGGCGCGCCGTCCGGCGATGAAAATTGCTACCGATTTCATCCACAAACCGCCGGACGCCCCGGCACGCGGAGAATCTGATGAAAGTTGCACCGGAAGAATCCTATCTCGCCGGACTTGTAGACGAACTGGTCAACACCTACGAGGACGACATCGGCATCAATCACAAGGAGGGGCACGACCTGCCGGACCGGGCGAAGGTGCTGCGCTGCCTTGAACGGCTCTTCGACATCTGCTTTCCCGGTTTCTTTTTCGACGGGCATCCGGTGACGCACAGCAATCTGCCCTATCACATTGGCGATCAGGTCAATCACATTCTGATCGATCTGACGGTCGAGGTCGAACGGGCATTCCGTTACGCCTGCCAGATCGAATGCTGCGAGAGCTGCCAAGTCAGCGACCGCGCGCGATTGGCGGTGGAGCATCTGCTCAAGAGTCTGCCGCGCATCCGCCAGACGCTCAAGCTGGACGTGCAGGCGGGCTTCGACGGCGACCCCGCCTCCGGCAGCGTCAACGAGGTGATCATCAGCTACCCGGCGGTGCGGGCGATCACGACCTACCGCCTTGCGCACGAGTTGTATTTACAACAGGTGCCGCTGATCCCGCGCCTCTGGTCGGAGAACGCCCACAGCATCACCGGCGTCGACATCAACCCCGGCGCAAAGATCGGCGCGAGCTTTTTCATCGATCACGGCACCGGCGTGGTAATCGGCGAGACCTGCGAAATTGGCGATCATGTGCAGATTTATCAGGGCGTCACCCTCGGCGCGCTCGCACCGGCGAAGGGGCAGGCGCTGCACGGGGTCAAGCGTCATCCGACCATCGAGAATCACGTGACGATTTATGCGGGTGCGACGATTTTGGGCGGCAAGACGGTGATCGGCGAGGGTTCGACCATCGGCGGCAATGTCTGGCTGACTGACAGCGTGGAGCCGGGGACGAAGGTGCTGCTGGCGAAGGCGGATCTGGTATTTTTGCAGCCGAAGAAACATTCCGAGCGGCTGATACGCGCCGAGGAGTTCCAATGCCCCGCCAAGGCCCTCTGCGAAGCCGATGGCACGATCGAACGCAAATAGCAAGCGATGGCCGGCGGCGGAATGCGGCCGGGCCGATCCATTGCACAACCATTTGAGCCAGACAGCGACCGGCTACCGTTTCAAAGGGAGCGAAGACAATGAAGACTGCCGCCTTCGGCACAATGCTCCTTTTTCTTCTGGTCGTTTCTTCTGCCATCCCCGCCGGTGAAACGGCAACAGTGCCTGTGGCCACCGAAAGGACCAAGCAACTGCTCCGCGCGGAAATCTCTCAGATTTTACAAAAAGAGGCCGACAGGCTGTTGCCGGGCTATACGCTCAAGACCAACACGACAGACCGCATTGTAATGGAATGGCGACTGCACGAGTGGAATGTTACCCGTCCAAAATTTATTGGCGGCAGTGATGAGAAACGAATTGACCATGAGTTTGTTCCAGTCCCGGACGGCCTGCGTCTGACCGTCTGGATTCATGACACTGCGGAGAGTCAGGCGATACGCCCGCAAACCAAAGAGGAACCAACCGATGCCGGTGTCCTGCATTCTCTTCTTGCGAAGGAGTGCCCCGTTCCGGAACTCAACCTTTTCATTTTCTATAATCTTGAATACGGCGAGTCAACTGACAAATCCCTCATCAACTCCTTTTCGGCCCCGCACCCATACGCAATGGCTGTTACGATGTTCCACATGAGGCAAGAAATGGAGAATATGCGGTTGGAGATGTCGCTGAGCAGGGAGATTATCACCGACCAACGGAATCAGAGTGCAGCAGCCGTCAACGCGCTTCTTGCCAGCCCGCAGGAACTTGCCGCGCAAGCGGAAGAACTCGACCGGTCGCCAGCTGAAGCGCTCGCACCAACGCGTGCCAGCCCGTTGGAGCGCATCGCCCGTACAGTCTGGAGCAACCGAACCACCGACGGCCCCCTCCATCCAGAACGCCAGCATTTCGCCGAAACCGGCCCTAAAACAGTGATGGTTTCCAATCGGGTCACACAAACAACAGACCCAATCTTTGGTTCCGTTGTAGACGAGAAACTTTTACTTGACCTTCTGAAAGCTCGTACCGACACCTACTCGTTAAAAGATTCTCAATTGCCAATGGCCGGGCAGGTGGACGCGCTCGTCTTGGCAACCGTGCACCGACTACGTGCGTCTGTCAGTGCGAACGATCTCGCGCCGTTTACATTACTTTTGAACGACCCCAGCCTGCGTATCCGGGCATATGCCGCGTACATCCTTTACCGTTTTGGCAGGGACCATCCGCAGGATCAGAAGCGGGTTCTTCCTTTTCGCGCAGATATCCTGAAACAGGAACAAACAATCCGCCGGATAGACCCGCAGGCCGACCTGAATTGGCTTCTTCCGAGTTCTGCAAAATAGGACGAACATACGGCTTCTGCAATCAACTGTGCGCTTCCATGACATTCACCAAATAGCAAAAGGCGGAACAATGCCCATTCCTGAAGAAGAACTGCTGGGGCGGTTAGCGAAGATTAACGACGAGGGGCTGCTGCGGACCTTGAAAACCGTGGACGGCACCGGCGGCGTAATGCAGCAGGCGGACGGGCGCGTGCTGAACCTTTCCTCCAACGACTACCTCGACCTCGCCAATCATCCCGGCGTCCGGCAGGCCGCCTCCCGCGCGGCGCTCGATCACGGCGGCGGCGCCACCGCCTCCCGCCTGATGGCCGGCAACTATCCGCTCTACGATCTGCTCGAAGCCGACCTCGCGCAGATGTGCGGCACCGCATCCGCCCTGGTCTTCGGCTCGGGCTTTCTCGGCAACGTCGGCGCACTGGGCGCACTCTGCCGCAAGCAGGATGTCATTCTCGCCGACAAGCTCAATCACGCCAGCCTCATCGACGGCATGCTCCTCGCCGGTTGCGCCAGCTACCGCTACCGCCACAACGACATGGCCCATCTGCGCCGGTTCCTGCAAGAGAAAATCCCGGACGGCGCACGGGCGGTCATCGTCAGCGACTCCATCTTCAGCATGGACGGCGACTGCGCGCCGCTGGCCGATCTCGTGGCTCTGGCTGAAGAATTTCAGGCCGCGCTCGTCATCGATGAAGCCCACGCCATCGGCGTCTTCGGCCCGCGCGGCGGCGGCGCGTTGCAGGCACAGGGGCTGGAGGGCAAGGCGGATCTGATCATGGGCACCCTCAGCAAATCGCTCGGCAGCTATGGCGGTTTCGCGGCGTGCTCGGCGGTGATGCGCGAGTATCTCATCAACAAGGCCCGCACCTTCATCTTCTCGACCGGCCTGCCGCCGGCGGTCCTCGGCGCGGCGCGCGAGTCCCTGCGCCTGATCCGCGAAGCTGGTGGCGAACTGGGCAACCGCCTGCTGCAGAATGCGCAATTCTTCAAGGACGAGCTTGCCGCCCTTGGCATCCGCACCGACCCGTCAGTTTCCCAAATCATTCCTGTGCTGGTCGGCGCAAACGTTGCTGCCGTCCAAGCCGCGCGCGCCCTGCAGGAACAGGGCGTGTGGGCGACCGCCATCCGTCCGCCGACCGTTCCCGCCGGCACCGCCCGTCTGCGCATGAGCGTGACGCTGGCGCACAGCCGCGCGGACCTTTCCGCCGTCGCCCGCACCCTCCGGCAGGTGGTCCCGCCCCCGGCTTCTTTGCCCGGATAGCGTACTTGCGCAAGAGCGCATCCGCAAACAGGCAGCCCCGACCGATGACGGCCGGGGCTGCTTGCAGGACTCTCTCGCACATCCCGGAAACGGTTGCGTTACGGCTTCTTCCTCCAGAAGGCCTCGAAGGCGTTTGCCAGCGGCACATTTCCGGCCTTATCCGGATGCACCCCGTCTTTGACCAGACACTCCAAAGGAATCAGGCCATACAGTTCCACGAACTCCGCTTTCTGCTCCTGCGCGAGTTGGTTATACGCCTCGTTCAGCAATTCCAAATTGCGTTTGCGCTCATTGCGGATCGGATAACTGGCCTCCAGTTTTTCCGGATTGATATTATATGGCCCCACCAGAATCAGCCGCGGAATGCCGGCCTCGCGCGCAAGCTGGAACATCTGCCGGATGTTTGCGCACGCCTTTTGCACCATATCCTTCGAGAGGTCGCGCGCGTCGTTGGCGCCCAGCGCAATCACCACCGCATCGCACGCCCCGGCTTTCGCGAGCGCTTCCCGAAACTCCGGGACGCTCGCCGTCGGACGCCCTCCCTTACTGAGGTTAACGACATCGCAATCGTTCTTGTGTGCCGCCGCAAAAAGAGCCGGCCAGGCGTCTGCCGCCTTGCCATTGGGCACGTTCGCCCCCTCGCAAATGGAATCGCCAAAAAATAGAATCCGCATCCTCTTCTCCGAGCCATCCCGCGCCTGCGGCAGCGACGAACCGGCCGCATCGCCTGCTTGCGCCAAAGCCTGTGAAATCAGCAGGGCAAGACCTATCAACCAGCCGATCCGCACCGTCAGACATTGAAAAATCTTCCCGCAACCGCCCTCTGCAACATACGTCATTTTGCCCCCTTCTCGGCCATCGTGTTCCAACGGTGATTATAGCAGGCAAAAGGCGTAAACCAGCGAGGGTTGCGCTTCTCCCCAGAGTGCGCCGATGGTCAGTCGCGCCCCCTCAATCGTCTTTTCTACCGGCAGGCGGTAGTGGCGGCACGCGTTGCGTTTTTCGTCGATAATTGTTTGCCATGCGCCGGCGATTTTTATCTCGACCTTAAGCTCTTTCGGCAAACGTTCCGGCATCTGCAACGCGCCGCTACGGTAATGCCAGGACAGGGCAAAATCCTTTTCCAGCATACTATCGAGGGCGATGAAAATCGCTTCCACCTTCTGCGGAGCGCGCAGCGCATACTCCAGCCAGCCGCCGCCGGCCGGGCAGGCCCATCCGTGCGACTCATCCTTGATCCGCCGCGCCCAGCCGTCGCGCACCTGTTCCGCCCCAGCCGGAGCGCTTGCGGTGAGCATGGCGTCCTTGGCAACGGCCGGCAGCTTCAGCGCGATCTTCGGCAGATAGCAGTCATCGCGCAGCAGCCGTTGTTGCAGCGTCCCCACCAATCCGTTCTCCACAGTCAGACCAGCCGGAGTACCCACGCCCTTTTCCAACATCAGCCCCACCCCCGTGCCCACGGCCTGCCCCATCACCATGCAGGTCGCCATCACGCGCGTCGAGCTCATCGCCATATGGGTGCAGCTCGCGTTGCGGCCGGCGAAGAGCAGGTTCGGCACGTTGCGTGAATACAACGCCCGCCACGGAATGCCGTACCCCGGCTCCAGTTCATTGAAGGTCGTCGCCGGCCGGCCGGAGCGGACCGCATAAAATCCGGCCGGATCGTGATCATCCATCGTCCAGCCGCCATAGGCAACGTCGTCGGGGAAATTGCGGCAGGCCGCAAGATCATTCTGGGTCAGCACATAATCACCGACGTAACGCCGGCTCTCGCGCTTGGCGGGCAAAAATTGCAGCCAGTCGAGGGTATAGTTTTCCACCTTCGCACGGCCGGGACAATGATTTTTCAGGTGATCCCAGACGCCGTAAATAATCTTCAGCAGTTCATCGCGCAACAGGCTGGTATCGTGAATCGTGTCGTGCTCGCCGCCAAGTTCCAGCCACCAGTAGTTGATCTTGCCGTCGAACCAGTCGTGACCGTGCCCCCGCAAGCCATACGGCAGATCATCGCAGCTTTCGTACTTATTCGCCCACACCGGCGGGATGAACTCCACCGCCCTGTCGCACTTGCGCACGGAAAACATCAGCGAGTGCCCCATCGTCTTGTCATCTGCGACTGCGGGGCCGTTCGGCTCACCGAACTCCGCCTTTGCCTCGCGGCCGATGCGGAACGCCGCCCCGGTCAGCGGCGCCAGAATCCCATCGCCGGAGCAATCGGCAAACCAGCGCGCGCGCACGGTGTGATATTCCTCCGACTGGATCATCCAACCGGTGATGCTGACCATCCGTCCGTTCTCCATCTTCGCATCAAGGCAAGAACAATTCAAAAGCAACGTAATATTGGGATGATATCGCATATCCTCATAAAGCAACGTGTCCCAAATGCCATAGCTGCCCTCGGGATTGCGCAGACAGTTGCGCAGACGCAATTCCTCGGTGAGCCCCGTCTCCCGCCAATGAGGAAAGGCGTTGTGACGGTCCGCGCCGCAGATGTGCATCCGGATCTCGCTCGAAGCATTGCCCCCCAAAACCGGCCGGTCGTGCATCAGCACCACCTTCACCCCGCAATTTGCCGCCGCCAGCGCCGCCGCGTACCCCGACATGCCGCCGCCGACCACACACAAATCCGCCTCATGCTCCACGCTTGGAAATATCCCAGACATTGCCCCGCTCCTTTGTCGATTGTGAACCGGCGGACGCGCAACCCGTGCGCTTTTCCCGCATCCGCCCCTCATCCTACCCCGCCGCCGCACTTTCCTCTTGCACAATATCGCCAATGAATTGTATAATTACGCTATATTTCGACTATATTCAACCATCCAAGGAACTCCTATGCCGCACCCGCCCGCACCCAAGCTCCCGGCCCGGTCCGTGACCAAGTCAGCCCGGCTCCCCGACGCGCCCCCCGCTCAGACGGATTCCGCCGCTCTGCCGCTGCTGCTCAGCACCGAACGTTGCCTTGAAGTACGGTTGTGCTACCACGATTATCTGCGCCGGTTTCAGTTGCCCTACGCATTGACGGTTCATGAATCCGAGCACTGCCTGCGCATCAAGAAGAATCACCCCGGCGTCTGCCACGGCTTCTGCGGTGCTGACGGCGAGGTTGACCGCCTGATTCGGCAGCATCCGGACGGTTGGGCGCACCGCTGCCCGTTCGGCGTCCGGAAGATTGCGGTCGCCGTGACCTACGAAGGCGGTCTGGCAGGCGTCCTGTTTGCCGAGCTGCCCCCGCAAGTTGACGCCTCCGCCGGCGCACCTTGCGCCGCTCTCACCCGGACGCGGAAGGCGCAATCAGGCCGGGCACCGCTGCCACACGCCCTGTACCAAAGCGGCGGTGACCTGCAACCGGAACAGGCAACCGACGATTGCCGAAGACTGCTCTGCGCGGTTGGGCTGCAATTGGGGGCGTTTATCCGGGGAGATGCGAAAAACCCCGCCGATGGCCGGCGGGGTGTGATCCTGCATTACATCGAAGATACCATCAGCGGCCCGGCGGAACTGGCGGGGCTGGGAAAGGCCCTTAACCTCTCCGCTTCCCGCGCGGGGCACCTGGTGCGCGAGCTCTTCCGGCGCAGCTTCCGCGAACTCGCGCTTGAAGCGCGCGCCAACCGTGCCGCACTCCTGCTTGCCGCCACCGAATTGCCGCTCAGCGAGATCGCCCTGCGTCTGGGGTTCACCGACCAGAGCCACCTCACCCGCACCTTCCGGCAGCACTTCAGCCAGACCCCGGCCACCTACCGCCGCAGTTATCGGGAACACTACTGACCGCGCATACGCTCCGCGCGAACCTAAGCATGAACAAAGGACACGCCACGCTCAGTCACGCACATCCACGTTGTTTTTCTGCATCCAATTGGCAACGGTATTGTAAAAATCATCCTCACGCGAGAAACACTCCAGCGCATCATTCAATTCGTTGTACGCCCGCAGATATTCCTTGGTGAGGTAACTGTTCACACCTTGGTTAAAGAGCAAGCGACCCGTCTTGTGCAGCGCCGCCAGCGACTCCGTAATATCCACGCCGTATCCCTTGGCCTTAGCCAGCAACTCACGGGCATGGCGGAATTTGCGGGCATTGTGCTCCTTGACCGCATCCTCGACCATGCGCTTGCCGATCTCGGCCGGAGGATACTGCGCCATCTTCGCCTGCGCGTATTGCAAATAACGGTTGTCCTTGTCCGTCTCCGTGGCGATGATCGTTTTCCACTGGCTGATGGCGGCATCGAGATCGTTGTTGCCCTCTGCAGCATCCGCCTTGCCCTTAGCGGTCGAGACGACCTCAAAGCGGCGCATGATGTCCTGCACCTCGGCATTGCTCTGGAAGTCCTTGCCCTTTTCGTAGTGTTCGCGGAGTCCTTTGCCGTTGCCGGTACGATACATTTCCCGCGCCTGCACAATGAAAAACCGCTCATCAAGATCGCGCAGGATCTTCGGGATCTCATTTTGCACACGCACCTGATCGGGGAACCGGGTCTGCAAGTTGCGCGCCAGTTGCCGCGCATTCTGGATTTCCTGCGCGGTAACCGCCTCCTTCGCCGCCTTCCGGATCACCGCCATGTCCCGGCTGATCGTCACCTGATCGCGCCACCCGGCCAGCTCCTTGCCGAAGACCTCGTCCTTGCCGCCCCGCCGGAAAAACTCCTCTCCCGAAGCAATCGCAGGGGCGTAATTCCCGCCGGCGGCCGCATTCTTAGCCTCCGACTTGATCGAATCCAGCCATTCCTGCTGGGCCTGCAGATTCAACTGCGTCAACAGGCTGAAGTACACGCTGGTTGGCGGAATCTCCTTGATCTTCGAGAGCGCCTCTTCCCACTTCTTCTGATTCTTCAGATCCGTCGCCTCGCGGATATAGGCCTGCGCCAGCAATTCCCGTCCGCAGCGCGCCTCCAACTCGGCGGTAAACTCCCGCAACTCAGTCGGCAGGATATTGTCATTGATCATCGCCAGCATCTTCCGGCGCATCTCGTTCCAATCGGTGCCAACGTTGACCTTCCCCTCCTGAACGTCCTGAAACACCTGCCCGATCTGCGAATAGTTGCGCCCCACCTGCCGGCGTTCGGTCGTCGCCTTGAAGAATTTTTCGTCGGCCTCCGTCCAGAATTTCACCGCGACGGCGTAGTTATTCTGCCGGTATTCGTCCACGCCCCGATTGATCGCCTTCCAGTACACCTCCTCGTTGTTCACCACCGGCACGGCCGCCGCCGCCTGCTTCGCCTTCCAGTCCTTGTAATACGTCCCGCCGACCACCAGCACCGCCACCACCAGCGCCGCCGCCATCAGCCGGATGCGTTTCTTCGACGCCTGCGCCACCGGGTCCGGCGCCGGCAGCACCGGCTCCGGCATCTGAAAGACCTGCACCGCCCCCGAATTCGGCACCACCGTCGCAACCGCATAGTTCATGCCCGACTCCACCGGCGGCGGCGGCGCCAGTTCCTCATCGGTCAGTTGCGCAAACGACACCGCCGGAGCTGCCGCCGCCGGCTGCGTCACCGCCGAAGAAAGCGGCGCGCCATTCATGCCGATGCGCAGGTCCACGTGTCCCAGCCGCAACGTACAGCCGTGCGCGAGCTTGCCCTGCGTCACCTTGTTGCCGTCCAGCACCGTCCCGTTGCGGCTGAGCAGATCGCGGAAGGTTGCGCCATCGGGGGTGACGTCGATGCGCACGTGCTGCCCGGAAATGGAGTTTTCCCGGATCACGATATCGCAGCTTTTGGAGCGGCCGATGATATAGTTGCCCTCCTTCAGCTCCTGCGCAAATTGTTCGTTGCCGATGAGGTATTCGATCCGAATCATGCCCGCATTCTCCCATATTGATCTGTCATGAAAGCCAGCCGGTCTTCACAGAGGCGAAAAAACTATCGCCGCTTCGCGCTCAGCGTCTTGTAAGTATTGACAATAATCATCCACTGCTCAATGATCTGCCGGTCGACGCTCCGTTCGTCCGGAATCAGTCCGCGCGCGTCCTCCAGAATCCGCAGCGCCTCATTGTAGTCGGAATTCCGGATGCTGATC
>CAYWTJ010000093.1:0-7696 GCA_964460225.1 uncultured Planctomycetaceae bacterium | reverse complement strand
CCTCCGGCGTAACCAGCTCCATCCCGCCCTTGGCTCCGTGCAGGCTGGCGATGAACGAATCCTCCACCTGTGCCAGCAGATCCGTAACCGGTGAGCCAACGCCCAGAACCTTCCCTGCGAGTTTCCTGTCGATGCTGCGCGATATCCTTGCTGATGCCCCACAGAAACGCCCCGCCGCACCGGCGACGCATTCGACTAATCTTAGCCAACAGGCTTTTTTTCCGCAATCACATTTATGTTGTTGCAGGAATGTTTTGCGGCAACTGCAACGGAAGATCTCTCCCGTTCCGCCGCAAACGCTCCGCCCCGTCCCGACCTCCGGCAGGCAAACCGGAGGAAAACTTGCATTTTTCCGTACATTTCTGTATAAATTTGGCTGCTCACGCCTGATCGAGGCGATGATGACGGGACGGAAACGGGCGACGGCGGACATTCCCTCCGGTTGCGGATTTCCGGTGAAAGGTGAGTTATGACGGAACGTGTAGTGGAAGGTTTGCATATTCTGCGCGGGTCGCCCCTGCCTTTTGGCGCGAGTTATACCAATCGCGGGATTAACTTTTCGATCTTTTCCCGGCACGCCACGGGGGCGGTGCTGGTGCTGTACCGCTCTGGCATCGGCGCACCGCTGGCCGAGGTCGAACTCGACGCCAAGATCAACCGCACCGGCCGCGTCTGGCATGTCGAGGTGGTAGGCATCGATCAGGACGTCCGCTACGGCTGGCGCGTCGACGGTCCCCAGCAACCGGAAAAAGGGCTGGTCTTCAACAAGAATCTCGTGCTGATCGACCCCTACGCGCAGGCGATCACCGGCGGCTCGACTTGGGGCAAGCCCGAGATCCGCCACCGCGCCGAGACCGATGTCGAGGAGGAGCCATTTCTGCGCCGTTGCGCGCTGCCGCCGGAGGACTTCGACTGGGAGGACTCCAATCCCCCCCGCCGGCCGCTGGAGGACTGCGTGATTTACGAGCTGCATGTGCGCGGCTTCACGGTCGATCCCTCATCGGGGGTGATGCATCCCGGAACCTATCGCGGCCTCGTCGAAAAAATCCCCTATTTACAGGAGTTGGGCATCACCGCCGTTGAGCTGATGCCGGTCTTCGAGTTCGACGAAAATGAGCACATGCGCCACAGCAAATCCGGCGATCTCTTGCGCAACTTCTGGGGCTACTCGCCTGTTTCGTTTTTTGCCCCCAAGGCCAGCTACGCCAGCGACGGGCGCGGCGGCCGGCAGGTCAACGAATTCCGCGAGATGGTCAAGGCGTTCCACCGCGCCGGCATTGAGGTCTACCTCGACGTGGTCTTCAACCACACCGCCGAAGGCGATGAACGCGGCCCCACGCTGTCCTTTCGGGGCATCGACAACCCGACGTATTACATCCTCGACAAGCACGGCAAGTACAAAAATTACTCCGGCTGCGGCAATACCGTCAACTGCAACGACATCAACACCCGCTCGCTCATCCTCGACAGCCTCAAGCACTGGGTCGCGGAGATGCGCGTCGACGGCTTCCGCTTCGATCTTGCCTCGATCCTCGGCCGGGGCGAAGACGGCGAGGTGCTGGAAGATCCGCCGCTTCTGGAGCGCATCGCCAACGACCCCGTGCTCGCCGACACCAAGCTGATCGCCGAGGCGTGGGACGCGGCGGGCCTGAATCAGGTAGGCAAGTTCCCCGGCTTCGGGCGCTGCTCGGAGTGGAACGGCTATTACCGCGACCACGTGCGGATGTTCTGGCGCGGCGACGCGGGAATGGTAAGCTCCCTCGCCAGCCGGCTCTGCGGCTCCGACGACCTCTACCGCCAGAACCCCCGGCAGACGATCAACTTTATTACCGCGCACGACGGCTTCACGCTCAACGACCTCGTGTCGTATGAAAAGAAGCACAACGAGGCCAACGGCGAGGAGAACAAGGACGGCGAGAACTGGAACCATTCGCTGAACTTCGGCGTCGAAGGCCCGACCGGGGACGAAGCCATCAACCGCGCCCGCCGGCAGATGATGAAAAATTTGCTCGCTACGCTGCTGCTGAGTCAGGGCGTGCCGATGATCCTCGGCGGCGACGAGTTCGCCCGCACCCAGCAGGGCAACAACAACGCCTATTGTCAGGACAACCCAATCAGTTGGGTCGATTGGGGCCTCTGCGAGACGAACAAGGAGCTGGTCCGCTTCACGCGGCTGCTGGTGGGGCTGCGCAACCGGCTGCCGTCGTTGCGCCGGCGGGATTTTTTCCGCCACGGCAAGGGAATCAGTTGGCACGGCGAGGAGGTCGGCGTCGCGGACTGGACGGCAGAGGCGAAGTGGCTAGCATTCCTGCTCGACCCGGTGGAGAACTGCCCGCACCTGTTTGTGATGCTGAATGCGTCGGAGGAGAAGCGCTATTTTGCTGTGCCGAACGTGGGCAAGGAGTGGCTGCTGCTGGCCGACACCTCGCGCAATGCCCCGGAGGATTTCCACGAGGACCTCAATTCCGCCGAAAAAATCGGACACCAGTGCGAGCGCTACGGCGTCCGTCCCCGCACCCTCGTCATCCTCCAAACCCGGCCGTAACCGAAGGATGAAGGCGGAAGGATGAAGGGAGAAAGGCAGTATTCGCACCGTTCTCTGGATGCTGTGACTTGTATGGGTATTGAAGATAATTGCTTCCTGTAGGGGTAGCCCGGATAGCTCTGCTATCTGGGCGGCGAAAGCCGCAAGAAGCAAACGCCAAGGGCTGTTGTATCATGTACGTGCTACCAGTTCGTTCAACTTCCTGTGCTGCGCACCCAGATAGCAGAGCTATCTGGGCTACCCGATAAGTCTGTCGAACCATAACGACGGAAGCATGAATGCTGCAACCGATGGGAAACCGGTCGAAGGGGAACCAATGAAGTCGCGGGACGATTCTTTCTTCAGTATCGCGGGCCTTGCCCTGCTCGTCTCCTGCGCAGGTGGAGCGTTTGGACTGTTTAGCGGTTGCGACGGCCATCCGGCGTCGGCAGATACAGCCATTTTCTCCGGGTCACAGGAGCAGATGGACGCCAAATTTCTGGATACGAAAGAGAAGCTCGACGCCCTCTTCTCGGAGTATGGCATCAAGAACGAGCTCCCGGACGTTTTGCCGTCGGGTATGAAGCGGGAAAAAATCCAGCGCGAGAGGAGAGAACCTCTTCTTTCCCACTATGAACCCGGTGATACCAAGTTCCGCGCCGATCAACTCGTCGATTTCACCGTGGACCGGGAACGCCTTCGCAGCATTCATAATTCATGGGGCATCAACCACGCCGGCACCTATCCCGTCGTGCCCCAGCCTCGATTGAGTGAGGCGCAGGCACAGGCTCTTGCCGGCAAGGTCGTTGATCTTCTGTCGCCCAAAGACATCGGGGAGCGCACCGTATGGCACTGCGATTTTAGCAGCATAGGAACAGACAATGACGGAAATCATTCCTGCCCCTATTGGTCGGTGAGTTTTTCACAAAAGATTTCTGGCGTACAACTCTGGAGGGAGGGGCATTACATCTCCGTTACGGAGCGAAACGGTCTGCAACTCTATTCGGATTCCATGCTATCCTTGCGGGTGAACAGACCGCCGGAACAAGCGGCAACCATTCAAGATCCCGACGCCTTCGCCCGAACGGCCTATCAGCAGAAAGAATCGTTTCTGAAGCAGAAGTTTTCGGAATCACGAGCAAAGCTCAATTTCTCACATTACACAAAAAACGGCGTATATTTTGATAAGCCCGAGCTTCAATACATCAACAAGCAGCAACTCCTCGGCTTTTCTTCTTTATCGCAATTCGACCGTCACACAGCAATTCTGAGTTGGCGGATTTCGGTATGCTTTGATTTCGTGCACTTCAACACAAAAGAAACCGGCACGCTGGTCGACCTCTGGTTTGACGCCTCCACACTGGAGCCGCTCGGTTTCACCATGGGAACGCTTGGTCTACTTTAATACCCAGCCGTTTAATTTCGTCAACCGAGGGCAAAACGCCCTCTACATACACAGCGCAAGGACCCGCAATGAATATCGATAGTGACAAGCTTGTCTGGCTGGCGCTCGTTCTGATCTTCGGCATCGTGGTCGTCAAGTTCGTCTACTGGAAGATCGGGCAGAGCATGGAAGAAATGCAGCGACTGGCCGAAGACCCGGTGGCCCGCCGCGAAAAACTTCAACAACTCGATGGTTATCTGGAACTGAATCCCACCGACACAGAGGCCCGCCTGCGCCGCGCCGACCTCTGGCGACGGGAGGGGGATTTCCTGAAAGCCGCCTCCGATTTGCGCGTATACCTCGAACAGAAACCCGATGATGCGGAAGGCTGGGCCGAACTCGCGGAATGCGCCATCCTCCTGCACGATAAGCACGAAGCCCTCGCCGCCGCCGCCAAGGCGCAGGCGCTCGATCCCGCCTACGCCGACTACTGGGCCATCGGCCTGCGCGCGCACCTGCTGGCGGGAAATCTGGATGCCGCCGAAACCGAGTGGAAGCGCTGGGACGAAATCGACCGCGCCCGCTGCCTCAAGGACATGCCCCGCAGTGGCGGTTGGCTGATACCCGCCGCGCAACGCATGCCGGCCGAGATCGTGCGCGACCCCGCGCTGACGGTCTACGAGGCCGAGCTTCTTCTGCGCCGGGGCGAACGCGAACGCGCGCGGGACTGCCTCGCCGCGCTCCGCGAGGAAAATCCCGACTACCTCGACCTCGTCCTCCGCCAAGACCCCCTCCTCAAGGATCTCGCCACCCTGTAGCGGCTGCGCTTGCTTCCCCTGCCCTGCTTCCGCGTGCGCCGTTTTTCCACCGGCAGGAGAATCCCCCCGCACAGTCCCTTTTGCCCCGCATTTTGCCTGCGAACTTAACGGTAGTGCGTAAATTCACTCCGCCCTCAATTGAAACCGGAAATAAATAGAGTAAAATACAGGTAGCGGAGGTGGTTTTTGGTTACTCGCGCCCTGAACGGGGCGACGCGGGGGCGCGCGACGGGAAGTTTCCCGCCCTCCCCTGCGGAATGAGCCGCAAAAGCTATAGAGCTATAGAGCTCTATAGCTTTCGGTGGTTCCGAGGCATAGACGGGACGGGCGTGGTTGCGGAAAAGTGGCGGATTTCGCCAGCCTGACGCAGGAACAAGCCTGTTTTCTGACAGGCACTGACAGGATGCGCGCTCTGCCGCCGGAGGCATCGCTCCGCAGCGGATCTGACCGAAAGCCTCCGTCCGCACAATGAATTAAAAGATATATCTCATTATACAGAAAGGTGTTGTATGAGCAGCCAAATGCAGGATCTAAACGGGGTGGTCGTAATGTACTGCCCGTCCTGCGGCGTCGGGGTGCAGGATCGTGCCGGAAATTTCATGCGGGAATATGCCTGCCCCGAGTGCGGACGACCGGGGTATTTTCGCCAGACCCCGCCGCTCGCGCCCGAGCTGACGCTGGAAACACCGGCTCCCGCCACGCCGGCGCCCGATACGCTCCATTATGGCGGCGTGCCAAATCCGCAGACACCGGCGAACATGTATTACTCCGGGATGCCGCCGGTCGCGCCGCAGGTGACACAGCAGGCGGGCGGGCTGTTCTGGAAGGTAGCAGCGGTGGTGCTGGCGGCACTGGCGCTGGGCGGACTGGCGGGCTGGCGGTACACGGTCACGCAACAGCAGCAGACACAGGCCCAACAGGCAGAAGAGTCGCGTAAGCAGCAGGTGGAAAACGAGTTCCGCAGTCTGCTCAACGCCGTACTGGCGCAAAAGGATCTGGGAGAGCGGATCAAGGGGCTGCAAGCCTTGCAGATCAAGCTCAAGGGTAGCGGCCTGCCGAGCGAGCAGGCGGTGCAAAATGAACTGGTGGCCGCACTCGCGGCGGAAAATGCCGCCAAAGCAGCCACGGACGCCGAACAGCAGAAGCGCGCGGCCTATCAGGCCGAGGAAGCGGCAAAAAAAGAAGCTGAACTGAAGGCGATGCATCAGGCAGTCAAGCAGCGGGAGGTGGAGCTGGCCGAGAAGGAAGCGCAGGCAGCCAAGGCGGCAGAGCTTCAGAAGACGTTGCAGGCAAAAGAGAAGGAACTGGCGGACAAGGAAAAACAGCAGCAGGAGATGATCCTGCGGTTGCAGCAGATCGAGAACAAGCTCAGCGACAAGGCAAGTACGGTCGACGCCAAGGAGTCAGCGCTCAAGCAACAGCAGCAGCAGTGGGTGCAGGATCAGGCAATCGCCCAGCAGGAAGCGGCAAAGCAACTGGCGGCCGCGCAGGAGGCGGCCAAACAAGCCGCAGCGCAACAGGCGGCCGCGCAGCCGCAGCAGGTCGTGATCGTCAAGGAGCCTGTCCCGGTGACGACCACCTACATTGTCCGGGAAACACCCGCTCCGGTCTATATCAACACCTGGAGCTGGAGTTGGGGACCGCGTCCAAGGCCGATCTACATCGGCCCCGGCCCGCGCCCGATGCCTGGCCCCTTCCCCCCGTTCCCCGGACCTTCCCCGAGACCCCCGCATCACTGATCGCCCTCAGAGCCCCGGCCATGCCGGGGCTTTTTCACGAACATCCGCCTTCCGGCACGCGAACGACAAACGCATCCAACGATCGAGTACCTAGGGGCGGAAACCAAGCAGACGCTCCGCCGACCAGAAAGCTTGGATTCCGCTCGAAAGCCTCTCGTTTTTGGCGTTCCCCCAGACGCCCGACGCGCCACCAACAGCTCCTGCACTTCAAGACTACGGACCGGGAATCATTGCAAGCGGCTGCGCCCTGATCCGAAAGCGCATAGCAGGGGCAAAGGGCCGTATCTCAGGAAGCATTCTGGCTTCGAGCCGCCTCCCGCTGGGCCTTCCAATCCAACAGGATCAGCCCTCCCAGCACGACGTAGCAACCCGGCACCAGATAGAACGCCAGCGAAAGATTATGGCTCTGGTTGCCGATCGCCCCCATCAGGTACGTGAAAAAGCCGCAACCGGGAATCCCCGCACAGGAAAGCAGGATTAACAGCATCGTCATGTCCGCTTTCGGCAGCCGCATCACGCTGTAGCTCTGTACACTCGGCCAGAACGGCGCCGTCGCCACCCCCGCCAGAAACAACAGCCAGAAGAAGAGTCCCAGACTGTGAATCCACGGCAGCGGCAGCGTCACCACGGCCCCCGCGAATGCCGAGATCGTCACCAGATGCGGCAGATGCCGGTCACGGATCAGGATGCCGTACACCGTCCGTCCCAGCACCATCCCCAGCGCGAAGCAACCGGTGCCGAGACCGCCATACCATGCGCTCGCGCCGAAATTCAGTTGGATGTGGCTCGCCACCCAGAAGGTCAGGCAGAACTCGCCGCCGCCGGCCAGAAACATCGCCGCATAAAACAGCCAGAATCGCGGCATCCGCAGGATGTCCCTGCCCTGCGCCCAGACCGCCGTCCAGTGCAGCGGTTCGGCGTGTTCGCGGATGACCTCCCCCGCCTGCGGCCGCTGCAGAATCAGGAACGCCGGAATCAGCCCCAACACCGCAATCCCCCCAGCCAGCAGCCGCTATGACACGCCGTTCGCAAGCGCCAACCCGCAGACGATCACCGTCAGCAGCACCCCCACCGACCAGAAGGAGTGGCTGAAATTCCGGAGTAGCAAAACAAACCATTCGATCTGCGTCAGGCATTGCCGTACATAGTTCATCCGCTCCCGGTCCACCATGCGCCCGCAGTATTCGCCGCGATCACCGGCAAGGAACGCTTGCCGATCTGAGGCATAATC
>CAYWTJ010000092.1:0-34111 GCA_964460225.1 uncultured Planctomycetaceae bacterium | reverse complement strand
CGCAAAGGCGTAGCGGATATTTTCGGCGGCTATTTTTTGCGACTCCGGATTCTGCACGGCCTCCGCCAGATCGCGCAAGGACGCGGTGTCCGGCACCGCGCGGTCGAGAATCTCGCTGGCTGTTTTGACGTCAATGCCCTGCGCCGCGATTGTGACCAGGCATTCAATCAGTGTATAGGTGCGGATCTTCCGGGAGATCCGCAACCCTTCCGCCAGTGTCCCCAAGCCGGCGGCGGGGTTGTTGCGGAGAATCGCTTCGTACCGGGCCTGTTGCGCAAGGGCCAGATGATATTGCCGGTAATTCATCAGCGGCTGGAAGGGTGCGCGGGTAATGTCCCGGTATTCAACGCCAAAGGTAATTTCGGCATGTTGGCCGGCCTGCCGAATTTTCGTCTGAATGGGCAGAATCTCGGCAAAAAAAGCATTGAGCGCGGGTTGATTGGCGGCGAACCCTTCGGGTTTGTGCTCGGTGGTCAGCCGGTCAAATTCCGCGTAGCCCAGCCGGGACGAAAGCCCTTCGAACATCCTGAGCGCCTCGACAAAATCCTTGCTGCCGTCGTCGGCGGGATGGTTCCAGGTTTCCAGCTCCAGTCCGCTGGTCGGCAGGCCGCGCGCGCACAGTTCCTCACAAATCTGCCGCTCGGTGGTCAGGCGCAGGTACGTCCAGCCGAACGCCAGCAGCAGCAGCGGGCAGACCGTCAGCAAGATCAGCAACGTGAAATACGGGTGTTCGTGAACAAAGGTGACGACCGCGCCCGAACGGGCGGCCAGCTCCTCCGGCGCAACATCGGCCTTCACCGGCGATTTGGAATTTGTCATAGCCTTCCCCTTGCCAACATTGCACGTCGGATCGTGTTGCCGCAAGCATAGAGCGGGTGCTTCTCTTGCAAGTTACAAAAGCGAACGGTGTTGCGAATAAGGCGTTGTTCGAAAATAACGGTTGCGGCTCCGAAATTTTTTCTTCGTATGCAAACCTGTCGCGGTATGCCCGGAAGTTCCGGCAGGCGGCGGCAAAATCCGATTATGGTCCGGGGGCGGCGACCGCCTCGGCGGGTTCACCACGAACGGATTTCGCCGTATGACGCCTTTCTTCACAGCGCCGTTCTTGACAGAGACTCGTTAACAGCGTCTGTTTTTCTGTGGTTTGCCGCTTTACCAGTCTGGAGTCTGGTTGGCGTCGGCTTGCAGGAGGCAATGGCGGGCGAAGGCCTCGGCGCGCGCGAACATCTGCGCGATTTCGCCCTCGTTCAGACCCGCGCCGGAAAGTATCCGCCCGGCCTGCTCACGCCGGGGCATCTGCCCGGGTTCGTGGGCGTCGGAGCCGAAGATCAGTTGCGCGCCGGTCTTCTGCGCCATGCGCACCACATGCCCGTTGCAGAGGCTGTGCCCGGCCTTGGCCGACACCTCCAGCAGCACGTTTTTCGCGGCCGCCAGCTTCGCCTCCTCCTCCGAGATCAGGCCCGGGTGGGCGAGAATGTCCACCCCCGCCTCAATGGCGGCGCGGTTGGTGCCGGTTTCGACGGGTTCGGCGATGGTTTCGCCGTGAACAATGACATATTGCGCCCCCAGCTTGCGCGCCAGCGCGGCGGCCTCGGCGATATGAACGGGGCGGACATGGGTCAGCTCCACCCCGGCCAGCACCGTCATCCGCCCGAGTTCAGTTTCGCGGCGGGCGGCGGTCAGCAGTTGCGGCAGCAGGACCGGAAGCGTGGCGAGATCGGCGTGATCGGCATACCCAAGAATGCGGTACCCCGCGACCTCGGCGCGGCGGATATGCTCGGCCGGACAGAGCGCGCCGTCGGAGAGATAGGTGTGCGTATGCAGATCAATCATGGGCTGGGTCCTCGTCCAAATGCGTTGCGCGGCCGTAAATTCACGTGCTTAATCATATATGACTTTGAAACTTGTCAAGAAATTTCGCACTGCGGTTTTTCTATCTCTTTTGCCGATTGCAGGTTAGAAAACCGGATTTCCGCCAAACCGTGTCGCAGGAAACTCACGGATTTCATCCGCCGGCCCCGTCTTGACCCCCCGGCGTTTTCGCATACGATTGTGGAGGTGCGGATGCTTCCGGTTCCCTCCCCCCGGAGGACACCCGCCCGCCGAGCGCGGCAGTTCCGCAAACCATCCTTTACAGGAGCAGGATATGGACGACAATGACATCTACGACAATCCGCTGATTACCCGTTACGCCAGTGAGGAAATGGGGCGGCTCTTCTCCCCCCGCAAGCGCATCGAGATCTGGCGCGAACTCTGGATCGCACTGGCGGAGTGCGAACGCACGCTGGGGCTGAAGATCACCAAGGCGCAGATCGACGACATGAAAAAGCACCTCTCGGACATCGACTGGAAGGCGATCAACCAGCGCGAGCAGGAGGTGCGGCACGACGTGATGGCGCATGTCTGGGGCTTCGGGCAGGCCGCGCAGAAGGCGGCGCCGATCATCCACCTCGGCGCGACGAGCTGCTACGTCACCGACAACGGCGACCTCATCATCATGCGCGAAGCGCTGAAGATGATCGCCGCCAAGCTCGCCAATGTCATCTGCATCCTATCCGACTTTGCGGAGAAGTACAAGGCGATGCCGACGCTGGGCTTCACGCACTTCCAGCCGGCGCAGCCGACCACCGTTGGCAAGCGCGCCACCCTCTGGGCGCAGGACTTCCTGCTGGACCTGAGGGAGCTGGAGCACCGGATCGAGAATCTGCCGCTGCGCGGCGCGGTCGGCACCACCGGCACGCAAGCGAGCTACTTCGAGCTCTTCGCCGGCGATCATGCAAAGGTCGAGGAACTCAACCGCATGGTCGTAAAGAAGATGGGCTTTGACAAGGCACTCGACGTCTGCGGGCAGACCTACACCCGCAAGCTCGATTCGCAGATCCTGAACATTCTGGCGGGAATCGCAGAGAGCGCCAGCAAGTTCGCCACCGACCTGCGCCTGCTCGCCAGCCGCAAGGAGCTGGAGGAACCGTTCGGCAAGAAGCAGATCGGCTCGTCAGCGATGGCGTACAAGCGCAATCCCATGCGTTGCGAACGCATCTGCTCACTCTCGCGCTTTGTCCTGACCATGCCGCTGAACGCCTACATGACCCAAGCGACGCAGTGGATGGAGCGGACCCTCGACGATTCCGCCAACCGCCGCCTGAGCCTGCCGCAGTCCTTCCTCGCCATCGACGCCGTGCTGGAGCTATGCGCGAACGTCGCGGACGGATTGGCGGTCTATCCGAAGGTGATTGAGAAGAACCTGAAGGCGGAGCTGCCGTTCATGGCGACGGAGAACATTCTGATGGAGGCCGTGAAGGCGGGCGGCGACCGGCAGGAGCTGCATGAGCGGATCCGGGAGCATTCGCAGGCCGCCGCGCAGGAGGTCAAACAGAACGGCCGCGACAACGATCTGATCGAACGGCTGAAGAAAGACCCGGCGTTTGCCAAGATCGCGGCGAAGCTGCCGTCGATTCTGGACGCGAAGCTGTATGTCGGCCGTGCGCCGCAGCAGGTCGAGTCCTTTGTGAAAAAGACGATCGCGCCGGTGCGCAAACGCTACAAGCCCGCGAAAAATATCGGATCGGCGGTCAAGGTTTAATGCCCCGCGGGAATCGAGATTTGCGTTTTATGCAGAAAGGCGTCCGACGGACGCCTTTCTGCTCTTCTGGCGGATCGCCATGCGGGCTATTTCTGGCCGTAATAGGCGCCGGGGCCGTGTTTGCGGTGGTAATGCTTGTCGAGGATGTATTGCGGGAGAATCGGCTGGTCGCCGCCCAGGGCAGCCATTCGCTGGGCCATGTCGGCGATCTCCTCCAGCGCAACGCTGTTGTTGACCGCCTCTTCGGGAGTATGCCCCCAGGTGAAGGGGGCGTGGCCGCTGACCAGCACCGCCGGGACCGCCAGCGGGTCAAGATCGCGGAAACGCTCTAGGATCACCGCACCGGTATTGGCCTCGTAGGCATCCTCGACTTCGGCAGGCCTCAGGTGCCGGGTGAGGGGGACGGGACCGTAAAAATGATCGGCGTGCGTGGTGCCGGAGCACTCCAGCGGCCGGCAGAGCTGGGCAAACGCGGTGGCGGCGGCGGAGTGCGTGTGCACAATCCCGCGCACGCCCCGGTCCGCCCAGACGCGATATAGTGCCAGATGCGTGGGCGTGTCGGAACTGGGGCGGTACTGCCCCTCGACGACCTTGCCGTCGCCCAGCGACAGGACGACCATATCGTCGGCCTTCATGGCCTCATAGCAGACCCCGCTTGGTTTGATGACAACCAGCGTTTTGTCATTGTTGATCGCGGAAACATTGCCCCAGGTCAGCTTGACCAGCCCGTGCCGGACGAGGCTGAGGTTGGCGGCGCAGACGCGGTCCTTCAGGCGTGCGAGTTCTTTGTCGGGCATGGCGCGTTCCTTCATATGAATGAGGCGGCGGACGGTGCGGGACCATTCTGCGCACGGTTGGGGCAAGGATAAACGAAGACTGGAAAAAAGCAAGATGAAACGGTAAAATGCGCTGCAGTACGGCCGGGAGACGAATCCCCGCGGCCGGGAGGCAAACCAGCGTCTACCCCTCAATGCAAGGAGTTCCATGCGCAAGTGTGTCTGTCTGTATTCCGGCGGCCTCGACAGCCGTCTGGTAATTGCCCTGATGGCGCGGCAACCGCAGATCGAGGTGATCGCCTATCACGGCCTGCACTGCTTCGAGGGAAAAAGCAGCTTTGCGGAAACCGAGCGGAAGGTGCGCGCGGAATGTCTGGCGCTGGGCGCAAGCAGGGTCGTCTTCCGCGACATGACCGCGCAGATCACGGCGCTGTTGTTTGAGAACCGCTACGGGTACGGGAAAAACCTGAATCCGTGCCTTGATTGCCGGATCAACACCGTCAGCAACGGTTTCGCGGTGATGCAGGAGGAAGAGGCGGACTTTGTCTGCAGCGGCGAGGTGGTGGGCCAACGCCCGAAGAGCCAGCAGCGCGACGGCATGAACGCGGTCGAGAAGCGGGCGGAACGCTCGGGCTTCGCCGGCCTGCTGCTGCGGCCCCTGTGCGCGAAGCTCATGGAGCCGACCATCCCCGAGACCGAAGGCTGGGTCGAGCGGCAGAAGCTGTACGACTTTTCCGGACGCTCGCGCAATCCGCAGTTCGACCTCGCCCGCGAGCTGGGCGTGACGGATTACCCCGCCCCGGCCGGGGGCTGTCTGCTGACCGATGAGAATTTTTGCCGCCGTCTGCAAGATCTCATGGACGAGCGCAAATGCGCAGCGAACATCAGCAATCAGGATCTGGACCTGCTGAAATTCGGGCGGCACTACCGGATTCCGGGGGGCGGAAAGATCGTGGTCGCGCGCAACGCGGAGGAAGGCGACCGGTTGGATGAACTGAAGCTGCCGGGCGACCGGATGCTGATTACCGCCGGACAACCGGGAGCGCTGGTGCTGCTGCGGCCGCTGCGGGACGGGGCGGGGAATGCCCGGACGCTGACGCCGGACGACGAGGGTCTGGCGGGCGGGCTGGCGGTGCATAATTCCAAATTCCGTGCGGCGGGAACGGCGGCGGTCGAGTCGGTCGAGGTTCCGGAGGGGGCGAAGCAGGTGCTGGCCGGCTGCGCGGCGGCCTCTGCGGAGCAGTCGCAATTGTTGGCGCTCTAACCTCCGGGTCGGAACGCCGGGAAGTTAGAGCGGCGCTGGCGGAATGCCGCAAACCGTCGCCGGGATCGCTCGCATTCCGGGAGGGGGGCAAACGAACGGCACAGGGGAAGGGCGCATCCGGCCTACTTGAATATCAGCGGGCGATCCAGCAGGTAATTGTAGTACGTCGATCCGTGGCCGTCGAGATAAAGAAAGTTGCTTCCCGTGCCATGCTCCATCGGCAGATCGTAATTTGCAAAATTGGTCCCCGAGGAATGCAGCGCGAAGCTGGTTGTCGACTGCGCTTTAAAGCCGTCGAAGTGGGCGGAGGTGTTGCCGAGTAGAACCAGCAGCGCGGGGCTGGAGATCAGTTGCGCTTTCGCCTCCGGAAATTGCACGGAATTCCCCCGGCGGACCGACATTCTCTCGGGGCGGAACGGCTCCACCCCATCGCAATAAGCATCCGTCGCCGGAACGGAGTCGCCGTCGGTGATCGGACGGTTTCTGCTTCCGTCAAAAAAACGCCCGTAATGATACTGACTGATGCCGTAACAGACCTGACGCAGATCGGCGGCCGTAGTCGTCTTCGGGTGATCCAGCACGCAGGAAGGACACAGCCAGGTGGGTTCTTTCCGCGAAAGCGACGACCCATTGCCCGCGCCGAAGGTTTTCTGATAGTACTGCATCAGGCTTTTCAGACCGCGCTGGCCGGCGTGCTTGCTGCTGCCGCCCCCGAAACCGGGATAATAACCGGAGAAGTCGTCGCGGTAATATGAGAACACCAGATAATTCTGCCGCTGGTTGTTCAGGCAGCCCGCCACCCGCGCCGTCTCAAGGGCACGGCGCAACGTCGGCATCAAGAGCGCCGCCAGAACGCCAATAATGGCAATGACGATCAGCAACTCCATCAGACTGAACCCGTAACCTGCCCTTTTCATATCCATCCTTCCCCAGCAACCCCGCATCCGCAACCCCCTTCGCGCAGCCTCAGCCGGCTCCGCCCGCCCCGCCGACCGCCCGGAATCCCATCACTCAAGAGCGAAAAAGCGTACAGGTAATGCTATAAGACCCGCTCTGTTATATATTCAGTGTATCCGCACGATCTCCCTTCGTCAACATCAGATTCGTGAATTCATGGTAAAATTTAGCATCAAAAAATTTCATCGTTTGCATGCATTGAGGAAGGTTGGTTCCCGCGCCCGCGATATACATAACCTGTCATTCATAACAAAGGAAGGCGCCGGGTGAAAAGGGAGTAGCATTGAGGAAAGAAACGCAAGGGGCGGGCAGGTTGTGCAGCCGCCGGAAAAAAATAAAAATGTAGAAGGATTCCGGGATGAATGCGCCAGATAAATCCGTTACAATCAGCCGCAAGGGCTGGTGGGGGATGCAACGAATGAATGGTGCGATGACGTGTTGGATGTCTGCGGCGGCGACATGGTCTTCTGCTGCGCTCCGTAGCCGGTGGGCGATTTTGCCCTGCCTTTATGCCTGCCTGCTGATCGGGCGCTTGCCAGCCGAGGATTCCGACAATCCGGCGGAATCCGCAGGACAAGCGCTGCCGGGGGGGACGGCCGGCGTGGCGGCGATCGACGCCGCAACGCCCCCTCCTCTGCCGCAGCTTCTTTCTCCGATCTTCCAGCGCACCCCGCAGGAAATGGATCAATTGCTGGGCAGTCCGGACCTCCCGGCAGCGGGCGCTTACGACTATCCGCAATATGCGCTCAATCTCCGCCTGCTGGAGGCGGCGGCAAAGCTCGTACAGGAACGCGGGCTGGATGCGACCTCGGATTTCCGCGAAGGGGGCAAGTGGTACGAGGCGGGCAAGGGACGCTATCTGGCAATCTTTGCGCCGGATGGCCGGTGCCTCTTCGATGCGGCCGCCCCCTACCGTTCGACCGCGCCCTTTCAGCAAATCCGGCCGGAAGGATTGTTCTCGGAAAAAGATCTTGGCCGCAGCTTCTGGCGTTTCGGCTTCTGGCGCAATCCGCAGACCGGCGCTTACGAACGGCAGATCGCCGCCTGCTTGCCGGTGCGTTCCGAACACGACGGCCCCCTGCTGGTGTGCCTGTATCTCTCGAGCCAGATATTGCCGGTGGACCGCCAGTTTGCGGCCGGCCTCTGCAACGAGGCGGCGGCGCTGGTGATGCAGGGCGGAGAACTCGCCTTTCCGCTGTTCCACTCCAACGCGACAGCCGGACGCTTCTGCCCATTGCCGGGAATGTTCATTGTGGTAGCCGATGAAAACGGGACTCTGCTGGCCAACAGCCGCTCTCCGGCCATGATGGGGCGCAACCTGCGCCTGCAAACTGACGCTGCGGGCGGGCAGCCGCTAAAGCAGATCGTCGAAAAACTCAAGACCGGCGGCAGTCTCTGGTACAGCGGGGACATGCTCCTGCCGGGCCGGCAGGGCATTCAGCATTGCGTGGTCTACGTCGAAAGCGTCAAACATCAGGAAAAACGCTATCTGGTCGGGTGCGTACTGCTGCCAGACGAGTTGACGCAGGCGCGTCTGGCGAGAGAGGTAAAGCAGTATGACCGCCTGATCCGGGCGCTGGCGGCGGCGTATGCGGACCCCTTCGCCCCGGCGCGCAGCCTGCGCGGACAAGGCCTGCAGTTTCAGGGCGCGCTGACATTGCCGGCCGGCAGCGGTGCGGGACTGGAGGCACCGGCTGCATTGGCGGCGCTGTATGGAGCGCGACTGGCGGACTTCACCTACGCGGCGGCGTTTGACGAGCCGGCCGCAGCCTTGCGCACGGCCGAGGAAGCGGACCGGGTCTGGCGCGAACGGTTGCGGATGGGCGACAGCGTGGAGGCGCTGGGCAGCCTTTCGCTGGTGCGGCTGCTGGATGACACGCCGCAAAAACCGTCGCAGGCGGATCGCGGGACGTTGGCGCTCTGGCAGCGGATTCTGGACAACACCCTGTACGGAGAAGTTCGTTTTCAGACGGGGTTGAGCGTGCTGTACGGCACGTTTCTGGAGGAGCTGTTTACCGGTTCGCGGCTGGCCCTGACCGGCAAGCCGGAACGGGCGGCAGCGGTCTTGCAGGAGTGTCAGAAACAGGGACGGGCGCTCTTCGGACTGGTGAGCCTGGGACAGGAACTGGGCATGCCCGAGGCGCACCGGCTGGCGGAACATCTGGAGCCGCTGCGGGAGATTCTTCTCAAGGAGCAGCTCAATCCGGCGGATCTGGGGCGGCTGCGCGAGGAGTCGGCCCGCCTGCGCGGAGAACTGATCCGGGGCAACTGAATTCCATTTCGCACGGGGACTCCGGGCATTTCCCGCGCAGACAAAGGGGAGCCGTACGATACCACCCGCGCAGTCGCCTCGCGCTGGCGAAAAAAAGACATCCGGATAGAGCGTCACCATATACAGGAAGAACAGCGAACGACCGGGCTGCGAACGCAATGTTCCGTTCGCTTCGCGTCCTTACAATAGCCCCGACAGAACCCAAGGCCTTTCGGGGCCTGTCAGGACTCCGTCAGCGGCCGGAACCCGTTTGAACCCGCCAGCGGCAGCCGGATCGTCACGGTCGTCCCCTTGCCAACCTCGCTTTCGATTCCGATCTCGCCCTGATGGCTCTCCACAATCGCCTTAGAGGAGCAAAGCCCCAGCCCGGTCCCGTTGATGGCGGCCATCGGCGACCCCGGATTGGCGTAAACGCCCTTGGTGGAAAAAAACGGCGTGAACAGGTGCGCCACAACCTCCGGCGCGATGCCGCAGCCGGTATCGCTGAAACGCAGGCAGAGGCGCCCCCCCTCCCGGGAACTCTCGATCCGGATGCGCTTTTCCGCCGCGCCGATCATGGCGTCGCGGGCATTGAGCAGCATATTCAGAACCACATGGCAGATCTCGCCGCCATTGCAGTCCAGCCGCGCTTCTTCCTCCACCGCCAATTCAAGACGAATTCCGTCCCGCTCAAACTCGTTGCGGACGATTTCGACGGTATCCCCGATCAACGGCGCAATCAGCTGCACAATCCGGCTCTCATGCCGCTTTCCCGAGAGAATCAGAATGTTTTCCGTCAGATCCACCGCCCGCCGCACGGCGCCTACCACAAGCGATAACTTCCGGAGCCCGTTTTCGCTGAGCGCCTCCTTGCGCTCAAGCAACTCCAGTTGCCCGAGAATGCCCGCGTGAAGATTGTTGAAGTTATGCGCAATGCCGGCCGCCAGAAGGCCGATCGCGCTCATGCGCTCGGATTGCAGGAGCTGCTCGCGGGTGTTTTTCTTCTCGGTGATGTCGCGCATGGCCAGAAACAGCATCGGCGTGCCATGCACGACGATCGGCGACGCGACCAGTTCGCACCAGAATTGCGTACCGTCGGCACGCTGGCACAACCACTCGAAACAGGTCTTCCCGGCCGCCTGAGCCGCCTGACAGTGCTTTTGCAGCGCCGCAACCGACGTGCTGCCGTCGGGCTGAAATTCCGGAGAAAACGCCCCTAACGTTGCGCCGAGGATGTCGCCGGCGGAACAGCGGAACATCTCGCAGGCGGAACGGTTGCAGGCAGAGTAAGCCTGATTTGTAACGATCAGGTAGGCATCCGGCGAATCGGAAAAGAGCACATAATACCGCTCTTCCCCGTCGCGGATCATCTCGATCTGGCTGCGCAGACGGTTGTCGGTCCGCCGCAGGATCACAAACAACCCGCCGCAGACGCCCGCCAGAATCAGCAGTCCGCTGAACACCGCCAGCCAGATCACCTGCCGGTGCGCATTCTTCTGCCCGGTGATGTCCAGCATAATCATAATCTCGCCGATGCCGACGCCCGATGCATCCGCCAGCGGCGCCACCGACACCCGCCACTCCTTGCCGCCAAAAGCGAAATCGCCCGACATCCGCCCGACATAATCCCCAATCTGCCGCAGCAGCGCATCCGCATCATGCTGCAGCGGGACGGAAGAATAAAGGACGGCGCGATCCGGCAAACGGTCCCATCCCGGCACACGCGCGCGGATCCGCGCGGCAACCTCCGGTTTGATTACCTGTTTGTGCAACGCCAGCGCGAGTTCCGTCCCCGATTTCTCATGTACCGCCTGCAAAACGCGCTCGATCTCCTGCCCCAGTTCGATGTATCCGACCAGCGTCTGGCCGGCATAAACCGGGCAGACCACGCGCAGGGTCACCGTGCCGCGTGTACCGATTTCAATTCCGCGAATGGTTTCTTTGGTCCGCGCCGCCTCCTGCGCGGTGCGCAGAGCGTTACGCCCCACCGTTTCCGTCGGCGCATGCACCCGCAGCACCACATTCAAATCCGGGTCAAGCAAATAAAAATGGGTGATCTGCAGAACGTTTTTCAGCCGCAGAAAGACCGGCTCAAAATCGGCCAGCAGCGCCTTGGCGTCCCGGCTCTGCAGCCCCCGCACCAGCGCCGGATCGCGGGTCAACGACGCCTCCACCCCCTCAAGCGTGCTGTATTGCTGCGAAATTGCAAACGACAGATCGCCCGCGCTGTTCTTCAGAAATTGCTGGCTGGACTGATCCAAATCCTCCTGATGCTGCAGAATCAGCAGAGCCACTCCGCCGGCAATCAGCAGCAACAGAATCGCCGTCAGCGGCAACATCAGCGGCATCAGCAACAACTGGGAGTGCCCCCCCTGCCGGCGCAGGAACCCGACCCCGGCGACAATGCCCCCCAGCACCAGAATTCCCACTCCGGCCGGCCAGGCTACGCGCGCCAGAATTTCGCTCCGCCAGTCCGCAGCCTCGCTGTCCATGCCCAGCACCGCAAGGATCTTGCCGGTCGCCGGGTCCAGAATCGGCACCGTCGCGGAGACCCACACCCCCCACTCGTCCGGCAACGGCCCTTCCACCAAGGGCCTGCCAGTATCGAATACCGACCGAAACTCATCGGATGCCTCCGGATATTCCTTTCCCGGCGGGGCCGGATCGTCGTTATCGGCATCGAGATAAAAAAAGATCTTGCCGTCCGCCCGCCGTCCCATCAGGTACACAAAACGGTATTTGGCGTCGGCCTTGCGAACGTGCGAGAGTTCTTCCTTGAGCAGTTGATACTCACCCCGTCCGAGGTCGCCCGGCGTACCCGTCAGCGCCCGCACCAGATCGGGATTGATCGACTGCGCCAGCAGTTGCGTTTGTTGTTGCAACGAATCCCGCATCTGCCTGTCAACCCGGTGACAGAGCAGCCAGACCGTGCCCGCAAAGAGCAGGCAGGCAAATACCCCGCAATAGGAGACGATGCTTCTGGTTTTGATCCATGCCCGGAATCGCGCGCCCACGGCCGTCCCTTCCTCGCCACGACTGACAACCCTACCCGGCGCTCATGCTAACAGTTTTTTGAAAAAGGGGCAAGCATAGCGCGGAAAAAAATTGCGAAAAATGCAACCCGTACCCGCTCCGTCTTTCTGCTGCGCCGCCACGGCTTCGCACGGCCGATGTTTTGCTCCAAATCCAGACGGACTGGCATTCCGCGTCGCCGCTCCTTCCTCCGTTCCAGCCGCTAAGGAGAAAGGCGCAAAAAAAGCCGGGCAGAAGCCCGGCTGTCGTATGCCATCTCAGAAAAAAACCGCCCGACGCCATCAGGCCGCGAGAGTCGCCTCTTCTGAAAATCCGCTGAAATCCCGGTCTCGAAAGGTCTCAAGCAACCCCACCCGCTCGGCATTCTGTACCAGCAGCTCCTTGGTGTCTCCAGGACTGCTCAGCCGTTGCGTCAGCCGACGATAGGCCTCCTGCATCTCCGCCTCCGAGGGGCGCGGGATTCCGCTCAGCCAGACCTTTTCCGTCACGCCCGCCTGCTGCTGCAAGATCCGCATCCCCGTCAGGGCCGCCAGAACGCGGTCCTCCCGGAGCGCCTTCTGGTCGCTGCGGCTCACGTTTTCGCCTTGGAGCAAGGTTTCTGCGATCTCCCCCGAAGCCTTCATGGTCGCCACCGGTATCTGCTGCGGCACGCGCTGGGATAGCTCCACTTTTTCATAGGAGTTCACGATGGTTTTGGGCAAGGCCCGGGTCGATAGCGTCACCCGCGCCGCCGCCGGCTCCGGCGAGGCCGTCTCCGGCGCCGCCCCCTCTCCGGAACCCGTCGCCGCAGACTTCGCCGCTCCGGAGGCCCCGGCCGGCAAGCCGAGACTCCGGGTGATGACCGATTCCACGTCGCTCATTTCCACACACATCCCTCCGCTGCAAACCGCCCTCGCTCCCTTCATCGGCAAATCCCGCCGCAAACTTCACACGTTATCGGCCGCGCCCCGTATTTTTGTCCGATAACCCACGCCCCGAGTCCCCAGACAGCCGCCTTCCCCGCGTCCCCGCTAACTCGCCGGCCGACCTTTGCTCGCCCCGAAGCCCGACCAGAGGCGCAGGAGCGTGGCTGCACCTCCGGCATTCCGCCTCCTGCGCCGCTCCGTTTTTTTACGTTGCGCGAAAAGAAAAATTGCCCTATGCTTGTCAAGCGGCGGTATTCTCCGCGCAACGCTTTGTGGTCGCGTTCCGGGTTTTCTCTTTTGAAAGGAGCAACCATGCCCACCATCGTCAACGTTCATGCCCGCGAAATTCTCGACTCGCGCGGCAATCCCACCGTCGAGGTCGAGGTGATGACGGATTCCGGCGCTTACGGCTGCGCCGCCGTCCCCTCCGGGGCGTCTACCGGCATTCACGAAGCCGTGGAACTGCGCGACGGCGTGAAAAACCGCTACGGCGGCAAAGGCGTCACCAAGGCCGTCGCCAACGTCGACGAAAAAATCGCCCCCGAGCTCATCGGCATGGATTGCCGCGACCAGCGCGCCATCGACGCTGCCATGATCAAACTCGACGGCACACCCAACAAGGGAAAACTCGGCGCCAATGCCATTCTCGGCGTGTCGCTGGCGGTAGCCAAAGCCGCCGCGGACTATGCGGGCCAGCCGCTTTACAAATACATTGGCGGCGTCAATGCCTGCACCCTGCCGGTGCCGATGTGCAACATCATCAACGGCGGCGCACATGCCGACAACAACGTCGACCTGCAGGAATTCATGATCATGCCATCCGGCGCAAAGACCTTCAGCGAAGGCCTGCGCTGGGTGACGGAGATCTTCCACGCCCTCAAGGGGGTCATCAAAAAGATGGGCCTGAATACGGCCGTCGGCGACGAAGGCGGCTTCGCCCCGAACCTCAAGAGCAACGAGGAGGCGCTGGAGGTCATCATGAAGGCGATCAAGGCCGCCGGCTATAAACCCGAGACGCAGATTCTGATCGCGATGGACCCGGCTTCCAGCGAATTCTATAAGGACGGCAAATACGAGCTGTCCTCGGAGAAGAAGAAACTCTCCTCCCGGCAAATGGTCGAATACTGGTCCTACCTCGCCAACAAGTACCCGATTATCTCCATCGAGGACGGCATGCAGGAGGATGACTGGGATGGCTGGGGCCTGCTGACCAAGGAGCTGGGCGGCAAGGTTCAGCTCGTGGGCGACGACTTCTTCGTCACCAACACCGCACGCCTGAGCAAGGGCATCCAGTCGGCCTGCGCCAACTCGATTCTGATCAAGGTCAACCAGATCGGCACCCTCACCGAAACGCTGGAAGCGATTGAAATGGCCAAGCGCGCCGGCTACACCGCCATCATCAGCCACCGCTCGGGCGAAACCGAGGACGCGACCATCGCCGATATCGCCGTCGCCACCAACGCCGGCCAGATCAAGACCGGCTCGCTCTGCCGCACTGACCGCATCTGCAAATACAATCAGTTGCTGCGGATCGAAGAAGAACTCGGCACGCAGGCCAGATACGCCGGCATCAGCGCTTTCTACAACCTCGGGCATTGATGCTCTGCCGAGGTGCCCCCCGGGACGCAGAACCCAACAAAAACTCCCGTCGCCAGGACGGGAGTTTTTGGTTATCGCAGTCCAACCTTCCGGCCGCGCGGCTCACAAGACCTCGCACTTGCCCGGCATCTTCCGGATGCGTTCAAAATCCGGCACCTCAAGAGTCACGCGCACGATCGCATCGTTGCCGTCGTACTCCGTCTCCTGCACCAGTCCGACCTGATTGAGCAGCGCCAGCCGCTTGCCGTCGCCGGAGCTGATGCGCAGCCGCACCGTACGTTTGCGCAGCAGCGACTTCGCGTCAATGTAAGCGACCAGTTCATCAATGCCGGCGCCGGTCACGGCCGACACCGCAATGGAGGGCGTGAAATATTCTTTCACGCGGGCGGCATACGCCGGATCGGCAATCAGGTCGCTCTTGTTCAGGACGTAAAGCTTCTCCTTGTCCCCCATGCCGAGACCGCGCAGGGTTTCGTCGACCGCGCGCGCATGGATGTACGACATCGGGTCGGCCGCATCAATCACGTACAGCAGGAGATCGCTCTGGGAAGCCTCCTCCAGCGTAGCATGAAAGCTGGCGACCAGATGGTGCGGCAAGCGGCGGATGAAACCGACCGTATCGGAGATCAGAATCGTGTTTCCTGAGGGCAGATGCAGCTTGCGCGTCAGCGTGTCGAGGGTGGCGAAGAGCTGGTTTTCAACATAGGTCCCGGCGTCGGTCAGTTTGTTGAGCATGGAGCTTTTACCGGCGTTGGTGTAGCCGACCAGACAGGTGGTGAACTCCTCGTCCCGCGCCGCCACCTCCCGCTCGCGCCGGCGCTTGATGTCTTCAATATCGGCGGTCAGAACGGAAATCTTCCGGCGCAGCTCCCGGCGGTCGGACTCAATCTGGCTTTCGCCCGGACCACGCGTGCCGATGCCGCCGCCCAGACGCTCCAGATGCGTCCACATCCGCTCCAACCGGGGCAGCTTATACTGCAGTTGCGCCAGCTCCACCTGCATTTGCGCCTCACGGCTGCGCGCGCGGCTGGTGAAGATGTCCAGAATCACCTCGCTGCGGTCGATGATCTTTACCCGCGCCGCCTCCTCCAGACTCGTTAACTGACTCGGCGCCAGATCATCATCGACCACGATGGTGTCGGCTTGCGCCTCATGCGCCTGATCCACCAGATCATAAAACTTGCCCTTATTCAGAAAGTACCGCTTGTGCGGGTGGTCCAGCTTCTGCGTCAGCTTGCCGACCACCTCGCCACCGGCGGTATCGACCAGACTCGCCAGTTCCGAAAGGGGATCCTCGTTGCGGTCATAGCGGCCGGGGATATCGGCTCCGACCAGAAAACAGCGCTCCCGCGCAAGCGAAAGGCTGGTACGGTCGAAACGTTCCTGATTGTTGCTGCTCATGGTGATCCTGTCCTGCCGGCTGCCGGCGCATTGATCCGTAAGTGGCCGATCCGCGCGACCCGGCCGGGTGCATTATATGTCATTCCGCGAAAAATGGGAAGTGGGGGAAAGCAGGGAAGCAGCAATTTTCTGCGCGGCCGGTTCTTTTCCGAAAAAAAATGCTTCCCTGCGAGATATTGTCCCTATAATACGACAGAAATGGAAAGCGCGGCGCACTTGCGGTTGGGGAACGGAGCGCCAACCGGCCACGCGGGAGGACACACGGTTCCATGATGCAGCGGCAAGGACTCTGCCAGATGATCTCGGATTGCACAGACCGGTGGACCGCTCTGACCGGCCTGCTGCTGATCCTGCTGCTGACCCGGCCGACGGGACTGGCGGCGGAATCCCTCCCCGCCTCGCCGTCCTCCGCGACTGCACTGGTCGGCCCCGAGCCGATGAAGAGCAACCCGCCGGTAGAGCTCTCGCGCTACGTCCGTCCCGGCGAGAAGCTCGTATACATCGCCAAATGGAACGGCTTTCCCGGCGGCACCATTACAACCTCGGTCTGGCCGGTGCTGCGGCAGTTTGACGCCCGGCCCGTCTTCATGTTTGAAATGGCGATGGAATCCAACGATTTCCTTTCGCTGTTCTACCCCGTCCGCAGCACCATCCGCAGCCTCGCGGATGCCGAAACCGGCCGCAGCTATCTCTTTCGCCGCCGGGTGCGCGAGGGCGATTATCAGGGCAATGACCGGGTAATTTTTGAGTACGACCATCTCGACGAACTCGGCAAACCGCAACCTTTGGCGCTACCGGCTCTGATTCGGGCGGAAAGCGTGGAGAACGAAGAGCCGCGTCCGATTCCCGGCTACCTCTGCGATCCGCTGACTCTGGCGTGGTATATGCGCGCACTGCGACTGGAGGAACGCGGGGACGCCGCGACGGTGCTGATCGGAGACCGCTATGGCAACGGGCTGGTCACCTTGACGGCGGCGGGAAGCGAGGAGATCCTGATCGGCGGTCTGGGTCGTTTTCAGACCCTGATCCTGCGCCCGGCCGCCACCACCTACGGCGGGAAGGAAAGCCTGATTAAATCCGCCGGACAGGTGCGATTCTGGCTGGAGAAGAATACCCGCATCCTGCTGCGCGCGGAGGCCGACATCCCCGTCGGCCGCGCCGGAATCACCCTGATATCTCACGAAAAAACCGACCTCGACCGTTTCAATCTCGACAACGCAGGCAGCGAAGACCGGTAGCCAGACGGACTCATCCCGCCGGCGGAACCTCCGGCAGCGGCAAGAGGATGGTAAAACTGGTTCCCTCCCCGAGGCTGCTTTCCACATACACCTCCCCGCTATGCCAGCGGATGATATTGTTCATGGTAAACAGCCCCACGCCCATCCCCCGGAAGTTGCCCATGTACGATCCGCGCGGGGCATGCTCACCCTTGGTGCTGAAAAACGGGCTGAAAATCTTGCGCAGATCCTCGTGCGGGATGCCGCAGCCGTTGTCGGCAACGCGCAGCTGCACCCGCTCCTCGAACTGGTGGCAACTGATGGTGATGATCCTGTCCGGCCGGCCGGCGAGCGCGTGCATCGCGTTATCAATCAAAATGAACACCGCTTGCGCCAGCGCGCCGGGGTCGCAATTCACCTCCGCGGACTCCTCCAGATGCAGAACCAGATGAATCCGGTTCTCCTCCAGCGTATTCTGCAGAAAAGCCAGCACATCCTCCACAATCAGCCGGAGGCTGTGCCGGGCAAGGGGCGCGCCGTCGCGCTGACTCGAAAGCCGTTGCAGGGAGGCGGTAATTGCCGAAATCCGCTTCGACGCATCAAGCGCCCGGCTGGCCCACTGCTTCACCTGCGGGGTGAGGCTCCCGTCGCCGAGGATCAACTGCAGATTGCCGTTGATGCCGGTGTTCAGGTTATTGAAATTGTGCGCTACGCCGGCCGCCAGCGTATGCACCGCCGCCAGGCGTTCCGCCTCGAACATCCGGTTCTCCCGCTCGACGCGGTCGGTGATATCCTGCAGGCTGCCGCACACCAGTCCGGGCTTCCCCTGCCCGTCTTCCTTGATCACCTTGCCGCGCACCAGCACCCAGCGCCAGTTTCCGTCCGCCGCCCGGATCCGATATTCCGCATCATCCCCCAACCCCTTGCGATCGACCAAACGGGCCTTCACGCTGGAATAATCCTCGTCATGCACCAGCGCCAGCCAGTCAGCGACGGTGATCTCCTCCGAGGGCAATCCGGTCATCTGGCAGATATGGCGGTTGACGCGGCCGGTGCCCGCGGCAACGTTGATCTCCCACATCCCCAGCCCGGCGCCTTCGGCGGCCGCCTCCAGAAAGAAATGATTGCGGCGCGCAACCTCCTCCGACTGCATCAGCCGGCGTCCGACCGCCAGCCGGCACTTGAGTTCGGCCATGTCCACCGGCTTGGCGAGGAAGTCGTGCGCCCCCGCCTCCATCGCTCTGGCGAAGTTCTCCCGCGAACTCAGCGCGGTCAGAATGATGATATAGCAGGCGTCGGGGTACATGAAAGTTATCCGCCGGCATGCTTCCACGCCGTCCATGTTTGGCATCATCAGATCCAGCAGAATGATCTGCGCCGGGTCGGGATCTTTGAGGGCCTCCAGCGCCAGCAGCCCATCGGCCGCCGTCTGCGTTTCATACCCCCAGCGAGCGACGGTTTTCGACATCACCTCCCGCAGCGCCCGGTCATCCTCCACCACCAAAACCTTCATGTACGCTCCCCCGCATCAAAATGCGGCGGCGGCCTTTCCGCCACCGCCGCACGAATTTTATGCCATGCCGCCGATCATGCGGTCAATCGCCTCGCCCGCCGGAACCATCGGAAAGACGTTCTCCTCCCGGTCCACGCGCACGTCCACGACCACCGGCCCCTTGTGCGCGATCATGGCCTTGAGGGTCGGCTCGACCTCCGCATGCGACTCAATCCGCATCCCCTTCACGCCAAACGCTTCGGCCACCGCCACGAAGTCGGGGTTGTTCGAGAGATCGGTAAAGGCATGCTTGTTGTTGTAGAACAACTGCTGCCACTGCCGGACCATGCCGAGATAGCCGTTGTTCAGGATCAGCACCTTCACCGGCAGCTTATGGTTGCGCAGCGTCACCAGTTCCTGAATGTTCATCTGAATCGAGCCGTCTCCGGCGATGTTCACCACCAGATGATCGGGCTTGCCGATCTGCGCGCCGATGGCCGCCGGCAACCCGAAACCCATCGTCCCCAACCCGCCGGAACTGACCAGCGTGCGCGGCTGCATGAAGTTGTAAAACAGCGCCGTCCACATCTGGTGCTGCCCCACCTCGGTGGCAATGATGGTCTTCCGGCTCTTCGTCAGCTCCCACAGTTTATGAATCACATACTGCGGCTTGAGTCCGCTGCTCTCGTAGCGCAGCGGAAATTCCCTCTTCCAGCTTGCGATCTGCTCCAGCCACGCCTTGCGGGGCGCCTTCTTCACCAGCGGCAGAAGCGCCGCCAGAACGTTCTTCGCGTCGCCCACCACCGGCACGTCCACCAGTATATTTTTGCTGACGGAAGTCGGATCAATATCGACGTGAATGATCTTCGCGCCGCGCGCGAACGCATCCACCTTGCCGGTCACGCGGTCGTCAAAGCGCGAACCGACCGCGATCAGCACGTCGCAGTTGGTCACGGCGTAATTGGCATACACCGTCCCGTGCATGCCGAGCATGTTCAGCGCCAGCGGATGATCCGCCGGGAAGGTACCCAGCCCCATCAGCGTCATCGTGACGGGGATGTTCGCCTTCTCCGCGAGCTTGCGCACCTCTTCGCAGGCGTCGCTGGCGATGATGCCGCCGCCAATGTAGAGCACCGGCCGCTCCGCCGCGTTGATCAGCTCCACCGCCTTCTCGATCTGCCGGGGGTTGCCGTTCAGCATCGGCTTGTAGCCGGGCAGATCCACCTCGGTCTGCACCGGGGTTTTGATGTCGGCCGTCGCCACGTTGACCGGCAGGTCGATGACGACCGGCCCCGGCCTTCCGGTGGTAGCAATGTGGAACGCCTCGCGGATGACGTGCGGCAGCTCCTCGGGGTTCTTCACCAGATAGTTGTGCTTGCTGATAGAACGGGTGATGCCGGTGAAGTCCACCTCCTGAAAGGCGTCGTTGCCGATCAGGTTGGTCTTGACCTGTCCGGTCACCGCGACCATCGGGATCGAGTCCATGTGCGCGTTGGCGATGCCGGTGACGAGGTTGGTCGCGCCGGGGCCGCTGGTGGCGATCACGACGCCCGGCTTGCCCGTGACGCGGGCGTAACCGTCGGCCATATGCGCTCCGGCCTGCTCATGCCGGGGCAGGATGAAGTGGATGTCCTTGGCGTCGACCAGCTCGTCAAAGAGCGGCAGGAGCGCGCCGCCGGGATACCCGAAGACGGTATCGACCTTTTCATTGCGCAGTGCCTCGACAAACAGTTTGGTGCCCTTCATGGGATCTTCCTCATTTCTGACCTTACATTATATAACCGCAAGAATATACGTCCAGTTTGAAAACATTCCGTCCATCAACCGGGCACGAAAAAACCCCGGGCGCTGCCCGGGGTCGATTGTCATCTGCGTGAATCCATGCAATCCCGGGCCGCTACGTGGTGGCGGTTACAAGTACTACACTCAGGATTACCAGACCGCTGCGGCTGTGCATGACCACTCCTCTATCGTTGCACGAATCTTACCTCACCCGCCCCCGCCTTGTCAAGACCAAATGCGATAAAAAACGTGGCGATTCAGGCTCCTCCTTGCGGACGGGCCGTCATCAGCACCGCCATCAGCAGCGTCACCGCCAGCGCGATCACCAGCACCGCCACCGCGCCCGACGCAGTGAGATAACGCAGCAGCAGCGCGCACTGACCGAAGATGAACCCCAGGAGGTAAATCAGCAGCACCGCCCCCCGCCGCGAAAAGCCCTGCCGCACCAGCCGGTGCGAGAGGTGATTGGTGTCGCCCACAAAAATCGACGCCCCCCTGCGCAGCCGGATCACGATCACGCTCAGCGTGTCAAACAACGGCACCCCCAGCGCCAGCACCGGAATCAAGGCCGTATGCGCGGGGCTCAGATAATCGTAAAACGTCCCCGCCGCCGCGATCACCGCCAGCAAAAAGCCCAGCAACAGACTCCCCGCATCGCCCATAAAGAGCCGGGCGGGAGCAAAATTGTAGCGCAGAAACCCGCCGGCCGCCCCGCACAGCACCGCCAGAAACGCGGCAATGAACAGGTGGCCGGTGAACGCCGAAATCACCAGCAGATGCAGCCCCGCCAGCAACGCCACCCCCGACGACAACCCGTCCATGTTGTCCAGCAGATTGAAAGCATTGGTCACAACCACCACCCAGCCGATGGTCAGCAGCAGACTCACCGCCTCGCTGTCAATAAAGAGCGTGATCCGCACCCCCGCATACCAGACGATCACCGCCGCGACAATCTGTACCATCAGCTTGAGCTTCGCCGGCAGCGGGCGGCAATCGTCGATCAACCCGAGAACGAAGATCAGCGTCGCGCCACCGAAGATGCCCACCAGCTTCCAGAGCACCGCCGGCTCTCCCAGCCCGAGCCAGTTTTCACGGTACACCTTCAGCGCCGTCTTCAAGCCCGGTATCTGCGCCAGCGGACTGTCCGCCAGCAGACCGCCGCCGAAGGTGATGAATGCGTAGCACCCCAGCAGCGTCAGCGCCATCGTCAGCCAGATCGCCAGCCCGCCGCCGTAAGGCGTGATTTTGCTGTGGATTTTTCGCGCGCCGGGGTTGTCCACCATCCCCATCTTCCGCGCCAGCCGCGCGCACAGCGGCGTCAACATCAGCGCCAGCAGCAGGCTCCCGGCCAGCAACAGACCAATGAGGAGAAATATCCCGGATTGAAATGAAAACGACGGATTCATGCGACTTCCTGTCTGCGCCGTGCGCCGCCCGGCTATTCGGCGGTAAAGACCACCGGTATCTTTTCCTCGCCGCGCCGGATCAGCAGCTCCACCCGGTCGCCGGCGCACAACTCCGAAAAATAACGCGACACCTGATTGATCCCGGCGGTATGCACCGGCCGGCCGTCAATCGCGGAAATCTGATCCCCCTCCCGCAACCCGGCCGCTTCGGCAGAGGTGCCGGGAATCACCGACTGCAGACGCGGATACTGCTCACCCGGCTGCGGACGCGCCAGCGTCAGCGCCTGCCGCCACGGCCGCAGCGGCGGCAGCGTAAAGCGCATCTCAACCGTCGCCCCCCCCCGCAGCAGCACCGCAGGCATCGAGGTTCCGGCCGGATAAATCCCCTGGATGCTGTTGAAACGGGTCACGCTCGTCACCTCCCGCCCCATCAGCGACTGAACGACATCCCCCGGCTGAAAGCGCGCATCGGTTTCCTCCGGATGAAACGCGGCGACCACCACCTGCCCGTTGCGGTCGGACAGCTCCAGCCCCGAAAGCCGGCCGTGGAAGACGTTCCCCCCCAGCGCCGCCTTCAGAAAGGGCAGCCAGATCCGGATCTGATCCGAGGGGATCGCGAACCCGACGCCGGTGTTGCTCTTCATGCCGATCCGGGTCTGGGTCATGCCGTTGACGCCGATCAGTTCACCGCGGCGATTGACCAGCGGACCGCCGGAGTTGCCCGGATTGATCGGCGCGTCCACCACAATCGCGTCGCTGTAACCCTGCCGGAACTGATGCAGCGCCGAAATCACCCCCGCGCTGAAACTCGGCTGGCGGTCGTCCATCCCCAGCGCCAGCGGATTGCCGATCGCCAGACACGGCTCGCCGATCCGGAGCGCACCGGAGTCCCCCAGCGGAAAGTGCGGCAGGTCGCGCGCGCCGGCAATCTGCAAAAGCGCCAGATCACCGCGCGGATCGCGCCCCAGCACATCCGCCCGCATCACCCGCCCGTCGCCCAAGGTGACGCCGAAGGCCGATCCCTGCCCGATGACGTGATTGTTGGTAATAACCAGCCCGTCGGGCGAAATCACCGCCCCGCTGCCGCCGGCGAGGAAGACATAGGCCGGCGTCACCCGCGCCGCAAGTTCCGCAAAGGCCGGCTCCGCCGCCCCGTCCGCCGCCGCAAGGCGCAGACTTCCCCCGAAGAGGCATGCCCCGAACAGCAGCAAAACCAACCACGGCCGGCCACAAAACGCCCTCCCCCCCGCCGGACGGGCGGAGCAAAGAGGCGCCCAATCCGGATTCTCGGCGCAGGTGTGCATCAGGCGGATTTTCCGTTTTCAGAACGCAGCATCGCAACGCGCCCGGTACGGGCCATCTCGGTGATGCCGTAGGGCTGCAGCATTTTCAGGAAGCGGTCCACCTTGTCCTCCTCGCCGGTCAGCTCCAGAATCAGCGCCCTGTCCGCCATGTCCACGATGTGCGCGCCGAAGACCGAGGCGATCTCGATGATCTCGCCGCGCTTGCCCGCCGGAGCCTTCACCCGCACCAGCATAAGGTCGCGCGTCACGCACGGCACGTCGCGGAAGTCCTGCACCTTGATCGTATCCACCAGCTTGCTGAGCTGTTTGCGGACCTGCTCCAGAATCTGCTCGTCGCCGGGAACGACCACCGTCATCCGGCTGACCTCCGGGTCCTCGGTCTCGCCCACGGCAAGGGACTCGATGTTAAAGCCGCGCGCGCTGAACAGGCCCGAAACCCGCGCCAGCACCCCCGGCTTGTTGCGCACAAGAACCGATATCACATGTCGCATGGTTGCATCCTTCTCTTTCCGGCCCGGAAGCCTCCGCCTCGGCAGACCGGCGAAGCGCCCCCGGCCGGATGCCGGCTGGAAAAAACAGAATGGGGCGGACGCCTCGCCCGCCCCTCTTATTGTTCCGTATTGACCGCCAAAAGGCAAGTGACAAGGCAGGAATTTCCTCCCGCGAGGCGCGGCCGGGGAGGCTGGCGCGGCTTATTTCTTCGCCGGCTGCAGCACGCCGGAGAACTCCGCGCCGATCTCATAGAGGCTCTCGCTGATGGCGGTCGAGGAATACGTCGCTCCGCTGACGACATCGGCCTTGGGCTTGCTCGCCGGGATGATCGTTTTGTTCAGGAATTTCGCCTTCTCTGCCAGCACGCGCATCAAATAACGCGGCGTTTCGGTATGCTTGAGAATGACGAAATCCTCCGCCTTCCCTGCCAAATCGGTCCGTACCGCCAGCGTAATCGGCCCGTTGTAGCCCTTGATCTTGGAATTCAACTCTTCGTTGGTAAAGAGATAGCCGGTTTTTTTGCCGTCCTTATCGCTCAAGCTCTGATACTTCAGGCTCTTCTTCTCCGTCTTCAGCGTTTCCGCCTTGGCCGTCTGCCCCGTCAAAACCAGTTGCTGCACCGTGCCGGTCATCGCCGCGCCCTTGCCGCCTCTGTCGTCCTTGCCGTGCTTCGGCTCTCCGGCATGCAAAACCGACTGATTTACGGCCGCCAAGCCCGCCGCGCCCGCCGCCAGCACCGCCAACGCCCCCAGACACCAGACCACCCACCGCGAACCCTTTTGATGCGAGACCATCCTACCACTCCTTTTGCAGAAAAAGCCGCGAACCGCCTGCAGCATTCTCCACCACAATCCCGCCCAATACAACACTTTTTTTATATCATTTAAATTTTTCTGAAACTGCCCGCGCCTTCAGCAAACGGATTTCATGCGCAGTTCCGTGATGTTGCGCCCGTCCTCGCGGCGCCAGAGGAAGCTGTGGAAATTTCGACGGACCAGCAGCAGGCCCAATCCGCCCACCGGCCGTTCCTCCACCGGCAGCGCGGGGTCGGGTTCGGCGGCGCAGGTCGGATCGAAGGAATGCCCATCGTCTTCGAGGCGGATGTACAACTCCCCGTCCGCAAACCGCAGGAAGGCATGAATCCGATGCTCCCGCCGGTCGTCATAGCCGTATTTGATGATATTGGTGAGCAGTTCTTCCAGCGCCATGTCGGCGGCATACGCCATATGGGGCGGCATCTGCGCGCGTTCGTGAAACGCGGCGACCTCCCCGGAAAAAGCGAGGAAGGCCTCCACGTTGTTCGCCAATGAGGTAATCAGCTCCATCGGACGCCTTTGCCGCACGGGGCCGGCGGCGCAACGCCAGCCAACCGGATCAGTGAATGACTCACCCCAGCAGAGCCGTCGCCGCGCACTCGCCGTCGGCGAGCGGAATCACCTGGTCAAGCCCCGACATCCGCAGCGCGTTTTCCACCTCTTCCTGCGGACAGATGACCACGACCTTGCCGTTCTTGCCCTGCATCGTCTTGGCGGCCATCATCAACATTCGCATCCCGAGACTGGCGAGGAAGGAGAGCTGACTGCACTCCAGCAGCAGCCCCTTCCGGGCATCGGCGGCCTTGAGCTTGAAGGCGCTCTCAATCTGTCCCACCCCCGCCAGGTCCAGCCGTCCCGACAACTTCAGAACAATCACCCCGTCCTCGTTGCGCGTCTCCTGCATTTCCATTCTTGTCATCCCTTTTTTTCAATCAGTGCGCGGACGATGCCGCCCGCGCCCCGCATTCAGATCAAAGACCCCTTCCGCCTCCGGCCGCTATTCTCTGGCCAGAACATAAAGGCATGGTTTCCACTTGAGTAGAACCACCTCGCTGTTTATCCATTCCAAAAACAAATAATCCTTACCGCCGATCCGGCGGATCTCATACCCGGCCGTCGTCTGATCGTCGCGGTGATACAGCTTGCCCCGCGTCCATGTCCAGTACGGGTGCGGCGTCTTTCCGCCGGGCAAAAATGCCAGTTCTTTCAGAAACAAATCTCCGCGCGCTTTCGACTTTCCCGGCGCAAAGTCCGCCGCCGCCGCCACGAAGTCCACGCTACGCCAATTGCCGATGAGCCCCGGGTCATTTACAAACGGCGTCGCCGCGCTGACGGGGTCGGGATCGCCGTGCGGCCAGTTGGCGCAAAACCAGACGTATCCCCCGAGAAAGAGCAGGGCGAAAATGCACCCCGCACACAAAAGCCCTTTCTTCCGCTTGCACATTCGCCCCTCCCGCTCTTCGGGCGACGCCGGGCCCCTTCAGGAAAAGCGCATCTCGACGAGGGAGTAGTCATCGTCAAAATCGTCGCGTCCCTGATACGCCCGCGCCGCCTGCAGCACCGGCTCCAGCCCGTCCCCGGCCTGCAACGTCCGCAAAAACTGTTCATACGGCCACTGCTTGCTGCCCGCATCAAACAATTCAAAAATACCGTCGCTGAAGACGCAGAGCCGCGCTCCGGCCGGAATCATCACGCTCTTCTGCTCGTAACGTACCCCGCCCATGTAGCCGATGCACATTCCGCCCGCCTTCAGTTCGGCATGCGTTCCCGGCGCGGCCGGATCGAACAGAACTGCCGGCGGATGCCCCCCGCTGGCGAAAACCAGCTCCCGCGTCTGCGGATCGTACACGCCATACCAAACGCTGAAAAATTTATTCCCCTGCCGCTCCATCGGAAAGGCGTCGTTCAACCCCGCCAGCACCTGCCCCGGCTGCAGGAAATCCACCTTCGCCAGCGCCGCCGACCGCAGCACGTTCATCACCGAAATGCTCAGCAACGCCGCCCCCACCCCATGCCCGCAGACATCAAGCAGATAAACCGCGAACTTACCCTCACGAGTCTGGTGATAGCCGAAGGCGTCCCCGCCGAGGCTGCTGGAGGGAATAAAACGCCAATCCGTACGGACCGGACCTTCCGTCAGCGGCGGCGGCAGAAGATTGCGCACATACTCCTCCGCCTCCTTCAACTCGTCGGCCATGACCTTGTAGGCGTCGTTTCGCTCCAGCAAACTGATATAGCCGCGGGAATGGTACCGGATCCGCGCCAGCAGCTCCAAACGGTCCGGCAGCTTGACCACATAATCGTTCGCGCCGCTGGCGAAGGCCTCGGCCTTGGTCGCGGGCTCTTCCTTGGTGGAAAGAACAATCAGCGGCGTCTCCGCCGTCTGGGGGTTGGCGCGGAAGAAGCGCACCAGAAGCATGCCATCGATGTCCGGCATCACCAGATCCTGCAGGATCACCGTCGGCGCAATGCGATTGGCGGTTTCCACCGCCAGCGCCGGGTCCGCGCAGTAAAAAAAATCGACGTCCTTTTCGTCCGCGAGCATACGGCGCACCGCCTCCGCGATCATCGGCTGATCGTCGACAAGCAGAACGCAAATGCGATGTTTGATAAGCGCGGGAAGCTGAATCAGGGAATTCTCCTGCTGATGCCGTGCGACTTGCGCACGCGGCCGTTTCCGGCACTTCATTTTAGGGATGCCAGAAAAGAATGCCAATAAAAATATACGCGCAGGGAATCATCTCGCCGCTCACCCGCAAAAAACAAGCCGCCCCAGCCCGTCATCTGCGGGACGAAAGCTATAGAGCTATAGAGCTCTATAGCTTTCATTCCCTGCAAGAACCAAAATCACCGCAAGCCTCCCCGCGATATCACTGATGCTCCACACCCACCGCGAGAATCCCATATGTCCCACTTGTTCACTTGTAACCGATACAGACATAAACGCCATTTCAATTTCGAAAACGAATCGAGAATACGCATTGCATTGACAAATATGGCCTTACAATGCATCGCGCAAGTTTATTGCATGAAATATTGGGATTTTATTTGATTTTTTAATTTCATAGTGTACCGTAACAAATGAGACATAAACCGTGATCGACGATATCCAACCGCCAGCCGCAACAAAACTTAACCAAGGAGAGCTACTGCAAATGACCACCGGAGCCGACAAAGCAAAGCCGACTGACAAAGGACTCTCACTGGGAAAGGTAGCGGCGTACTGCGGCGTGACACGCAAGACCATTTTACGCTGGGTGCAAGACAATCTGATCGACAGTTTTGCGCTCCCGAGCGGGCATCACCGGGTGACCAAAGAGGCGCTGGCAGGGTTTCTGAAAAAGAACAACATGCCGGTTCCCGAGGAGTTGCAGACAAATTCGCGCAAGTCGGTGCTGGTGGTGGATGACGACCCGCACATCCGCAAGATCATCTCCGACCTCTTCCGGCAGCACTTCAATGTCCGGGAGGCCGGAAATGGCGTGGAGGCCTGCATCGCCATCGGGGCCAATCCCCCGGATCTGCTGTTCTTGGATAACCGGATGCCGTTTATGGACGGGGTGGAGGTCTGCCGCCAGTTGCGCAAGCATGCCTCCCTCAAGAACACCAAGATCGTGATCGTCAGCGCGCATCTGGACAATGACTCGCATGCGGCGCTGCTGAATCTGGCCGACAAGATCATCCGCAAGCCCTTCCGGCCGGTGGAGATCGTGGAAACCGCGCTGGCTCTGGCCGGCAACGCCTAATCATTCTTTGCCGGCTCCGGCTCCCGCAGCGGACAGGCAGAAAAACAGCGTGACTGTCTCCCCCCAGACAGCACGGGCGAGCGAGTCCCCCGACTCGCACGTCTCTCCCCGCCCGGCGCAATCCTCCCCCTGGAGAGCGCCGGGTCTTTTTTTCCCGCCCCTGCGGTACCGCCCCCTGACAGGCAGAGCGCCATGACGGCGGTCAACCGCTCGCCGCTCCGGCTTGGCATGTTCTATGGGAAACGGATCACAGCCGGACATCCCGGCGCAATTAACCGGGGCAACAGAATCGGCGGGTTGCTGGAACTGCGGGGAGATCCGCTTATTTCGCGGGAACGGGGGTCCCCGAAGAAGCGGGCGGATCGCGCCGGATCAGATAGTCGCAGGCGACTACCGCGCTGTAACCGCCGCCGGGCTTGCGGATCGGCAGGGAGTAGGTGACAAGGGTCAACCGGTTGCCGGCATGGTCCTCGGCCTGATAGGGCTGGCTCCAGCCGCCGCTGCCGGTGGAGATGGTTTTGCGCAACCAGTTGTACACGGGATCGGCGGTGTCCACGCCGCGGTCGGAGCGGGTCACGAAAGCGGAACCATCCACATATACGTAGTAGATGTCCGCCAGATCGCCCTCGCCGGGAATGGCCCATGCCGCGCCGAAGAGATTGCGGTTTTTCTCCAGCGTCCCCTGCAGGTGGGTATAATATTCCGCCTCGCTGTAAGCGCGCGCCGGATCGACCCTGGCGGCAAGCCCCTCCAGCGTCTTTTCAATGTCCCGTTTTCCGGTGGCGACCGCCGCCGGAGCGACGTTCTTCTCCTGCGCGACCTGCTGGACGGCCTCGCAGCCGATCAGCCCGCACGCCCCCAGCAAGCAAGCCAGAATGCGGAATCCGGTTTTCATACGCTCTCCTTAACGCCCGTGGCCGCCGAGATACAAATGCACAATATACACCTCGCCGGTCTGGGAGTTGCGCACCACCGCGACGCCACAGCGGTCGAACTCCGGCTGATACAGATTTTTTCGGTGGCCGTCAGAGAGCTGCCAGCCGCGCACGGCCTCGGCCGCCGGATCGGCGGGGCCGGCCGAACCGTCGGAGCCGTCAATCCGGGCATACGCCAAATTTTCCCCGGCAATCGTCCAGTCGTTGACGTTCGCCCGCTTCAGCCGGTCCTCCAGCTTGTCGCCGGTGACGCCGGTATGGGAAAAATTCGCGTTCTTGACCATTTCCCAGCCATACATCCGGGCGACATGATCGAGTTCCGCCACGCGTTGCAGGGGCTGCAAGCCCTGCTGCCGGCGCAGAATGTTCACCTCGCCGGCCACATGCTCTTCGACCATCCCGTCGGACATGGGCCGGACGGGCGTTTCGATTTCCGCGCACCCGGCCAGAGCGCCCGCCGCGAGCGCAACCAGCCACAACGTGAGCGCAAACGTCCGCCGTCCGCGCAGCCCCTGTCGGGAAACGGCGCGCGCCGGTAAAATTAAGTTGATAAAATCTGGCCGTCGGATTAACATACCGTCAATGTATTCACCAGCCCGGCAGATGGCAAGAGAAAAACCGCCTCGCCGCAAGGATCACCGGCCGTTATGAAGAACATTCAGCCTGAGCAGCTTTCCGACCTCACCGACGAGGACCTTGCCGCCCGCTGCGCCAGCGGGATCGACGCCGCCGAGCGGGAGCTGCTGACGCGGCATATGCAGGCGATTTACTGGCTGCCCCAACGCGTTTTCGGCGCGCCGGAGGAGGAGCTTTCGGGCTTCCTGCTCTTCGCCATTGAAAAAATCCGCGAACGCGACATCCTCGCCAAATACGCGCCCGACAAAGGCGCGCGCTTTGCGACCTGGCTGGGCGTGGTCATCCGCAACCTGTATATCGACTACCTGCGCACCATCCCCGACGACGGGGACGACGACATCGAACTGCTGCCGGAAATGACCCCCTCGCGCGCCGAACGGCGGGCAGAACATACGGAGCTGATCGGGCAACTGCAAGAGCGCTGCCGGGTGCTCTTCAAGCTGCTTCTGTGCGACACATTTTTTCTGGAGCCCTCAGAGCTGGAATGGCTGGCCAAGGAGAGCGGACAGGGACTGGCGGAAGCGGCCCGGAAGGTGGCGGAGCTGGAAGAGCGCCTGCGCGAACGCGAGACCTCGCTGCAGGAGCGCTACGACAAACTGGCGAAGGCGCACTACCGCATCCGGCGGTATCAGCTCCAGTTGGGCAGTCTGGAACATGCCTGCGAGCGACCGAATACCGGCTACTCCCCGGCCATCGAAAAACTGCGCGCGAAACTTGAGCGCGGACAGCGGGAGTACGAAACCCTCAGCGAAGAACTCGCCGGCGGCGGCGGCATCGTCACCGCCCCGTACAAAGAGCTTGCCGCGCTGCTCAACACCCGCGAGGGCACGCTGGCAAGCAACATCAGCCGCTGCCGCGCCGGCGCGGCGCAACTGCTCAAGAAGCTCCGCACCCGCAGTTGACCCGCGCAATCATTTGCCGGCGTCTTCGGCCTTCAGCGGGATATCCTTGAGTTCAAAGACCAGATTTTCCGCCCCATACAGGACCTCAAGCCGACCGCCCGCGATCTCAAGCGGCCCGTATAGCAGCTCCCGCTCGCCGGGTCGCACCACCGTCGAGCGCGCCAGCAGCTTCCCGTCCCGGTCATACAACAGCGCGACGCCGTTGCGCTCGGCCGGCAGATCGGTAGAGACCTCCACCCCCTTGGGGGAGATTTTGCGCACCTGAAGCGTATAGCCCCCGCCGAGATCGACCTGATCGCCGGCCTTCAGTTCGTCCACCTTCCGTTCTGTTTTTCTGGTTCCCGCCAACCCCAGCAGGCTCATCTCGCCGCGCAACAGGGCGATGCGGGTCGCCTTGGGGTCGGGCAGCGCCAGATGAACCCCGATGGTTGCGTTGTAGCGCCCTTCGCGCTTTTCGCCGTACACCGTCATCAGCGAACGCCCCGGCACCGGCGCCAGCAGGTCCCGGCCGGTGTCATCCACCGCCTGCAGAATCTTCACGACCTCGCCGCGCTGGTTGCTTGACGGATCCTTCCAGAGCAGATCGGCTTTGTCCACGCTCACCCGCAAATCAAGATCGGCCCCTTGCGTCGTGCGCAGACACCACTGGTTATCCTGAAACTTCGCACTGTGCAGATCGCGCAGGAATACCGAGTCGACGGTGAAATGGCAGCCGGGATCGGCCGCCTGATTGGCGGCGGTGGGCCTGCTGTCATTCTTCGCGGAACGCTCGCCCGCATCCGGCGTCGCTGGGAACTCCAGCGAAAGATTCGTGAAGCGGAAAGGGACGGCAACCCGCCGGAGCTTCGCCGGATAGACGACCTTGAGCTTCGCCCCTTCGGGAATGGCGACTTTGCTGCGCAGCCAGATCGGCCGCCCCGGATCGCTCATGCTATAGCTGTGGGTAACAAAATCGGCCAGCTTCGCGCCGGACTTATCCAGAAGCGTAAATTGAAAAAAGTCGGCAAACTCGAGAATTTCCGGCGTAAGCAGGACCTGCAGACGATCCTTCTCGACGACAAGAACCTTGAGCGTCACCGGCTCCTGCAGGCGGTTTTCCTTGCCGATCAGCCCGGAGAGGTCGTCAAACGTCACCTCCTTCAGATCCGAACGGTCGTTGCGATAGGCCTCCCAGACCCCCTCGATCACGTCAATGCGTTTGGCTCCGGCGGCCGGGAAAAGCAGTCGCCCGATGCGGACCGATTTCAGCGCGACCTTGTCCGCAAATTTCTCCTCGCTCTTGTTGATCTCAATCTGGGGACTGCCGTCTTCGGGAAGCAGGTTCTTCCCCGTATCGTCGACCACCCGGCTTAACGTCAGCGATGGCTTTGAGCTTTTGGGGGTATACACCGAGCCGAACAGCGCCGGCTTGTCCGCGAGCAGGGTCAGGCTCAGGCTGAAACCGCCCCGCGCCCGACCGGACATTCCGCGACTGCTGCGCGCATATCCCGCCTGCGCGAACGATTCATACGCTTGCAGGCGGAATTCCGCACCCGCTTGTTCTTGCGACGCCCCCTCCCCGGACGAAGGCTCGCCGGCAAGAGCACATCCAACCGCAAGCCCGAACAACGTCACCACACATAACCGGTAAATCGACATATCCCTTCCCCTCGAAAAACAACGAAACCCCGGATGCAACCTTCCCCGGTTGCAAGCCGATGCCGGCCGGAACAGCATGGACGCGGCTGGAACCCGCAGCGGCACGCCACGCGCACCGCCAAGGCGTAAATCGTCACTCGTCGTCCGCGCCGCCGGAGCAGACCCGTTTCTCCAATTTATGATACAGAAACGAGGCCGCCAGCAGGAGCAGGCCGACCACCACAAACGCCACGATCCGCAGCAATTCGTCGCTGCCGCTCATATCCCAGAGCAACAACTTTGCCGCCGACAATCCCAACAGCCCCAGCGCACAGAGCCGCAGCCAGCGCATATTCCGCCAGAAGCCGACCACCAGCGCTCCCGCAGCATACACGCCCCAGATGACCGTCACCGCCAGCCGCTCCGCGTGCTCCTCCGCCCCGAACACCGCATGCGTATACGCACCTGCCTCATGCGTCAACAGCACGAACAGAGCCGCCGCCGCCAGCACCGCCGCCGCCAGCGCGCCATCCAAACAGTTCAACATCCGCCGCAGCAGGTAGGCATACAGCACCCAAACCGCCAGCAGTGCTGCCGAGGTGAGAAACGGCAGGTTCCAGAGCGGCCACCGTTCGGGCGGCCATGCCACGCCGTGACAGGCAACCGCCTGGCACAAGGCAATCGCCAGCGCCGCCACCCCCGGCAGACAAAGCGCTACGCGCCGGCGCAGACACGCCGCCGCCAGATATCCCGCCCCGCCCGCGGTCCAGAGGCACACCAGCCACGCCCGCGCCGCCACCGCGCCATATTCGGAGAGGAATACGCTATAACTCTCCGTCGCGGTGAGGAATAAGGCCAAAAGTCCCGCGCCCGCCCAGCAGCCCCAGCTCATAACCCGGTCCGCGTCATCCGCCCGCGCGCGGAATCCCGCATGCACCACCCCGCAAACCGCCAGCGCCAGCGCGATTCCCGCCGCCGTCCAGAACGATTGGTTGCAAAACGGCACGAATACATAGTCGTTGCGATGCAGCGGCCAGGCGAACGCAAAGAGCCAGCCCACCGCCAGCGCCAGTATCAGCATCGCAAAAATACGCAACGGACGGTAGGCAAAGAGATACCCCAGACAGAGCAGCGCCGGCCCCTCCACCGTAAAGGCCAGAATCCGGGCGTCCGTTTGAAAGTGCAGCGCCAGCGCCATCGTCAACAGCGTGACCGCAAGCGTACACGCCCCGAGCGGCGCGATCGGATCCTGCGGAATCCGCTGCCGGAAGAGGCAGGCCATCGCGGTGTAGAGAACGGCCATCAGCAGCGCGATCAGCGCCAGCGCCTCCCGTTCTCCGGTGTAAAGCAGAGACCAGCAGAAGACCTGCGCGTACAGCGCATTCATCAGCGCCAGCGTGAACCGCTCCGGCGTCAGCGGCGTCCGGCGCAGCAGGTGGAAGACAAAGGGCAACGCAAAGAAAAGCAGATAAAAACCGCCCAGCCAACACAGCGTCGGCTCGAACTGCGCCGGCGAATAATACTTGCAGAACCAACCGGTGAACAGCGCGTAAGTTCCCAGCAGCGCCGCCGAGTCGAGAACCCGCCACTGCCGGAAGAACGCCGCCGCCAGCACGCCCAGATCCAAGACCAGCAGGTACACGCAGAGCGTATCGCGCGAATTGTGGCCCGTCGACACCAGAAGCGGCGTCGCCAGTCCTCCCAACAGCGCCAGCAGCGCCACCGGCAGGGCATTCTGCCGCACCGCCAGCAGCATCCCGCACGCGGTCGTGGCGACCAGCAGCAAAAAAGCCGGAGCCTGCCCCAGCACCGGCGGTTCATACACCGCATACGCCGCTGCAAAGGTGACGTACAATACCGCCAGCCCCAGACCTTCCAGCCCCTGCCCCAGTGCGCGCATATCCCGGCACAGCAGCCGCCAGCCACCGGCGATCAGCGCCACCCCGACCAACGCGCAGAGCGTCACCTGCCCCGCCGGCCCAATCAGCTCGCGCTCAA
>CAYWTJ010000091.1:0-15275 GCA_964460225.1 uncultured Planctomycetaceae bacterium | reverse complement strand
CGCCTCCTGCGCGCAAGGCGGTGAATGTCCGCTGTGTCGTCAAGTCTCCCAACCGCCCGGTTGAGGCTGTTGCGGACAAGTCGGAGTGACGGTGTTTGCGCTAACTGCGATGCGTTGGCGTGCGTGGGCAGCGGCTGGTTTTGTCTTATGGTGCGGGTAGAAGCGCCTGCGTCTTTATAGGAGTACATCCTTGCAGTCACAGTCTTATGAATCCTTGTCGGCGGTGCATCAGGACATTCTCTCGCAGATTGTAGGCGGGAAGTTCAAGCTGACCCGGCTGATTTCCATGCGTCTGCGCGACATCAATAATGGTGCGCCGCTTCTGGTGGAGCGGGGGCCGAATGAAGCAATGCTGGCGGTGGTCTGCCGCGAGATCGAAGGGGGGCTGATCAGCCTCGAAACGATTGAGCCGGCTCCGGCGGCGGAGGACGAGGGCGACTTCGACCTTCTGGGCATTGAGGACGAGCTGGGGCTCTAACCAGCGTCTCGGATGCGGAGAGATGCAGCAATATTTGATAAGAGCCACTTCCGAAGGCGGGAGTGGCTCTTTTGTCTGTAGGGGCGCGAAGCCAACGGACGCCAATGGGCGGCCGTGGCCGGAGCGCACAGAAAGGAAGCGGCGGCGATGAAGCCTTTACGGGATGCACATCGAGAATCGGCACGGTTTTCTCCGGACCCGGCCTATGCCGCGCCGGACGCACGGACCAAGCTGATGAGGGAGGGGATTTTCTCCGCTCGGCTGGAGGGGGCGCGGTGGGTATACCTCTTTGGCGATCTGGCGATCCATCTCTTTAACCGGCTGCGTCGCGAAGCGTTTGCGACCTGCCGCAACGTGTTTCATCCCGGCCGGTTCCGCAGCCCGCAGCCAACGCTCCATGCCCGGACGGTCATTAGACTTGAGCGGCGACCGTCAAGGGCGACTCTGACGCTGATGGCGGCGGGGCAGGTGAGCCTGTTTCTGAACGGAGAACTCCTGCTGGCGCGGGAATTTACCGATGCGCGGGATGCCGTTCCGGTGGATATTCGCCCCCTGCTGCGAACCGGGGAGAACCGGCTGGGCCTGATTGTCTGCGGTGCGGGCGCGCCGGCGACCTTCCGGCTCTGGGGCGGCCCGCTCCCGGCAGACGCGGAGTGGGAGGTGAGCGGCGATATGGTGCGCTGGAGCGCACCGGAGTACGTACCGATCGTCCCGGTCGGGTATCCGCACGAACAGCAGCTACCGGAAATCATGCTGGAGGCAAATGCCCTCGGAAACGGACTGTACGATTTCGGAGTACAGACCTTCGGCCGGGTGAGCGTACTGGGGGCGCGGACAGGCTGGGTGACTATGCAGGTCGGGGAGAGTATCCCGGAGACGCAGGTTGTAAAGCAAGCAGAGCAGGAGCAGGTGATTCCGGCCTTTGAACCGGTCAAACGCGACGGAATGTCGGGATACACCTGTCCGGCCAATCTCTCGCTGCGGTATGTCCAGTTGACCGGGCCTGCGGCAAAGACGGCGCAGCGGGTGCGGCTGGCGGCTCCCACCTATCCGGTAAAGTACCGGGGGGCGTTTGCCTGCTCCGACGAGATGCTGACGCAGATCTGGATGCGTGCGGCCTATACCTACCGGCTGTGCATGCGGCAACTGGTGGTGGACGGGCTCAAGCGCGACCGGCTGCCGTGGGGCGGCGATCTGTATATGTCCGGGCTGGTCAACAATTATTCCTTTGCGGAGCATCCTCTGATTCAGCGCAGTCTGTACGCGCTATACGGCGAAGGGCCGGAGAGCATGGAGGTGAGCGGCATTCTGGATTATTCGCTATTCTGGGTGCTGGCGCTGCGCGATCAGGTTCTGCACAGCGGGGACCGGAATTACGCCCGCCGCCTGCTGCCGCAACTTGAGCGGATGCTTTTGGCCTTGCAGCGGCGGTGCGACGACACCGGATTTCTGCCGACCCGGCCGGGGGATTGGGTCTTCATCGACTGGAGTGAGGTCGAGAAAGCCGGCTATAATTCCTGTGTGCAGATGCTGTATGTGATGGCGCTTGATGCGGCGGCAGAGTTGTACGCGCTGCTGGACGGCGCGGGGCAGGCGCGGATGTTGCGCACACAGGCGCGGACTCTCCGGAAACGCTGCAACGCCGCCTTCTGGTCGACGAAGGATCAATGTTATGTGGACAACGTACAGAACGGACGGCAAGGCGGACATCGCAGCCGTCCGCCGGGAATTTTTGCGGTTCTTTCGGGGACGGCCGATGCGGTCAGGCGCAGGCTGGTGCTAAAGAATACGCTTCTTCGCCCTGCGGTGATCCCCGTGGCGACGCCGTATATGCAGACCTTTGAGGCGTTGGCGCTGGCGGCGTGCGGGAGCCCGGAGATGATGCTGGAGCGCATCCGTGCGGAGTGGGGAGGGATGGGAAAGGCCGGCGCGACGACCTTCTGGGAGGGGTACGATCGCAGGCAAACCGGCCCGGAGCAATATGCCTTTTACGGCAGACCGTTTGCCAAGAGCTTGTGTCACGCCTGGAGCGCGGGACCGGTGTATTTGCTTTCGCAGGCCCTGACCGGCGCGCGTCCGCTGACCCCGGGGTGGGAGCGTTTCACGTTACACCCGAATATCGGGGGACTGGAGTGGGCGGCGGTCACGCTCCCCTGTCCGCAAGGGGAGATTCAGGTCTCGTTGGAACGGCGGGATTGCATCGTGCGGCTGCCGGCGGGATGCACTCTGGTCCGGCCGGAGGGCGAGCATGCCGGCCCATGCGCGATCCGGTTGTAAGGCCGGAGCCGGCACCGGCCGAAAACTGTCTCAGCGGTGTGGCCGCCGCGATATGATTGATCTGGCAAGATGCGCAGGCGTCTTGCCTTTTTTTTTGAGGTCCTCATCGTTGCTGTGATAAAATAACGGGTGCTGTTATGGCTGATGAGGTAGTAGGGGGGGGGGGGCGTCTTGCGGCGCACTGCAAAGGAACGTCGGGGCGCAGGAAACGCGTTGCAATGCTCCGTTCCTATTGGCTCAAGGAGGGGCGGATTGAATTGGCACGTGCATGATACGTACTCAGGTTGTATTCTTTTGACACGTCTTTGCCCGGTTCGCATGCAAATGTACCGCTTACGAGGCCCACTGTTCGGCAAAATGGAAAAAAAAGTTGCGTAAGCGGTGGCGTGCAGTATTCTACACCCGGAGTTCTCATAGCTATACAGGTCATTCAATTGCTTGTTGCGACGGGGCGCCGATCGGCTGGGAGGCAGGCAGGGGGGATTCTGTTCCGGGAAGAGAGCGGGCCTTTTTTATAATTCGAATGATTTCGTAAGCATCCACCAAGAACATTTATTTCGTCTGGTTTTATTTTCTCAATCCGGTGGAATGCAACGGCTGGTTTGCGGAACATGTATTTTATTTGATGGCGCCTTGTGCGCAGGGCGTTTCTGCTTCAAGAGAAATCAAACGGTCTGCTGGGCGGTCTGAGCTGTCGGTGAGGGATGGCTCGGATCCTTTGGTGTTTGCTTCTTTTATTCTGCCGGATCTGCGGGCGGTATTTTTCCTTTTTTGGATAGGGACTGGCGATGAAAAATGCGGTCTGGGTCGGCTTGATTGCGTTGGTGGGGCTGGCGGGTGGAGTGTACTGGTGGCAAACGGGCGGCGCAACGCAGCGGGGCGTTGATTTCAATACTTTGATGGCGGGCGGTTGGGATTACTTCCGGACGGGGGAATACGGAGCCGCAGTCAAGCGGTTTCAGGAGGCGCGGGCGCTGGCGGAGGGGGCGAATGACCTGCCGGCGATCGCCCAGGCGCGTTATTCTTTGGCCACCACGAAATGGCTTCGTTCTCCGGGGTCGGACCCGGAAGCTGCGGCGGGGGAGTTTGCCGCGCTTTTGCAGGATCAGCCCAAGAGTGCGTATGCGCCATGGTGTAAGCTGGCGCTGATCCGGATGAAGCACCTCGTCGATCCCGGAGAGCTCCCGGATTATCCGGCGCTGTTGCAGGCATATCGTGACCTTTACCATGAAAATCCGGATGCTCCGGCCGGACAGGAGGCGTTTGTCTATCGCAACGCCACCCTGCAGGCGCAACCGACGGCGGGGAGCATGGAGCAATCCCGCAAGGAGTTGCGCGTTTTTCTGCAGGAGCACCCGAAGTCCTCTTTTGCCAGCAATGTCTGGGGACTGCTCTCGAATGCGGAGCATGAATTGGGTAACAGCGAGGAGTGTCTGACTTGCCGAATCCGTTCGCTGGAGACGCAGGAGATTGATCCGACCAACCCCCGGCAGGATAACTCCAACAACTATTGGTATATTGCTACCTATGCTGAGTTCTCGGTTGGAGATCTGCAAACAGCGCGGAAGTATTACAAACTGTTGCAGGAGGATTATCCCCGCGATCGCCGGAACTTTGAGGCCATGCGAGCGCTCAAACGCATGGACGAGTTGGAAGACCGTATTCGTAACGGGACCGGCGCGACCGGTGCGACCGGGGCGTCCGGGGCGTCAGGGGCGTCAGGGGCGTCAGGGGCCGGGGGGCAGCCGACTGCAGTGGGCGGCGGGCGCTGAATTCCGGGGTGCGGATCAGTGACGGGGGGAATGGTTGCCCGGAAGAGCGGCTCGTGTTTGCGGCAAAGGCTTCCCGGCGTGAGACATAAAACCGGGGCTTTGCATATGGCGTAGCCGGGACTGGGGTTCAGGAGATTTGCATGAAGCGTGTGCTGAAATTCATGATTGAAAACTACGCGATGCTGATTATCATCGCGGTCTTTGCGGTGTCGCTGGTCAAGGTCATTCTGGTCGGACGCAGCCAGCAGCCGGCGGATACCATTGTCGTGCGCATCGGGCACTGGCAGCTTGAGGCCGGTTTTCGCGACGGCATCAACGAGATGACCGCGGAGTACCAGAAGTTGCACCCGAACGTCAAGGTGATTCAGGATGCAATTCCGGAGTCGGCGTACAGCCAATGGCTGAGCACGCAGTTCATCGGCGGCACCGCCCCGGACATCGTTGAAATGGGGATGCTCCCGTACCAGATCATGATTTCGTTTTACAACCGTTACGTCTATCCGTTGACGCCGTTGGTGAATAAACCCAATCCCTACAACGCTGGAACCGAACTGGCCGAGATGTCGTTGCGCAATACGTTTATTGACGGCCTTTCATCGGGGTACGTCAACGAACTGCAGGAATATATGTCGATACCGATGGCCGGGTTTACCTCGCGGGTCTTTTACAACAAAGATCTGTTGCGTAAGACCACCGGCAGCGATAAGCCACCGGCGAATTACGAGGAATTCCTTGAGGTCTGCGCGAAGATCGGCAAGTATGTGACGGAGAACGGCCAGAACTGCATTCCCATTGTCGGGTCGAAATACCATTTCAATATGTGGGAGTGGTCGTTGGCGGAGGCGATGACCTATCGCGTCATGGAGTCGGCCGACTTTAACCGCGACGGCGGCGTTTCCAATGACGAGATGTTCGTGGCGATCAAGAACAACCGTCTGTCGTTCCGCAACAGCCCGATCGAAGCGAAGTACCGGATGATCCGGGAGCTGTCCAAACAGTGTCAGGTCGGTTTTGTCGGTCTTTCGCGCGATGAGGGCGTATTCCTCTTTGCGCAGCAGCGGGCGGTCTTTATCAGTACCGGCACCTGGGACATGGGCAGTCTGTTGATGCTGGCGAAGGGGAAGTTTGATCTGGGCATTATGGACTTTCCGATGCCGAAGAAGGGAAGCCCGGAGTATGGGGCATACGCCATCGGCCCGCGCTACGACACGCCGGGGCAGGCGGTCAACTTCTGCGTGACTCGCAACAGCAAACATCCGGAAATTGCCATGGACTTCCTGCTGTTTCTTGCCTCGAAGAAGAAGAACGAGCGCTTTAACCAGATGATCGGCTGGATTCCATCGATCCGCAATGCGGAATACGGGGCGCTGTTGAAGGATTTCAAGCCGAATTTTTATGGCATCTACCCGAATTTCCAGCCCAACCTCGGCGGGGAGACATATATCCGCTGGCTGCAGTTGACCTCTTTGTACATGGTGGACCAGATCTCGTATGAGAATCTGGTGGCGGAATTCGAACCCTTTTATAAAAACCGGGGGGTAACCGATTTTCTGGAACTCAAAAAAGACTGGCAGCGCACGCTGTGGGTCAATGAGCGGTTCCTGAATGGAATCCGGGCGCGGGCGATGAGCGGCGGTTGGGCGCCGGACAGTACGGACTGGATCAAATACCGGTTGCAGTCGTCGAGCCGGCAGGTGATGGCGGAGTACAACAGCATCCGGCAGATCAATCTGGTCACCGGAAAGATCAGCCTGCCCGTGACCGCGCCGTATGAATACACCCCGCAGGCGCTGAACCGCATCCGGCAGACGGTACTGCCGGGACAGAAACCGGCGCAAAATTAAGGCGGGGCGGCGCACGGTGGCCTTTTTTTCACTCTTGCATAAGGTAGCGCGATGAGCGGCAAGCGGATTCCCCTTCGGCAACTGAAGCATTACTGGCCGATTTATCTCTTTGTGGTCCCGACGGTTTTCATGATTGCGCTGTTTCAGTACTACCCCGCCAGCAGCGGCATCTTCCACAGCTTTTTCCGCTGGAATGGTGCCGACATCTCGGAGTGGGTCGGGTTGTACAATTACAAAGACCTCATGAAAAACGTCAGCTTCTGGGAGTCGTTTGAACTCGCCTTCGCCATCGGCGTCTGGAACATCGTCAAGATGATACCGGCGCTTCTGGTGGCGATCTGCATTCATCGCTGCACCAGCAACAAAATGCAATTCTTTTATCGCGCTTGTTTCGCGGCGCAGATGGTGATTCCCGGTCTGGTCGTGGTGCTGATCTGGCGTTCGTTCTTCTTTGAAGCCACCAATGGCTACCTCAATAAAATCCTGACGGCGACCGGGTTGTTTGATATCCTGACGAAGGTTGATGTCTGGCTGGGATGGGGCGGGGTGTTTTCCGACGGTCGTCTGCCGGCTTGGCTCGGAGACCCGAAGCTGATTGTCGCGGCCTGCATCATCTGGGGCTTCCCGTGGGTGGGGTCGTTTGCGGTACTCAATTATCTCGCGCGTTTGCAGGGGATTCCGAAGGATATATACGAGGCCGGCTCCATTGACGGCACGACCTGGTGGACCAAGTTCACCAAGATCGAGTTTCCCCTGATCATGTCCTCGGTCAAGCTGCTGATTGTGCTGGTGATTATCGATACCCTCAAGGATGCGGGCATGATCCTTGCTTTGGCGGGGATCGAGGGCGGCCCCGGCGGCAAGGCGACGGTGCCGGCGCTGTTCATGCTGCGTAAGGCATTTATCGATCAGGACATGGGATATGCCTGTGCGGTGGGCGTGGTGTTGACGCTGATCGTGCTGGGCTTGCAGAAGATGAACAACATCATCACCGCCTGGAATGAGATGTCGGCCCGGCAGAAGATGGTTACGCGAATCTGTTCGATGGCGCTGGCATTGTTCCTGTTTTATGTCGGGCGGTTCTTCTCGTTGTCGCTGGTTCTGTTCCTGTTTGCGCTGCCTTACGGTGCGATCGGCTATTATGCGGTCAAGCTCTGGAAGGCGGTCTGCTCCTGCTTCTGTCAGACCCAGAAGGAGTTTGTCGTTCCGGTGGCGGTGTACAATCCGACGCTGTTGGGCGCGGTGGGCGGCTGGTTCCTGCGCCTGAGCAAACATCTGACCATCTGGCTGATTCTGGCGTTTGCGTTCTTTCCGTTGTACCTGATGATTATCGTCAGCTTCAAGACCAACGAGCAGTTTTACGTACATCCTTCCACGGTTACGCTGCCGATGATCTGGTCCAACTGGGTGACGGCCTACGACATGATTACGCCGTGTCTGGCGAACAGCTTGGTGTTGTCGATCTCGACGACGGTGCTTTCTCTGGTGCTGGGCCTGAGCGCGGCCTACTTCTTCGCCCGCTATCGCATGCCCTTTTCCGGATTTCTGTGGAACGCGATTCTCATCATGATGATGATGCCGGCGATCGCGAACCTGATGCCGTTGTTCCGGCTGCTGATGGATCTGGACCTGCTCAATACCCTGAAAGCGCTGATTCTGGTGGGGGCGTCCTCGGGACAGATCTTTGCCATCTTCGTCTTGCGCTCGTTTGTGGAGGAGATTCCGCACGATCTCTTCGAGGCCGCGGAGATGGATGGCGCGAGTCACTTCCAGCAGTTGCGCATCATTGTGCTGCCGTTGGCCGGGCCGGCGCTGGGTACGGTTGGCGTTATGAATTTCGTGGGTCAGTGGAATGACTTCGTGCTGCCGCTGATCGTGATCCGCGATCAGGCGAATCTGCCGGTGATGGTGCAGCTTTTGCGCATGGCGGGCGAGTACATCAAGCTCTGGGGCCCGCTGATGGCGGGGTATGCGCTGGCGAGTATCCCGGTGATCCTGCTGTTTGTCTTCACGATGAAGCTGTTCGTAAAGGGTATGACCGAAGGCGCGGTCAAAGGCTGATTCCACCCGCTGGGCGGCAGCGGCCGCATCTCCGGTTTTTGAGGGCGGGGGTGGCTTCGCGGCTTCTCTGCGGGGTGCGTGAGCCGTGTGCGTCCGCGAGGGGACGCGAGGTACACCAGCGGTCACTTAGCTCTTCCGTGGTATCAGGTTGTCGTTCGCGGAAACTGACGCAACGGAACACGTTCTGAGGAACGTTGCGCGTATACAAAAAGACCCGTACTTGGCGCGTTCGTCGAGCCATGTACGGGGCTTTTCTTGTCGTTCCGCTTGTTCTTTCTTTGGCCCCGCTTGGGATGAACGGGGGGATAGACGCCGCGTCCCGATGGCCCTTGCGATCAGGGATGCAGCAGACGGGCAGCGGCTTCCAGAATCTCGGCAGGCGTGATGGCTGCCAGCGCGGCGCGGGCTGCTTCCGCCACTTGCGGGTTGCGCAGGTCGGGCGTTGTCAGGCCGCCCCGCCCAATGATCTCCACCTGCGGGCCGAGGGCGCGGGTGCGCGATGGTTCGGTAATGCCAAAAATGCTGATGGTGGGACGCCCCAGCGCGGCGGCCAGATGTGCACCGCCCGAATCTCCTCCAAGAAACAGCGAGGAACCGGCAATCAAACCGATGAAGCTGTCGAGATTGGTCATGCCGGCGGCATTTCGTATGCGCGGATGCCCGGCGCAGATCTCGGCGCAGCGGGCCGATTGCGCCTCTGTTCCGGTGACAACCACCTCCAGATCAAAGGTTTCAGCAATTTGTGCCGCTGCTGTGCGATAGGACTCCTGCGGCCAATCCTTGACCCCGCCAAAGGCACTGAAGGGCGCGAGGACGGCGTAGTTTCCCCGAATCGGAATCCGGCCACGCACGGCCTGACCGGATTGCATCTGTGCGGCGGTGGCGGCTATGTGCGGGTTGCTGAGGGCGGCGTCGATGCCGATCCCTTTGAGCAGGTGGAGATAGTATTCCGCCTGGTGGGCAGCGAGAATTTCCGGCGTCGGGCGGAATGGGCAATTGAGCAGCAGGCCGCGCAGATCGCGCGCAAAACCGATCCGTTTTTTCACGCCCGCGAGCGCGGTCCAGAGGGCGGTGCCGAAGCTGTTGGTTAGCAGGACGCCAAAACTGATGCTGCGCTCACGCAACAGCTTTGCATCCCGATAGATCGAGAAGAGTCCTGCATTGGCCGGCGGAGCGATCACAACTTCGTTCACCGCCGGACAGGCGGCGAAGAGTGGCGCAACATTCACTCGAGCGGCTGCGATAATGTGCGCGGACGGGAAGGCTTTGCGTACCTCCGAAAAGACCGGGATGCTCATAACGCAGTCCCCCAACCAGTTCGGTACACGAATCAAAATGCTGATCATATAGTCCCGCCATTCCCATCAAAAGAAGGGTAGCTATATACCCTCCGGCCGGCATCAGGTCAAGGCGTTATCTGCGGTTCCCAGCATCCGCCGTGGAGGGTGTTTCTGCAACTATTTCAAAAATATGAAGATATCGTTTTTGTTGTTTTTCGATTCCGACACGAAGTTTCACCGGATTCCGTGTCCGTCGTTCATTTTATTTACCGAAAAATACGGTTTTGTGGCAATCTGCAGCTCCACCAGAATCTTTCCCCGCGAATGCGTCCGAGTCAGCATCGTTCGGGTTATTTGTAGTTCTGTCTGGCGATCTCCTTTTTAATGCACTTATTGTGGCAATCACGAAGGCGCAGAACCAGTTTGCGGGTGGTGCGCCGTATGGGCGGAGCTGGGATTATTCCTCACTGGCTTCGGCCGGTTGCTTTTGCGGCTGGGCTGGCTTGGTTGTCTTTTCGTGCTTTCCGGTAGACTTCTCCTGCTTCTCCGGTTGAGTAGTGTCGTGTTTCTCCAGAAATTCCGTGAGATTTTCCGGAAGGGTGAAGGTTTTCAGCGGCAGGCGGTCCTCCGGCAGCGTGCGGCCGGGGTCGGCAATCGCGGTGCGGGGCAGTCCGGCGGGAATGGGTTGCAGCGACAGCGTGGTCTCATCCATCCGCTGAATCTCGGAAACAAAATGGTTGTAGGCCTCGCACTGCTCTGGCTCAAGCTGCTGGGTCGGGATCAGGAGGTAGCGGGTGAGGCAGAGCTGCCGCCCGTTGACGTTGCAGTCGAGTACCGCCGTCCCGAAGTCACAGGCAAGGTAGATGTCGCGCGGCAGATTGACGAAGGTCCAGCCCTCGGGTGCGGTGTAGATCCGGGTTTCGGAGAATACCGTGTCTTCACCGATGTAGAACGGATTTTCGCGGGGCAGGGGCGTCGCGGGGGTATGGGGGCTGTCGGTGCCGAAGGCGGGAAAGGAAAGCTGGCCATCGGAGCGGGAGCAGAAACTGTCGATCTTGCCCTGAAAGCGGATGACGACCGGTTGAGTGGGGGCGCTTCGGTCGGCAAGTTGCTCGGGGGAAGGGGTCTGGAATACCGGATCGGTCAGGCGCGGGTAGCTGCCGGTGGCGAAATCATTGAGGAACTCTTGCGCGTCATGCGGATTCTCCAGCGCACTGCGGACACTGGCGGCAGAGGAGCCATAGTAGGTAACGGCGGAACGGATTACGGCGGACCCGTTATCGCTGAGATCGATGACATCGGGCGTCCGGCGGGTGCGGTATTCGCATACGGCGGGACGCAGAAAGGAGAGGGTGATGCCCATTGGGGTGCGGTCGCGGGCGAGGGCGCCGGGCAGGTCCGAACCGAGGTCGCCTGAGCGGAAGTAACGCTGGCGGTTGTGGAAATTCAGCCAGAGATCTTCCGGTTCTTCGGGCAGAAAGACCTTGAGAAGATCGCAGGAGTTAAAACTTTCCGCAAGGGCGGCGCGGCTGCTGGAGCTGAGATAGCCGGCGCGGTTGAAGCTGGTGTTGGTATCGGTGAGGCAGGTGTTCAAACCGGCGGCGGCGAGCAGAGCGCGGCAGAGCTCTGTTTTATCAGAGGTGCTGCCGGTGCGCAGGAGGAAGGTGTCATACGGGGTGGCAGAGCCTCCGCCGTCACTGCCGCTTTGTTCCGCGATTTCGGCGGCGACCCAATCAAAGATGCGCAGCGCTTTCTGCTTCTGCGTGTTGCAACCGGTGGTCAGCCCGGCGGCGAAGGCGGTCAACGCGGGGTGCTGGCGTGGCGCGAGAGCGGGGACGAGGGTACTCAGCGCGTCGCCTGAGTCGGGCTTGGGACTGGCGATGCTGATCTGTATCCCGGTCAGGACCGGCTCGTCGGGCGGCAGGTTTTCTTCGCTTTCGCGGCCGGCGAGGTCGTGGGTCTCCCAGACGAGGGTGACGAGCCCGCCTTTTTCGCTGATCTCCGGCTCAAAGTCCTCCGGGGTGGTGGAGATGTCCGCGCGGTCGAGCATCTCTTTGGGCAGGGTCAGTGTGTAGCGTGCGAATACGACCGGCGTATCAAAGTCTTCGAATTCGAAGGCGTCCTCAAACGAGCCGCCGGTGGCGTCGTCGCTCTGACGGAAACTGTAGTCGAGGGTTGAGCCGGGGCGGACGTTGTACATGCTCATGGCCTTGCCGAAGGCGATGTTCTCGGCAGAGTCGGGGATGAAGACACTGCCATCAGGCTGAACGGTACGGCAGGCGATTACGCGTCCGTGCGGCAGCGGCAGCTCGGAGAGGGATTCGATGCCGGATTTGTCCAGAACCTTGACCGCATGGTGGTCGAAGGTCTCGGCTGCTCCGCCGGGGTAGAGCCGGACGGCGCGCAGCCGGATCATGGTGGCGTAATTGGCGCGCGGGTGGTCCTCTTTTTTGACCTTGTTGCAGACGGCCGGATCAAGGGCGACATCGGCAGACGCGAGCGGGCCAGCTTCTTTGTTCAGTGTGCGCAGGCGTTCCTGCAACGCGGGATCGAAATGGTCGGCGGCGGTGTTCAGTTCCTGCGCATGGGCGAGGAATGCGATGGCGGCGGCGGAATTGCCCATCTGAAGTGCGAGATCTCCCTGTCGAACCGCGAGATGCGGGTTGACCGGATCAGAGTTCGCCAGCGCGGCAAGGGCGGTTGCGGCGGCGGCATGGTTGCCGGCGGCAAGCTCGATACGCACCAGATTTTCATAGTAGGTTCCAAGGTCGCGCGGCTCGGCGGCGCGGAACTTCTCCAGCAGTTGCCGGGTTTCGGGATAGCGTCCGGTATCGATCAGACGGCTAAGCCAGTCGTGGTATGATTCGCTGCCGGCGAGCTCGTCCAGCAGTTTGTCGCGGCCAGCGAGTTCTCCCGCTTCCCGCAGCAGTTCCGCCAGCCCCGCGCGATCTTCGGGGGCAAGCTTTGCGTAGGCGGAAATCAACTCGCGGGCGGGCGCGCTCCATGTCTTGTCAAGATAGGACGCAATCAGCAACCGCAGCAGCGCAAGGCTGCCGGGAGCTTTCTCGCGCAAGGCCGCTGCTTGGCGCAGATAGGCTTCCTGCGGCACTTCGCCGTCATTCGTTTTGTAATAGCCGCTGCCGATACGGAAGAGCGGCTCGTCCCGGCCTGCGATCCGGTGCGCGGCTGCCTGCTGGTTCATGGAGACGCTGATGCGGCGTTCCTTCCCGGCGGGATCAGTGACTTGATGCCGGTTGTCCGCTGCCCCGGAAACCTCCGCAGGCCGTTTGCCGCTTGCCGCCGGACGGCCATGAGCCCCGACCGGCGTTGCCGGCACGACCAGCTTGGCCGGCGCGGCCGGTACTACCGGAGCGGCGGACGCGACCGGGGCGGGATGTGCTGCGGCTTGTCCAGTTTTGTCGTGATCCTCGGCGGCGGCGGTATTGAGCAGCGCCAGTCCGAGGATTGCGTTGAGGTCCTCGGGGCGTTGGGCGAGGGCGAGTGTGAAGAGTTCGCCGGCCTGTTTGTGCAAACGGGTGCGGGAGGCATTGCCTTCGTCGGCGTAGCGGCGGAGGAAGTGTCCGTAGCCGTCGCAGATCAGCGCGGATTGCTGGTGGGCGGTATGCAGCGCACGCCACACGGCCTCGGCATCCTCATAACGGCCGGACTGCTCCAGCGCCTCCGCGAGCCAGAGTGCGGCGACGACGGATTCCGGATTTTTCCCGGCATATTGCCGCAACGTTGTCAGCGGCAGCGGCTCGGCGATGGTCGAGAATTTCCAGCCGGCGCTGCTGCGGCAGGCGGCATCCTTCCAGTCCGCCGCCTGAAAGGGCAGATACTCGACCTGCGCCGGACCGCCTTGCGCGTCCTGCAACTGCACTTGAGCTATGTAGTGGTCATTCTGCAGGAAGAGAAGGGTGTTGACGCCCTTCTTCAGGCGAAGGGTGATCAGGCGCGGATCATCCTGTTTTTGCCGGAACAGCTCCGGCTCATAAACCGGCCAGCCGTTGAGCCAGACCGTGTCGAAGCCGTCGGAGGACAGGACTACGGACTGCTCGCGGGCGCTGCGCATGGCTACCTGCGCGAAATATACGCCTGCGCGCGGCGCACGCGGCAGCAGGTCCAGAATGGTTAGCCACCGGCTGCCGGCGGGACGGAAGTCTTCGAGGGTCCGGACGGGGCGGCCGTTGAAGGGTTCGTAAGTGCTCGCGTCGGGTTGCAACTGGGGCGGTAAGACCGGCAGTTCGTTTCGGGCTTGCGTGTTTTCAAAGCAGAATGGCCCCACCAGACGCGCATAGAGCGGAATGTAGCCGGCTCTGGCGGCGGAATCCGTCATTCCTTTGGCGTCAAGCTGATTGCGGGCGTGTTCATTGCGGAGGACGGCGACCGCGCAGAGCGCATCGGGATTCCCCGGCGTGGCATACAGACGTTCGGTGAGGGCGCGAAACGACGCTCCCCGGCCGGTCCAGGATGCTTCGTTTTGCAGTCGCTGAAAGAAAAATCTTCCGGCCGGCGTGGCGAGTCCGGCTTCCGCCTGCGCTTCCTGCGTCCGCCAGACGGCCGCATCATCGCCGAGCATCCGCTGGCATTGATAAACCCCTTCCAGCACGCTCAGGCTTGTGCCTGCCTGCTGGAATACGGTCAGCGCCCCGGCGGGGTCGTTCTGCAACAGCTTCTGCCAGCCCTGCGCCTCCTTCTCGCTCGGGGCGGAGAGGGCAAGATCCGGAACCGGGGGGACGGCGGCGGGTGATTCTGCAGCAACTGTCGGATTGCCCAGCGCCGCCAGTGTGGCTGGCGCGATCAGCGAGAGTGCGCCTGTGCCGGAGGCGGCGAGGAAGAGGGCGGATATGCGGAGGCGGTAAGCAACGGTCATACTGGTTCCTTGGAAGAAGGCTGCGCTCTCCGTGGCGGCAGGCCACGGGCGGCCCGGTTCTTTACGGGCGATGGCGACAGGGGAATTATCCGAAAAGTGTTGCTGACCGCAATCATTTTGCGCGGACTTCATCTGCCACGCCACGATAAAAGACGGCAGCTGCCAATAGGCAATTCCGCCCAGCAATAGCGTTGCCGACAGGCAGATCATAACCACGGTTCGCTTGCTCATCGTCCTCCCCTTCGTGCATTCGCGCTCACCGAAATCCTTCCCAAACACCATGCATACCAGAATAAGCGGTCCAAAGAAAGGACTTTTCGCCTCAGCCCGGAAAATTGATGCCGTCCTCCCCGCCCGCGCCATGCCAATCGACAACCGTATCCCACAAAACCGATACGTTTATCGAGGGGATTCCGCCTCCGTCCGCACAAAATGATTGCGGTCAGCAACACTTTTCGGATAATTCCCCTGTCGCCATCGCCCGTAAAGAACCGGGCGGCGGGGGAGATAAGATTTTGCACCTCTCGGAACCGGTTCCTTGCCAAAACGTCGAACCCGGCCTGCGCTGCTTTGATCTGGGCGAACACGAAACCTCCGAGCCGCTTCTGCTGGCCTTTTCCATCCAATAGAAGCCGCTATCTCCAGACGCAGCATCACGAAATCCAGAGCTCCTCCTCGCTTTGGATGCGC
>CAYWTJ010000090.1:0-61140 GCA_964460225.1 uncultured Planctomycetaceae bacterium | reverse complement strand
GTGATCTGCGAAAAGCCGCTGGCCCGGACCTCCCCTGCCGCCGGGCGGGTCGTGCAAGCCGCACGGCGGGCGGGCGTGCAACTTTTTACGGCGCATTGCATCCGGTTCTGGCCGGCGTATGCCTGGCTGAAAACGACGGTGGAGAAACAACGTTACGGCAAGCTGATTTCCGCCGTCTTCCGCCGTCATTCCCCCCTGCCGACCTGGGGCTGGCAAAACTGGCTGCAGGACCCGGCCAAGAGCGGACTCTGCGCCTTGGATCTGCACATCCATGATGCGGACTTCATCCTCTATTGCTTCGGAAAACCGTCGGCGGTCCGCTCGTCGGCGGGCGGTTTTCAGGCGGGAAGGTTGGACCATATTCATACCGCCTACGAATATGCCGGCGCGCTGGTGACGGCCGAAGGCGCCTGGGAATATGCTCCATCGTACCCCTTCAGCATGAGTTATACGGCGGTATTTGAGCAGGCGACGGTTGTGCTGCATGCCGACGGCAAGTTGTGCGTTTATCCGCAGAAAGGCAAGACGCAGGAGGTCCGCTTGCCGGCGGCATCCGGCTATCAGTTGGAACTGGAAGAGTTTGTCGATTGTCTGCGCACCGGTCGCGCGTCGGCCGTCATTACGCCGGAGGATGCCCAGCGCAGCGTGCGACTGATCGAGCTGGAAGAGCGCGCCGCTGCCAGCGGCCGCCGGGTGAGTGTCGGAGCTTTATAATTTCACACATCCAGCCGGGCGCAACGCCGCTTCGCGCTGGAATAGGAGAAATCATGTCGTATCTGTTGCAGATTAATTACAACACCGTCGGCGGGTTTGAAGGAAATGTGACGCCGGAGGAAGCGATCGACACCGCTGCGCGTTTGGGGTATGACGGGGTGGAGCTGGCCTTCGGCGGGCCGCACTTCGGCCCCGGTGTGGCGGCGGAGCGCTTCCGGGAAGTCAAGAAGTACGCGGCGGCGAAGAAGGTCGCACTCGCCAGCCTCTGCTCGGGATTTTACTGGGGGTGTTCCCTCAGCGATCCCCGCGCGGTGGTGCGGGCGCAGGCGGTGGCCTATACCAAGGAATATCTGCGTGTCGCGCATGAGGTGGGGGCGAAGACGATCTTGGCGCTGCCGGGGGTGGTGAATGTTCCTTGGGATGAGACGTATGCGCAGGTGGCCTATCAGGATGCCTGGAAGATGGCAACGGCTTCGTTGCGGCGCTGTCTGCCGCTGGCGAAGGAGTTGGGCGTAAACATCGGGCTGGAAAATGTCTGGAATTGGTTTCTGGCGGACCCATACGCGATGCGGGCGTTCGTTGACCAGTTCAAATCGCCGCGATTGGGCGTGTACTTTGACGCCGGCAACGTCCTGATCAATGGCCGTCCTCAGGATTGGGTGCGCATTCTCGGCAAGCGGATCAAGGCACTGCACGTCAAGAATTTTACCCGCACCGACGGTTGTGGCGGTCTGCATGGTTTTGGGGACGATCTGCTGGCTGGCGATCTGAATTGGGATGAGTTGAAGAAGGCGCTGCTGGAGATCGGCTACAAGGGGCCGGTCACTGCGGAGATGATCCCGTTCTGCCGCTTGCCCGACCTGGTTTTGCCGGATCTGAAACTGGCGGCCGACACCGCGCCGAAGCTGCGTCGTATCTTCGACTGAGGCTGCGGGAGGCCCCCGGCTGTTGTCCGGCGGGCAATCGCAGGTGCGGCAGCGAAAAGGGCGATTCGGTCAGACCGGACGCCTACGGCAAGGGAAAAGCGCCGCCTCGCTACTCAGAGGAAAGCGATGAAAGACCGGATGGCGATGGCTGTCCGGTCTTTTTTATGTGACGAAACCGGCGATCAGCAGGCGGCGGCGCGGCGGCAACGCTCGGAAAGCAACTGTTTGATGCGTTGCAGGCCGTCTGCTTCGCGCAGGATTTCCAGTTCCTGCGGTTGGATCAAATCGCCAAAGCGCGCTTGAATCAGCGCCTGCAGCTCCAGAAGGGTGTCTGTTTGCGGCATGGTTCGCTCCATGAGCAGAAATTCCAATGGGTGGAGGCTATCAACTATAGCCGGATATTATTGTATCGGCCAAGTTCAGGGTAAACTTGTGGGGAAATGGGGGGCCAGCGGGACGGAAATTCGGGGGTATGCGCGGAACCCCTTTTCCGGCAAGCGGATACATATAGATTACGAGTGAAATTGGATTATGTGTTTGCTTCAATTGCCCCGCCCGCTTAGAATTTGCGGTTTCTTGCCGGACGAGGTCGGCCGCTTGAGCCGTGCGCAGGGCGATCCGGTGCCGGCAGGCGATGGGGCGTTGGGAATTACCGATGGATACGTTAAGGAAAAACGATGAAAAAAGCGCTGATTACCGGCATTACCGGGCAGGACGGCTCCTATCTGGCGGAAATGCTTCTCTGCAAAGGGTACGAGGTTCACGGCATTATTCGTCGTTCCAGCTCCTTTAATACCCGGCGGATCGATCACCTGTACCATGATCCGCACGAAGCGACCCGCCTGTTTCTACATTATGGCGACCTGACGAGCGGCGATGGTTTGCTTAGTGTTCTGTACAGCGTCAAACCCGATGAAATTTACAATCTCGGCGCGCAGAGCCACGTGCGCGTTTCGTTTGATATGCCCGAATATACCGCCGAGGCCAGCGGCGTCAGCACTGTCCGCATGTTAGAAGCCATCCGCCAAAGCGGGGTCAAGAGCAGGTTTTATCAGGCGTCCACCAGCGAACTCTTCGGTTCGGCGCTGCCGCCGCAGTCGGAAGTTACGGCCTTCCAGCCGCAGAGTCCCTACGCGGCCGCCAAACTCTATGCATACTGGATTACCCGCAACTACCGCGAGGGGTACGGGATGTTCGCTTGCAACGGGATTCTGTTCAATCATGAGTCGCCGCGCCGGGGAGAGACCTTTGTAACACGTAAAATCACGCGGGCGGTGGCGAACATCAAGGCCGGCAAGCAGAAGAAATTGTACATGGGCAATCTTGATTCCAAGCGCGATTGGGGCTACGCCCCGGAATTCGTGGAATGCATGTGGATGATTTTGCAGCAGGAGCAGCCGGATGATTTTGTGATCGGCACCGGAGAGGCGCACACCATCCGCGAGTTTCTCGAGGAGGCGTTCGGTTACGTCGGTCTCGATTATAGAGAGTACGTGGAGATTGATCCGAAATACTTCCGGCCGACGGAGGTGGATTATCTGCTTTCGGATCCGTCGAAGTCGCGGAAGGTGCTGGGGTGGGAGCCGAAGATCAAGTACCGGCAATTGGTGCGGATCATGATGGATGCGGATCTGGAACTGTTGGGGCTGCAATGTCCGGGCGAGGGAAAGAAAATCCTCAACGAAACATTCTCCGGCAGTTGGCATCATTGGGGGAACACCGTAGTGTCGATGGAGAACGAAACGCATGAGTGCTGAATTGACGCGGGAATTCTGGGCGGGAAAGCGTGTCATCGTGACCGGCGGCGCCGGATTTCTGGGTACGTTTCTGGTGGAACGACTGCGCATGTTGGGGGTGGCCGAGGTGATGGTGCCGCGCCGGGCGGTTTATGACCTGCGGGAGACGGACGCGATCCGGCAGCTTCTGAGCGATACGACCCGCGAGGGCCGGCCGGTCGATCTGGTGGTGCATCTGGCGGCGAATGTTGGCGGAATTGGCGCGAACATGAAGCATCCGGCGGAATTTTTTTATGACAATCTGATGATGGGCGTGCAGCTCTTGCATGAGAGCTGGAGGGCGGGGGTCGGGAAGTTCGTGGCGACCGGCACCATCTGCGCGTACCCGAAATTCACCCCGGTGCCGTTTCGGGAAGAAGAGCTGTGGAACGGGTACCCCGAAGAGACCAATGCGCCATACGGCCTTGCCAAAAAGATGATGCTGGTGCAGAGTCAGGCGTACCGCCAACAGTATGGCTATAACTCGATTTTTCTGCTGCCGGTGAACCTGTACGGGCCGCGCGATAATTTTGACCTGAACAGTTCGCATGTGATTCCGGCGATGGTGCGCAAATGCATTGAGGCGCGGGATCGTCAGGACCCGGAGATCATTCTCTGGGGGGATGGAACCCCCTCGCGTGAGTTTTTGTATGTGGAGGATGCCGCCGAGGGACTGTTGCTGGCTGCGGAGCGTTACAATGGCGCGGAGCCGGTCAACCTCGGGTCGGGGCAGGAAATCAAGATCCGGGATCTGGCGAAGCTGATTAAGCAGGCTTCGGGATTCTCGGGGACGATTGTCTGGGATAGCAGCAAGCCGAACGGGCAGCCCCGGCGGTGCCTGGACACCCGGCGGGCGGAAGAGCTCTTCGGCTTCCGTGCAAAGATGTCGTTTGAGGACGGCATCCGTAAGACCATCGAGTGGTATGAGCAGAGTCGCTGAGACGACGCTGCGAGCGGCGGTGAATGAGTGGCATCGCGGGGTTTTTACGAAGCAAATGGACGGATTTTTCCGGCAACCCCTTGCGGCGCGGACGGGATGTTTTACAATACCGCACAGTTCCACCAAAGTGGCGACGTAGCCAAGTGGTAAGGCAAAGGTTTGCAAAACCTTCATCCATCGGTTCAAATCCGATCGTCGCCTCCAATCATTTTTTCGCCGGCCGTCCAGCCTTGGACGGTCGGTTTTTTTTTCACCTCCCAGTCTTTTTCGGCAGCGGACACGTATGTATCCGTATTGTATGATAAAAGCACAAGAAAATATTCCAGCCGGGCGTGAAAGAAAGGTGGAAGTCAGGGGTTGAGATCGATATAATGCCTGACTGGAAATTTCTGTTACGTGTCTGCCACTGCCGGCGTTATGTCGATGCGTGGCAAATGTTCTGTTTGGGTCAAAAACTTGCAGGAGTCCTACCGATATGGCACGTCTGATCATGCAGCGCGAGGAGCGCACGAAGGAATATGAGCTGGGCGACGACACCATCCTCGGGCGAAAGTCTTCCTGTACCATTCGCGTGCCTTCCCCCAAGTGTTCCCGCGAACACAGCCATATCATCAAGGGCTCCGGCGGTTTTTTTGTGGAGGATCTCGGGTCTTCCAACGGGACACTGGTCAACGGGAAAAAAATCGGCCGGCAATTGCTGAAAAGCGGCGATGTGATCTCCATTGGCGGGATCGATTACACGTTTCAGGACAAGATCGATGATCCGCTGGTCGGTAAACGGTTGGGCAAATATCAGATTCTCGACAAGGTCGGCGTTGGCGGCATGGGCGTGGTATACCGCGCCAGTCAGGTGACGCTGGGGCGGGAAGTGGCTCTGAAGGTGATGAGTCCGCGGCTGGCGACCAAGGAGAGTTTCATCCAATCCTTCGAGCGTGAGGCGAAGATCGCCGCGCGCCTGCAGCACCCTAACATTATCGGCATCCATGATTTCGGCCACGAAGATCAGTGGTACTACTTCAGCATGGAATTTGTGGAAGGCGAGAATCTGCTGGATATGGCGCTGCGTCAGGGGGGGCTGTCGGTCGAGGAATGTCTCGATTATGGCCGTCAGTTGGCCGATGCGCTCGATCACGCGCACAATCAGGGTATTCTGCACAAGGACATCAAGCCGCAGAATGTCATGATCAACAACGAGAACCGGGTCAAGCTTGCGGATATGGGGCTTGCCAGCATCGCCGATGAGGAGAACCAGGCGAGCAGTCCCGAGACCGGGGCGTTCATGGCTACGCCGCAGTATGTCGCGCCGGAGATTATCCGCCGGCAGGAGCCGGACCCGCGCAGCGACATCTACTCGCTGGCGGCGACGCTCTATCACATGCTCACCAGCAAGCCTCCGTATGCCGGCGTCGATGTGAAGGATTTGCTCAAAAAGCACCTGAGCGCACCGATTCCCGATCCGCGCACATTGCGCCCGGAAATTCCGGAAGAACTCGCGCTTTTCGTAATGAAGGGCTTGGCAAAGGAGCCGGTTGACCGCCAGCAGACCGCCCGGGAGTTTGCCGACGGGCTGGCGCGCATGCTGCAGCGTGGTTGCAAACCGGCCGTTACGGAAAAGAAGACCATCAAGCCCCCGGCATCGGTGCTGATCAAGGCGGCAACCACCCGCACTACCTCGGCGGTTGCTTCGGCGGTTCCCGCCGAAGGGCCGGACCGGCGCAAACTTTATTACATTGTCGGCGCAGCGGCGGCGGCGCTGCTGCTGCTGATTGTCATTCTGGTGGCGACGCGGGGCAATCCCGAACAGGAGGCGGCAAAGCTCCTGCAGGAGGCGCGCGCCCTCTATGTGGACGGGAACGATTCGGCCACGCGGGAGAAGCTGGAGCAGATTCTGAGCAACTACCCGCGTACGACCGTGGCGGAAGAAGCGAGAAAGATGCAGGCCACGTATCAGGGGACGCCGGCGCAACAGGAGCTGGCGCGCGTGCGCAGCGAACTGGAGGCCGGCAAGAGCGATAGCCGCAAGGTGGCGCGCCAGTTGAAGTTGTTCCTGCAGCAGGGCGGTTGCAGCAACGAAGATCAACGTTCGATTCAGGCGTACATCGTTCAACTCGGCGAGGACCCGGATGTCCGCAGCGAGTGGGAGAAGAAGGTCGATGAACTCTTTGCGGGCGGCAAGGCTCAGGAGGCGCTGGCGCTGGCGCGCAAGACCTCCGAATCCGCGTCCAAGGAAGAGGACAAAAAGCGGGCGGCGCAGGTGCTGCAGATGTTGCAGAATACCCTCGACGGCCGGGCGAAGGAGATGTTTGAAAAGGGACGCAAGCTCTGTGATGAGCGGAATCTGACGAAGGCAACCGAGGTGTATGCCGAGGTCATCCTGCAATATCCGGGCACCTCGTGGCAGATGCAGGCGGCCGGAGAGTTGGCGTCGATGAACGACAGCGCGGCGCGGTTCTTCGGGCAGGCGTGGAATGCGCTTTACTTCCGGGCGGGGGCGGATGATCTGGCGGGCGTGCGGGAACTGGCCTTCCAGAATGCGAAGACGCTGGCCGCGACCTCTCTGCCCTCCAAGGGCAAAGATCTGGAGCTGTACGCCGAGGGGTTGGCCGCTTTTCATCAGGCGTTGATTGCGACCGCGAAGGAGAAGACCAACGATACCGCCAGCCACGTGCGGGTGGTGATTGACGGCAAGGAACGGGCAGTTTCGCTGGATGCGGAAAACGGCAAACTGATGGCGGTCGGACAGAAGAACCGCAAAGCGATCACGCTCTCGGATTTGCAGGTGAACGATGTGGCGCGTCTGATGCCGGCACGGAAGATTGAACCCCTGCAGGCGCTGGGCGGAGCGGTGTTTTTTGCGTCCCACAAGGCGAATGATATTGCGGTGGAGTACACGCATCAACTGGATATTTCCGAGGGTGAACTGGCGGTGGCGGGGCGTGATCTGCGGATGCTGGTGACGCAACAGGCGCCGCTGATGAACTTTGAGGCGATTTTGGGCGGGCGGGCGGATCTGCAAAACTGCCGGGTCATCAACAAGGATACGTTGACCTTCTACGGCGAGGGGAGCTATATCAATCCCCGGTTGGCCGTGCGGTTGACGGATTTGCGCGTGCGGTTCGCTATCAGCGACCGGTGTGTCATCGAGGCGACGGGCAAGGATGGTGTCCTTTTTACGCTGTCGCGGCGGGGCGAGTTGGTCGAGGCGCAGGCAGGCGAGGTGAAGCAGTCGCTGCGCTACTCTGGTGATGCTCTACGGATGAACGTAAGCTCCAACGCCATCGCCTTTTTCGTGGGCGATCAGGCGGTGGGGACGCTGGAGGTTCCGGAGATCGGCGTGGGTTCGGCAATTTTCCGCCTGCGCTCCAGCGGTTCGGCCGAGGTGTCGATGATGGAATTCGGAATTGAAAATCCGCTGATCAAGCCTGTGACCGAGTCCAGTGCTCCCGAACCCGAGGCGAAACCGGAGGCTGCACCTGCCGAGGAGAAGAAGGCAGAGGAAAAGCCCGCCGAAAAACCCGCCGAAGCGCCGGCTGAACAGCCGGGGAACTGATTGGCGCGCGTCGACGTTCTTTCGCGTTCCTGTTCCGACCGCAGCCGTGATTGTGGGTGCCGGTCGTCGGGCGTTCCTGCCCGGTTGCAGAGAATTTCATGCCGATAGATCCTGCCAAACCCTTTGACCTGCAGTATGAGGTCACTCGTACCTACATGGACATCCGTCTGGATCAATTTGTCAAGGCGATGGTTCCGTCGATGTCGCGGACGCGCATCCAGACGCACATCAAGGAAGGACGCGTTTCCGTCACTGGAGTACCCCGGCCTGCGAACTGGCGGGTACGATTGGGCGACGCGGTGATCCTGCACTGCCGTGAGCCTGAGGGCGCGGTGGATGAGGCGAAGAGCATTCCGCTGGAATTTCTATACGAAGATGACGATCTGGCCGCGCTCAACAAGCAGCCGGGGCTGGTGGTGCACCCGGTGGGCATCTTCCGGCATAATACCCTCCTCAATGCGCTTTACTGGCATTACAAGGATCTCTTGCCGCCTGAGCAGGAGATCAGTCTTGCCAATCGTCTTGACCAGTTTACCAGTGGGGTAATTCTGTTGGCAAAGAATACCGCCAGCAAGCGCGTTTTGCAGGAACAATTTGAAAACCGTGAAACGGCCAAGGTGTATCAGGCGCTATGCGAGGGGGTGATCGGACCAGACAGCGGAGAGATCGAGGCTCCAATTGGTCCCGGCACCGGCCCCTGCCGGACCTCAATGGAGGTTCGCCGCGATGCCGAGGGCAAGCCCGCCCTGACGGTGTTCGAGGTGCTGGAGCGCTTCGCTCCCGATCCGGCCTGTGAGGGCGACAAGGGCTTCACGCTGGTGCGGTTGAAGCCGCATACCGGTCGGCAGCATCAACTGCGGGTTCACATGGCGCACCTCGGGCATCCGCTGGTGTGTGATGATCGGTACGGGATGCCCCGGCCGTTGCAATTGAGCGGGGCGGATGGGGGCGTGGCCGAGGTCCGGCGTTACGCTTTGCATGCCTGTGAATTGACCTTTACGCATCCCGGTGGCCGCGTGTTGACAGTGCGGGCTCCGCTGGCGGCGGATTTGCAGGGGGTGCTGGAGTTGTTGCGCGCGGGAGGTCGGAGGGTGCGCGGACCATGGCTGGAGCGGCTGGGGACGATGGTCGAGGATGCCTAAAGGTCGGAAATCCGGTAATGCGGGCAGGGCATATTGTCGAAGCAAAAAGCGCGGCGGACTCTTCGGTTCGCCGCGCTTGGCGTTAAGAGGCGTGAGCCGCGAGTCACCAGAGCAGTTCACTGGCGTAAAAGACCGGTCCGTCGTGGCAGACGCGCCGATAGATGAGACCGTCGGGATTGTCGGCTTTCAGGGCAACCGCGCAACCCATGCAAGCTCCGAATCCGCAGGCCATGCGTTCTTCCAGACTGACCTGACATGGAATTCCGAGGTCATCGGCCAGCGCCGCCAGTCCCTTGAGCATCGGGTGCGGCCCGCAGGCGAAGAACTCCACCGTTGCCTTCTTCGGGTCGTCGCCCTTACAGACCGCCGGCAAGACCTTATCCAGAACCGCCTGCACGGCGTTGCCGTGAAAACCTTTGCTGCCGTCGTCGGTCGCAAGGGTAAGGCTGTCGCAGAGCTTGCGCAGCGTCGTCGCCTCCAGAAGCGAGCAGGCCGAACGTGCGCCGATCACGGCGTGCACCGCCACGCCGCGCTCCCGCAGCGCCGCCGCGAGGATGCACAGGCCCGGGGTCCCGCACCCGCCGCCGACGAGAATCGCCGCCGTGCCTTTGCGTGGCAGCTTGTACCCGTTGCCCAGCGGCGCGAGTACTTGCACGGCGTCGCCCTTGCGCAGGGCGGTCATGTCCTGCGTTCCTTCGCCGACGATCTGGTAGACAAACGAAAACCCCGTTTCGTCAGAACTTCCCGCCGCGAAGGGGCGGCGCAGGGTATGCCCCGGCACCTGTAATTGGAAGAACTGCCCCGGCAGAAACCGCAAGCCCGCGCACGCCAGCGTCATCCGGTGGAATCCCGGGGCAACCTTGACATTGGTGAGGACAGTGGCGGTCACATCTCTTTTTTTCATGGTGAAAATCCTTGTCGGCGGCCGGCGAACCGGAGGGCGCGTGACGAAACGTTTCTGTCCGCGAGCGCAGGACGAATCAGGGTATTATACGCGGGGTGGACGCCTTTGCCACAGGGTTATCATGGCTTCTCTGCGCCGGGCAGGTGGTGCTGGCCAGGGCCGTAAGGCGCATCGTTGGGGCAGTAGCGACGCGGCGAGGTGTGAAAACGCTTGCGGAAGAGGCGATGGAAGTGAATCGCCGACCGGAAGCCACACTGGCCGGCTACAGCCTCAATGGTGAGATTGCTGCCGCTCAGCAGCAGGCACGCTTTGCGCAGGCGCGCTTCAATCAGATCGTTGAGCGGTTCGCTGTGAAAAAATTGCTTGTACAGCGCGCAGAAGCGGCTGCGGCTGAGATGAACATACTCTGCCATGCGCGCGATGGTCCAGTCCTCTTCCGGCCGGTCGAGGAGGAGTGCGCGCAGATTGCGGAACGCCTCGGAATGGGCGATTTGGGCGGCGGATAGCCCGGGCGTATCGGATTCGAGTAGCTGTCGGGCAATCTCATGCAGCAGCAGTTGCGTCCGCAGGGCGAGTACGGCTTCCTGTAGCGGCCGGTGTTGATAAATCTCCATCTTGAGGGCATTGATGGAAGGTTCAATAAACGAATCATCGCGGGGATGCAGCAGGGTGTTGAGAGGGATCCGCAGGGCATGCAGCAATTGTGCGCCGCCGGTAAAATGCAGCCAGTTGTTACGCAAGGGGATGCCTTCCCCGCGGTTCCACTGCGGAAATTCGGGCGCATAGAGAATCAGATCGCCCTTCTGCGCCTTGACGCGCCCCGCTTCCGTTCCCACCTCGCAAGGGGTGAGAACGTGGATGAAAACAAAATGGTTGCCGTATCCATGAGGGCGATCGAGGATGTAATCCAATGAATGCGGATAGTTGGTGTTCGCGGCCTGTACGCGCAGAGGGGGCTCAACTTCGCGCGCCGGTTTGCTTCCGGTCATGATGTCCCCTTTTCCATTGCTTCAGGCGATATCTCATGCCAACCGTGGTCGGCGGTAATTGTAGTGGGTTGGCTGTATGCAAGTATAGGATAATGCGTTATAAAGGCAAGACGGAACGTGATAGCGGAATATCCGGTTGTGTGGCATGATAAACGCAATAGCGACGAGTAATTGATCTCTTTTTCATAATGAAAGGAAAGACAATGAGTTATCCGGCTTTGGGCGCACTGGCATCCGCGCCATGCATCATCCGTCATCCCGCAAATCCGGTCTTGACGAAAAAGGAGGTCCCCTTTCCCTGCTCGTTGACCTTTAATGCGGGGGTGACCAAATTTCAGGGCAAGTATGTGATGGTCTTTCGCAACGACTATTTCGAACAGGATACGCTCGAGAAGTTTCGTCACACCAATCTCGGATTGGCCTTCAGCGACGACGGCGTCAAGTGGTCGGTCGAGCCGCAGCCGGTTCTCGATAAAACCGTGTTCAACGACTCGACCGTTTCCCGCGCCTACGACCCGCGCCTGACGGTCATCGATGGCCGCTGCTACCTGTGTTTCGCGGTGGACACCTTTCACGGCGTGCGCGGGGGCGTCGCCGTCACCGATGATTTTCACCACTACGAAATTCTCAGCCTTTCTGCGCCGGAGAATCGCAATATGGTGCTCTTCCCGGAGAAGGTCAACGGCAAGTACTGCCGGCTGGAGCGTCCCTTCCCGATGTACGGCCGGGGCCGGGAGTCCTGGGAGGGCACCCGTTTTGACGCTTGGTTCTCCGACTCCCCGGATCTGCGCTACTGGGGAAGCACGCAGTTAGTCCTCGGCGTCGAAGACGTGCCGTTTGCCAACGACAAGATTGGCCCCGCCGCTCCGCCCGTCAAGACCAAGCAGGGCTGGCTGACGACCTTCCACTCGGTGGACATCGACGACGCGCGCGGCAAAAACGGCTGGGAGAAGAGTTGGAAGAAACGCTACTGCGCGGGGCTGATGTTGCTGGATCTGCAGAATCCCGCAAAGGTGATCGGCCTCTGCCCGACGCCTCTGATTGCGCCCGAAGCCAGCTATGAGACGACCGGCACCTTCCGGGATAACGTGATCTTCCCCGGCGGAATGATTCTGGAGGGCTCGGGCGAGGTGAAGATTTACTACGGCGGCGGCGACGCGGTGGAGTGCCTTGCCACGGCACACGTCGACGATTTGCTCAAGCTGATTCAACCCTATCAGCGCAAGATGTAGGAAGCGCCCGAACATGGAATGATAGAAGAAGCGCCAGCCGGATGCACGGCTGGCGCTTCTTGAATGGCGTATGCGGCATGGGGGGGGGCGGCACTCCTACCTCCGCCAACAAAGAAACTCCGCGTTTTCAGTAGAGGACATAGCGCTGATAACGGCATCATTGTGGAAGCCGGGCAGTTCTTGAAGCTGAGCAAGCAAATCGTCCATCCCCGCGGCTTCACTGCCGATGACGCAAGTTTCGCCGGTGCCGGATAGCACCCAGAAAAGATCGTCCACAAACGGCCCCTCGTCCGTGGTGATGATCACAATCTGGTGCAGATCATGCCAAGCAAAAAACTGCACGGCTGATGCGCAACCCTCCCGCTCGAACCAGCATTTGACCCCGTGTTCGTCAAATTCCACCGCGTTTGCCGCTTGGCGCAAACGGGAACGCTCAATCACCTCGGGGGCGTTGCGCCGGAATGGATGGCTCAGCCAGTTCAGCAGTCCCATGCTGATCCTCACACAGGAGTTCCCTTCGAGACGGATTACAGCGGCAGACGCTTGAACTTGCTGCGGCGGTTGGTCATGGCGCTTTGCCCCGAGCGCTGCAACTCTTCCTCATAATCCGCAAAGTTGCCGTTAAACCATTTCACCTCGCCGTTGCCCTCGAAGATCATCAGGTGTGTGCAGATGCGGTCGAGGAAAAAACGGTCGTGACTGATTACCATCGCGCAGGCGGGGAAGTCCTCCAACGCCTCCTCCAGCACGCGCAGGGTGTTCACGTCAAGGTCGTTGGTCGGCTCGTCCAGCAGCAGCAGGTTGCCGCCGGTGCGCAGGAGCTTGGCGAGGTGGACGCGGTTGCGCTCGCCGCCTGAAAGCTTGCCCACCAGCTTCTGTTGCTGGGTGCCGCGGAAGTTGAAGCGCGACACGTAGGCGCGGCTGTTCATCTTACGCCCGCCAAGGTCCAGTTCGTCGTTGCCGCCCGAGATCTCCTGCCAGATGTTGTTGTCCGGATTCAGCTCGTCGCGGTGCTGATCGACGTACGAAAGTTGTACCGATTTGCCCAGCTCGATCTCACCGCCATCGGGCTGTTCCTGCCCGACGATCATGCGGAATAGCGTGGTCTTGCCGATGCCATTGGGCCCGACAATGCCGACGATCGCGCCCTTGGGCAGCTCAAAAGACAACCCCTCGACGAGATTGATGCCTTTGAAGCCTTTGGTGACGTTCTTGAACTCCAGCACCTTGTCGCCGAGTTTCGGTCCCGGCGGGATCTGGATGACGATATCGCTCTTGCTCGGCTCGAAACTTTCGGAGGCGAGTTTCTCATAGCGGTCGATACGCGCCTGATTCTTCTGGTTGCGGCCTTTGGCTGAGGTATTGATCCAGTTGAGTTCGCGCGTTAGAACCCGTTGGCGGTCGCTTTCTTTTTTCTCCAGAAGCCGCAGGCGTTCGGCTTTTTGCGCCAGCCATGAGGAGTAATTGCCCTCATAGGGGTAGCCCTTGCCCTCTTCGATCTCCAGAATCCACTGAGTGATGTGGTCGAGGAAGTAGCGGTCGTGGGTGACGATGATGACCGTGCCGGGATACTCGCGCAACTGGTCCTCCAGCCACTGGATCGTTTCGGCGTCAAGGTGGTTGGTCGGCTCATCCAGAAGCAGGATATCCGGCTTCATCAGCAGCGCCTTGCAGAGCGCTACGCGGCGGCGCTCACCACCCGAGAGCACCTTGATCTCCGCGTCGTCGGGGGGCAGCACCAGTGCGTCGGAGGCCATGTCCAGCATATGCTCCAGATCCCAGCCGCCGACGGCCTCGATCTTCTGCTGGAGGTCGTCCATCTCCTCCATGAGCGCGTCCATCTTTTCCGGGTGTTCGCCCATCTCGCTGCCAATGGCCTCGTAGCGCGCCACCATGTCGCGGATCGGCTGCACGGCTTCCTCGATGTTGCCCCGGACGTTCTTCTCCATATTGAGCTTCGGCTCCTGCTCAATCATCAGAACGCTCGCGCCCTCCTTGATTTTGACCGTGCCGTGGTAGTCCTTGTCGATACCGGCCATGATCTTCAGCAGCGTCGATTTGCCGCAGCCGTTGGTGCCGACGATGCCGATTTTAGCACCGTGATAAAATTGCAGGGTGATTCCTTCGAGAATCGGCTTGTCGCCGTATTCCTTGTGAATGTCGTCAATGGTCGCAATGATCGGTGGCACGAATATAACCTCCTGCTAAGTGGTCAAACAAAGTCGCACAATCAATAGAATGTTCCCCGGCGGGTCGCAGGCGTCCCTATTGCGGTCGCGCTACGGCCAGCAGACAGGCGCCGGGCAGGGGCAGGCAGTGCTCGAAAGGCCGCGAAACCGACTGCAGCATGTCCGCGAGCTTCAGCCGGAATTTGCCCGGCTCGCCGCCAAACCGGCTCAAGGCCCAACCGGGGAAGCCGCAGCTCCAGAGCCGGTCGACTTCGTAGCCCGCACTCACCAGCGCCTGCCGCAGGCTCTCCTTGTCGTAGCGGCGTAGAACACCGGTGGCCGGGTCGACGCCGCCCACGGCCGGCACCGCCAGCGCAAGGTTGCCGCCGGGAGTAATCAGTTCGCGCAGGTTGCGCAGCGCCATCACATCATCGGGCAGATATTGCAGCAGGTTCGCGCATACCACCGTGCTGCTGCAGACGCCCCGCCCGGACGCGGGGTGCGCAGCAAGAAGTCCGCGCACGGATTCGGTGCTGCGCGGGTCGAGCCCCACCACCTCGACGAGGTCGTTGTCGTCGTAGATGCTATGCAGCACTTCCAGACATTCGGGGTCGCTCTCGGTAACGACAAGTTGTTCGCATTTGGGCAGGCGCCGGCTGAGATTGCCGATGCCTGCCCCGATTTCGGTGATGCTCTCGCCCAGATAGGGGGCAAGCTCGGAAGCGATGCGCAACGAGCTGAGGCGGGAACTGAGGAAGTCGCGCAGATGGCGGCGGCCGTAATGACTTTCGTAGCAATCATCCAGCAGCCGGTATTTCAGTATGGTCCAGACCGCCTGCAAGCCGTCTTTCCAGCCGATTTTTTTGCCGTCGGCGTAGCCGCGCCCGTAGTAGTTGACCGGTACCTCATAAATGCGGCAGCCGCGCTTGGCGATCTTGGCCGTGATCTCCGGCTCCATCCCGAAGCGTTCCGAGCGCAGCGGGATGGTTTTGAGCACGTCCGCGCGAAAGGCTTTGTAGCAGGTTTCCATGTCGGTCAGGTCGAGGCCGGTGAAAAAGTTGGAGAAGTGCGTCAGAAAGAGGTTGCCGACCTTGTGGTGGTAGAACAAGACGCGGCGCATTTCACGGGCGGCGAAGCGCGAGCCGTACACGACGTCGGCGTGGCCTTCCAGCAGCGGCTTGAGGACGGTCGGATATTCGCCGGGGTCGTATTCGAGGTCGGCGTCCTGAATGATGGCGTATTCGCCGGTCATCTCCTGAATCGCGCGGCGGATGGCGGCGCCTTTGCCGCTGTTCTTGTTCTGACGGAAGGCACGGATGGCGGCGTATTTTTCGACGAGTCCGGCGATGATCTTGTCTGTGCCGTCCGTGGAGGCGTCATCGACGAGAACCAGTTCCTTCTGCAGTCCGCGCGGCAGTTCGACCGCGAGCACCTTCTCGACCAGCGGCCGCAGGAACGCCCGCTCATTGTAGACCGGGATCAGCACCGAGAGTACATTTTTGCGGAAAAACGATTCCATACGCCGTGTCCTTATGATGGGGATTGCGGCCTTAAACGGGAAACGCCGCAACGGGGGAAAGTATAGTTCGTTCGACTTCGGAATACAAGTCCCGCGCGCCGGGAACAGGCGGCGGATTACGAAGAGACTGATACCGCATGGTGGCGGCTAAAAGCCGTTTTCGCGCAGAAATTCCTCGCTCATTCCGCCCGTCGATGGCGCTGCCGCGTCTTGGCAGGAAGAAGGCGAGAGGAACTCCATCCGCCGGGCAAGGTAGCGCGCCAGTACATCCGCCTCCAAATTCACTACCGTCCCCGGGCGCATCCCGGCGAGCGAGGTGTTGGCGATGGTGTGCGGAATCAGGCTCACCCGAAAGCTCTCGCGGTCAACCGCGGCGACCGTCAGTGAAATGCCGTCGATGGCGACCGAACCCTTGAGTGCCACCAGCGGGGCGATCTCCGGCGGCAGCGAGAACTGCCAGTATTGCCCCAGACCCGACGGGGTGATCGCCAGCAGTTGGCCGGTGCCGTCAACGTGCCCGAGCACGAAATGTCCGTCGATGCGGCCGTTATAGCAGAGCGCGGGTTCAAGATTCACGAGGTCGCCCGGGCGTTTTCCGGGCAGATTGGTGCGGCTGACGGTCTCTTCTACGGCGTCAAAGTCCGCCGCCGTGCCGCTCAGGTTCGTAACGGTCAGACAGCAGCCGTTGACGGCAATCGAGGCGCCGACGGCCGGACGTTCCGGCAGGCCGGAGACGTCCACGGTGAGGTGCAGCCCTTGCGCCCGGCGTTGCTGCGCCAGTATCCGCCCGGTGGCGGGAATCAATCCTGTAAACATGGCCGGTTCCTTGCCGTCGCGCAATGAAAAGCGCGGCTTTTTTGTGAAAACTACCGCTGTTGCGCCGCCTCCCCTTGCGCAAAATGCGGGAAGCGGATACCCTATGTGCGGACGCCTTATCATTCTGAGCGATTCGATCATGGCGCACGTTAGCGAAATCATAAGCATATCGTCTTTCGCCGCAAGAGCGCGTCCGGCGGGGGAGGGCGGTCTGCGCCGGACTCGCGGCGACACGGGGTGTCGCGGGACAGGTGCGGGGGAAGGGGAGAAGGATGTTTCGACAATTGCTGCCGCGCCTGTTGTTTGTTGTATTTGCGGTTATTTTTGCGGTCTACACGTATGTGCTGTCGGTCGATAAAAATCCGGATTTCAGCGATTTGCTGCTGTATATCATCATCAGTATGGCGTTTTCCGGTGGATTGGTAGTGTGGGAGCGTTTTTATTTGAAGAACCTCGCGCGGGAGATGGTCGCCCTGATGTTCGGCACGACCGCTGGCCTGTTCGCCTCGGGGCTGTTTTTGGTGATCGCGGGGCTGTTTCTGGTGCCGTACAACATCATCAACGCGCCCGGCACCGGAAATGTGGGGGATGCGATTCTACGAGCGCTGTGGCAAGTGCAGTTCCTTTCGCCGCTGGTGCTGGCGGCCTGTCTGTATCTGGGTGTGACCATTGTCTTGCAGACGCGCAACGATTTCCGGTTCCTGTTGCCGTACATCGACTTCTCCCAGCGCGGCACGCAGGAGGGCGGGATGCTGCTCGATACCTCCGCGCTGATTGATGGCCGGATTCTGGATATTTCCCGCGCCGGGATCATTACCGCGCCGCTGATTATTCCAGACTACGTGTTGCGGGAGATGCAGGCGCTTGCCGACGGCAAGGACCGTCTCAAGCGCGAACGCGGCCGCAGGGGGCTGGATATCGCCACGGAATTGCAGAAAATGGAGGGCGTGAAGGTTACGGTCCGTACCTCGGAGGGTGTGACCGCCGGGGGGGAGGTCGACGTCCTGTTGGTGCGGGATGCCAAGACTCTCAACGGCCGGTTGATTACCACCGATTTCAACCTCAACAAACTTGGCAAAGCCGAGGGCGTCCCGGTTCTGAACATCAACGATCTCTGCGGTGCGCTCAAGCCGCAATACATTCCCGGCGATCATCTGAACCTGCGAATCATTCGTAAGGGGCAGGAGGCCGGGCAGGGGGTGGGGTATCTCGATGACGGGACGATGGTGGTGGTCGACAACGGTGAAAAAATGATTGGTGAAACGGCCCGGGTCGATATCACTGGCAGTATTCAGACCTCGGCGGGGCGCATGATTTTCGGCACCGCCGGTGCGGCGGAAAGGAATGAGCATGGAAATTAGTGATCTGGCCGCCGGCTGTGGCGAGTGGCTGCGCCCGGACGAAGGGGCTATGACCGGCGTGGTGATCACCAGCCGGGTGCGGTTGGCGCGCAATCTGTCGGGCCGCAACTTTATGGTCCGGCTCGGCGATGAGGGGCGCGCGGAATTGGTGCAGACGGTACGGGACGTGCTTGCGTCCTGCCGGACCGGGGGCGGGCTGGAGTACTTCGATCTTGACACGCTGCCGGATCTTGAACGCGGATTGCTGCTGGAGCGGCATCTGATCAGCCGGGAATTGCTGGAGGGGAAGGGCAAGCGCGGCGTCGCGCTCAATAGCGCCGAGAGCCTGTCGCTGATGGTGAACGAAGAGGATCATTTACGGCTGCAGGCGTTGCGCGGGGGCTTCCGGCTGGAGGAGGCGTTTGAGGAGATCAACCGCCTTGATGATGAGCTGGCGGGGATGCTGGAGTACGCTTTCAGCGGCGATCTGGGGTACCTGACCGCCTGCCCCACCAATGTCGGGACCGGGATGCGTGTCTCTGTGATGTTGCACCTGCCGGCGCTGGTGATGACCAAGAATATCGAACGGGCGTTTCGCGCGATTCACGATCTGCGTTTGGCTGTGCGCGGTTTTTATGGCGAGGGAACCGAGGCGCTTGGTGAGTTGTATCAGATATCCAATCAAATCACGCTTGGCCGTTCGGAACGGGAAATTATTGATGATCTGCGCGCCGTGATCGAAGAGCTGGCGGAGTACGAAAAACGCTCACGGCAGAAGTTGCTGACAGGAGATCGGCTGCGGCTGGAGGATCGGATTTTCCGTGCGTTTTCCATTCTGAAAAATGCTCGCGTCATTTCGTCCGAGGAGGCGATGCAGCACATTTCGAGCATTCGTCTTGGTATGTCGCTTGATCTGTTGCCGCCGGTGCCGGCGGAAACGCTCAACCGGATTTTTCTCTTCTCCCAACCCGCTCATTTGCAGCAAATGCACGGCGGAAAGGTTGCCGCGCACGACCGGGACGCCATCCGCGCCGAATTTATCCGCACCAGCCTCGGTGCCCTCTGAAGCCGGGGCAGAGGCCACCGGCGGGCGTGGAAATCCGCGCTGATTACGATAAATGGTAAGGATGCCGCGATTTCCCGTTCGGATACCCCGTTAGCGGGACGCGGGCTGAGGCTTCAGGAGGCGCAGCGCGTTGTTGCGGAGCAGCCCCTCGATTTCGCGCCGGATCTCCGCCTCCTCCATCGGCCAGCCGGTTCGCGCCAGCGCAGTATAACGTTCCTTTAAAACTTCGCCCAGTTGCCAGCGCGCGTGTGCCCACCGGCCGGGCAGTTGCAAAATATGTTCCGCGCCGCTGGCGTAAGCGGTCCAGCCCCCGCCCAACAGTTCCAGCCCCTGCCGGTAAAAATTCTGCTGCACCGTCGGGGAAATCGCCAGCCCGCAGCCGGATAGCGGTTGCACCTGCGGAAATTCCCGTCCCAACTCCAGCGCGACCGAAAGTTGTTCCGCGCCGCATCCGCTGATGAACAGCGGCACGCCGGGAAAGTCCGCACAGGCCGCTCGGAGCGGGGCATAGGCCACGCCGCGTCCGGTCAGCCGCAACAGCAGTGGGAGGCCGTATTCCGCGCAGTGCGGCAGAACGCATTTGGTCAGGAGCCGCGTTGTGCCGGACTTCTTTTGCGTCAGTTCCTGCGGTTCTGCGACTGTCAGCGATAATAGATGCGCCTGCAGGCGTTCGCAGCGTTCCTGCAGCAGGCTGCGCAGGAGGTGGAGCGAGTCCCGCTCCAGACCTTTGCGGATGGAATATCCCGCTTCCTTGAGCCGGTCGCAACTGGCGCTCCAGTTCGAACCCAGAGAGTCCAGACTCAGGCAGCGCAGGAGATGAACCGTTTCGTTGCGCTCCGGCAGCGGCGCTTCTTCGGTGCTGAAAAAATCCCGCCGCAACGTCAGGGTATTTACATTTGCCATCTGCAGCGCGCGTTGGGCCAGTTCTTGCGGAATGAGTTTGCGGAAGAAAGAGCGATAAGCTCCAAGTTCGCGGGAAGTTGTTCCCGCCCCCAGCAGCCCGAAGGAGGTGAGCGCTTCACGTGCGCTTTCCTGCAGCGGCGAACCGGAGAGAAAACAACGATGCCAGACCATTTCCGCCCGGATGGGCAGCGGAATGTCGAGGCTGGCAGCGCGGGTCAACGCCTCTTGCTGGTTGTCGGGACGGCGGGGATCGTGCCGGAAGAGTCCCTCCAGCAGTGCCCCGTTGCCGAGGTATTCATCCACCTCCAGCGCCCGGGAGGAGAGCAGCGATGCTTCGTCGAGTTGGGTGAAAAGGTCGGCTGCCGGTGTTTGGTGGACGGCCTGCCAGATCACGTTGTCCAGTTCACTTCCTGCCTTCAGTGCCATCGTCTTCCCCCTTCATGTAAAGATACAAAACGGCCAGTTCCGACCGGGGGAGGATTATAACCTCTGATCGTCTGCCTGTCCAAAATAATTTTGTTCGGCGCTCCCCTGTTCAAGGCAGTCGCAGTAAAAATGGGCTGAGAAAAGAAAGCGCTCTGGATTTCAGGATTCTTTCCTCTCACGCTTACGGCAACGCGCTCCCACGTGCCGCGTTGGCTCGGCGGAAGGCTGGTCGCCGGGAGCTGGCCTTCTGCCGCGACGATGGCAGCGGGTTGCGTGCGTTTTTCCTTGTGGTTGGCGGCGCGGGAATCGGGTATAATCGGTCTGCTTGGAGCGGTTGAACGGGCGTTGTTGCAAAAGGGCGGACGATGAAATTGTGGCGCCATTACTTCACATTGCTCTCGTTTCTGCTTCCGGCGCTTACGGCGATCGGCATTTTTTACGTGGCCGTTTTTCATTTCCTGATTCCCAGCCAAATGGCGAGCCTTTTTTCACAGAAGCAGAACATTGTGCGCGAAGTGGTGAATATGGGGTGGCAGGTGGTGCAAAGCCACAGGCAGGCGGTGTTGGAGGGGCGTTGCACGGAGGCGGAGGCCAAGGCACGGGCGCTTGGCGACCTCGAAAAACTGCGATGGGAGAACGGACAGAACTATCTGTACATTCTCTCGAATCGGGGAACCATGCTGATGCATCCGTTCCATGCCGAAAAGGTAGGGCGGGATGTAACGGACGACCGGGATGAAGAGGGAATCTACATCACGCGCAATGCGCTGCGTGCATCAGCCGAGAACGAACTCGGCGGGTTCACCGAGTATCGTTGGGACCGCCCTTCCGCTCCGAACGCCGCCACCCGCAAGATCACCTTCAGTCGGGGTTTTCAGCCTTGGGGGTGGGTGATATGCGCGGGCGTGTATTATGACGACATTGTGAAAGAACATGCAGCCGCAAGCCGGGAGTTTTTCTGGATACTGGTAGGCACTTTCCTGCTGGTCGGGGCGTTGCTGGGTGGGATGATCTGGCGTGGCGCGCAGGAGGAGGCCCGGCGTGCTGGGGCCGAGGCGGAATTAACCCGGTCGGAGAAGCGTTTCCGGGATATTTTCAATAACACCTTTCAATACATTGCGCTGATTTCGCCTGACGGGCGTGTGGTGCAATGCAATGATACTGCTTTGTTTGCGGTGAATTTGCCGTTGGAGCGCGTGGAGGGCCGGAATTTCTGGGATACTCCCTGGTGGACGCACGATGCGGAGCAGGCCAGTTACTGCCGGAGCATGTTTGAACAGGCCTGTCAAACCGGCCGGATCGTTCGCTTTGAGGCGCAACATCCTTCGGCCGCCGGTGAAATGATCACGATGGATGTTTCCTTTAAGCCTTTGCTGGAGGAGTTGGGCGGGGAGATCCGTTGTGTCATAGCAGAGGCGCGGGACATTACGCCTCTGAAGCGGATGGAGGCGCATCTGCACCAGACGCAGAAATTGGAGTCAATCGGAAAGCTTGCGGGCGGGGTCGCGCATGACTTTAACAATATGCTTGGCGGCATCCTCGGCGCGGCGGATATTCTGCTGGCAAAAGCGCAAGATCCGGCCGACCGGAAATTTTTGGAGTTGATCACGCAGACCTCGGAGCGCGCAGCCGATCTGACCGGAAAGTTGCTGGCGTTTTCCCGGCAGGGAAAGATTGAGAACGTTCCTCTGGATGTGCATCAGGCGGTACAGAGCGCGGTGGATATTCTGGAACGGACCCTCGACCGGACCGTGACGATCCGCACCGTGCTGGGTGCTGCCAATGCAATGGTCCATGGCGACCTTTCGCAGTTGCAGAATGTGTTCCTCAATATGGGCATCAACTCCGCTCATGCGATGCCGCAAGGCGGGGAACTGACCTTCTCCACCCGGCAGGTGGATCTTGACGCTGGTGCCTGCGCTGTTCTGGGGCCGGAGCTGGAGCCGGGACCCTACATTGAGGTCCGGGTTCGGGATACCGGCACCGGAATAGAGCCGCAGCATATGCCGCATATTTTCGATCCGTTTTTTACTACGAAAAAGCAGGGCGAAGGCACCGGCTTGGGGCTGGCCGCCGCCTACGGAACCGTGCGGGAGCATCATGGCGCGATTTCCGTGTACAGCGAAGTGGGGCATGGCACGGAGTTTCGGATCGTTCTGCCGCAGACTGCGGAGGCGGAAATGCCTCCGGCAACCGTTCCGGCCCTGATTGTCGGGCAGGGGACTGTCCTATTGGTTGACGACGAGCCGGTGATCCGGGTCACCACCGAGGCCATGCTGCGGCGGTTGGGGTATCGCGTTCTGCTGGCAAACGACGGCACCGAAGCCATTGAGGTCTTCCGCCGGCATGATTCCGAGATTGATCTGGTTTTGTTGGATATGATCATGCCCGGCATGAACGGGCGCGACTGCTTTTCACGGTTGTGTCAGCTCCGGCCGGGCGTGCGGGTGATTCTTTCCTCGGGGTTCGACAACACCGGCAGCCTCGAAGAGTTGACCGGAATGGGGGTCTGCGCGGTGATTCGCAAGCCTTATCACACGGCGGAACTCAGTCAGGTCATTGCTGGCGTTCTCGGCCGACCGTAGCCGTAAATGCCAGGCTTTCTACGCGGGCACCGCTGCCGCGACATTGCCCTTGGTCCGCTTGAAGACGGTCGGTAATCATGTCCCGTTCCCGTTGCGCCGTCTTGCTTCTCATGGCGTCGGGGGGATAGGAATTCTAACACAGGGGCGAGCCGGAGGGAATCCGGCGCAGAAACCAGCTTGTCCGGTGGAGACCGGTGTGGGGGGGGGGGCGGGAGATCGTCGGCGTATGCCAATCCTCCCGTTCGAACAATCCCCGTGCAGAAACGCCCCCGTCTGGCGGAAAACCGGGCGGGGGCGTGGCGTTTACCAGCGTTACGCGGTTGCTATGAATTTAGCAGAAGGTAGCCGCCCTCCTCCTTGAGGCGTTTTTGCAGGTGCTTGACATCAATCGCCCGGATGTCGCCGCCCTTTTGGGCTGCCAGCGCCGCCGCCAGTCCTGCCGCCTCGCCCATCACCAGACACACGGGCATGACGCGGGTGCTGCCCTGCGCGGGGCGATCGGTGCTGATGGCGCGGCCGGCCATAAGGATATTGCGGATGCCTTTCGGCGTCAGGCAGCGGTAGGGAATGCCATGAGATTTTCCGGCCGGGAAGCGGAAGGAGGTGGAGTGGTTCTCTTCCTGCGAGCCGATCTGTTTGATCTTGTGGTGGACGTCGATAAAATAGCAGTTGCGCCCGATTTCGTCGTCGAAGTCCTTGAAGGACATCAGGTCATCGGCCGTGAGGTAGTAGTCCCCGATGATGCGGCGGGTTTCGCGCACGCCCAGAAGCGAACCGGTGTTGATGAGAAACGAACCGGCAAAGGCGGCCGGAGCGTATTTCGCCAGTGCGTCGCGGAATTGAGCGGCCATTTTTCGCCCCAGGATCAGCGCTTTTGAAACGGTCTCGGGACGGGTATTGTCCACTTGCCAGATATGTCCGGCATTGAAGCCGACCGTGCGCGGACCGATCAGGCTGTTGCAACTGTGCCAGTCGGGGATTAGCGGAAATTCTTTGCTGGCAACGATGGCATAAATCGGGCTGTTTTTATTGCCGCAGTGCAGGTTTTCGCCGTGGCGATAATGATATTCGTCTACGTTGGTAAGCACGAAACAGTGCGTCGCCGGCTGCAGGTCGTGGTCTTCCGGGTCGCCTTGCTCATACGATGCGCCCGCCCACGCCGCCAAATCCGCATCGCCGCTGCAATCGACAAATACCGGCGCGCGATAGGCCCGCAGTCCGTCTTTGCCGGCGGTCAGGATCACATCCACCTCGCCCGGAGCCTTCAGTTCCAATCCGGTTACGATGGTGTTGAACAGCACATCTGCCCCCGCTTCGACCACAAGCTCATCGTAAATCCGTTTGAGCAGTTCCGGGTCAATCGGCACCCAGTCCAGATGCTTGGGATCAATGTGCTTCATGCCGGACTTGCAGAGCGAAAAAACCTTCTCTGCGATCCCTTTGTAGATGATTTTTTCGTGGTCGCTGAAGGGGCACCAAGCCGGGACGAGGCCGGAGGTTCCCATCCCGCCAAGCGCCCCGGTGCTTTCGATCAGCAACGTCTTGGCGCCCTCGCGCGCCGCCGCCGCCGCCGCCGCGCAACCGGCCGGACCGCCGCCGACCACAATGACATCAAACCGCTCGTCCAGAGGAATGTCCCGCTGTTTCAGGGTGTAGCCGCTCATGCTGGTTCTCCGCAAGAAAAAAAAGGTTCTTCCTCATCAGTATAGCCAGATCAAGTGCAGGCAGGCAATGTACGAATTGGCCGCAATGGTGTACAAAGATGCTATTATGACCAGTAATTGCAGGAAGAAGATAAATAAAAGGCAGTCAAGCAAACAAAAATCTCGCCGGGGGAATGCTGATAACATGTTGTAGGCGTGGGCGTTGTGCGTGTCCGGATCAGGAATGCCGTATACGAGCGATGCGGCAAGTTTCTTGACTGGTCGTGAAAGGGTTATGCCCCGGTTGTGGCGGTGAGCAGGTCACGCAGGCCGGAGGCTCGGGTTGCGGGGTGTGCGGCGGCGGCGGCGAGAACGCCTTCGGCGGCAAGGATTGTCAGGTGCCGGCGGGCGCGGGTTGCGCCGGTGTAGACCAATTCGCGGCAGAGAGGAGACGTTCCGGCCTCCGGCAACAGAAGCAGAACGTCATCGAATTCGGAGCCTTGGCTTTTATGAATGGTGAGCGCCCAGCTCTCGCTGTGGCCGGGTAATCCCTCGGGAGCGAGGCAGCGCTCGGCATCAAACCAGACCTGCAGGAGGCCGTTGGCGTCCGGCAGGCAAATGCCGGTGTCGCCGTTGCGGAGCCCGAGGCGATAATCGTTTTCCTCGATCAATACCGGCATGCCGTGGTAGTACGGATGAAAGGCTCCCATTCGGGTGCGGACAAGCTGGTTGATTCGGTGAACCCCCAGCGGGCCGGGCCGGGTTGCGCATAGGACGCGCCGTTGTTGAAGCGCCTCAAACGCTTGTTGCGGAGTTTGCGCGGATTGGATGCCGCGTATCTGCTGGTCCAGAAAGGAAAGAATCGCCGTCTCGGACGGCTCTGCGAGGCTGATGTCCGCACATCCGGCTGGCAGGGACAGCGGATTTATTCCGTGTCGGAGAGCATTGGCAAGATGCCCGATGCCGGGACATCCGGCAAAGCGCCAGTTTTTGCGCAGTTCCACAACCCTGCCCGCCAAAGGGTGTGAATTTTCTGACCCGGAGTCTGCGATAGCGGATAGGGCGGGTGCCGGCTGCAGCGGTGATTCGGTCGAAAACAGGGAACGTTGAACGGAATGATCGCTGTTGCCGGTCTTCGTTTTGTGTTGACGCCCGGGGCGGCCGGGGGCGACCGCGTTGATGAGCGGGGCCGATTGGCTGCCGGTTGCAGTGCTGGCGTCCGGGGAATGGGCGGTGACGCCGTGTCGTTGCAGATAGGCCGCGAAGTCCGGGGAAAAGGCGTCTCCGGCGGCGCAGATATCCGCGAGCACGCAGCCGGTTTCGACACTGGCGAGTTGTCCGCTGTCGCCCAGCAGAATTACCCGGCAGCCCTCGGGGGCGGCCTCAAACAATGCCAGCAGAAGCAGCAGATCCGCCATGGATGTTTCATCGACGATCAGCGCCTCTGCATCCAGCGGGTTTTCCGCGCCAAAACGGAACGAACCATCCCGGCTGCCCAGCAGTGCGTGCAGGGTTTGAACGGGCAGGGAGAGGTCATGTTCGGCCAATGATTGTGCAAGGCGGGCGGCTGCCTTGCCGGTGGGCGTTGCCAGCCGGATGCGCAGATCGGGTTCCCGCTCCCGCAACAGGCCGATGATTTGCGCGACGACGGTGGTCTTTCCGGTGCCGGGGCCGCCGGTAATCACACAGAGCCGGTGCCGCAACGCGCAGGCCGCTGCGACCGCTTGCCAGTCGGCCACGGGACCGCACGCCTGCGGAAACCGCTGAAAGAAGGATCGCGGCAGCGTTTCCTCCGGGGCTTCGGCGGCGAGGCGGCGCAAATGCTCCGCCAACTGACGTTCGGCTCTCCAGTAACGGTACAGGCAGAGCGTGTCCGCGCCGTCATACACAAGCGGTGCTGGCGTCCGGCCGTCGCTGGTCAGCGGACTGGCGGCCAACGCTTCGCGCCAGCGCTCCAGTGGCGGCAGCCCCGCGCGGCCGGCCCACTGGCTGAGGTACACCCGCGAATGTCCCGAGGCGCGCTGCTGCGAGAGTAGTCGTCCGCTGCGGGCGATGATGGCGGCGAACGCCGAACTGTCCCTTCGGCGCAGAAAGCGCTCGAAGGCCAGATCCAGCGGACTCCAATCGGTTGCAGCTCCGGCGGCGCTCACGCATTCTCCTGCGGGCGGATTTTTTCCCGGTTTGCCGGGATACATGACCAATCGTGCATTATAAACGTTGCGGCAAGTGCGGCCAGAGAAAAGCCGGCCGGCTACGGACAAAAAAGCAGGGGCACGCGGCCCCTGCCAGAAAGCAATTTGTGACGTTGCCGCGCGCTATTCCTCGCGGGTGTTGAGAACGGCGAGAAAGGCCTTTTGCGGGACGTTGACGTTGCCGATGGAGCGCATGCGTTTTTTTCCCTCTTTCTGCTTCTCCAGCAGCTTGCGCTTGCGGCTGATGTCGCCGCCGTAACACTTTGCCGTCACGTTCTTGCGGAACGGAGCGATGTTTTCGCGCGCCATCACCTTTGCCCCCACCGCCGCCTGCAGCGCGACTTCAAACATGTGGCGCGGGATCTCCTTGCGCAGCTTCTGCAGGACGGCTCTGCCCCGGCGTTGTGCCTGCGACTTCAGACACACCACCGACAGAGCGTCCACCGGCTGGTGATGGACCATGATGTCCATCTTGCAGAGGTCTTCGTCCTGATACCGCAACAGTTCGTAGTCCATGGTGCCGTAGCCGCGGGTTGCGCCCTTGAGTACGTCATAGAAGTCGTACACGATCTCGGCAAACGGGATCTCGTAGGTCAAGAGAGCCCGGTGCGCGCCAATGTATTCCAGCCCCTTGTAGACGCCGCGCCGCTCCTCGGTCAGGGTCATCAGCGTGCCGATGAACTCCTTCGGGATCATCACCTGCAGCTTGACGATCGGCTCCTTGAATTCCTTGATGAATGCCGGGTCCGGTACGTCGGCTGCGCTATGCACCTCGATCGCCTCGCCTGCGGTGGTGATGAGCCGGTAGGTTACGTTCGGCGCGGTCATCACCAGGTCGAGGTTGCTCTCGCGCTCCAAACGTTCGTGAATGATGTCCATGTGCAGCATGCCCAGAAATCCGCAGCGGTAGCCGAAGCCCAGCGCCGTCGAAGTCTCGGGAATGAAGGTGAAGGACGAGTCGTTGAGCGAGAGTTTCTCCAGCGCCTTGCGCAGGTCCTCAAAGTTTTCCGCCGACGAGGGGTACAGGCCGCAGTACACCATGCTCTTGGGTTCTTCATAGCCCGGCAGAGGGGTGATCGGGGCCTTGTCGGGGTGGAGTGTGTCGCCGACCTTCACGGCTTTAAGGTCTTTTAAGTTGCCCACGACGTAACCCACCTCGCCGGTGGCGAGGGCGGAGCATTGCTTCATCTCCGGCACGAAGGTGCCGAGTTCCGTCACCTCATACGTCCGGCCGTTGGAGTGCATTGCGACCAGATCGCCTTTTTTCACCCCGCCGTCGACCACGCGAAGATGCGTGATCACGCCCCGGTAGTCGTCGTAGACCGAATCGAAGATCAGGCCGCGCAACGGCGCCTTGGCGTCGCCGGGCGGGGCGGGGATCTCGCGCACGATTGCTTCCAGCACGTCCTTGATGCCGACTCCGGTCTTGGCGCTGGTGTAGAGCACCTCCGCCGGATCGCAGCCGAGGAAGTCCACGATTTCGTCACGGACGTCATCCGGCATGGCGCTGGGAAGGTCGATCTTGTTGACTACTGGAATAATGCGCAGGTTGTGCTCGATGGCGAGGTAGGCGTTGGCGATGGTCTGCGCCTCAATGCCCTGCGTGGCGTCCACCACCAGCAGCGCGCCCTCGCAGGCGGCCAGCGAGCGGGAGACCTCATAGGTGAAGTCCACGTGTCCGGGGGTGTCGATCAGGTTGAGCAGATAGTCCCCGCCCGGGCGCTTGTAGGTGATGGCGACGGAGCGGGCCTTGATAGTGATGCCGCGTTCGCGCTCGATGTCCATGTCGTCAAGCATCTGGTCGCGGAACTCGCGCTGGGTGACCATGCCGGTCTCCAGTAGCAGGCGGTCAGCGAGCGTGCTTTTGCCGTGATCGATGTGAGCGATGATGCTGAAGTTGCGGATGTTTGCCTGATTCATAGGTGTTCTGCTGGTTCCTGAGTGTCGTCGGCGCGCTCTGCGCCGGAAGAAAAACAAAAAGAGAGAGAAGCCCGGCCTCTCTCTCTTAGGAAGATGATCGGTCCGAAGGCCGCACGCCACTGCCGGGCGGGTTACTTCTTGAGCGAATCAAAGACGCAGGCGGCCGCGCCGATCACGCCCGCATCCTCTCCGAGAGTGGCGGGCAGAATCTTCATGCGCTTGATCGGAGTCTCGAAAGGCCGCTTGCCGTATTCGCGGCGGATCATGTCAAAGAGGAAGTCGCCGGCCTGAATCATGCCGCCGCTGATGACCAGCCGGTCGGCGTTCAGGAGGTTGGCCATGTTCGAGGCCATGATGGCGATGTAGCGCGCGGTTCCCTCGACGGTGTGGCGCGCAAGGTCGTCCCCCTTCATGGCGGCGGCGAAGATATCGGCGCAGGTGATGGTCGCCGGGTCGCGGTCGCTGAGAACGCTGGTCCAGCCGATGGCGAGTCCTTCGCGGAAACGGGCGACGGTCGCGGTGGCGGAAGCGTAGGCTTCGATGCAGCCGCGCTGACCGCAGCCGCATTGCCGGCCGCCGTCCTGAACCACAAGGTGCCCGAGCTCGGCGGCGGTCCAGTCGGGGCCGCGCCTCATCGCGCCATCAATAATGAGTGCGCCGCCGACCCCGGTGCCCAGGGTCATCATGACCATGGTGTCGCAACCCTTGCCCGCGCCGGAGCGGTATTCACCGTAGCCTGCGGCGTTGGCGTCGTTTTCGATCATGGTGTGAATGCCGGTAAGTTTGCTGAGCGTCGCGGTGACGGGGGCATTCTTCCAGCGCAGATTGGGTGCCTCAAGGACCACGCCTTCGTAACCATTGAGCGGGCCGGGGCAGGCGGCGCAGATGCCGATGATCTCGGACGGGGTGACCTTGGCGTCGGTGATCGTTTGCTGAACCAGTCCCGCCAGAGATTGCATGACGGCTTCAAAGCCTTCTTTGACCGGGGTGGAGCAGCGGTCGCGGGCGAGGACCTCCATGTTCTCACTGATCACCGCGCAGCGGGCGTTGGTGCCGCCGAGGTCGATGCCGATAGCGTACTTGCTCATTGGTGATTATCCTTTAATCGTTGCAACAAGATCATCGAGAAACAAATTCAGCGCCCGTCCGCGATGGCTGATCTGGTTTTTTTCATCCGGACCGGCTTCCGCGAAGGTCTTTCCCAGATCACGGCTGAAAAACAGGGGGTCGTAACCGAACCCGTTGTCGCCCCGTGTGGCATGTAACATTATACCGAAAGTTTCCCCGCGATAAAAGTGGGTATTTTGGTCGGGTTGCGAAAATGCCAGAACACAGACAAAACGTGCCGCCCGGCCCTTGTCGGGGATATTCGTCATTTTTTGGAGCAAAAACGCATTATTTCGTGCATCTGTCGCGCCTTCGCCGGAGTAGCGCGCCGAGCGCACCCCCGGTTCTCCGCCCAGACAATCGACCATCAGCCCCGAATCATCGGCCAGGGCGGGCAGATTCAGCGTTCGACAGACGTATTCGGCTTTGAGCGCCGCGTTTTCCTCAAAGGTCGCTCCGGTCTCCTCGACCTCCGACAGTTCGGGGAAATCGAGGGCTGACAGCAGATTGACCCCCAATGGCCGCAAAATTGCCCGCAGTTCTTCAAGTTTATGCCGATTCCGGCTGGCCAGAACAATGGTCGACAGTGTCATGCAAAATTCCTGTTATTCATGCGAGCAGTCATTTTCTCACATGGGGTTCGTCGCGTTTCCGGGAGGGGGCTTCCCTTGATTCCCCGCCCGTCATCCGCTCGACTACGAGCTAATGTTCACGTTCTCAAGGATAGGCGAATCTTGCGCAAAGGCAAGTCATGGGGCGAAAAGAACGGCGGCTTGCTTTGCCGGTATTTGTCTTCCGGCGAACGCCGGTTATTGCTTTTTCTCAGCTGCGTTTTCCTGATCCCCGGCTTTTTTATACCACTCGAAGGCGACGTTTTTGTCCTGCGGCACGCCCAACCCCCGCTCGTAGGCGTACCCGATCTCGCGCATCGCCTGCGCGTTGCCATTATCCGCCCGTTTTTGATAGATCTCAAGCGCCTTGTGATACCACTCTGCTGCTTTTTGCTTGTCCTGCTCGATTCCTTCGCCAGTATCGTAGGCATACGCCAGATCGCGCATGGCGGTGACCACTCCGCCTTCGGCTGCCTTGCGGTACCACTCCACGCCCTTGATCTTGTTTTGCCCAACGCCCTGACCGTTGGTGTACAGGTACGCCAGATTGTTCATGGCGGTAACATTTCCGGCGGTGGCGGCTTTCAGATACCATGTGAAGGCTTCTTTTTTGTCTTCGGTCACCCCGTTCCCGTTGCTGTAGGCGAAGCCGAGGTTGTTCATGGCGTCGATGTTGCCGGCATTGGCTCCCTTCAGATACCATTCAAATCCCAGCCGCTTGTCCTCCTGAATCCCGATGCCGTCCATGTAGGCCATGCCGACCTCGTTCATGGCCGGCGCGTTTCCGGTGTCGGCGGAGCGTTTGTACCACTCGAACGCCTTCGCCGGGTCCGCCGGCACACTCAGGCCGTTGGCGTAAAGGTAGCCAAGGTTATTCATGGCGATGACACTTCCGGCTTCGGCCGCCTGCTGGAACAGTTCCTGCGCTTTTTTCGTGTCTTTGGCTACTCCGGAACCGGAAAAATACGCATTGGCGAGGTTGTTGATCGCGATGAAATAGCCGGCGGCCGCGCCCTTTTGGTACCACTCGAAGGCCTGCTTCTTGTCTTCCGGGACGCCGTCGCCGGTGTTGTACGTGTTGCCGAGTTCATTCATGGCGTAGCCGTAGCCCTTGTCGGCGGCTTTCCGCAGCCATTGCAGGGCCGTGGCCCGGTTTTTCTCGACTCCGATGCCGGCGGAATAGAGCCGCGCGAGATTTCCCATGCAGACGGTATCGCCGGCCTCCGCGCCCTTTTGATACCACGACAGCGCTTTGCTTTTGTCTTGCGTTACTCCGAAGCCATTCTCATAGGCGTAGGCGAGGCTGTTCATCGCTTTGAGAAAACCCGCCTCGGCGGATTTCTGGTACCAGTCGAAGGATTTTTGCTTATCTTCCGGCACACCGTTGCCCTCGTCATAAAGGTCTGCCAGCGCGTTCATCGCTTCGCTGTTCCGGGCTTGCGCCGCCTTGGTGAACCACTCCAGCGCCTTCTTGTGATCGACCGTGCCGTTGTAGCCGCGCAGGTAGATGAAGCCGAGGTTGGTCATGCAGTCGTCGCTGCCTGCCTCCGCGCCCTTCCGGAACCATTCCGTGGCCTCCTGCTTGTCTGCGGGTACGCCGTCGCCCAGAACGTAGGCATTCCCCAGACAGAACATTGCAGCGGCGTCCCCTTCTTCGGCCGCTTTCTGATACCACGCCACCGCCTTTTCCGGGTCAACCGCGACGGCGAGGCCCTTTCCATAAAAAAGTCCGACCTGCGTCATTGCGCGCGCATTGTTTTCGTCGGCTGCCTTGGAGTACCAGTCAAAAGCCTTCCGGAGATCCTCCGGCACGCCGTTTTTGCCCTTGGCGTAAATATCCCCCAGCTCAACCATGGCCTCGCTGCAGGAGCCACGGGCGGCTTTTTCGAACCACTCAAGGCCTTTTTTCTGATCGACCGCCACGCCGTAGCCGTAAAAATACGCATAGCCCAGATTGCTCTTGGCGTCGGCGCTGTCTGCGTCCGCGCCCTTCTGATACCACTCCAATGCCTTCTTCAGGTCCTTCTCCGCGCCGCGTCCGTTGGCATACGCATCGCCAAGGGCGTTCATCGCCGCCTCATCGCCCGCCTCAGCGCTCTTGCTGAGCCAGAAGAAGGACTGCTTCAGGTCTTCCGGCGTGCCGACGCCATTTCGGTAACGCAATCCAAGGATGTACATGGCCTCCTTGCTGCCGGCCTCGGCGGCTTTCGTGAACCACTGAATGGACTTCGCATTGTCTTCCGGGACCACTTTCCCGTCACCATAGGCAATGGCGAGATCCATCATCGCGTGGATCTGTCCGGCCTCGGCCGCCTTTTGCGCCCACTCCAGATACCCCTTCGGATCGGTTGTCACCCCGTCGCCGTGTTTATAGGAATACGCGACAGAAAGCATGGCTTCGGCCTGCCCGGCGGCAGCCAGTTTGCGCATCAGTTCAAACGCTTTCGCCTTGTCTTCCTCAATGCCTTCGCCCTCGTCGTAAGCTTCCGCCAGATTTTCCATGGCGTGTGGATTGCCGGCCTCCGCCGCTTTCCGGCAGAGTTCGATGTATTTCGCGCTGTCTTTCGGGATGTCGATATATTCGCAGATATCGTTGTGATACCGGGCGCACTGCCCGAGCGCCCAGAGGTCGCCTTCGCCAGCCAGCCTTTCCAGTTCGGGGCGTACCGCCAGAAATATCTCCTTGATCCGGGCAGGGTCGTGGCGGGGCAGTCCGTTGGCGGCGTCATAGCTGAAGACTTGAAAGGTTTCCAACTCGAAAGTCGCGCGGGGATCGTTTTGCTTCTGGGCCTCCAGATAGTAACGAACCGCCTGCTTCTCGTCTCCGGCGGTGCCGATAGCGTAATCCAGACAGGCGCCAAGGTAGAACGCTGCCGACTGGTCGCCGTTGTCGCAGGCTTTTTTCCACAGCGAGAACGCTTTGGCAAAGTCCTGCGCCGCGCCCTTCCCATAAAAGTACTGTAACGCCTCCGTCACCGCCGGCGAGTCCGCAGCTTGCGACGGGAATATCCCGGCCAAGGCGTAAAACCAGAAGCCCAGAAGTATGTGAACCATCCACTGTCGGCGCATGTTTCCCCTCCCCCGTATTTCGGTCCGCGATTCATGGCTCGTGCCGGTCGACCATTATAAGAAATGTTTCTTCCGGGCGGTAGTCTGTGACCGCCAATGAATTGCAGAATTCCTGTTGTGCCGGTTGCGCGCCGGCCGGGGGCTCCTGAGGGCAGACCACGCACACGGCGGGCGGACTGAACTTGCAACAATGGGGGGCGTTTTTCGTGGAACTGGAAAGGGGGGCTGACTATGATGAGGGGGGAGGGGGCTTGCTGATGAAATATGTCCATTATGCTTTGCTGGTTGTTGTCGGGCTGGTGATTATCGCTGCCGCTGCGCTGGTCGTTGTCCGTCTGACTCTGGGGCGCACGCTTTCGCCCACGGTTTATCTCGTCGCTCCCGCGCCGCCGACCGCCCCGCTCACCCCGGATGAGGTTGTTCAACGGATCGATGCGGTATTTACAAAGCATGGTCTGCAAAGTCATCTTCCCGCCGGCCTGCGGACGGAGGATTTTCGGGGCAGTGTGAAGGACTATTGCGGGCGCAGGTTGCAAGACCTCACCATGTGGGACAAGTGGGAATTGCTCCAGGAAGGTGCGCATGTGCGCATATTCGATGATATGGCGATTCCAGGCGGTGGCGTCGTTGGGAAGCCCTTGCCCAAGCCGCGTTTGAGTGACGCGCAGGTGGACGCGCTTTCAAAAGAGTTGATTGGGGCGCTCAGTCCGCTTCGGTTTGGCGAATTCACGTTCGAACGCAGCTACGGCACAAGTCGCTACAATCCTTATTGTCCACACTGGACCGTCGTCTGGCGACCGTTTTTCAAGGGCGTGGAGGTGTACGGAGAGACTGGTGCCTGGAGCTTTTATGAAGATGCAGGCTTTTATATGTACAGGGACAACCGGATTGTTATGGCGGCAAATCGTGATCCGGGAACGGAAAAACCGCTGATCGATCCGGAAGGGAAGATGCGCGCGCTGTTGGAGGATCACCGGGCGCAGATTCTGAACCAGTTTCGGCAGGTGATGGGCGGGCCGAATCCGTTTTATAAGGAAATGTTCTATCTCTGTCTGGCGAATTGGCATTTATTCCACACGCTCAAGCACACCGTGCATCCACCGGAGTTGAAGTATCTGCCGCCGCGCCGGATGTTTCCGTTGCCGGGGGTGGCCCTGCCGCCGGACAGCACGGCCATGCTCGTGTGGAGGGTGACGGATGTTATGACGAATCCGAGTGACCCCTGCGGCTGCCAATCGGTCTGGGTCAGCGGCTGGTTTGACGCCGTAACGGGGGAGCCGCTGGGATTTTCCATTTTTGACCAGCCGTGGGGCGGGCTGCCTTGATGGGAGTGCCCGGACGGCTCCGCTTGTGAAATTTAGCGCGGCAGCCCGGCCACGAAGGAACGCAGTAGCGCCGCAAACGGCTCCCGCACCCGCTGACCCGTTTCGATCACCTCCTCCAGCGTGATCGGTTGGTCGAGAATCCCTGCCGCCAGATTGCTCACGCAGGACACCCCTGCCAGCCTCAGCCCGCAGTGCGCTCCCGCGATCACCTCCAGTACCGTCGACATTCCCACGGCATCGGCTCCCATCGCCCGCAGCATCCGGATTTCCGCCGGGGTTTCAAAGCTCGGTCCGGTGACGCCCGCGTAAACCCCTTCCTGCAGCGTCAACCCGATCTGTTTCGCGGCGTTGCGCATAACCTGTTGCAGCTCAGGGTCATACGCCTTGCTCATGTCCGGAAAGCGCGGGCCGAAGCGTTCGTCGTTGGCGCCAATCAGCGGATTCTGTCCGGTCAGGTTGATGTGGTCGGTCATTAGCATCAGATCGCCCGGAGCGAAGTCCGGATTGATGCCGCCCGAGGCGTTGGTCAGCAGGAGGTTCCGGATGCCGGCGGCCTTTAACGTCCGTACAACCTGCGCAATCGTCTGGGCCGTATAGCCTTCATATAGATGGAAACGTCCCTGCAAAACCAAGATCCGCCGGCCAGCCACCGTCCCCCCCACCAGCCGTCCGGCATGTCCGGGGGCGGTGGAACGGGGAAAGTGCGGGATCTGTCCGTAGTCCAGAATCGTCCGGTCCTCCAGAGCATCCGCGAAAAAATTCAGCCCCGACCCCAGTACCAATGCGGTGTCGGCCGCATCCCCGAAGACCTTCCGGATCTGCTCTGCGCTCTGTAACACTTTGTCATGCATGGTGTTGTCCTGTTTCTTTGGTGGATATGGACTGTCCGCAGGCCAGCAGGTGCGGAAGGAACCGGATAGAAAAAATGCCACTGCGTCACGGCCGGCGCAGGGCATTTTTTTCGGCTGGAATCCCGGAGCGGCGATCAGCGGATACGGAAGCTCTTCAGCGCTTTCAGGCGATACTCATGATGTAAACACAGGCAATTTTGTTTATCGCCCGGAATCCCCTCCGGAAAATTCCTGCATTTCGCCTCGCTTGCCCCCGAATTCATCAGCGCGGAGCAGTCAAGGCACTGTAACGGCGTTCCCGCCGTAACGACCACTTCTCCCCCCAGACCGATGGACATGTTCGCTCTCCTGTGTAGGCCGGTCCTACCTGCGGCCAGCCTTTTGGAAGTACGACCGGGTTCACCCCCGTAAACCGCAGTCGCTATTCACCTGAAGAACCGGATATTTCGCATAATCCACACAACGGTACGAAATACCTACCAGATTTACAATCCCCACAGAGTGCTCATAGTATCCGAATAATGTATAAACAAGGCAAGAGGTTTGTTTGAAATTGCGCGCTGTCGATTCTTCGGTGGCCGAATGCCGGACAGAGCGTTGTCGCCGGGAGGCCAAAGGCCGGAAGCATCCCGGAAAAAAAGCGTTGCGATGTCGATCAACTACCGTATTATCTACGGATGCGGAGCCGATGTCAACCAAAACCGTAAAGAAATCGGCGGGAGGCGTTCATGCAAAACAAGCGCGAGTTCGTGATTTCCCTGTTCGGGGCGGCACTGTTCTGTTCCGCGCTGTTGCTGCTTTCAACTTGTGTCGTTCTTTGGGACAACGTTGCATTCCGGCGTCAGGTGGAGCAGCTCTTTGCGGTGGATTTCTTCAAGCTGCCGCCCGCTATGCCGGTCGCGCAGCAGCAGGCGGTTGAGCTTGCCGGCCGGCAGTTGGTCGGCGAGAGCATCGGGCTCTTCGCTAAGGTTCCCGAGACCCCGGAGGTGGATCTCGCCCAGCCGGAGAATCTTCCGGTTCCCGAACTCGCACAGGTTCAAGCCCCGGTTCAGGCTGTGGCGGGGCTGAGCCTGCCGGCGGCGGAATTACCCCGGTTGGCAGGGGTTGAAGTTCGCAAGGGCGGCGGCGGGGGGGAGGAGGAGGTGCTGGCTCTGCGCCGGAAGTTGACCCAGTCCGAAGGGGGCGGCGAAAAGGTTGCCCGCGCATTTGCCAGACAGGGCGGCGGCAGCGAGCGGCTGGCGGCCGAGGTCCCGCCGGAGCTGGCGTTGCCCGAATTTCGCGTCCCGGATCGTCCCGAACCGCTGGAAGAGAAGCCGGCCGCTCAGCCGGCGGCGGTCGCTTTGCCGGCGGGTGGGACGGAGCTGACCCGGGATCTGGTTCGCTATCGCCCCGAAAGCGGCTACCCGTCCTTGGACCAGGAAATCCGTGCGGAGTTTTTGCAAGAGCGCTCCGGCGGCGAAACGTATTTTCGCCTGTCGTTCCGTCTGCGCCCCGAAAGCCAACTGCCGGTTCTTCCCAAAGACGTGCTGTTTCTGGTGGATGTCAGTCAGAGCATCGGGCTGGAGCAGGTTCAGGCCGCCCGCGAGGCGATCGCCGCTTACGTCCGGCAACTGCGCCCCGGGGATCGTTGGAATGTGGTGAAATTCAGTGAAAAGGTTTACACCCTCTCGCCGGGGTACGTGTTCCTGCCGGCAGGGCGGGAGGAATTTGTCGTCGCGGCCGATAAATTTATCCGCCGGATTCCGGGCGAGGATATGACCGACCTCTTTGATGCGACACGCAGCATCCTGCGCAGCGTCCCCGAGACCGGCCGGCTCTGCAATGTATTCCTGATCTCTGACGGGTTCGCAAACTACAACCGCAGCGAGGTCGGGGAGATTACCGACGGCTTCCGCCGTGACCGCCGCGACAATTTCGCTATCTTCACCTTTATGAGCGGCACGGTCGGAAAACCTGATTTGCTGCGGCTGCTCTCCTATCGCTCACGCGGCTTTTTTGAGCAGGCTCCGGTCGACAGCGAACTGGCAGGACGGATGCGGGCGTTTTTTCTGGCGTATGACCGGCCGGTGCTGGCGGGGTGCGTGGCGAATTACACCAACATCGAAGCGCGGGAGGTCTACCCGCAGGTGCTGCCGAATCTGTATGCGGGGCAGACGGTGACGTTCCACGGTCGAGCGGGGCGGACGGGGGAGTTTGTGATCCGGGTGATGGGGGCGGGCGCGAACGATGAGCCGCGCGAATTTTATTTCCGGCCGGAGGGGGGGGCAACGTCAGGGACGGGCATTCGGCAGGAATGGGCCCGGGGGCGGGCTTATGGGATGGTGCAGCAGGTTGTGGATGCTGCCGATGACGCGGCGCGGGCGCGCGAGTTGCAAACCTTCCGCGCCTTCTTGGCGCAAGAGCAACTCTCGGACCTTGCGACCATGAGCCAGCTTCTTGAGAAGAGCCGCTGATGTTGTACGGGAATCCAAAAGGGGAGGGCTGTTCATGCATCCGGTTGTCCTGTGGTTTGTCGATGAATCGGTGCTCTACCCCGGTTTGCTCCTTGTTTCCCTTGCCGCTGCGCTGCGGCTGCGGTGTTGCGGACGGATGTCCCGTTCCCTGCTTTTGCTGACCGCGCTACTCGGAGCCTTATTGGTGCTGGCTTCCGCCGCGCCAATCGCTGTGTGGGGCTATGTGGTGTGGGCTGTGCTGGCGATGGCAGTGCTTTGGCTGCCGGAATATTCTGGAATGTCGCCGCAAATTCGTCGCGTTGCGGTGTTGCTTCTTTTTATTGTTTCGCTTGGCATCGGGCTTCAGGAATTGCATTATGCCGCCATTCCGAAGGTTTCGCTGGCAGCCGGTGCGCCGGTCTACGTGATCGGTGACTCTCTGAGTGCGGGAATCGGAGCGGGGGAGCGTTGTTGGCCGGAAATATTGGGTGCGAAAATTTCCGAGGAAGTAATCAATCTGGCGCGTCCCGGAGCGACCGCTGCCGATGCGCTTGCACAAGCAAGATTCGTAACCGCACCCATGGCGCTGATTATCATTGAAATTGGCGGCAACGATCTGCTTGGCAAGGGGGATGCGGCAACCTTTTCGCTGGCGCTGGAGCAGTTGCTTCAGAAACTTGATAACGGGCAGCGCACACTTCTATTGGTGGAATTGCCGTTGCCGCCATTGTGTAACGCTTATGGCCGTGCACAACGCCGGCTTGCACAGAAGTATGGTGCCTTGCTGTTGCCTAAGCGAGTCCTTACCCATGTGCTTGGGGTGGGCGGCGGCACGCTGGATGGGCTGCATCTTTCACAGACCGGACAAAAGGAGTTTGCTCGAATTTTGGCCGAAGAAGTATTCATGGAACAGGCGCAAGCACATAAATGAGGTTGTATAACGATAGTGCGGCATGGCGTTGCTTCTATGCTGCCTTTTCCGAAATGCGGAAGGGGCTTTTTTGCCTGCGGCAATGCGGTCAAATGTGCTGCGCTTGCGCAGGATGGGGGCGCGCGGTCTCAGACGATTATTGCCGTCCCGCCGATATGGAATGTAATTTCAGTGGAAGCGTTTTCCTCGCTTCTTGTCTTGTCTCAACGTAAACGGGTGATTATATGATGCAGCCGGAAAACAGGCGGTTTGGCGGGATCAATGGGATGGAGAGGGTCGAGCAGCAGGAGGCGTTCTGGGATCAGCCGTTTACCGGCTATAAAATCCTCAACATTCTCGGCGTCGGCGCAAGTGGCACGGTTCTGCTCGTGCGCGATCTGCGCTTCGAGCGCGATGCTGCCCTCAAGACCGTGATTCCCGATCTGGAGGTACACCCGGGGGCGGTCGAACGCTTCTTCTATGAGGCGCGGCAGGTGGCGCGGCTCCGGCATGACTTTCTCGCGCGCGGCCTTGATGTGGGCCGGGCGGGGAAGTACTTTTATTTCGTGATGGAGTACGCGCGCGGCGAATCGCTGGAGAAACGGCTGGCCGCGCTGCAGTCGGGGAAAATTCGCGAAATCGAATCCTTGCAGCACGTTGTGCAGATTGCCGAGGGGCTGCAGTTCATTCATGAGCAGGGGCTGGTTCACCGCGATATCAAGCCGGCCAACATCATACTAAGTCCAGCCGGGACGCTGAAGATCACCGACTTCGGGGTGGCGAAAGATGTTGCCTTCCCCAGTCCCGAGGCGCAAGCTCTGGCCTCGCCGGATTATCTCTCGCCGGAACTGGCCGCCTGCGAAGCAAACATCGATATCCGTTCTGACCTGTATTCCCTTGGCTGCTGCTGGTTCCGGATGCTGCTGGGGCGGGTGCCTTTTACGGCGGACTCCCCGGCGGTTGTCTTGCGCAAACAGATTTCGGACGACCCCGCCGTGCCGCACGAGGTCGACCCGCGCATCACCCCGGCGACGGGCCAGCTCATTCTCTGGCTGCTGAACAAGGACCGCGAGAAGCGTCCGCGCACGCCGCAGCAGTTCCTCGCCAAGTTGATGACGCACCCGCTGCTGAAGCTGGCGCAGGAGAAAAATCTGATCGTGGACCAGCCGGCGGCGGAGGAGGAGGAAGAAGAGGATATTGAGGCAAGCTTCTACAGCGGCCCCGGAGCCAAGGCGATCAATCGCCCGCTGGAGATCGATACCGGGGATAAGATTTAACGGCGTGAGTACGCCTTTGGCGGCCGGCATTGCGGCAGGCGCGAAACGGAAGCCGGCGTGAAGGTTCTACCGTTTTTGCCGCGATTTTTCCATGCGAGTGCCTTGTAGGGGGTGGGCGCTCTTCCGCTCGTTGCTTTCCCGGAAGGAACAATATGGCTTCCTATCGTCTGGATCTGCACGTGCACTGTTCGCAGTATTCTCCCTGCGGGCGGGCTACGGCGGCGCAGATGGCGGCCTCGGCTGTTGCGGCGGGATTGGACGCGCTGGTCTTCACCAATCACAACTGCTATTTGCCGCCGGATCTTCTGGCCCGCTTGCGCGCCGTATTTGGGCGGCTGCGGATTTATAACGGCATTGAGGTCAGTGTTGCGGGGGAGCATGTGCTGTGCGTGGGGAGGGTTTTGCCGGAGTTGCAAACATGGGAAGGCACGTGCGCGGAGTTGGTGCGGTACGTCCTTGAGCGCGAGGGCGCGGCGGTCATCGCACACCCGTTTCGCTTCCGTGATGACGTCTCGGCCATTGATCCCGGCTTTCCGCCCTGCGGGGTGGAGGTCTCTTCGCGCAATCTTACCGATCCGCAAAAGCAAGGATTGGCGCGCCGCTTGGCGCAGGAACGGGGGTGGCGGATGCTCTGCAACTCCGATGCCCATGACACCGGTGATCTCGGTCTGTATGGCAACCGGGCGCGTTTTCTGCCCTCGGACGAGATGGAGTTGGCTTGCCTGTTGCGCGCGCCGGAGGACTGGTTGTTGGGGGCGGACGCGGAATAACGCGCGGAATTCGGCCGTTTGCAGGTGCGAACAGGCTGGAGGAGGGGACGCGAACGACCCGCATCGCATGCGAGCGCAGGGGAAATCAACTGATGGCGCGCAGACGGCTTTCGAGTTCTTTGAAACGGGGATGGGCGCGCAGATTTTCCAGATCGGGATCGTCTTTGATGTGGTTGCGGTCGCGGTAGCCGAGAGTGATCGCGGCCTCGAGTTTTTCCAGCGCGTCCTCGATACGTCCGACCAAGGAGAGGCTGCAGGCGAGGTTGTAAATCACCAGCGCATCCGACGGGCGCATCTCCTCCAGCCGCTGGTCGTACTTCAGCCCGTCTTGATAGTACCCAAGAGAGGTCAACGAGTTCGCGGCCGCCTGCAGCGCTTCGAACTGGTACGGACGCTTTTTCAGAACCGCCAGGCAGAAGTCTGACGCGAAGGTCAGTTGCTCCCGCTCCTGCGCGCTCAGGGAATCAAACCGCCGGATGTCACACGGTCCCATCGCACCTCGTCTCCGCTCGTTTTCGCTGGATTATTCTGCCGTCATACCAACCCGCTTCCGGCCATGTTATGCCGGGGAGGGAATTGCCCGCTTGCTGCCGGTCCTGCCGTATGCAAAAGGAGGGCGTTGCGCGTCTGCCCGGACGCGCTGCCGGCACCTTCTGCGGGTGGGGCAACAAGAAGTCAGCCCGTTCCGGATTGGAACAGGCTGACGGTAATTCATGAATTAACTGGCGACCCGCCGCACCTCGTCCTCGGTGACGTTTTCCCAGTCCCGGCGCTTGAGGAATGCTGCAACATACGCCTCGTCCTGAAACTTCTCCCACAAGAGTGCAATCATGCGTTTGCGGGCCATCTCCTCGGTGTAGCGATCGCCGGCAACCTTCGCCACGCGGCTCATGGTTTCGGCCTTGTTTTCGTGTTCGGCCAGAGACAGCGCCACGGCCTCGTCGGCCCGCGCTTCCCAGTTTTCGTCGCCAATGATCCCGAAGCCGTCGTCTATCTCAAGGTCCTCGGCTTCCTCCTGCGTTTTGGCTGGTTTGGCCGCCTTGAGGGGAGCTTTTGCAGCGGTTGCCGGACTTCCCTGTCCAGCGTCCTGCTTCGGCGACGATGCAGCCGGCTCCTCCGGCCGGGTCTTCATGATCGTCGCCGCGGATATCCCCGGCTCGGCATCCTCGTCGGGGGCATCACGTTTGAGTTCTTCCGGATCGGCCGGCGAACCGTGTACAAACGCGCCATCTTCACCGAAGAGGTAAAGCACTTCGACGAAATTGGCCGCCTCCACGGAATTACGGAGGTTGAACTGGGCGGTCGCCTTGAGGCCGCCGTCACGGATCTGGTCGATCCGGGCATTTACTTTGCGCAATGAATTGAAGGGCAGGCGCGCGCATTCGCCGTAGCTGTAGGTGATCACCACCTCGTACACTCCGCCCCGTCGGTCCGTGACGTTAACGGTGCTCATGCTCCATTCTCCTGATTGACCATCCCGAAAACTACCTGATCGGGCCGTTGCCGGTCCGTGTCTTCCCCATAAGCGTCCCGGAGCATTCTGTCCGGACTCCGGCCGCCTGTGCGCAAGTTATCCCGCTTCTATCCACAAATTAGTAACCAACGGGGGCGATAAGTCAAGGCCTTCCCTTGATATTTCCGCCGGCGGGGGCTATCATAACCTCTTTGCCGAAGCTGGCGTTTCGACCTATGAAAGGATGTCCGCATGAGTCTGGAATACGCACGGGAGGTTTTGTCCGCCGAAATCAACGCGCTGCAAATGGTCAGTTCGCGTCTGGACCGCCATTTTGAGAGTGCTTTGGACGTGCTTCTTGCCTGCAAGGGGCGGGTGGTGGCCTGTGGCATGGGTAAGGCCGGTCTGATTGCGCGCAAGGTCTCGGCTACGATGGCGAGCACCGGCACCCCTTCGTTTTTTTTGCATCCGGCCGAAGCGTTGCATGGAGACCTCGGGATGGTCGGCGCGCAGGATGTCTGTCTGCTCTTCAGCAATTCCGGCGAGAGCGATGAAATGACCCGTCTGTTGCCGGGCATCCGCCGCATCGGTGCGCAGATCATCGCCGTCACCGGGGCCGAACGCTCGACGCTGGCATTGCATTCCGACATCGTGGTTCTGCTGGGCAAGATTGAGGAAGCCTGCCCGCTGGGATTGGCTCCGACCGCGACGACCACCGCGATGCTTGCCATCGGTGATGCTCTGGCGCTTTGCCTGATGAAGCGGCGGGGCTTCAAAATAGAGGACTATGCGAAGTTCCACCCCGCCGGCGCCCTTGGCAAGCGCAGCTCTCCGATTGCCGATTTCATGCGTAAGGGCGAGGCGGTTGCAATCGTCGATCCGGAACAGACCGTCGGACAGGTGTTGCTGGCGATCACGAACGCCCGCAGCGGCGCGGCGGTGGTGCGCACGCCGGCCGGAACAGTGGCGGGAATCTTCTGCGACGGCGACCTGCGGCGGGGGCTGGAGCGTGATCCGCAGATTCTGCAAAGGCCCGTGGGCGAGGTTATGACCAGAAATTGCCGGGTGGTTACCGGAGATACCGTGGCCGGCGAGGTGATGGAGATCCTGCGCGAAAAGCGGATCGCCGAAATTCCCGTCACCGACGCCGCCGGACAGATCATCGGCATGGCGGATCTCAAGGGACTGCTCGCCTCACTCTGAGTGTCGCTTGCGCGGCCTGCCGGTTTGTATGAATAAAGTTGAAGCGGCGCGGCCGGAACGTTATACTTGGTTGCGGTCTGCTTGATGATTTGCCTGCCGGCGGGAATCGCCGGACCTGCTGCTTTTACCGGAGAATCCGTATGCGTTCGCTGAAGCTTCTGTGCTGTCTGCTCTTGTTGCTGGGGACGTTTGCGCCCGCCCGGGCCGCCGATGAGGTCATCACCAATAAGGATGTGATCGAGTTGATCAAGGCCGGGTTGGGGGCGGAGCTAATTGCCAAGAAAGTCACCACCTCCGAAACCGCCTTCGATATGTCCTCCAAGGCGATGATTGAACTCAAGCAAAGCAATGTGCCGGACCCGATCATCGATCTGATGTTGCAGGAGTTCATGAAGTCGCAGAAAAAGCTGCGCGCCCGCATCGCGCTCGAGGTGCAGAACCTCGCCTCCGAGAACCCCGATCTTCGTCGTAAATCCTTCGCCTATCTGCGCGCCATCGACTCTGCCGCGCTGCCGCAGATTGCCGAGGCCCTCGGGAGCAATCTGCCGGCCTTGCGTGCCGCCGCTGCCACGGCGCTGGGAGATCTGGGGGATAAGAATTCCGTGCCGCAGCTACGGGTCTTGCTGACCGATCCCGATCAGCCGGTGCGCTTTGCCGCCGCCTACAGCCTCAATCTCTTGCGGGATGAGGAAGGGCTGGCGATGGCCCGCCGCAACATCAGCGCCGGCACAGGTCCGCTGGACGGTTTTCTGAAGCTCGCGGGGATGCGCAAGGATGTGGAATATGTCGGCTTTATCAGCGTCCGTTTGCTGAAGGATACCGACACGCAGACCCGGACGCAGGCGGCATGGGCGCTTGGCGAGATCGGGAATGAACGCGGACTGTCGGCGCTGGAGGATGCGCTGATCAACGACCGCGAGGTGGAGGTCAAGAAAGAGGCCGCGCTGGCTCTGGGCAAGATGAAGTCTGATGGCAGTTTCGACAAGCTTGCCGACTGCTGCCGGCGCTATCCCGCTGCCCGCAAGGAGCTGCTGAACGCGATCGGCAATTATCCGGTGGTTCGTTCCGCGCCGTTCTTGGTCGCCGCACTCGGGCAGCCGCTTACTCCGGAGCAGAAGACCGAGGTGTTGAACGCGCTGCGCCGTCTCACCGGGCGCGATTACGGCGACGACCTGCTGGCTTGGCGCACTTGGCTTTCGGACAACAAAATTTCCAGCGGTTCCGCCGGTGCCTCCGCGCCAGCCGCGCAACAGCCTGCTCCTGCAACGCCGGGCGCCCCGGCGGCATCGGGAGCGGCGGCGGAACCGTTAAAGCCCGGAAGCCAGATTGCTCCGGCTGCAAGGGCTGGCGAGCCGATTGCTCCCGGCACTCCGCTGGTGGCGCCTGCCGCGGCGCCGAAAAAAGATCTCAAAGAACCGGTGCTGCCGGCGGATCTTCCGGAACCGACCCCGGTTGCCCCGGCGAAAAAGAAGGATGTTCTGGAGGAGCCGGTGTTGCCGGATTTGAAGTAAACAGCAATGAGCTTGCCGCCGGGGTAGGGCGGAGGTTCCTTCGATTGAGGATGCGATGCCATACTACGACTACGAACACGAAGGCGAGGGCTGCGAGGTCGGAAAGGTCTTCCGGATCGAGCAGTCGATCAAGGCGGACGCGATTGCGGTCTGTCCGGCTTGCGGGCAGCCGGTTTTCAGGCTGATGCGGCCGTTTTATGTCGCCAGCCCCGACAGCAACTCCGAACTGCGGGACAAGGGGTTCATTAAGCTGGAAAAGCGGGATAAGGGGGTGTACGAAAATCTCACCGCCACCGACGGCGAGAGCCGGTATTTTCATGCCGATAAACCAGAAACCGCCCCCAATCTCCTCAAGCGCAATCTGGACTGAACGGCGGCCGGAGCCTTCATATCTCGTAGCCAGTGAACGGGGGGGCGTTCACTGGCTCTTTTATCTGCCCCGTCAGGACGCCCTGAATGCTCCCGTAAAAGTCTTGCAGCGGGACGGGCTTAATCAGATAGTCGACAACGGCATATCTTTTTTTCATGGTATAAATCATCTTCTCGTCTTTGACGGCGGTTAGGATGATGATCGGGGTTCGCGTGGCGGGAAAGTGCAGCCGCAGATAATCAAGGACATGGCTCCCGTTTTCCCCCGGCATGCACAGATCCATAATCGCCAGATCCGGCGCCTGATTTTTGGCAATCAGTTCATCGATCACCCGTATCGAGTCGCAGCCGTCGCAAGCGATGTGCAGTTGTGCCCCCATATTTCTCAGGAGCGTTCCGATAAAGAGCTGAATCTGTTTGTCATCATCAGCGAAAATTACGATTTTTCCGTGCAGATCCGGGGCAATCAAGGCGTCCGGAGCGGATTTTCCGTCGGAGGCAGTCTGGGGGCGGACTGTCAGGTCAATCGCCGGTTCATGAATGGCTAAGAGTGTTTTTTTGCTCTCGCTTGGAATCAGATTGGCGCGGCAACGTAAAATGGCGGTATCGACGAGGCCCGTTGCTTTGACGTTATAGAGCACGCGCGGACGCATTTCAATCAGGATGTTCTTGAGCGCGGTTCCGCACCAGGGCGCGATGGCGTTCAGGATTTTCGCGCCGCCGGTGCAAATGTCGGGATTTTGATTGCGCAGGCAGCCCAAGGCGACATTTTCCGCAATGCTGGCATCCTTGCCCAGCCTGCAGATAATATCAATGACCGCATTGCGGAGCGCCGGCTCCGGCAAAGAAATCATCTGCATGAGACAGGGCAGGAGCGGAACCATATCAAGCCCGTCGTTGCTCATCCCCTCCAGCATGGTCGCGATGGTTTGCATGCGCTCATGCGAGCAGTAGATAATCTGTCCGATGTAATTGTGCAGGACGTCCAGGCCGAGTTTTCCGGACATGCGCACCGCCACCGCCAGCTCGCGGGCTTCCGCTTCGGGGGTTGCATTGTTGAACAGACGGTGGAGCGCCTCGAAAGAATCGGTGAGTGTCTTGATTACTGGCATCGCGCACCTCCTCTACTCTGGCGGGCCTGTCTTCAAACACCAAGATCGGACGGTACATGCACCCGGTGGGAAACGCGGGCGCTCCGCAGCAGGAATCGCTGCACGCGCCGTCCCGAGAGCCGGCATGCCCGGTTTCTCCAGCGGCTGGCTTATGCGCTCTCATTCCGGAAACAAGATGTTGCCCAATCAACTGCCCGTAAGGCCACTATAGTACAGAAGTAAAAATTCGGCAAGCGAAAAAGCTGTCATTCTGTGCTGCTCCGGCTGCGTAGGGGATTGCTCGTGCAGGAACCGGTGCGGTAACCGCCTTGCGGCAATGGCAGGGCGTGTAGCCGGCTGGCGGGGAAACTGGCGGGGGAAAGCGTAAATATCGGGGGTAGCCAACCCGCCGGGAGATCTCTCTGCGTGGTATCTCGCGGGAGAATGGGGCACAAAACGCGCGGCTTCATCGAGGCCGCACACCATGCTGGAATATCCGGAAAAATGGTACGCAGGGTGGCTCTATACCGCGTTGGCCGATTCCGTTTACGGCCTGCCCCTGAGATGGCGGGCTGCGGATAGGGCTGTGTTGGTCGCCGTGAGAACCGAGCGCGTCTGGGGAGGAGGAAGCGATTTTTTCCGCTTTGGCCGGAAACGAGCTTGAAAAAAGGGAATCATTGAATGAAAATAAGGGGAGTCCGAAATTGAGTAGCAGCCTCTGGCATGTGAATATTGGCTTGACGGCTGTCGCAGAGCGGGGACGCTGGCGGCTTGGAACCGGGCGAAGTGCCCGCGAGGATCGGGAATGCTGAAAGACAAGGTAGACAATCCCGAGCTCTGGGTCCGTTTCCGCAAAGGAGACCGGATCGCTTATGAGGCGTTGGTGGACAGCTATCTGCCGATGGTGAAGGTCACGGTCGGTCGTCTGGCGTTGAATATCCCTTCCTACATCGATCGGGAGGACCTATATTCTGCCGGTTGCATGGGGCTTCTGGCGGCGATCGAACGTTATGATCCCGCGCGCGAGGCGAAGTTCACGACCTACGCTTTGACCCGTATCCGTGGTGCGATCATCGACGAACTCCGTCATCACGATCAGCTTGGTCGGGTTACCCGCGAGCGAGTAACCCGCATTCATGACGCCCGTGCCGAACTTGCCAACAGCGGAGAAGAGGCGACGGATGAGCGGATTGCCGAAACGGCCGGACTCAGCATTGACGAGTTCTGGGACGCCGAGATCGGTGAGCAGGCGGTGCGGATGGTTCGCCTCAACGAGAGCTCCGACGACGAAAACAATACCTTTGCCGACCTCATCGCCAATCAGCGCACCGTGGACAACCCCGGACATGAGATGGAGATGTCGGAGATCATCGAGTTGATTTACGAGATGCTTGATGAGAAGGAGCAACTGCTGGTGGTGCTGTATTATCGGGAAGAACTGACGCTCAAGGAAATCGGCCGCGTGATGAAGGTTTCCGAGAGCCGGGTCTGTCAGATGCACACCGCGATGGCAGGCAAGATCCGGGCCCGGCTGGAGAAAAAAGGAATTTACCTCTGAACGGTGGGGCTTGCCGGTTCGCGTTTGGCTTGGTGGACGATCTCAACTTTGTTCGTAAATTCAAGTTGCATAATTTGTTGCATGCGGGTATACTATCGGTCTGAGGCGGCGGGGGAACGATAGTTTCTTGCGTACATTGTACGGGAGGTGAAACTGCGATGACGGATTCGATTAGTGGAATTGGCGGCGCGGCGGGCAATGCTCCGGCGCATAAGGTACGGCAGGCATACTCGTTCGTTAGCCAGCAGACGCAAGCAAATGATTCGGTGGAACTCTCCAACGATGTCATGACCGTGCGTGGAGTGGACAAGCTTCGTACAGATCGGATCATGGAAATCCGTCAGCAGCTGAAAGACGGGACATACGTCACTTCGCAAAACCTTGACAAAGCTCTCGACCGTGCACTGGACGATATCCTCGGCCGGATGTAAGCCGCTTGCCGTGCCGGGTGAATGTGATTTTTTACGTTCTTTCAACGGACGACCGAGGTCGTCCGTTTTTTATCGGTTGCAACTTTTCCGCCGTCCCCCCCCCCATCCTGCCCATACCGTGCGAAAAATGAGAATGATATGAAATTTGTGCATAATATTGCAAAAACGACAGGATATCTGGTATACTCCCAGCGTGCGGGGGTGTCAGTTGCCTTCCCCGGCAGGCAGGAAAGGAGTGTAGGATGAAAGCCGTTACTTACAGTCCGCTGATTGCTCCGCAGGGAGAGGTCAAGCTGGAGCTATTGGAGGAGTGGCTGCGTGAAACGGATTCCGCGCGGTTGGAGGTCTTGTATGCGGAGGCAGACCGGGTGCGGCGGGAGGCGGTGGGGGATGCGATTTTTCTGCGTGGTCTGATTGAAATTTCCAGCCATTGCGTCCGTTCGTGCGGTTATTGCGGGCTGCGGGTGCAGAATCAGGGCTTGCTCCGCTATCGCATGTCGGAGGAAGAGATTCTTGCTTGCGCGCATGAGGCGCGGGAGCTGGGGTACGGCACGGTGGTCATGCAGGCGGGCGAAGATCCGGAACTGACCGGCGATTTTGTTGCGGGACTGATCCGTCGCATCAAGGGCGAGACCGGATTGGCGGTGACATTGTCGCTTGGCGAGCGCAGTCGTGAGGAGTTGCGCGCTTGGCGCGAGGCAGGGGCCAACCGTTATCTGATCCGCTTTGAGACCTCGAATGAGGAGCTGTTCCGGCGTATTCACCCCACTCCCGCCGGGTTGGGGCGCAGCCGGTTTGAGGTGCTGCACGATTTGCGGGAGTTCGGGTATGAGGTCGGCAGCGGAGTGATGATCGGCATTCCCGGTCAGAGTTATGCGGATCTTGCGCGGGACGTGGAGTTGTTTCGGACCCTCGATCTTGACATGATCGGCACCGGACCCTGGTTGGAGCATCCCGACACGCCGCTGGCGTCCTTCCCGCGTCTGTCCGATTCCGAGCAGGTGCCAAACAGTGAGGAAATGACCTACAAGGTGGTCGCGCTGGCGCGTCTGAGCTGTCCGCTGGCGAACATTCCCGCCACGACTGCGCTGGCGACGATCAACAAGACCAACGGCCGCGAACAGGGACTGCAGCGCGGAGCGAATATTCTGATGCCCAATGTCACGCCGGTAAAGTATCGTGCGCTCTACCAGATATATCCGGACAAGGCCTGTGTCGATGAAACCGCCCGGCAGTGTCAGGGCTGCATGGCCCGGCGCATCCGCTCGATCGGCCGCGAACCCGGCACCGGTGCAGGGCCGTCGCTGAACATGAGCCGGCGCGGCGTGGAGGACGGCAGTGCTGGTTAACGAGCGCGTGCATCCCTGGCGGGAGGGGTTGACCCTTGCCGGGGTACGAGCCGCCGTCAAGCCCGGGGCGGACGTGGTGGTTCTCAACGGCTTCCCGATCGACGGAGATCGGTGGGAGACGACGCTTGTGTCAACAGATGACGCGGTGGTTCTTATCCGCCGGGGGGAACAGCCGGCGGATGAAGAGCTGGAGGCGTTGCTCTGCGCCCGTCATACGCCGGGGGTGGCGCAGTCTCTGCGCGCTGCATGCGTGGGCGTGGCTGGTTGCGGCGGGTTGGGGTCCAATGCGGCGCACGCGCTGGCGCGCATCGGGGTCGGGCGCCTGATCCTTGCAGACTTTGATGTGATTGAACCGAGCAACCTCAACCGGCAGGCATTTCGCGTGAGTCAGATCGGTCTGCACAAGGCGCTGGCGCTGGCGGAGGATTTGCGTGCAATCAATCCGCTTGCACGGATCGAGGCGCATGTCTGCCGTCTGACGCCTGAGAATATTCCGACGCTGTTTCCAGATTGCGCGGTGGTTTTAGAGTGTTTTGACCGCCCCGAGCAGAAGCAAATGCTGGTGGAAACGGTATTGCTCCGGTTGCCGCAGGCGAAGGTTGTGGCCGCCAGCGGACTGGCCGGTACGGAAGACGGCAATACGATTCAGGTGCGTCGGATGGGGGCGCGCTTCTGGCTGATAGGCGACGGCGAAAGCGCGGCGGAACCGGGGCGCGGACTGATGGCTCCGCGCGTTTTGATTGCCGCTGGCCAGCAGGCCAACACCGCCGTGCGGCTTCTGCTGGGGCAGATTCATTGATCCGTGTCCTGCTTGTATCGGCGCTGTGCCCAGCATACTACGTAACCGCGAGACAGAGCGTGTGCAACCGCTGATGGCGTCGTCTTCTGCGCCGGAGCCGCGCTCAGCGCAGTTCACCGGCGATTTGTTCGTACACCGGTTCCAGCTTGCGCGCAAAGGCCGACAGATCGTAGAACGGCGCGCCGTTTTGCAGGAGCGCACGCATTTTGTTGCCGATCTTCTCGCGGTAGGTTGCGTCGCCGGCGAGGCGAATTGCGAGTTGAAGATAGGCCTCTTCGTCCTGCGCCACCAACTCCGCCAATCCGCAATCGCGCAGCATGCCCGCCCCTTGAGCGCCGCAGACGCTGCGGCTGGCCATCGCCACGACCGGCACTCCCAGAGCAAGGGGATCAAGCAGTGAGGTAGCGCCGGAATAGGGAAAACTGTCAAGGTACACATCGCACAGTCCGATCAACTGGCGGACATCCCCCCGCGACGGCAACGCTTTCTGGATCAATATCCGTTTGCGCTCGATCCCCGCGGCAAGACATGCCTGATGCAGCAACCGTTCCAGCCGCTCCCCGGGGTATGTGCTTGACCAGGCCGGGCCATATGGCAGCAGCACGAGTACTGAATTTGGTGTTCGCGCCAGCAAGTGCGCCCAGGTTCCCAGCAGTTCGGGGCAGAGCTTGAAATAATTCGCGCCCGAAAAAAATGCCGTTGCGGCGGCTGGAATGCCGAATTGTGCGCGCGATTTCTGTGCGGTCGTGGCACCGTCTTCGTCAGCGCCCGAATCGAAACAAATTCCGGAGCCGGAAAGCAAATGCAGGCGTTCGGTGAAGTCGGAAGGGTCGAGTTCCAACGTTTCGCCAGCCAGAAAACCATCCATGCAGGGCAGGCCCGTGGTGCAAGGCTGGCAGAATTGGACCAGTTGTTTTCTTGCAACACGCTGGAAACCGAGCATCACGGCGTCATTTAAAACTGCGGTGGCATTGGTGCCGATCAGCAACAGATCCAGATCGTCCGCGCGCAGTCGCTGGAGTCTCGCCGGGAAATCTCCGTTCAGGACGATGAACGCGTCGGCCAATCGCCGGCAGCGCGCTTCCACGGGAGCATGTGTTTCCTGCTGCACGTAGAGCCGGATTTCAAAACGGCTGCGATCCAGTCCGCTGAAGAAAGGGATTGTCGCGTAGGTCTCGGTATGCGGCGCGAACATCTTCAGAAATACGCCCAAGCGTAAACGCGGACGGGGTTGTGCGGGAGCCGGTTGCCACGGCGTTGTTGGAAGACGTTTGGCTTGGAAGGCCGCCAGCATGTTCGCACGGCTTTGCATGACCTCCCGTAACGGCCGCGAGGACGCATATGCCTGGAGGATATGAGGGGAATTGAAGCAGGCCTCCAACAGTGCCGGTTCGGGAGCATATCCCTCCTCGCAGAGGGTTTGCAGGCGTCTGTATCCGGTTATCAGGATCGCGGGCAAACGATCCGTGTCGCCGGGATGGTCGGGTGCGCTGCCGGAGCGGAAGACGTACTCGACAAAGACTGGCAGCAGACTCTGCAGCACTTGTGTTGGCGGCCACAACTCGGGCGGGAGGTCCAGTGCCGGCAGGCGCAAGAGGGAACGCAGCAGCAGCGCCGCCGTCCAGCCATTAGTGTTTACGGCTGCGCGGATTGCTTCCAGCATGGTGGTACGCGGGCAGGCGGGGGCTTCGAGAAAGCCCTGTAGATGCTCGTACTCCGCGATCCGGCGGAATAGCGTGTTATGTATTTTCCATACCGCTTGCGTCTGCTCCGCGTCTGCGGAAAGCAACAGTCGCTCCAGCGCGCTTTTCAGTGCAACGATGTGGCGTTGTTGCTGCGGTGCCTCCGGGAGGTCGCCGGCGACGGAGAATAGTTGCTGCAAGGCCTCGGCCGTTTTGGCGGCCGCCAAGGGCTCGGGGGATGTGCTCATTAACAGTTCTTGCAACGGCCGCGGAAGAGCGTTCGGCCGTAACGCCCCGACGTAGTTGAGCGTTTTCTGGAAAATCTGGCGCGATCGTTGTGATAATTGCGGATCGGGTTGCTCAGGATCCGTTGGCCGGCAGGTAAATCCCTCGCAGCGGAACAGTCGCCCCCCGCGCAGCAACAGAATATGCGCCAACCAGGCCGGCCACCACGGTGCGGTCAGTCGGAGTTCGCAGCTCTCAAGCGTTAAAACCCGCGCGCGTGGCAGAAAAACGCCATCGAATTCTCCCGGCAGCACGAAACTGTCATCCGTGCCGGCGGCCGCTATGCGGGAAAGAAACAGAGCGGCTGTTTGCCCTTGTTCCTTCACTGGCGTCGAATCAAAGGGAAACGCGCGATTACTGCGGTCTTGCGCCGGGGAGTCGTCTGCCTGCGGGCAAGCATCTGCGAACGAAGAACGCAACTGCTCACGCAGTCCCGCCGGGTTTCGCAGTAAGACGCAAGGCTCAAGGATGCCGCAGACGCTCTTGTTGCATGCCAGCGTAGCGCGCAGCATCTGCGTGATGCGGGGGGCCTTGGTCGGGAGCAAGTCAAGCCCGCGCAATCCGGCCTGTACAAATTGCACCTGCGGATAATCCTCCTGCAGTGTTTGCGCCTCCTGCGGCGTGTTGCAGGAGAGTACCGCGAAGCCGGCGGTCAGCCAGCTTGCGATGCATCGCTTCTGATATTCGGCGGCAGATTCGCCGTGCAGCAGTTGATGATCCGCGAGGTCGGTTCGTAGCGCGGTCACGACGGCCACGCCGGGCTGTTCCATCTGCGGCAGTCCCGAAAACGGGGCCGTCAGCGAAGGGAGCGCAAGATCGGCCGGAAGCCCGTAAGGAGGAGGCACCAGACAACAAGCTTCTCGGACGAGTTCATAAAACCGCCGTCCGAAGGCAACGATTAACTCCTCGCCCAGTTTTTTCGCCTGTTCTTCGCGTACAACATCGGGTCCCGGGTGCAGGGACGGGAGGGCGCTCCGTAATTTTGCCGCAAGGTCGTCGGCAGAGGTCGGCTGGAAAAAAATGCCGAATTCAGGATTCTGCTCCAGATGAACCGGAATCGCGGACAGAAAGATCGTTTTGCCCAAAAGCCGCGCATCCTCAACCACCGTACTCCATCCTTCAAAGCGCGACGGCTGCAGAACCGCAAGGCTGCCGCGCATCAAGGCCATCTGCTCGGTTCGCGGAAGGACGCCCAGAAAGCGCACCTGTTCTTGCACTCCCAGTTTCGTGAGCTCCTGTCGCAATTGCGCAAAGTAGGCCGGGTTGCGGTGGTCTGCGGTGTCGCCGGTGCAGGCGAGGGTAAGTTCGTGCCCACTGTCTCGTAGAAGCTTGAGCGATTGAAAGAGAACGAGATGATTTTTATGCATCCAGAATTGGTTGCAGCAGATGAGGTATTTCTCCGGCAGATTGTGACGCCGGCGGACCTCGGCCGGCTCCATCTGATACCAGCCGGAATCTGCCGCGGTGTGAAAATGTAGAACGCGCATGGGCGGTGAATATTCCGGGTAATAGCGGCGGGCGTCCTCCAGAGCGCTTTGGCTACTGAAAAAAACCGGGCCGCCGGCAGAGAGAATTGCGCGTTCCTGCCTGTCGCGGAAAGTAAGCTCCGACGCGGAAAAAAACTCCGGCAGGTGTTTGTGCTGAAAGTCCGTCAGCCAACCGGCAGACGGATAGCCTGCCTCCAATACCTGCGCGTGGTTGTAGATGCCGGGATAAAGAAAATCGATCTGACTGTACAGGTCGAGAATCTCGGGGCAATGCACCGCCGGGCGGGGCAGGGATTTTACCTGCGGCCGGAAGCCGACAAAGAGAAAGCGGTCCAGCGCCTGAAAAGCGTCGGCGTACAGCGGCAGCAGCGGCAGTTGTCCCTCGCGGGTCAGGCAGAGGCTGACGGAAACCCGGGAGCCGAGAGCTTTTTTGAGCGCGCAGGCGAGATTGATGATATAGTTGACTCCGCCCATCCAGGAACGGTCAGCCACCGGTTGCAGTCCGATGTGGAGGATCTCTGCCATGGGATTCTTTTCTCCTCGTTGAGTGGTGCTTGCGCCGCGGAAGCCTGATGGCTGCAACTGCAGTGGCGTTGCACATCAAATCGCTATCTGTGTTCCGCGACATGCCGGCGATATGAAAAAGTGGTAGATGCACGGGAATTGCGGATCAGGTGGCGGAAAGATCCTGCTCTGTCAACCATCGTGCATAGTCGCGCAGACCATCGGAAAGACTGATGGCCGGTGAAAAACCGAGTGCGCGGATGCGGCCAACGTCCGCACGCCAGCAGGCCGGGTCGCCGCGACGCCGGTCGCCGCAAAAACGGATGGTGTGGGCGCTGGCGCAGAGTTCGTGAATCTGCCGGGCAAGATCGCAAATGCGCGTTTCGCGGCCAAGTGCAAGATTGTAGAGACCGTCCGCCCGCTGTTCGACCGCCAGACAAAGGGCGGCGGCGATATCGTCGATGTGGATGAAATCGCGGGACTCATTGCCCGTGCCGGGTAAAACCACCTCACCGCCACCGGGCGCGGAAAATTTACGGAACAAATCATATACCACCTGTTTGCGCAGACCCGGGCCATATGCGGAAAAAATCCGTAGCACAGCCCCGCGGATGCCGTGCAGTGTCGCGTATTCCTCCGCCAGCAATTCGCAGATGCGTTTGTGATATCCATAGGGGGAGAGTGGCCGGCAGGGCGCATCTTCGCGCACCGGAAGCGTTTGCGGCTCGCCATATACCGCAGCGCTGGAAATCAGGTAGAATCTGCAGGATGGCGCCTGCAAGCGCAGAGTCTCAAGGACAAACGCGCAGACATCAACGGAACCCGCGAAATCGCCATGCGGCGCTTCCACCGAGTGCGGGACCGAAGCCGGAGCAGCGCAATGGATCACGGCATCGGGCCGGAAACGCGCTACCAATCGAACAAACGCCGGGTCGGGCAGGCTCAGACCCGCCACCTCTTCTGCGTCCCGCCAGAGTGCGCCCCGGCCGGTTGCGGTGTCAAATCTTCCGAGAGCTCCGACGCATGCTCCGCGCTGCGCCAGCAGGTGTGTAATCCGCGAACCGATAAAGCCCCCCGCCCCTGTCACCAGTACGCGCAACATCGTCAAGCTCCCCCGCTTCGTCCGGTTGCCGGCAGCCGCCGGACCTCAAATGAAAAATGGTCCTCCCACAGCATCAGGACGTTGAGGCGGATCACGGCCAGTCGCAACGCCGCTGAGAATGCCCGCTCCTGTGGCGTCTGCGGAGCGCAGTGCATGTTCAATAGTACCGGCGTTCCCAGTCCCTGTGCGGTTTCCGGCGAGTATTCGGTAAAGAAAAGCGTTTCCCCCAGTAATTGGACACCCCAGCGGTGATGTGAAATCTGTGCAGTATTCAGGAGCAGATCGCCGCCCATGCCCGGACATTCCACAAATCCGCGCTTGCCGACACGCATGAGTTCCTTGCAGGCGCGCTCCGGGTTTTGCACATGCTCCAGCACATGTGAGCAATAAACAAAATCAAACTCCTTGTCCGCAAACGGCAGCGATTCAAGATCGCATTCATATACGGGTTTGCCCGCGACCTGCTTGAACGGCACCCCGCCGCGTCCCAGCGTATGGTCGGACAGGGTGAGGTCTGCCAGATGCGTTGCAAGCGGGAACGGGACATTGCCGCTGCCGATGTCGAGTACCTTGTCGCCGGAGCGAATCGGGAATTCATACGCGCGCGACTGGTACTGCGTGTACCGGTCCGTGGCGGGCAGCCGCTGAAAACAGTCGTCGACCTCGCAGAGTAATTGCTGCTGATATGCCTCAAAGGCCGGAAGCAACTGCTCGTATACGTCGAAGGCTCCGTTAAAGTCGCCAGTCTGAAAACGCCGTCTCGCTTCGTCCAGATCGGTTTGCGTATGAGTCAGCGCGATGGTCCGTTTCTGCCGCCGGGGAAGAAGGCTCATAGCCATACTCCCCGGCCGGCGCAGACAGGATCAACCGCCTTGATGGGAGAGTTCTTCCAGAGCAGCGCACGGTACGCCTCCCGTTCCGGTACTGGGCGACGTTGCCGCGCTTCCTCGACGCGGGTTTGATCAGCTTGATCGCGTATGGGCTCCCATGCGCCGGTTTCGGGGTTGAAGAGTTTTACAATCCGGGCCGGGTTGCCGACAACTACAGCGAACGGCGGCACGTCGCGGGTTACCACGGTTCCCGCTCCGAGTACGCTGCCTCTGCCGATCCGCAAGCTGCCGCAGATGATTGCACCAAACGAAAGCCAGCAATTCTCTTCAATGACGATGCCTCCTTTGCCGGCGGTGCCCTGCGCCAGATACGGCCGCGTGATGTCCGCGTAACGGTGATATGCCTCCGAGATCAGCACATTGGCGCCGGTAAAGGTGAAGTCTGCGACCTCCAGATCGTCGGACACATTGAGGACCGAGCCCCGGCCGATCAATACGCAGCGGCCAAGGCGCAGACGCGGCCGGCCGTCGCGGAGATTGGCATTGAGCCAGCAGTTGTCGCCAATGCAACTGCCGGTGCCGATGGTAACGGCGTTCATGCCGGTGATCTGCACTCCGCAGCCGAAATGGACCTCGGGGTAAGCCGGATGACGTAGTCCCGTTCCCGCAATGGCCGGCGTCTTGTCCTCCTCCGCGGGCAGGGGCCGGAATGCGTCGGGTGGCGTCGCTGCGCAAGGTAACGCGGGCGCGTCCGCTGCGGGTGGCAGGGAGAGTGTCTCGTTCCTGCCGGCGGGGGCTGTGAAGGGGCGGACGCAGAAGAAGCTGAAGAGGAAGATGGCGTTTTTCACCTGCGTGGCCGCCGCATCATCAAAGGTGCGGCCCGGCTCAAAGCGGGCGGGGTATGTGTTGATCGGCGAAGAAATCGGGTTGAGGCAGACGTGCAGTTGCAGTCCCCCGAGGCGGAATGCTTCGAGATACTCACGCAGGTAATAGCATCCTTCATCGTGCGTGATGTGATAAAACGGGTGGGTCGAAAAGAGAAAGGCGCGTTGAGCTTCGTTGAAGAGCGTCGGATCCCGCAGGCAGCAGAGAATTCCGCCCGGTTTCAGGAGGCGTTGAATGCCGGCTACGAAATTCGGCAAATCGTGCATGTGGTGCAATGCCTCGCGCATCCAGATGATATCAAAACTTTCTTCCGGAAACGGGATCGTTTCGCCGGAGGAGTGCCGGATGGTGAATTCCACGTGGTCAAGCCCCTGCAACTTTTGGGCTGCACGGATACCGGCGATTTCTCCGGTGCTCGAATCCATGGCCGTGACGTCGTAGCCGGCCTTCGCCAGGGCATACGAAGCGATGCCGTTGCCGCAGCCGAAATCAAGGACGCGGACTTCGCGCCGGGGAGGCTTGCCGAGAGCGCAAAGGTGGCGCAGTTCTTCCTGAAATTCGGGGCTGGCGGCGAAGCGTCGGGCATTGTCCGCATAGTCCGGCGTCTTGTAGCAGAGGTACACCTTCTCCCGGTGTTCGGGGTGATGCCATCCCCAGAGATATGCCTGATCGTAGACATCCCTTGCTGCGTCCGCCTCGGGTTCCGACGATGTGGAGGGGGGAGGGATGTTCCCGGCTTTGTTGCGCAGGACGCTTTCTTTTTGTGCGAGGGCGGAAAGGAAGAATTCACTGAAGGTTTTGATGTGTTCTTCCAAGGCATGGTTGCGCAGGACTTTTTCCTGTCCGCGTCTGGCGATGGCAGCGCGTTCTTCTTCATGCGCGAGGTAGTAACGGGCTTTTTCGACCAGTTCCTGCGGGGAGCGAAAGCAGACGATTTCCCGGTCGAGTTCAAAATGTTTCTCGATACCGGGGACGTATTCATTGAGGAGGAAGCAACCGAGGCCAAGCCCTTCGAGTAGACGCATGTTGAATCCGTCTACGTTCGGAATGTTGCTGTAGGCGTTGAGGACGATGCGATGCCGGCGCATTTCGCGGTAGAGTTCCGCTCCCCAAAGCTGCGGACGACAGCGCGCACGCAGTTGCGCGGACATATGTGCGGCGGCCGGGGCGTGGAGGGTAAACTCGAAATTGTCGGCGTCTGCGGCCTTCGCCAAGGCTTCCCAATATAGATCGCGCTGGTTGTGCTGGCCGCCGCTGGCGGAACCGGCAAAGAGAATCGCTTTTTCCGGCTGAATGTCCGCATGCCAGTCAGCCAGCCAGCGAGGAAAGGCCGGGTGCATCAGGATGGCGTTGCGTGCGCCGTGTTTTTTTGCAACATTCAAAATCGGCAGAGCGTCCCCCAAGATAATGTCGAATGCCGACCAGTCGGTGGTTGGCGGAATGGAGGCGCAGCGCCAGCCGCAGATAATTGCCGGCTGAAACGACAGGCTGCGTATGAATGCACTGTCCAGCGGCGGCGTGGGGTTGCCGATGTACAGCACATCGGGACGGAGTAGTTCAACCTGTTGCCGGAGCATTTCATGCGGATCGGACGGGCATGGTCCCTGGCCGAATTCACGCCACCATTGTGTCTGCAATTGCATGTGCGAAAAGATTGAGAGGTGGGACCGCCATAATTGCGGAGGCATATAAAACGGATACATATGCAGCGCGCCGAACCCGTCCTGCCGGAAAATTTCTATTTGTTCGGCGTATGATTTCGCTCCCGCTTCCCGGCAGAGTCTTTGAAGGGTGGGATAGTAGCCGGGATACACATCATGCACACAGAGGAAGGTCCGTTGTCGAATTGCCGCGTCGGGTATATTGGCGCACGGTCGGATTTCTTTGCTTGATGGCGCCGCCGGCTGGCGCGGCTGGGCGGGAATGCCCGAGCAGGGCGTACTTGGGCGACGGCTCAAGGTCGCATCGGCTGCGGCGTCTTTCGCGCGGAATACGGTGAGCTGCCGCAGTAACTCCTGCGCCTGCGGAAGGGCGGCGGGCGCAAGTTGCTGCAGAAGGGCAATTGCCTCGGCGGTTCGGCCCTGTCGGGCGCGACAGATGGCAACACAGTAGCGCGCCAGCGGGGAGCTTTGCTCGGACAACGGCAGTGCCTCAAGCAAGGCCAGTGCGTCTTCTGTATTTCCCGCTTCGATGAGCGCCATTGCCGCATGCAATGGATTATTTGCTTCTTCCGCCACGGACGTTCTCTCCTCTTCCCTGATCCGCCGGATGGTTGCCACATCCGGATTTCGGTGAGCCGACGGTTCAGAGTATATGTTTGCCGCACCTGTATTTCCAAGGAAAAAGAGCGGTGGCGGCCGTGCGCGAAATCACCCGGTGTTCGTGACTATGGTCAGAGGCTTTGGCGGAAAGAACCGGCCGTTTATTGCTCCGGCTTCCTGTCGCTGATTTAGCTGAGGCGCGTTTTGTCCGCAGGATGCTCCGGCGTCTGCAGGAGAGAGCATAGCCGGGCGTTGGCGGGGGTTGCCAGATGCGCACGTTTTCCGGCGGCCACGATGGCACCGTTGATCTCATTGATTTCTGTCAGGCCGCGTCCGCGTTTCAGGTCCTGCCGCATGGAACTGACGGTCTTTGTTTCTTTCGCCGTGATCCGTGCCAATATTTGCTGGGCAACAAAAATCGGCAGGCGGCAGAGAAGGCCGAGTTTTCCGACCTGATACCCCGGCAGATCCAACGGGCGGATGCCCTGTGCGGACAGTACCGCGAATCCCTCCCGCAGCGCCTGTACCGCCAATTTTCCGTATTCCGGGTGCGCAAGGATCTCTCCGGTGCTTAGTCCGGTGGCAGCGTTGAGGGCATTAAAGGCGGTATTGAGAAGCAGTTTTGACCACTTCACCCGCGCGGCATCGGCGGAGAATACCACCTGCATGCCGGTCGCCCGCAGAAGTTTTGCCGCGCTCTCCGCTCGTAGGCGGTCGCCACTGAAGAAGCCCGCCGCCAAGCCTCCCCGGTCATCGGTCCAGACCACCTCGGCTGGAGCGGCAAACTCCAGATATGCGCAGATCGCGCCGCCCAGAACCGTATTTTGGGGGAACGCCGCCGCGATCCGCGGTTCGTTGCCCACTCCGTTTTGCAGACTGAGAATTACGGTTTGCGGTCCGATCAGTCCCTTCGCCTGCATCAGCGCTGTGTCGGTATCAAAACTCTTTACCGCTACGATGAGCAAATCCGGCTGACCGGCCAGCGTCAGCGCATCCTCCGGAGTCTCAACCGCCCGCAGGTTGTCTCGGATCCAGCGCGTTCCTCGGCCAAGGGTCAGCTTCAGCCCCCGTTCGTTGATGGCTTGCGCATGTGCCTTGCGGCCGATCAGGACCGTCGGGCAGCCGCCTTGAGCCAGCAGCGCTCCCACCGCGCTGCCGACTGCGCCCGCTCCGAGGATGACTACCTTCTTATCGTGCGCCGGCCGGCGGAGTGCATTTTGCACCATCCGGTCTGCGAG